>NZ_JACVBL010000002.1:0-653995 GCF_014852285.1 Pseudomonas sp. PDM02 | reverse complement strand
GTGATGCTGATAATCTTGTTGACTATCAGTCTGACTCCACAAGCACCCACACGAATTGCTTGATTCAGTTGTTAAAGAGCGGTTGGTTAAGATCTTTCGTCTCAACCGAGGCGCGCATTCTACAGCGTCCTCTACATCTGTCAAGCGGTTATTTTCAGAAGCTTTCAAAGTTTCCTTTGCAACTTCAACCACTTGCGCTTCCGATCTCTCGTTAGCGGGAGGCGAATTCTACAGCGTTACTCGCTGCTGTCAACACCTCTTTTTCTCCGCTTTCGACCGAGAAGATCGAACCGTCAAAAGAGCCACACAACACCGCTCTTTCAACTCCTTCTGGGCTTCGATGATCTGAAGCAACTCGCTGTCGAAAACTGCGTAACTCATTGTTTACCAAGGAGTTTTCCGTTTCGACTGCGCCGGAAGTGGGGCGAATTATAGACTTCCAGAATCTGCCGTCAACACCTATTTTCACATTTCTGTCATACGGGTCAAAAAAGCCCGAAAACACGAAGGCCGAGCCCCAAGGGGCTCGGCCTTCTTCCCTTCTACTTACAAGCTAGGGAATGCGAATTGCGATGCTTCATGGCTCGCACGCTGTGGCCAACGCTGAGTAATGGCCTTGCGACGAGTGTAGAAGCGCACGCCATCCGGGCCATACGCATGCAGATCGCCGAACAGCGAACGCTTCCAGCCGCCAAAGCTGTGATAAGCCACCGGCACCGGCAACGGCACGTTGACGCCAACCATGCCGACTTCGATCTCATCACAGAACAACCGCGCAGCTTCCCCATCACGGGTAAAGATGCAGGTGCCATTGCCATACTCGTGATCGTTGATCAGTTGCATCGCCTCTTCCAGGCTGTTCACCCGGACGACGCACAGCACTGGCCCAAAGATCTCTTCTTTATAGATACGCATCTCTGGCGTGACGTTATCGAACAGGCAACCGCCCAGGAAGAAACCTTCTTCATGACCGGCCACGCTCAGACCACGACCATCCACGACCAGGGTTGCACCGGAGGCAACGCCGTCTTCTACATAGCCACTGACTTTGTCACGAGCCTGACCGGTAACCAACGGCCCCATGTCCAGACCACAAGTGGTACCTGCGCCAATCTTCAATGCCTTGATCTGCGGAGTCAGCTTGGCCACCAACGCATCGGCCACCTGGTCGCCAACGCACACGGCTACCGAAATCGCCATGCAACGCTCGCCGCAGGAACCGTACGCCGCCCCCATCAGAGCGCTGACGGCGTTATCCAGATCTGCATCCGGCATCAGCACCGCGTGGTTCTTCGCGCCGCCCAGTGCCTGAACGCGTTTGCCGCGCTTGGTGCCTTCGGCATAGATGTATTCGGCAATCGGCGTCGAGCCAACGAAACTCAATGCTTTGACTTCCGGCGCTTCGATCAGCGCGTCCACTGCAGCCTTGTCACCATGCACAACGCTCAACACGCCTTTCGGCAGACCGGCTTCCAGCAACAACTGAGCGATCAACAGCGTCGAGCTTGGATCACGCTCGGAAGGTTTGAGGATGAAGCAGTTGCCGCAGACGATTGCCAGCGGATACATCCACAGCGGCACCATCGCCGGGAAGTTGAACGGAGTAATACCGGCGACCACGCCCAATGGCTGGAAGTCCGACCAGGCATCAATGTTCGGGCCGACGTTACGGCTGTACTCGCCCTTGAGGATTTCCGGCGCCGCGCACGCGAACTCGACGTTCTCGATACCGCGCTTCAATTCACCGGCAGCATCTTCCAGCGTCTTGCCGTGTTCTTCGCTGATCAGTTGGGCGATACGTGCTTCGTTCTGTTCCAGCAGTTGCTTGAAGCGGAACATTACCTGCGCACGTTTGGCCGGCGGAGTATTGCGCCAGGCCGGGAACGCAGCCTTGGCCGAGTCGATGGCCTTCTGGATGGTTTCGCGGCTGGCCAATGGCAGTTTGTGAATCGCCTGGCCGGTAGACGGGTTGAACACGTCGGCCGTGCGACCGTCTTCGGTCACCAGTTCACCGTTGATCAAATGCGGGATAAGACTCATGCGGGGCTCCAGAAAAGTTGTCCACAGGCGCCCGTCAACGGGCGCCTCTATATAGAAGGGGAAATCAGTCGATTTTGTTCAGCACTTCGCCGACCGCGTCAAACAGACGATCAAGGTCTTGCGGCTTGCTGTTGAAGGTTGGGCCGAACTGCAGGGTGTCGCCGCCGAAGCGCACGTAGAACCCGGCTTTCCACAGCGCCATGCCCGCTTCGAACGGACGCACGATGGCATCGCCGTCACGCGGAGCGATCTGGATAGCACCGGCCAGCCCGTAGTTACGAATGTCGATGATGTTTTTCGAGCCCTTAAGGCCGTGCAGTGCATTTTCGAAATGCGGCGCAACGTCGGCCACGCTCTGCACCAGGTTTTCCTTTTGCAGCAGGTCGAGTGCGGCAAGACCAGCGGCGCAAGCCACCGGGTGCGCGGAATAGGTGTAGCCGTGCGGGAATTCCACAGCGTACTCAGGCGTCGCCTGGTTCATGAAGGTCTGGTAGATCTCGGAGCTGGCAATCACCGCGCCCATCGGGATCGCACCGTTGGTGACTTGCTTGGCGATGCACATCAGGTCCGGGGTCACGCCAAAGCTGTCAGCGCCGAACATCGAACCGGTACGACCGAAGCCGGTGATCACTTCGTCGAACACCAGCAGGATGTTGTGCTGATCGCAGATCTCGCGCAGACGCTTGAGGTAGCCCTCAGGCGGAACCAGCACGCCAGCGGAACCGGCCATTGGCTCGACGAATACGGCGGCGATGTTCGAAGCGTCATGCAGCTCGATCAGTTTGAGCAACTCATCGGCCAGAGCGATACCGCCCTCTTTTGGCATGCCGCGCGAGTAAGCATTGCTCGCCAGCAAGGTGTGCGGCAGGTGATCGACGTCCATCATCGCCTGACCGAAGATTTTGCGGTTGCCGTTGACGCCGCCGAGGCTGGTGCCGGCGATGTTCACACCGTGGTAACCACGGGCGCGGCCGATCATTTTGGTTTTGGTCGCCTGGCCTTTCAGACGCCAGTAAGCGCGGACCATCTTCACCGCAGTGTCAGCGCACTCGGAACCCGAGTCGGTGAAGAACACGTGATTCAGATTACCCGGCGTCAGGTCGGTGATTTTCTCCGCCAGTTGGAACGACAGCGGATGACCGTACTGGAAGCCCGGCGAGTAATCGAGAGTGCCCAACTGCTTGGCAACCGCTTCCTGGATTTCCTTGCGGGTGTGCCCGGCGCCGCAGGTCCACAGACCGGACAGCGAATCGTAGACCTTGCGACCCTTGTCGTCCGTCAGCCAACTGCCTTCAGCCGCCACGATCAGTCGCGGATCGCGCTGGAAATTTCGGTTGGCGGTGTAGGGCATCCAGTGAGCATCGAGCTTGAGCTGGCTGGCCAGGGAATTCGGGGCGTTTTCAGGCAAGTTCATGGGCAAAACCTCGCAAGGCAATAAGCGGCGTGGAGATGAAAAGCGTTCTTGCAGCTAAATTGCCACGGGGATAAAGTCGGTGAAATCCAACTTTTCTAACGTTCAGTCAGGCCAGCGCTAAACTATGAGCACTCGACGCCCCGATCCGCTGGCACAAGTCAGCGACTTTGATATCCGCTTGCTGCGGATTTTTCGCAGCGTGGTGGAATGCGGTGGTTTCTCGGCGGCGGAGTCGGTGCTCGGGATCGGCCGCTCGGCGATCAGCCAGCAGATGAGCGACCTGGAACAGCGCCTCGGCCTGCGCCTGTGCCAACGAGGTCGCGCCGGGTTTTCCCTGACCGAAGAAGGTCGCGAGGTGTATCAATCGGCATTGCAGCTATTGAGTGCGCTGGAAAGTTTCCGCACCGAGGTCAACGGTCTGCACCAACACCTGCGCGGCGAATTGACCATCGGCCTCACCGACAACCTGGTCACCCTGCCCCACATGCGCATCACTCATGCGTTGGCGCAATTGAAGGAACGCGGACCGGACGTGCAGATTCAGATCCGCATGATCGCGCCCAATGAAGTCGAGCAAGGCGTGCTCGACGGCCGCTTGCATGTCGGCGTGGTGCCGCAGGCAAGCGCCCTGTCGGGGCTGGAATATCAGCCGCTCTACAGTGAACGTTCGCTGCTGTATTGCGCGGTTGGTCATCCGTTGTTTTATGTCGACGACAAACAACTGGATGACGAGCGCCTCAACAGTCAGGACGCCATCGCCCCGACCTTCCGCTTGCCGGCCGAGATTCAGGCGCATTACCAGGCACTCAATTGCACCGCCAGTGCGTCAGACCGCGAAGGCATGGCGTTTCTGATTCTCACCGGGCGCTACATCGGTTACCTGCCGGATCACTACGCCAGCCTCTGGGTGCAGCAAGGGCGCTTGCGCGCGCTGAAACCGACAGCACGGTTTTATGACTTGAGCCTCGCATCGGTGACACGCAAGGGACGTCGCCCGCATTTGGTGCTGGAAAGCTTTTTAGAGAGCCTGGCTGCAACACGTTGAATAAGGTGGAAACCTGTAGGAGCGAAGCTTGCTCGCGAAGGCGGTGTGTCAGCCGACATTAATACAGATGACACGCCGCCTTCGCGAGCAAGCTTCGCTCCTACAGTGATTTGTGGTGGTCAGGTTTTATCGTGTCGGGACTTGTCTGGAGCCTGTGGTTGCGCTATCAACGCATTGGTTGCACCCACCCACCTGTTCGGAAGTGCCTATGACCTTTGAAGTCCCCGCTCACGGCGGCAAACCTGCCAGCCGCATTCGTCAGAAGAACGAAGAGACCATCATCAAAGCCGCCGAAGACGAGTTCGCCCGTCACGGGTTCAAAGGCACGAGCATGAACACCATCGCCCTGAATGCCGGGTTGCCCAAGGCGAACCTGCATTACTACTTCACCAATAAGCTGGGGTTGTACGTGGCGGTGTTGAGCAACATCCTGCAGTTGTGGGACAGCACCTTCAACACCCTCACCGCCGAGGATGATCCGGCCGAAGCGCTGACGCGCTACATTCGCGCCAAGATGGAATTCTCCCGCCGCCAGCCCCAAGCCTCGCGAGTTTTCGCCATGGAAGTGATCAGCGGCGGTGAGTGCCTGACCGAATATTTCAACCAGGATTACCGCGCCTGGTTCCAGGGCCGGGCGGCGGTGTTTCAAGCGTGGATCGACGCTGGCAAAATGGACCCGGTCGACCCGGTCAACCTGATCTTTCTGTTGTGGGGCAGCACTCAGCATTACGCCGACTTTGCCACGCAGATTTGCCGGGTCAGCGGCCGCACCAAGCTGACCAAGCAAGACATGGAAGACGCCGGCGACAACCTGATCCGCATCATTCTCAAAGGCTGCGGCCTGACTCCAGCCATTTAAGACTCTTATGCCTTTTACCCTCAGCGGCTTTTGCGAATACCGCGAAGAGATTCGCAAAAGCCGCTTCATCACCTTCGCCGCACCGATCAGCAGCCCTGCTGAAGCCCAGGCGTTCATCGAGCAACACAGCGATCTGAACGCCACGCACAATTGCTGGGCGTGGAAACTCGGCGCCCAATACCGCAGCACCGATGACGGAGAGCCTGGCGGCACCGCCGGGCGCCCGATTCTGGCGGCCATCGATGCGCAGGATTGCGACCAGGTCGCGGTGCTGGTGATCCGCTGGTATGGCGGCATTCAACTCGGCACCGGCGGCCTCGCCCGGGCGTATGGCGGCGGCGCGAACAAGTGCCTGCAAGCGGCACCGAAAATTGAGCTGATCAGCCGCGTACCGCTGAGTTGCGCCTGCGGGTTTGGCGAACTGACGCTGGTGAAACTGCGGGTGGCCGAGCTTGGCGGGTTGGTCGTGGAGGAAACGTTCACGGCCAACGGTGTGGAGCTGAAATTGGCGATGGGCGAAGCGCAGATCGACACCCTGCAAACGCAACTGGCCGATTTGAGTCGCGGGCGCATTCTGTTGCAGCGCTGAGCGCACCAACAACGCACAACGCCCTTCCATCGATCCCGTGTATTTGCCCACATCTACTGTGCACCCGGCTGTGGATAACCTGAGCACATACCGCTGTAACCCTTCTGTCATGCGGCTTTGCGGGCATTGCTCACTTTTTGTCCAATACGTCTTCAAAAAGACTAAATCCACGTAAAAACAATCAGTTAGCGTGGTTTATCGCCTTTAGAAGAAAGCCGCTCAGTGCTTATGCCCGAGCTTTGCGCTTGCGCACAAATACTGTGGAGCAATCTGTGGATAACCCGTTCATGGCTGGCGCGACCCCATATCCGGCATGGCTTGCAAAGGGTTGCTCGTTTTTTGACCAAATCGGCCTGCGCAAAACCGGAGCCTGATCTACTGCTTCGCCCTTATGTGGTGCTGCGTCGGGATCGAAATGTGGCGAAGCGGCGCGCCCGATGCCTTGGCCGGCAAGCATTTTCAATTTTCCTGACTCAATGGCCAGGAAATTGCTTTATCCACAGGCACAACTCCATCGACCCGAGCCTGTCATGCCCAACCCCGTGCCGATCCCTGACCAAACGCCTCGCCTGCAACTGCGCAGAATCAGCAAACGCTATCCGGGTTGCCTGGCCAACGATGCCATCGACCTGAGTATTGCGCCCGGCGAAATCCATGCGCTGCTCGGCGAAAACGGCGCGGGCAAAAGTACGCTGATGAAAATCATCTACGGCGTCACCCACGCTGATTCTGGCGAAGTGATCTGGCAAGGCCGGCACGTGACCATGCGCAACCCGGCTCAGGCTCGCGGTTTGGGAATCGGCATGGTGTTCCAGCACTTCTCGTTGTTCGAAACCCTCAGCGTGGCGCAAAACATTGCGCTGGCGATGGGCGCGGCCGCCGGTACACCAAAACAACTTGAGCCAAAAATTCGCGAAGTGTCCCGTCGCTACGGCATGGCATTGGAACCGGAGCGACTGGTCCACAGCCTGTCGATAGGCGAACGCCAGCGGGTGGAAATCATTCGGTGCCTGATGCAGGACATCCGCCTCCTGATTCTCGATGAACCGACCTCGGTGCTGACCCCGCAAGAGGCCGACGAATTGTTCGTCACCCTGCGCCGGCTCGCGGCCGAGGGCTGCAGCATCCTGTTTATCAGCCACAAGCTCGGTGAAGTGCGTGCGTTGTGCCACAGCGCCACGGTGCTGCGCGGCGGTCGTGTGGCCGGGCATTGCGTGCCGGCGCAGTGCTCGGATCAGCAACTGGCGAAGTTGATGGTCGGGGAAGCGGCCGATCTGATCACCGATTACCCGAAGGTCGTGGGCGGTGAGGCATTTTTGAACGTGAACGCATTGTCGTGGCACAACCCCGATCCGTTTGGCTGCTCGCTGAAGGACATCGACCTGCACGTACGCCGTGGCGAAATCGTCGGCATCGCCGGAGTGGCAGGCAATGGTCAGGATGAGCTGCTGGCGCTGCTCAGTGGCGAACAACGCCTGCACCGCAATGACGGTGCAACCCTGCGTTTTGACGGGCAAGCGGTGGCTCATTTACCGCCGGATGCCCGTCGAAAACTTGGCTTGGCCTTCGTCCCCGCCGAACGGTTGGGTCACGGCGCGGTGCCGGAGTTGAGCCTGGCCGACAACGCCCTGCTCAGCGCTTTTCAACAAGGCCTGCTGCGCAACGGGCTGATTCGGCGGGCCAAGGTCAAAACGCTGGCCGAAGAAATCATCCGCCGCTTCGGCGTCAAGACACCCGATGCGCAAACGCCGGCCCGCAGTCTGTCCGGTGGCAACTTGCAGAAATTCATCCTCGGTCGGGAAATTCTTCAGCAACCGAAATTACTGGTGGCCGCGCACCCGACCTGGGGCGTGGACGTCGGCGCCGCCGCAACCATTCACCGCGCGCTGATCGCCTTGCGCGATGCCGGCGCAGCGATCCTGGTGATCTCCGAAGACCTCGACGAACTGTTCCAGATCAGCGACCGCCTCGGCGCCTTGTGCAGCGGACGGTTGTCGCCGCTCAGGGCGACCGTCGACACCCGACTGATCGACGTCGGCGGCTGGATGGCCGGCCAGTTCGACGCCCCTCAATCACTTGCGCCCGCAACGGTTTAACGGAGTTTCACATGCTGCTTTCCCTCGAACCCCGTGGCCAGCAATCGCGCCTGATGCTGTGGTGCTCGCCGTTATTGGCGGCGGCCCTGACATTGGCCTGCGGCTCGCTGCTGTTTATCGCGTTGGGCCATGACCCGTTGCTGACCTTGCACACCTTGCTGATCGCCCCGGTCAGCGACTTGTATGGCGTCTCCGAATTGTTGGTCAAGGCGTTGCCGATTCTGCTCTGCGCCTTGGGTCTGGCCGTGGCGTATCAGGCACGGATCTGGAACATTGGCGCCGAAGGCCAGTTGCTGCTCGGCGCGCTGGCCGGCAGTGCGTTGGCGGTGAACATCATCGGTCTGCAAAGTCGCTGGGCATTGGTGTTGATCCTGCTCGTCGGCTCGCTGGCCGGCGCGGCGTGGGCCGGGCTGACGGCGTGGCTGCGCACGCGCTTCAACGCCAACGAAATCCTCACCAGCATCATGCTCAATTACATCGCCCTGAACCTGCTGTTGTTCTGCGTGCACGGGCCACTGAAGGATCCGGCCGGGTTCAATTTTCCGGAGTCGGCGATGTTCGGCGATGCCAGCCGTTTGCCGTTGTTGATGGAGGACGGTCGAGTACATGCCGGCGTGTATTTTGCCCTGCTCGCGTTGGTGGCGGTGTGGGTGTTGTTGCAGAAAAGCTTTGTCGGGTTCCAGATCAAAGTGCTCGGGCTGGACAAGCGTGCGGCGGGTTTTGTCGGGTTTCGCGAGAAACGGCTGATCTGGCTGGCGCTGTTGGTCAGCGGCGGATTGGCAGGGCTGGCCGGCGTGTGTGAAGTCACCGGGCCGATTGGTCAGTTGGTGCCGCAAGTCTCGCCCGGCTATGGCTACGCCGCGATCACCGTGGCATTTCTCGGGCGGCTCAATCCGGTCGGCATTCTGTTTTCCAGCCTGTTGATGGCATTGCTGTACATCGGTGGCGAGAACGCGCAGATGAGCATGAATCTGCCGCAAGCGATCACGCAATTGTTCCAGGGCATGATGCTGTTTTTCCTGCTGGCCAGTGACGTGCTGATTCTCTACCGAGCGCGTTTGCATTGGCGCTGGACGCGTCGCGCATCAGCCACCGTCGTACAAGCAGGAGCGCTGTGATGGATATCGATTTGTTGAGCAATATTTTCTACGCCATGGTGCGCTGCGGCACGCCGTTGCTGTTGGTGGCGCTGGGTGAGTTGATTTGTGAGAAGAGCGGCGTCCTCAACCTCGGCCAGGAAGGCATGATGCTGTTTGGCGCGGTGATCGGTTTTATCGTCGCGCTGAACAGCGGCAACCTGTGGCTGGGCGTGTTGCTGGCGATGCTCGCCGGGATGTTGCTGTCGTCGCTGTTTGCGTTGGTGGCGCTGGTGTTCAACGCCAATCAGGTGGCCACCGGGTTGGCGCTGACGATCTTTGGTGTGGGCCTGTCGACCTTTGTCGGTGCGGCGTGGGTCGGTAAACCGCTGGCGGGTTTTGAGCCGGTGGCGATCCCTTTACTGAGCGAGATCCCGCTGATCGGCCGGATGCTGTTTGCACAGGATCTGCTGGTGTATCTGTCGTTCGCGTTGTTTGCGCTGGTGGCGTGGGTGATTGTGAAAAGTCGTGTCGGGCTGATCATTCAGGCCGTCGGCGAAAACCCGGATGCGGCCTGTGCGATGGGCTTGCCGGTGTTGGGCGTACGAACGCTGGCGGTGCTGTTCGGCGGCGCGATGGCGGGGTTGGCCGGGGCGTATCTGTCGCTGGCCTACACGCCGATGTGGGCGGAGAACATGAGCGCCGGTCGCGGCTGGATTGCCCTGGCGCTGGTGGTGTTTGCCAGTTGGCGGGTGTGGCGATTGCTGCTGGGGGCGTATCTGTTCGGGCTCGCCAGCATCCTGCACCTGGTGGCGCAGGGGTTGGGGCTGGCGATCCCGTCGAGTCTGCTGGCGATGCTGCCGTATGTCGCGACGATTGTGGTGTTGGTGCTGCTGTCGCGGGATGCCGTGCGCACACGATTGTATGCGCCGGTGTCGTTGGGGCAGCCTTGGCAGGGTGGGCATTAGAGGTTGTCTGCTCCGGCCCCTTCGCGGGCAAGCCTCGCTCCTACGGGTGTTATGCAAATCCTGTAGGAGCGTGGCTTGCCCGCGAAGGCGTCCGCACTGGCAACACCTGAGCAACGCCCCAAGCCAATTCAAAAACCAGAAAAATCACCAACAGCGAACTGGCGCCATGGAGCAAGGCATAGAGCTGCCAAGTGGAGAACAGGAATCTGCCCACCGCGTCATACCGGCCATAAACCTGCTGCGGATCACGAATCCGCAGCACCGACCACACGCACACGATCGAGCCCAACAGGTTCGCCATCAACATGTGCATCGGCTCAAACGCCGGCAGTTCGCCGGGCAAATCCAAAGCCTGACTCAACCCCGCCAACAACCCATGCAACGCAGTAAAACTCCACGGCGTGACAAACGCCGCCGTCACGATCAAGTCATACCAGGCGCTGCCCCGCACCACTTGGCGATATTGCGTTGAAGTCCACATCGGCACTGCTCCATAAATTCAGGGAGCAACAAGCCTAAAGCCTGGAGTATGCTCCAAGGTCAAGCCCTCTCGAGACATCAGTATGCGCATCGGTGAATTAGCCCAGGCCAGCGCCGTCAGCCGCGACACGCTGCGCTTCTACGAGCAGCGCGGATTGATCGCGGCGCAACGCAGCGCCAACGGTTATCGCGAATATCCGGATGACATGGTGCAACTGGTGCTCTACATCAAGACCGCTCAACGGCTGGGCTTTACCCTCGGCGAGATCGGCAACAGCGTCGCCGCGTTATGGCAGTCGCCCGATCCGGACAGCGCCGTCACGCAATTGCTGCAAGACAAACTCAAACTGATCGAAACCCGAATGGACGAACTCGGCGCGTTGCGCAACGAGTTGCAGCAACGGCTCGGGCAACGTTGTCCATTAAATCCGTGATCCTCATTCATCAAGGAAGCCACACATGTCCAAGGCAAAAACCGCACTCATCATCGGCGCTTCCCGGGGCCTGGGCCTCGGTCTGGTGAAAACCCTGCTGGCCGACGGCTGGCAAGTCACCGCCACCGTACGCAACCCGCAGAACGCCGACGCCTTGCAGGCGCTGGGCAAGGTGCGGATCGAAAAACTCGACATGGATGATCAGCAGGCCGTCATTGCCCTGAGTCAGCAGCTCAAGGGCGAAGTGTTTGATCTGTTGTTCGTGAATGCCGGCGTAAAAGGCCCTGACGTGCAGACGCCGGGCGGTGCGACGCTGGCGGAAGTGGGTCAGTTGTTCTTCACCAATGCGGTGGCGCCGATCAACCTGGCACAACGTTTTGTCGGGCAGATTCGCCCGGACAGCGGCGTGCTGGCGTTCATGAGTTCGGTGCTCGGCAGCGTGACCATGCCGGACGCGCCGGAACTGGCGTTGTACAAGGCGAGCAAGGCGGCATTGAACTCGATGACCAACAGCTTTGTGACGCAATTGGGCGATCAGAAACTGACAGTGCTGTCGCTGCATCCGGGCTGGGTGAAAACCGACATGGGCGGTGAAGGCGCTGACATCGACGTGGAAACCAGTGTGCGTGGGTTGGTGGATCAGGTGAATGCTTACACCGGCAAGGGTGGGCACCACTTCGTGAACTACAGGGGTGAAAACATTCCCTGGTAAGACATCATTTCTGTAGGAGCCGGCTTGCTGGCGATGCAGGCGCCTCGGTCTTTCAGTGATACCGAGGCGATGCTATCGCCAGCAAGCCGGCTCCTACAGATTATTCGTCGTCCTGTCGGGGTGGGCTTGCCCGCTGCACGGTTTTGTTTGACACTGCGCACCTCGTCCCCGCGGCGACCCTGGATCAGCAGACAGGGTAATCACTGAGCTGGCTAACCTGAACCCAACTTTCAGAGGAGCCGGCCAACATGCCTGCGACCCGTACCTGGTTAAAAAATCCCCTCGCGATCTTCACTGCCAATGGCCTCGATGCCCGTGGCGGCCTGGTTGTGCAAGACGGCTTGATCGTCGAAGTGCTCGCCGCCGGCCAGCAACCGTCCGCCCCCTGTGGACAAGTATTCGATGCTCGCGAGCATGTGATCCTGCCGGGGCTGATCAACACCCATCACCACTTCTATCAAACCCTGACCCGCGCCTGGGCGCCGGTAGTCAATCAGCCGTTGTTCCCTTGGCTGAAAACCCTGTACCCGGTCTGGGCACGCCTCACCCCTGAAAAACTCGCTCTTGCCACGAAAGTCGCGCTGGCCGAGTTGCTGCTGTCCGGGTGTACCACCGCCGCCGATCACCATTATCTGTTCCCGAAAGGCCTGGAAAACGCCATCGACGTGCAAGTCGAAAGCGTCCGCGACCTCGGCATGCGCGCCATGCTGACGCGCGGTTCCATGAGCCTGGGCGAGAAGGACGGCGGCCTGCCCCCGCAGCAGACCGTGCAAGAAGGCGAAGTGATCCTCGACGACAGTCAGCGCCTGATCGCCGAGTACCACGAGCGTGGCGATGGCGCGCAAATCCAGATCGCCCTGGCGCCGTGCTCACCGTTTTCGGTGACCCCGGAAATCATGACGGCCAGCGCCGAACTGGCGAACAAACTCGACGTGCGCCTGCACACGCACCTGGCGGAAACCCTCGACGAAGAAGACTTCTGCCTGCAACGCTTCGGCCTGCGCACCGTGGATTATTTGGACAGCGTCGGCTGGCTCGGCCCGCGCACCTGGCTGGCGCATGGCATCCACTTCAACCCGGATGAAATCACCCGCCTCGGCGCGGCCGGCACTGGCATTTGCCATTGCCCGAGCTCGAACATGCGCCTCGCGTCCGGCATCTGCCCGACGCTGGAGCTGACCGCCGCCGGCGCGTTGCTGGGCCTCGGCGTGGATGGCTCGGCGTCCAACGATGCGTCGAACATGATGCTTGAAACCCGTCAGGCGCTGTACATCCAGCGGCTGCGTTATGGCGCCGAAAAGATCACGCCGGAATTGGTGTTGGGGTGGGCGACCAAGGGCTCGGCGAGTTTGCTCGGGCGTACCGATATCGGTGAATTGGCGGTGGGCAAGCAGGCGGATCTGGCGTTGTTCAAGCTGGATGAGCTGCGGTTTTCCGGTAGCCATGACCCGGTTTCGGCATTGCTGTTGTGTGGTGCGGATCGGGCGGATCGGGTGATGGTAGGAGGCAAGTGGCGAGTGATCGACGGGCAGGTTGAGGGGCTGGATCTCAAAGGCTTGATCGCCGATCACAGCCAGGCGGCCCGGCAGTTGATCGCGGGCGTCTGATCGGACGCCTTCGCCGGCAAGCCGGCTCCTACAGGTTATGCGCGATAACTGTAGGAGCCGGCTTGCCGGCGATGCTTTTTAAAGCCCCAATGGCGATGTTGACCGCCGACTGACTGCGGGCGTTTCGTGACACCTTAGCGCACCAGTGGATGGCAACCCTGCATGGCCATGCACTTTATTGGCCTTGTGGGCCTCTTCGCGGGCAAGCCTCGCTCCTACAGGTCGGCGTTGCTTTTGTAGGAGCGAGGCTTGCCCGCGAAGGCCGTTACACGGCTTCGGATATTTGTTGTCCTGTTGGTCAGTAATTTGCATTACCCCCTCCAACCTCAAAACAAAATGGAGTGGGAATTCATGCATAAACGTCCGTTGAAGAAGCTGCTGTGCGCCGTCGTTGCAACCCTCGGTCTGAGCGCCAGCCTGACCGTCAGCGCCGCTGACCCGCTGAAAGTCGGCTTCGTCTACATCGGCCCGATCGGTGATCATGGCTGGACGTATCAGCATGAACAGGGACGCAAGGCGCTGGCCGAAAAATTCGGCTCGCAGATCACCACCCAGTACGTGGAAAACGTCGCCGAAGGCGCCGACGCCGAGCGGGTGATCCGCAACATGGCCAAGGACAACTACGACCTGATCTTCACCACCTCCTTCGGCTACATGAACCCGACCCTGAAAGTCGCGAAACAGTTTCCCAAGGTGACCTTCGAGCACGCCACCGGCTACAAGCAGGACAAGAACCTCGGCACCTACCTGGCGCGCACCTATGAAGGTCGCTACGTCGGCGGCTTCCTCGCGGCGAAAATGACCAAGACCAAAAAGATCGGCTACGTCGCCTCGTTCCCGATTCCGGAAGTGATCCGCGACATCAACGCCATTCAACTGGCCCTGAACAAATACAACCCCGGTACCGAGATCAAAGTGGTGTGGGTCAATTCCTGGTTCGACCCGGGCAAGGAAGCCGACGCCGCCAACGCGTTGATCGATCAAGGCGTGGATGTGGTGTTCCAGCACACCGACAGCCCGGCGCCGATCCAGGCCGCCGAGCGTCGCGGGGTGTATGCCGTGGGCTACGCTTCGGACATGGCGCACTTCGGGCCGAAAGCGGTGCTGACCTCGATCGTCAACGACTGGGCACCGCACTACATTCAGGCGACCCAAAGCGTGATCGAGCATGCGTGGAAGTCGCAGGATTACTGGGGCGGCTTGAAGGAAGGCACGGTTGAACTGCCGATCAGCGACCTGGTGCCGGCGCCGGTGAAAGCCGAGGCCGAACAGATCATCGCGGACATCAAGAGCGGTGCGCTGCATCCGTTTACCGGGCCGATCAAGGATCAGGCGGGCGTGGAGAAAATTGCGGCGGGCGCGACGGCGAGCAACGCGGAACTGGCCTCGATGAATTACTACGTTGAAGGCATGAAAGCCGAGATACCAAAGTAACCCTCAAGCCCAACACAAATAAATGTGGGAGCGGGCTTGCTCGCGAATGCGGTGCTTCAGTCGACATCATCTTTGAATGACACACCGCTTTCGCGAGCAAGCCCGCTCCCACATTGGATCTACAGTGTTTTTAAGGACTGCGCATGAACAGCCTCCCCATCATCGACATCGCCCCGCTCTACAGCGATGACCAGACCGCCTGGCAATCCGTCGCCACACGCATCGACCGCGCCTGCCGCGAGTGGGGCTTTTTCTACATTAAGGGTCACCCGATCAGTGCCGCACGCATCGACGCCGTGCTTGATCACGCCCGACGCTTCTTCGCCCTGGCCGCCGCCGAAAAGCTCAGCATCGACATCACCCAGACCCGACACCATCGCGGCTACGGCGCCATCGCCACCGAACAGCTCGACCCGAGCAAGCCCAGCGACCTGAAAGAAACCTTCGATATGGGCCTGCACCTGCCGGCCGATCACCCGCAAGTGCTGGCAGAAAAACCGCTGCGCGGCCCCAACCGTCATCCCTCGATGCCCGGTTGGGAAGCGCTGATGGAGCAGCACTACGTCGACATGCAAGCGCTGGCTCAAACCCTGTTGCGCGCGATGACGATGGCGCTGAACATCGAGCGCGACTTCTTTGACACGCGCTTCCATGAACCGGTCAGCGTGCTGCGGATGATCCACTACCCGCCGCGCCACACCGCCAGCTCCGCAGATCAGCAAGGCGCCGGCGCCCACACCGATTACGGCTGCATCACCCTGCTGTATCAGGACGCGGCCGGTGGCCTGCAAGTGCGCAACGTGCAAGGCGACTGGATCGACGCGCCGCCCATCGAAGGCACTTTCGTGGTCAACCTCGGCGACATGATGGCGCGCTGGAGCAACGACCGTTATCTGTCGACGCCGCACCGGGTGATCAGCCCGCTGGGTGTGGACCGTTACTCGATGCCGTTCTTCGCCGAGCCGCACCCCGACACGCGCATCGAATGCCTGCCCGGTTGTCAGGATGCCCTTCACCCGGCGAAATACCCGGCCACCACCTGCGCCGAATTCCTGCTCTCACGCTTCGCCGACACCTATGCTTATCGGCGAGAGCAAGAGGCGGGGTAATGAACCTCTTGGTCAGGTTTTACCAATTGTTGCAGTCAGCACCTGTAGAATGCCGGCATTGCACCTGATGAGATTTCTACAATGTACGATTGGCTGAACGCCCTGCCCAAGGCAGAACTGCACTTGCACCTGGAGGGTTCGCTGGAGCCCGAGTTGCTGTTCGCCCTGGCCGAACGCAACAAGATCGCCCTGCCGTGGAGCGATGTCGAAACCCTGCGCAAGGCGTACGCCTTCAACAACCTGCAAGAGTTTCTCGACCTGTATTACCAGGGCGCCGACGTGCTGCGCACTTCGCAGGATTTCTACGACCTGACCTGGGCCTACCTGTTGCGTTGCAAGGCGCAGAACGTGATTCACACCGAACCGTTCTTCGACCCGCAGACCCATACCGACCGTGGTATCCCGTTCGAAGTGGTGCTCAACGGCATCGCCGCCGCACTGAAGGATGGCGAGCAGCAACTGGGCATCACCAGCGGTTTGATCCTGAGCTTCCTGCGTCACTTGAGCGAAGAACAAGCGCAGAAAACCCTCGATCAGGCGCTGCCGTTCCGCGATGCGTTTGTGGCCGTCGGCCTGGACAGTTCGGAAATGGGTCACCCGCCGAGCAAGTTCCAGCGCGTGTTTGATCGCGCCCGCCACGAAGGCTTCCTGACCGTCGCCCACGCCGGTGAAGAAGGCCCGCCCGAGTACATCTGGGAAGCCCTCGACCTGTTGAAAATCCAGCGCATCGACCATGGCGTGCGCGCCATCGAAGACGAGCGCCTGATGCAGCGGATCATCGACGAGCAGATCCCGTTGACCGTGTGCCCGTTGTCGAACACCAAGCTCTGCGTGTTCGATCACATGTCCCAGCACAACATTCTCGACATGCTTGAGCGCGGCGTGAAAGTCACGGTGAACTCGGACGACCCGGCGTACTTCGGCGGGTATGTGACCGAGAACTTCCATGCGCTGTACACCGATCTGGGCATGACCCAGGATCAGGCCAAACGCCTGGCGCAAAACAGCCTGGATGCGCGGTTGGTCAAACCGTAAAACTCCGCAGTTCCCCTGTGGGAGCGAGACCGGCTTGCCGGCGATGGCGATGTGTCAGACACGAATTTGTCCACTGACACGCCGCCATCGCCGGCAAGCCGGTCTCGCTCCCACATTGGTGTACTACAACGCCATTTCCAGCTCGGTTTCCTTGGCAAAGCGATGGATTTCACGCTGCCCCGTCGCGGTGACGTGCAAGGCTCGCGAATCGTTCGGCAAACTCAGCCAGCCGGACTGCATGAACAATTGCAGCAACGCCGCGCCGAGTGAACCGCCCATGTGCGGACGTCTTTCGCTCCAGTCGGGGCAAGCGCAAGCGGCTCGACGGGTGCTGTGCGCCAGCGCCTGGACGTACACACCGCGCTTGGCCAATTGCGTGGCGCCCTTGTGGGTGATCGACACCCGCTGCTCGAACTGTTCGATCCAGCCCGTATCCAGCAAACGCTGGTAAAGATCGGCGGCCAAAGTGCCCCCCAAATGATCGTCGCAGAGTCGTGCGCGCAACAGCGACGAAGGTGCCGCCTGAGGTTTGGAGAGAGGTGCGGCGCGTTTGAAAACGTCCGGCATGCCCCGGGGCGTGCTGGCAATCGTCGCACTGGCCAGTGCTTCTATCGCAGCGCCGACTTCGGGCGCGGCCAGGCGAAAAAACCGCTTGCGGCCACGGGTTTCGACTTTCAACAGACCTCCGGCGGACAAACGCCCCAGGTGTGCACTGGCCGAAGACGGTGACAGGCCGGCCAGCAAGGCCAGCTCTTCGGTTTGTCGCGCAGAGCCGTCCATCAAGGCCCACATCATTGCGCTGCGCTTTGGGTCAGCCAGCAACGTGGCGATCTGGCTGATGCAAGGTGCATGTTCCATGTATTCACTCCCTGTTGAATCGTTTCGTCTACTGCTCAGAGACATCTTGACCAGTAATGTGTCGTCGGCCAAGACGCGGAAACCGCGACAACCCGGGCAAAGCCACCCACTCACACAAGCCATTGCCTTGAGGGTTTTGCAAAGGCTCGGCGATCGACTGCGGGCCAGGCCGACTCGAACGCGGACTCGCCAAGGCGAGATCGACCGTGCGTACCTGAGGCGAGCGCTAGTATATGCGTGTTAACCGTCGGTTCCTGCCCTCTGAAAACCCTTGGTGGTGATAGTTCCTGAGTGAAATTTCGCTTTTTACCTGCGACTAATGATCGGTGACCGCCAATACCGGAAATTGACTACTTAAACCGGCGCATCGGCTGGCGAGCATTTCCCGCAAAAGGTTCACCGGCTTACTCAATTGTGCGCGATGGGCGCACAGCAAATTCAGCGGTGCGCGCTCACAGATCAGCTCCGGCATCAGCACTTTCAAGCGACCGGCCAACACATCGGCGGCAACATCGAGCCAGGATTTGTAGGCGATCCCGGCGCCCGCCACGGCCCACAGGCGCACCACATCGGCATCATCACTGAAACGGTCACCGCTGACCGTCAGGCTGACTTCGCGTTTGCCGTCGTGAAAACTCCAGTGATCGTGAACCCGGCTGCCAAGCATGAACAGCAGGCAATTGTGCTGCGCCAGTTGCTCCAGTTGCCGGGGCTCGCCGTGTCGGGCCAGATAGCTCGGCGCGGCACACAGCACGCGGCGGTTGTTCGGTGCGATGGGCAGCGCCACCAGGCTTGAGTCTTCCGGCTCGCCGTAGCGCAGGGCAATGTCCACCGGCTGGCGGAACAGGTCGGCGATGCGGTCGCCCAGCAGCAGGCGCACCGTGAGCTTCGGATGCTCGCGCTGGAACTCGTCCAGCCACGGCAGCAACAGGTTGCGACCGAAATCCGACGGTGCTGACAGCTGCAACACTCCGCTGACCTGGTCCTGACCGCTGGCCAGCAAGCGGCGACCTTCATCGAGGTTGCTCAGGGCCGCCCGGGCGTATTCGAGAAACCCCTCGCCCTCGGCGGTCAGGCGCAGGCTGCGGGTGGAGCGGGCGAGCAACCGCGCACCGAGTTGCTGTTCGATGCGCTTCAACGCCGCACTGGCCACCGCCGCCGACATGTCCATCCCTCGCGCCGCCGCCGACAGACTGCCCAGGTCCGCCGCCCGGACAAACAACTGCAAGTCATCGAAACGCAACATTTCCAGCCTCGATTATCAAAAAAATATTGAAAGAGACTGCTCTTTTAGCGGGTTTTATCTTGCAGAGAAATAGCCAATCATCTGCCCCATCGAAATCACCCCGTTATCGGAGTCGAACATGTCCCAGCCGTTTACCGCCATCGCCACCCTGATCGCCAAAGCCGGTCAGCAAGACGCACTCGAACAGCACCTGCGTGCACTGCTGGAACCGACCCGTGCCGAAGCCGGTTGCAGTCAATACGACCTGCATCAGGACCTGGCCAATCCGCAGGCCTTCTACATGATCGAGCAGTGGAGCAGCGACGAAGCGCTGCAAGCCCATGACGCCAGTGCACACATCCAGCATTTTCGTGCCACGGCCGGCGACCTGATCGAGCACTTCGATCTCAAACGCCTGCGCGTCGTGGCCTGATTCTCTTAAATACTTTTGCGGAGCCCCTCATGAAAGCCATTGCCTACTACGCCTCGTTGCCGATCAGCGACGCCAACTCCCTGCAAGACATCGAACTGCCAGAGCCGGTTGCCGGCCCGCGCGACCTGTTGGTGGAAGTCAAAGCCATCTCGGTCAACCCGGTGGACACCAAAGTCCGCCAGAACGTGCAGCCTGAAGGTGGCGCGGCCAAAGTGCTGGGCTGGGACGTGGCCGGTGTGGTCAAGTCGGTCGGCAGTGAAGTGACGTTGTTCAAGGCCGGCGACAAGGTGTTCTACGCTGGCTCCATCGCCCGCGCCGGCGGGAATAGCGAGCTGCACGTGGTGGACGAGCGGATCGTCGGCCACATGCCGAAAACCCTCGGTTTCGCCGAAGCCGCCGCGCTGCCGTTGACCGCGATCACCGCGTGGGAGTTGTTGTTCGAACGCCTGCAAGTGCGCGAAGGCAACACCGATGAAGGCCAGAGTTTGCTGATCGTCGGTGCGGCCGGCGGTGTCGGTTCAATCCTTACGCAACTGGCCAGCCAGCTCACCGGGCTGAAGGTCATCGGCACCGCGTCCCGTGCGCAAACCCAGAGCTGGGTGCGTGAGCTGGGCGCCGATCTGGTGATCGATCACAGCCAACCGCTGAGCGAAGAACTCAAACGTGCAGGCGTGAACTCGGTGACCCACGTCGCCAGCCTGACCCAGACCGATCAGCATCTGGATCAATTGGTCGAGGCGTTGGCACCGCAGGGCAAACTGGCGCTGATCGATGATCCGAAGGCGCTGGACGTGACCAAGCTCAAGCGCAAGAGCCTGTCGCTGCATTGGGAGTTCATGTACACCCGCTCGCTGTTCGAAACCGCGGACATGATTGAGCAACACAAACTGCTCAATCGCGTGGCAGCGCTGATCGATGCCGGGACGTTGAAAACCACGGTGGGCGAGCACTTCGGAACGATCAACGCGGCGAATTTGCGGCGTGCGCATGAGCTGCTGGAGAGCGGCAAATCCAAGGGCAAGATTGTCCTCGAAGGCTTCTGAAACAGATTGATACAAGTGTCGTCCGAATGGACGACACCGTCAGTCCGAAGGTTGACCGCTGTCATCATTGTGGTCGTATTCGGGTCTACAATCGTGTCCTCTGCGATGCAATCTTTTAACCGAGGAGGTCAGCAATGAAGATCCTGATAAAAGAATTGGCAAAATCCCAGTGGCAGGTCCGCCTGGACCAACACGCGGTGACGTTCCGTAGCGAAGCCGAAGCGCGCGAGTTCACCCGAACCCTCGAAGCACGATTGCACGCCCCTCATCAGATTCCCGTCCAGCAGCAACGCGCTGCCGGCTGAGACCTTCCTCACACCTGGGCTTTCACCAATGCCCGGGCATTTTGCAGACGCCGGGTGAGCATCGCTATGCTCACCACCAGAACTCCGCACAGGCTGATGACCATGGCCATCGGCATGGCACTGCCGTCGTACAAAATACCCACGAGCGACGCGGCTCCGGCGGCGACGCTGAATTGCAGGCAACCGAGCATTGCCGACGCACTGCCGGCGCGCGCGCCCTGCCCGTTCATGGCGCAAGCCGAGGCGTTGGGCAGGATGCAACCGAGGCTGGCGATACAGATAAACAGCGGAATCAGCAGCGGCCACAAATGCTCGGTGTGCAGCGAACTGACCGCGAGCAGCGTCAGGCCCGCCGCGAGGTAGATCCATACGGTGCGCGCCAGCAGGAACGCCGGGCCACGCTTGGCCAGCAACCGTGCGTTGACCTGCGCCACCAGAATGAACCCCGCCGCATTGGTGCCGAACAACCAGCCGAAGTGCTCGGCCGGCACGCCGTAGAGTTTGATGAAGACGAACGGCGAACCGGCGATGTAGGCAAACATCCCGGCGATGGCGATGCCACCGGTCAGGGCGTGGCCGAGGTACACCGGATCCGACAACAGGCGACCGTACTGACGCAGCGCGCCCGACAATGGCTGGCGTGGCATATTCGCCGGCATGCTTTCCGGCAAGCCGAGCGCCACGGCCAGCCCGGCCAATGCACTGAAACCGGTCAGCACCAGGAAGATCGACTGCCAGCCCGTGGTGTTGACCAGCAACCCGCCGAGCATCGGCGCGAGAATCGGTGCCAGGCCCATGACCAGCATCAGTTGTGAAAAGACTTTCGCCGAGCCCACCGCATCGCATTTGTCACTGACGATCGCCCTTGAAATCACCATCCCCGCACAACCGCCCAGCGCCTGGACGAACCGCGCGCCGAGCAACCATTCCAGGTTCGGCGCATAAGCGCACGCCAGGGACGCGACGGTGAACAGACCGACACCCGTCAGCAACGGAATGCGTCGACCAAAACGATCCGCCACAGGGCCGTACATCAGCTGACCGATGGACAATCCGAGGAAATACGCCGCCAGCGTCAGTTGAACGTGCTGTTCATCGGTGCCGAACGCCAGCGCCATGGCCGGAAACGCCGGCAGATAGAAATCGATTGCCAGCGGGCCAAAAGCGCTAAGTGCGCCAAGAATCAAAATGGTACGGAAGTTCATCGGGTATCCAGTGGGACGGAGGTCGGCGGGCACACAGTCTAGCCGCGCATCGACGCCTTGAACATTCCGATAGCTCGCTAACTATTAAAAACCCCTGAAAAAACACCGGCCCTTGTAGGAGCAGAGCTTGCTCGCGAATGCGGTGGGTCAGCCACGTCAATGCCGTCTGACAAACCGCATTCGCGAGCAAGCTTCGCTCCTACAGTGGTTTGCGTGTTGCTTCAGGCGACTTTCACTTCGTAGCCTTCCTCGCTGATCGCGGCGATTACTTGATCCGCGGTCAACGCACTTTCGACGCCGACTTCCTTTGCCGCCAAATCGACCCGCACGCTGGCCGCAGGATCCTTGGCTTGCAACGCTTGAGTGATGGCTTTGACGCAGTGACCGCAGGACATGCCTTGAACGTTGAACACTTGCATGGAATGACTCCTTTAGTGAGGTTGCGAACAGTCTCGAGCTTGCCACCATGGCAAGGTCAAGTTCTGAAGTGAGCTGCCGGGCTGGCAATCGGCGTCGCGCTCGGCCAAGCTGCGTGCATCTATGACTCGATCTCAGGAGATTCAGCCATGCGCTGGTCAGCTCTCAGCCTGTTTGGCTTCCTCAGCCTTTTCGCCGCCGTGCCCTCGGTCAATGCTGCCGGGGAGGATTACGGCGTATTGATCATTTCCCGCGAGCGCCTGGAAGTGTCGACCAACTGCGAAATCGGCGTGTACATCCAGGATCAACTGTCGGCGCGGCTGTTTCAGGAACAAAGCACCTCGTTCAACCTGCCGCCAGGCAACGTTTCGCTGCGACTGAAATTGCTGCCGGGCCAGGCACCGGGCTGCAATCCAGGCATGCTGGCGCCGGGCTCGCAGAACATCAGCCTCAAGGCCGGGGATGTGTTGAAGTTCCGGATTGCGATGACGCAGGAAGGGATGTACCTCAAGGCGACAGCCCTCGACTACTGATCCACCTCCAACCTGTAGGAGCGAGGCTTGCCCGCGAAGGCGGTATTTCAGACACATCCTTGTCAACTGATACGACGCCTTCGCGGGCAAGTCGGATCGCCGCACCGCTCGCTCCTACAGAGGATCACCACGCCAATCTTTGCGCTTGACCTTGCCAGCATGGCAAGGTTGATCCTGTAGGCATCTACTACAGGGAGTGCGACCGATGTCCGAATCCACCACGTTTGATCTGCCGATTGCCGGCATGACCTGCGCCAGTTGCGCCGGGCGTGTCGAGCGTGCCTTGAGCAAAGTCATCGGCGCCACGGCGGTCAGCGTTAACCTGGCCACCGAGCAGGCGCGGGTTCAAGCGCCCAGCGACAGCCTGCCGGCGTTGATGGACGCGGTGCAGCAGGCTGGTTACAGCGTGCCGCAGCAGAGTCTGGAATTGAGCATCGACGGCATGACCTGCGCGTCCTGCGTCGGTCGGGTCGAACGGGCGCTGGCCAAAGTGCCCGGCGTCAAAAGCGTCAGCGTCAACCTGGCCAACGAACGCGCCCACCTCGAACTGCTCGGGCAGATCGATCCGCAAACCCTGATCGCAGCCGTGACCAAGGCGGGTTACAACGCCAGCGTCTGGGAAGTCGAACACCCGTCAACCGACACGCAACATCAGCGCCTGCACCGCGAACGTTGGGTGTTGATCATGGCGATCGCCCTCGCCTTGCCGCTGGTATTGCCGATGCTGCTGCAACCGTTCGGCGTGCACTGGATGCTCCCGGCGTGGGTGCAGTTCGCCCTGGCCACACCGGTGCAATTCATCTTCGGCGCACGCTTTTATGTGGCGGCATGGAAAGCCGTACGCGCCGGTGCCGGCAACATGGACCTGCTGGTCGCCCTCGGCACCAGCGCCGGTTATGGCTTGAGCCTCTACGAATGGGCCACCGCCGCCGGACGCATGCCGCACCTGTATTTCGAAGCCTCCGCCGTCGTGATTGCGCTGGTGCTGCTGGGCAAATACCTTGAAAGCCGCGCCAAACGCCAGACCGCCAGTGCCATTCGCGCCCTCGAAGCCTTGCGCCCGGAGCGGGCGATTCAAGTCATCGACGGTCGCGAGCAGGACGTGGCGATCAGCGCCTTACGCCTGAATGATCTGGTGCTGGTCAAACCCGGCGAACGTTTCCCGGTGGACGGCGAAGTGGTCGAAGGTCAGAGCCATGCCGATGAAGCGCTGATCAGCGGCGAAAGCCTGCCGGTGCCGAAACAACCCGGCGACAAGGTCACCGGCGGCGCCATCAACGGTGAAGGTCGCTTGTTGGTTCGCACCCAGGCCTTGGGTGCGGAAACCGTACTGGCGCGGATCATCCGCCTGGTCGAAGACGCGCAAGCGGCGAAAGCACCGATCCAGAAACTGGTGGATAAAGTCAGCCAGGTGTTTGTGCCGACGGTGCTGCTGATCGCACTGGCGACCCTGATCGGTTGGTGGCTATACGGCGCACCAATGGAAACCGCGCTGATCAACGCCGTTGCGGTATTGGTGATCGCCTGCCCTTGCGCCCTCGGGTTGGCGACGCCAACGGCGATCATGGCCGGCACCGGTGTGGCTGCGCGCCACGGGATTCTGATCAAGGATGCCGAAGCACTGGAACGTGCCCATGAAGTCAGCGCGGTGGTGTTCGACAAGACCGGCACGCTGACCTCGGGCGCACCGCGTATCGCCCATTTGAACGCCATCGACGGAGACGAAGCCGCCCTGCTGCAAATGGCCGGCGCACTGCAACGCGGCAGTGAGCATCCATTGGCCAAGGCAGTTCTGGATGCATGCGCCGAACGCGGGTTGACCGTGGCCGATGTCAGCGACAGCCAGTCCCTGACCGGACGCGGCATTGCCGGCAACCTCGAAGGTCGGCGCCTGGCGCTGGGCAATCGTCGCCTGCTGGAAGAAAGCGGGTTGAGCGCGGGCCCATTGGCCGACGCTGCTACCGCATGGGAAACCGAAGGCCGGACCCTGTCCTGGTTGATCGAGCAAAACCCCACGCCGACCGTGCTGGGTTTGTTCGCCTTCGGTGACACCCTCAAATCAGGTGCGCTGCAAGCGGTGCAACAACTCAGCGCCCGCCACATCAGCAGCCACTTGCTGACCGGCGACAATCGCGGCAGCGCCAAAGTGGTCGCCGAGGCATTGGGCATCACCGACGTGCACGCCGAAGTACTGCCGGCCGACAAAGCCGCCACTGTCGCGGAACTGAAAAAGACCGGCGTGGTAGCGATGGTCGGTGACGGCATCAACGACGCCCCGGCCCTGGCCACCGCCGACATCGGCATTGCCATGGGCGGCGGCACCGACGTCGCCATGCACGCAGCGGGCATCACCCTGATGCGCGGCGATCCTCGACTGGTGCCGGCAGCGCTGGACATCAGTCGCAAGACCTACGCGAAGATTCGTCAGAACCTGTTCTGGGCCTTCGTTTATAACCTGATCGGCATTCCGCTGGCCGCATTCGGTTTCCTCAACCCGGTGCTGGCCGGCGCGGCGATGGCGCTGTCGAGCGTCAGCGTGGTGAGCAATGCGTTACTGTTGAAAACCTGGAAACCCAAGGATCTGGAGGACAACCGATGAACATCGGCCAAGCAGCCCGCCAAAGTGGCCTGAGCGCGAAGATGATCCGTTATTACGAGTCCATCGGCTTGCTCAAGGCGGCTCATCGCACCGACAGCGGTTACCGGGTTTACGGCGCTGACGACTTGCACACGCTGGCCTTTATCAAGCGTTCGCGGGATTTGGGGTTTTCCCTGGAAGAGGTCGGCAAACTGCTGACCCTCTGGCAGGACCGCCAACGCGCCAGCGCCGATGTGAAAGCACTGGCTCGTCAGCACATCGACGAGCTGAACCAGAAAATCCTCGAACTCGGTCAGTTGCGCGACACGTTGCAGGACCTGGTCGAGCACTGCCAGGGCGATCACCGCCCGGACTGCCCGATCCTCAAAAATCTTGAGTCGGGCTGCTGCGCCGTACCCGCTCACCCCTGACCGCGAGCACCTTCACCATCAACAGGGTGGTGAGGGGAATGCCGTGGAACAACAACACCACCGCGCCGGGCGTCCACCATGAATAGAACGGCGCGGCGACCAGCATGCCAATGCCGAACCCGGTCATTTGCAGCAACGTCAGAAAGCTGAAAATCGGCAGGCGCAGGTTGTCCGGTTCACGTTGCAGACGCGACATCAGGCCGACTTCCGAGAAGCCGTCACCCAGCCCCGCCGGCAGTGAGAACAGCAACAAACCGTAGAGCGTTTGCTGCTGGAACATCAGGATGAAGCCGCAGGACATCAGCAACACGCCGAAGAAAAACCGTCGCTCCAGGTTCACGTTGTCCGAGCCTTTCAGGCGACTGGCAATCCGTGCGCCGATCAATTTTCCGCTGGCCCAGACCGCCAGCATCAGGCCCAGCGTGGTGCTGGCCGATTCGGGAGTCAGCAGTTTTGAAATGATCGGCAAACCCACGTTGTGTGCAGCGCTGCCCAGAGTGTCGGCCATGGTGACCGCGAGCATCGCGGCCACCACCGGTGTGGTGCGCAGCCCTTGGCGCAGCGCTGACCATTCGCCTCGTTCATGATCGGGCCCTGCACTGGGAGATGGTCCGGCAAACCGCAGCGGCAGGATGAACAACGCGGCCAGCAGGTAAGTGACCACGTTCAGCGCAAAGACTGTTTCAAAGCCGAACGCCGCCACCAACAAGCCGGCCACCAGGCTTCCGCCGACCATCGCCGCCGACGATGCGGAGGTGATCCAGGCGTTGGTCTTGAGCAACTGCTCGCCATCGATCAAGTGCGGCAACTGGCTGTTGAGGCCGATGGCGAACATTGAATTGCCCAAGCCCAGGCCAAAAGCGATCACCGGCAGCAAAAGCGCTTGCTGGCTGACTGGCAACACCAGCAGCAGGCCCAGCAATCCGGCGCGCAGCAGGTCGAACGCGATCAACGGCAAGCGCCCGGCCCAGCGGCGGTAAAAACTCGTGCCGATCAGGCTGGCGAAAATCCCTCCGCCCACGCGACTGGCGAGGAAGATACCGACGCTCATGGCGCTGTTGCTGAGCAGGTAGACGTAGGTGGCCAGGGCGACCATGTTGAGGAACGCGCCGAAGTCCGAGACCAGACGGGCGGCAATGATCAGTCGGGCGTTGCGGATGGAGGTGTTCACATTCAGTCCTTGAGTGTGGTGGGTATGACACATTTGGGTTGCCTGGGTTGACGTCTTCGCGGGCAAGTCGGATCGCCGCACCGCTCGCTCCTACAAGGACAGCGTTGAACCTGTAGGAGCGAGCGGTGCGGCGATCCGACTTGCCCGCGAACCAAACGACGCGGTCCCGAGTCTTCATCCCGAACAAAAAACCCGGCCGAAGCCGGGTTTTTCGTCAACCGATCACTGCATCCACGGTGGAGGCGGTTCTTCGGTTTTGCTCGGTGGCGCATCATCTGCTGCGCGTATCGCTTGTTTGCGTTCTTCATCCAGGCGTGCCGCCTCGATTTCGCGCATGATCCCGCCGACGTCGGCCAACTCTTCCGGTTCGTCGAACTCGCCGGTCAAGACACTGGCCGGGTGCAAGGTGCCGGCTTCGTACAAGGCCCACATTTCCTTGGCGTATTTGGTCTTTTTCAACTCCGGGGCAAACCGCCCGAAGTAGGACGCCATGTTGCCCACGTCACGCTCCAGCATGCTGAACGCGTGGTTGTTGCCCGCCGCGTCGACCGCTTGCGGCAAGTCGATGATGACCGGGCCGGTTGGCGTCAACAGTACGTTGAACTCGGACAGGTCACCGTGCACCAGGCCGGTACACAACATCAGCACGATCTGCGAGATCAGGAATGCGTGATATTCGCGCGCCTGGTCCGGCTCCAGCACCACGTCGTTCAGACGCGGGGCGGCATCGCCGTACTCGTCGGCCACCAGTTCCATCAGCAGCACACCTTCAAGGAAGTCGTAAGGCTGAGGAACCCGCACACCCGCACCGGCCAGACGAAACAGCGCCGCCACTTCGGCGTTCTGCCAGGCGTCTTCGGTTTCTTTCTTGCCGAACTTGGAGCCCTTGGCCATCGCCCGAGCCTGACGGCTGTTGCGTACCTTGCGACCTTCCTGGTACTCGGACGCCTGGCGGAAACTGCGTTTATTCGCCTCCTTGTAGACCTTCGCGCAACGCAACTCGTTGCCGCAGCGCACCACATAAACAGCTGCTTCTTTACCACTCATGAGTGGGCGCAGCACCTCGTCGACCAGACCGTCCTCGATCAGGGGTTCAATGCGTTTTGGAGTCTTCATCAGCTTTTATTGTGGGTCCTTTATTACCAAACACGCGAAAGTCATTCGTTATACGGCAATCCACTCATTCGGGGGAGGGGTTACCGACCTATGAACGTTGCGGATGCACACAATGTGCCGAAAAAACCCGGCAAACCCGCCGATGCTCATCGACCGCCAAGGATCATAGCCGAGCCGGCAGCACTTGTTGGAGAAGGGATGCGAGGGGATTTGCGACAGAATCCGACATACCGGTCCCTACCGCTCGCAAGATTTTTTTCAACAGCCCTCAATTTCCTCCTTTAGCAGCCGAAGTCATCTGTAACAAAGTGAATTGTCCGACGATCGTTCCGACAGAAAACGATGGCGTGCCCAAGGGATCGGGTTCAACAAAACGTTTACGGCTGCCAATAAATCCGCGAGTCATCTGCACTGCGTGGGCCTACAAGAAAATCTGGAGCGCGGATGAACATCAAACAGAAGTTGACGTGGGCGTTTGCAATCATCGCCTGCCTGCCCGTGGTGCTGGTCGCCACCCTCGTTGTGTTGAACTTGCGCAGTGATGCCAAGGACGAGTTCGTCGACAACAGCGGTCGTGAAATCCGTCAGGTCAGCAATGCCATGCAACTGTTTTTCGACGGCATCAGCCAGAACGTCGAATACCTGGCCAAGCAACCGCTGATCACAAACTCCGACGACAGCCTCAAGACCTACATGAAGGCCGACGCCGCCAGCGTTCCCCAAGGCGAGGCGGACAAAAAAGTCTTCGGCTTCCTGCAGGACCTGGGCAACGCCCATCCGTCCTACGCCTACGCGATCCTCGGCACTGCGGCCGGTGGTTATGTGTCGTGGCCGGACGATGCCAAGCTGGCCAACTACGACCCGCGCCAGCGTCCGTGGTACAAGGCGGCCCAGGCCAAACCGGGCAAGCCGTTCCGTACCGAGGCCTATTACTGGGCCGAAAATGATACGTCCTACGTCAGCACCGTACGCACCATCGACAACAAGCTGGGCACCAACGGTGGCGTGGTCAGCATCGACGTGTCGCTCAAACAGCTCACCGAACTGGTCAAACAGATCAAGCTCGGCGAAACCGGCTACCTGATGCTGCTGGAAAACTCCGGCACCGTGCTGGTCGATCCGAAACAACCGGAACACAACTTCAAGGCACTGGGCAGCCTCGGCGAGGGTTATGCGCAACTGGCCAAGGCCGGCAAAGGCCTGGTCGAAGTCGAGCTCAATGGCGAGCGCTACATGGCCAACGTCTGGCCGTCCGAGCAACTGGGCTGGACCTTCATCGGCCTGATCAAGCAGAGCGATGTGATGAGTACCGCGACCCAACTGACCTGGTTGATCGCAATCATCGCAGCCGTACTGGCCGTGGTCTTCGCCGTCGTCGGCGCCAGTTTCGCCAGCGTCATCGTGCGTCCGATCCGCAGTGTGGCCGATGGCCTGGAAGGCATTGCCCAAGGTGAAGGCGACCTGACCAAGAACCTGCAAATCCGTGGCAGCGACGAAACCGCGCAACTGGCCAACTGGTTCAACCAGTTCCTGGCGGCGATTCGCAACCTGATTCAAAGCATCGGCGGCGCCGCGACCAAAATCCTCGCCACCTCCAAGAGCTCGACCCAGGTCTCCAGCGACATGGCCGAAGCGGCCGGACGCCAGCGTGAAGCAGTGGACATGGTGTCGACCGCGTTCCACGAAATGGTCGCCACCGCCAACGAAGTCGCGCGCTCGTGCAGCCAGGCGGCCGAGTCGGCCGACAGTGGCCAGCGCCAGGCACGTGAAGGTCAGCAACAGATTGATGCCGCCGTGACCAGCGTTGATCGCCTGAGCCAGGAAATCGAACAGTCGGCACAGTCGATGCAACAACTTGAGCGTGACAGCAACGACATTCAGTCGATCCTCGGGACCATTCGTTCAATCGCCGAACAGACCAACCTGCTGGCGCTGAACGCTGCTATCGAGGCCGCACGGGCCGGTGAACAAGGTCGCGGTTTTGCGGTGGTGGCGGACGAAGTGCGGGCCTTGGCCAAGCGCACCGCAGACTCCACGGCGGAAATCGACGGCCTGCTTGGCAACCTCGCCAAGCGCACCAGCCAGGTAACTCAGCAGATGCATGCGAGCCTGGAAGTGTCCCAGCAGTCGGTGACTCGCATCGGTGAGGCGCGCAGCAGCTTCGGGCAGATCCGCGAATCGGTGGACGTGATCCGCGACATGAACACCCAGATCGCCACGGCGGCTGAACAGCAGCATCAGGTGGCCGAAGACATCAATCGGCACATCAGCCAGATTCATGGCGATGCGCAGTTGGTGGCAGAACTGGCGAACTCGGCGCGGTTGGACTCGCAGAGCCTGGCCGGGTTGTCGAATGAGCTGGATGGGTTGGTTCGCCGTTTCCGTACCTGATCCAAAAATCCCGGTGGCCGCTTCGCGGCCATTCGCGGGCAAGCCTCGCTCCTACAGGTTATAGGTCGACCATGGATTTGGGACCGACATTTAATCTGTAGGAGCGAGGCTTGCCCGCGAAGGCGTCATCACTGCCGAAACAACTCTCCCGGCGTAAACCCGAACAACCCCTTGAACGCCGCAATAAACGCCGACGTCGAGTCATACCCACACGCCAACGCCGCATTCGTCACGCTGTCCCCCGCCTCCAGCAAATTCAACGACGACAGCAGCCGCATCCGCTGCCGCCAGCCACGAAAACTCAACCCCGTTTCACGCTGGAACAAGCGCATCAGGGTCTTCTCCGACGTACCCAATCGTTGTGCCCATTCCTGCAAGGTCACGTTGTGTTCCGGGTTTTCGATCAATTCGTTGCACAAGCCCAGCAAGCGTTCATGGCGCGGCAGGGGCAGCGAGAAACCGACCTCCGGTAAATTCGCCAGTTGATCCAGCAGCACATTCACCAGCCGCGCCTCCGGGCTGTCGCCCTGTGGATATTCCACCGGCAGCGCACAAAAACTCTTGATCAACTCTCGCGCCAGCGGCGTCACTTCCAGCACCCGGCAACGCCCGTCCGCCCATTGGCAATCCTCGCGACGCACGTAAAGGCTGCGCATTTCGGCGCGCATCGAGGTCACGACCTGATGTTCGAGATCCGCCGGAATCCAGATCCCCCACTGCGGCGGCGCAAAAAAACTGCCCTCGGCGGTGTGCACACCGAGGACGCCGCTGATGGCGTAGGAGAATTGCACCCAGTCGTGGCGGTGAGACGGCGTCCATGAACCGGCGTTGAGGCTTTCGGCACGTGCGTACAACGGACGCGGCAACACGGTCAGGGCCGGGATGGTCCGTTCGAGGGATTGTTGTCCGTTAGTCGGCATTGACTGGCCTTGTGTCGCGAGGTTGCTGATTAGGCGGACGTTAGGCCATGTCACTCATCTATTCAATATCGGTGATCCCCTGTGAGAGCGAGACCGGCTTGCCGGTCTCGCTCCCACAGGTTCCCGGTTTTATTCAGTTAAATCTTCAGCGTTCGATGATTGCGGTGACGCCCTGCCCGCCCGCCGCACAAATCGAAATCAGCCCCCGTCCCTTTCCAGCGGCATCGAGCAGCTTGGCCAGATTGGCGACAATGCGCCCGCCCGTCGCTGCAAACGGATGTCCCGCCGCCAGTGAGCTGCCTTTGACGTTGAGCCGGCTGCGGTCGATGGAGCCCAGTGGCGCGTCGAGGCCGAGACGGGTTTTGCAGTACTCGGGGTCTTCCCAGGCCTTCAAGGTGCAGAGCACTTGTGCGGCGAAAGCTTCGTGGATTTCGTAGTAGTCGAAGTCCTGCAAGGTCAGGCCATTGCGCGCCAGCAAACGCGGCACCGCGTACACCGGCGCCATCAACAGCCCTTCGGCACCGTTGACGAAATCCACCGCCGCCGCCTCGCCATCGCGCAAATACGCAAGGATCGGCAAGCCGCGTTCTTTCGCCCATTCTTCACTGCCCAGCAGCACCAGCGACGCGCCGTCGGTGAGCGGCGTCGAGTTGCCGGCGGTCAGCGTGCCTTTGGCGCTTTTCTCGAACGCCGGTTTCAGCGACGCGAGTTTTTCCGGCGTCAGGTCCGGGCGCAGGTTGTTGTCGCGGGTCAGGCCGAGGAACGGCGTCATCAGGTCATTGTGCCAGCCTTCGGTGTAGGAGGCCGCCATTTTCTGATGACTTTCCAGCGCCAGTTGATCCTGCTCGGCGCGCGAAATGCTCCAGGTCTGTGCCATCAGTTCGCAGTGTTCGCCCATCGACAGGCCGGTGCGGGGTTCGCCGTTGCGCGGAAACTCCGGGACGAGATGCCCCGGTCGCAGCTGCAAAAAGGTTTTCAGTTTGTCGGCCGTGGTCTTGGCGCGGTTGGCTTGCAGGAGGATTTTGCGCAAACCTTCGTTGATGCCGATGGGCGCGTCGGACGTGGTGTCGACGCCACCGGCAATGCCGCACTCGATCTGGCCCAGGGCGATTTTATTCGCCACCAGCAACGCCGCTTCCAGCCCGGTGCCGCACGCTTGCTGAATGTCATAGGCCGGCGTGGTCGGCGACAGCCGCGAGCCGAGCACGCATTCGCGGGTCAGGTTGAAGTCCCGGGAATGCTTGAGCACCGCGCCCGCCGCCACTTCGCCCATGCGCAGGCCGTGCAGGTTGAAACGTTCGATCAGGCCTTCGAGCGCGGCGGTGAGCATCGCCTGGTTACTCGCGGTGGCGTACGGCCCGTTGGAGCGTGCGAAGGGAATCCGGTTACCGCCGATGATCGCGACGCGGCGCAGCTGAGTCATGAAAAAGCTCCTGATGAAAATCCACATGCGCGCCACCCCTGTAGGAGCGAAGCTTGCTCGCGAAGGCGTTGGGTCAGTCGACATCCATGTAGCTGATATACCGCCTTCGCGAGCAAGCTTCACTCCTACAAGGATCGCGCCATAAAAATCCCGGGATAAAACCAATCTGCAATGTCCAAGCGTAGGCCTTATCTCGTGGATCGAACGACTGATTGCCATTCGTGGTCCACACTTTGAACCCCAGCTACTGGAGCGCGTTCCATGTCTGACCGCTATATCGACTTCGCCAATTCATCCATCGGCCATCGTCTGGTCGGGGCCTTGGGGCTGCCGTCGCCGGTTCGGCTGGAACGCTGGCAGGCGGGCCGGTTACGGCCTGTCGAGGGGGCGCTGCTGATCGGCGACGGGCCGCTGGCGGAAAAAGTCAGCGCCTTCGCCAACCGCCTGACCGATGCGATTTACAGCTACGGCAGCGAACCTTCGATCGCCACCGCGTGGATTCCCGGCCACGGCCCGAAACTCAAGGCGGTGGTGTTCGACGCCAGTCATCTGGTGCAAACCGATCAGCTCAAGCAACTGCGCGAGTTCTTTCAGCCGCTGATGAAAAACCTCGATCACTGTGCGCACCTGGTCATTCTCGGGCGCGCGCCGCAGACGTTGAGCGATCCGTTTGCCGCCAGCGTCCAGCGAGCCCTGGAAGGCTTCAGTCGTTCGCTGGCCAAGGAACTGCGCAGCGGCGGCACCTTGCAACTGATCCACGTCGGCGAAGGTGCCGAGGATCAACTGGAAGGCCCGCTGCGGTTTTTCCTTTCACCCAAAAGTGCGTTCGTCTCCGGACAAGTGATTCACCTGAACCCCTGCGCCACGCCCGTGACGGACTGGACGCGCCCGTTGTCGGGGCGCAAGGCGCTGGTCACCGGCGCGGCGCGCGGCATCGGTGCATCGATTGCCGAAACCCTGGCCCGTGACGGCGCCGACGTGATCCTGCTCGACGTGCCACCGGCGAAAACCGATCTCGACGCCCTCGCCGCACGCCTCGGCGGACGCAGCATCACCCTGGACATCTGCGCCGAAGACGCCGCCACGCAGTTGATCGAGCAATTGCCTGACGGCGTCGATATCGTGGTGCACAACGCCGGCATCACCCGCGATAAAACCCTGGCCAACATGACTCCGGAATTCTGGGACGCGGTGCTCGCGGTCAATCTCAATGCACCACAAGTGCTGACCAAGGCTCTGCTCGACAGCGGCACCTTGCACGATAACGGTCGGGTGATTTTGCTGGCGTCCATCAGCGGCATCGCCGGCAATCGCGGGCAAACCAATTACGCGGCGAGCAAGGCGGGTTTGATCGGTCTGGCCCAGGCCTGGGCGCCGTTGCTCAATGAGCGGGGCATCAGCATCAACGCGGTGGCTCCGGGGTTCATCGAGACGCAAATGACCGCGCACATTCCCTTCGGCTTGCGTGAGGCCGGCCGACGCATGAGTTCGCTGGGCCAGGGCGGCCTGCCGCAGGACGTCGCCGAAGCGGTGGCCTGGCTGGCGCAACCTGGCACCGGCGCGTTCACCGGGCAAGCGCTGCGGGTCTGTGGACAAAGTGTCTTGGGGGCTTAGCGATGATCACCGATTGGCACACACTCAACCGCGAACCGAGCCTGCCAGGGTTGTATGTGCAGGCCGCTACGCGCCGCAAGATCACCGGCACCACGCTGCCCGATTCGGGTTTGCGTTGCTGGGTCGATATTGACCCGAAACGCCTGGCGGCCTATCGCAACGTCTGCGGGTTTGCCGACAACGGTTTGTTGCCGCCGACTTATCCACACATCCTGGCGTTCGCGCTGCAGATGCAACTGCTGACTGCCAGGGATTTTCCGTTTCCGCTGCTGGGGTTGATTCACCTGAGCAACCGCATTCGCGTCTTGCGGCCCATGGGCGGCGTGAACCGCGCGCGCATCAGCGTGCAGGTGCAGAATCTGCAACCCCATGCGAAGGGCGCGACGTTCGAGCTGCTGACAACGCTCGATGATCAGTTGGGGCCGTTGTGGGAGGCTGAAAGCCGGATGCTCTGTCGCGGGGTCAAACTCGAAGGCGAACCGGTCGAGGAAGTGCTGGCCCCGACGTTGCCGTTGAGCGAAGTCACCCGCTGGAAAGCGCCGGCGGACATCGGTCGGCAATACGCCAAAGTGTCCGGCGACTACAACCCGATTCACCTGAGTGCGGTGAGCGCCAAACTGTTCGGCTTCCCGACGGCCATTGCCCATGGGTTATGGAACAAGGCGCGAACGCTGGCTGCACTTACCGATCATTTGCCCACGGCGAACGTCGAGATTGCCGTGCAGTTTCGCAAACCGGTACGCCTGCCCGGCGAGGTGACACTGCTCGCCAGTGCGGCGGGGTCCAGTGGAGATTTTCAGTTGCTGGGTGCCGGGGATCTGGAGCACATGGCCGGGCATTGGCGACCGGTTGCCTGATCGTTCGCATCAGCCTGATCAGTAGGACAAAGCACTGTATCGGGTAAAAAACGTCCGTTTTGGCTGAATGATTCTATGCTGACATTACATAGTGATAGTCAGGGTAGACGCACTCATGAAAACAAACCTCCCCCGCAAGCAAACAAGTGCCGTGGCCATCACGGAACCGAGCCGGCAATTGGACTGGATTCCCGCCGGGCTGAATTTCGATCTCACCCGTGCCACTTATGTGGGCGGGATATTGAAGCTCCCTGATCTGCCGGCGCCCCTTGCCGCCCGTTCGAGTCTGCAACCTTGAGTTCCGGGGACAAGCTGTTCGGGCGTCTGCTCAACCGCCATCCACCACCGCCACCGGAAGTCCCCAGCGCCCTGAGCGTGCCAGGTGTCGGCTTACAGATGCGCCTGGACGCCGAAGGCCGGGTCATTCATCTGGCTGGCCCGCTGCGCCATGGCCTGGCCCAGCAGCACCCCGCCGCGCAGGCGCCGCTTCTACACGATTACCTCATGCCGCACAGCAGCCTCGCCGTCCAAGGCACACCGGCCGACTGGCAAGGACAAAGTCTGGATCTGGACTTTTTCAGCCTCAGCGGACAACCCCTGCACCTGCGCGGCTGGGTGCAGCCGTTGGCCGATGCCTGGCTGCTGCAGTTACTGGACATCGGCGATTTGTTGTACGAACGCCGGCAAGCGCGCAGCCGCGAACTCTGTCAGTTGCTCGCGACACAGATCGGCGATCAGTTGCGCCTGTGCAGCCTGGCGCGCCTGCCCGACGTACTGCTGGAACAACTGCAACATCTGGCTCGGCGTTTTCAAATCCCATGCATGGCCGTGGCGTTGCTGGATGAACAGGAAGACGGCTGGCAGATCCACCAACATTACGCTGCCTTTGATGCGCCCCGACTGTGGCAAAACGGTCAACGCCTGGGCACCGGGCTCGACAGTTTGAACGGCTCCGCCCCGCAGCATTTGACCCTCGGCGAGCACCCGCGCCTGCACAGCCTCTTCGGTAATGCCGAAGGGCTTGCGGTGCCTTACCACGATGCACAAGGCGTGGTCGCGTGGTTGCTCTGTGGTTTTTACCCGGTGCAACAACGTGCACCCGACGTCGGAGAGCGCGACTGGCTGCAGCTCGCCGCCGCGCTCGCCGGGCCATTGCTGGAGCGTTTGCGTGAGCATCAGCACCATCTGCAACTGGAGCGACTGGAATCGCTGCAAGCCTTGCTCGGCAGCGGATGGTGGGAAATTTTCAGCGACAGCGCCGAGGTGCAATTGGCGTCGTCGCTGGCCAACACACTGAACCTGATCAGCACACGCATGCCCCTGCACGCCTGGCTCGAGCAGGTCCACCCTGCCGACCGCAAAGCGCTGCGCAGTCGCCTGCAAGACTTGCAGGACGACGGCACACCTTTATTGCTCTGCGTGCGCCTGCATCACCCCGACACGCCGACCTGGTATCGCCTGCAAGGGCAAGCCATGGGCGTCGGCAAAGACCGGCGGCTGGTGGGTTTCATGCTCGACATCAGCGACATCAAAAACCAGCAACAGGACGCCGCGACGGCCCAGAGCGCGAAAATGGCCACCCTTGGCGAAATGGCCACGGGCCTGGCGCATGAAATCAGCCAGCCGCTGAACGTGATGCGTCTGGCCATCGTCAACGTGCTCAAGCGCCTGGACAGCGGTGAAGTGCAGGTCGACTACCTGATCGACAAACTCAACCGCATTGATGCCCAGGTCCAGCGTGCGGCGCGGGTGGTCGATCACATGCGGGTGTTCGGCCGCCGCTCGGAGGCCGAGCAGCATCCCTTCAATCCGGTTGACGCCATCGGGGGCACGCTGTCGCTGCTGGCCGAGGAGTTGCGAGGCAAAGGCGTCGAGCTCAGGGTCAGCGAGACCGGTTTCCAGGTTCAGGTGCGTGGCAATGTCGATCAGCTGGAACAGGTGCTGATTAACCTGATGGTCAACGCGCGGGATGCATTGCTGAGCAAATGCGAAACGGATGGGGATTTCAAACCGTGGATTTCGCTGCACACCGAACGTGACGAGCATTCAGTGCGACTGTGGGTCGAGGACAACGGTGGCGGTATCGATCCGCAGTTGCTGGAGCGGATTTTCGAACCGTTTTTCACCACTAAACCGGTGGGTGTGGGTACGGGGCTGGGGTTGTCGGTGAGCATTGGCATCATCGAGAACATGGGTGGAACACTGCGTGCGAGCAACTCGGCCGAGGGCGCTCGGTTCTGTATTGAGTTGCCGATAGCTGTAGATGATCGGATCACCGGATAGGCTTTGTCTTTCTGGCTGCCAACTGCCAGCCCAGACAACAAAACCCCCTGTAGGAGCGAGGCTTGCCCGCGAATGAGGCGACTCGGTCTAACTGAATGACCGAAGCGACTCCTTCGCGGGCAAGCCTCGCTCCTACAGGGGATGTGGTGTTTATTTGGGTGGGTAATTGGCGAGTATCCGCCCGACCGTCTCACGTATCGCTGTGCTGCGGTCCGACGGGTTCGGCGTGCGGCTGAGGATTTGTTCGTCACTGCCGCGCCACACCAGTTTGCCGTCCTTGCCGTCGAGCAGGTCGATCTGGATGATCGCCACTTTGTAGCTGATGTTGCGGGTTTCGTTGTACATCGGCCCGCCCCAGTAGCCATTCCACGGGTTACCCCAAGCGCCGCCGTAGTTGGTGGTCACTTGTTGCTGACGGTCTTCGACGATCAGGTAGGTTTGCACGCTCACATCACCTTTTTTGCCCGCAGCGGCCGGACGCAGGCCACGCTGGTCCAGCTGATCGGCCACCGATTGGCGGATGCGCTGTTCGGTCAGGTCGCTCTTGATCCGTGGGTCATCGGGGCGATATTGCAGGGCAGGGTCTTTCCAGCTCCAGCTGCGATAGGCGGCAAAATCGCGGCTGGCGTCGAAGTCATGATTGACCTGGTTGGCGGCGCAGGCTGTCAGGAGCGCGGCCACTGCCAGTAAAACGAGACGGCGGAACATGATGATTCTCCGATTGAAGACATGAACCTGTGAAACGCTTCTTTTTTGCAGAAGCTAACTAGGAGGATACGCCGACATGGCCTTTTCCACAGCCTCCCGAATGGCATCGGCGCGTGCACTCTGGCTGCCTTTGTTGCTGGTTTCGGCGCTCGAACTCCAGACGGGTTGACCGCTTTGAGCATCGAACATGTCCACCTGTACCACCACGACCTGTTCCGAATAGGTGCGAACGATCGGCACCGTGTTGTACATGCCATAACCGCTGCCGTAGCGGTTGTAGCCGCCATACCCGCCGCCGTAGTAACCGTAGTCGTCCTGAACCTGCCGCAAGCGGGTTTCCAGATGCAGATTGGCGCTGACGAACAGGTCCGCCGGACGATTGTCGTGCAGCGGGCGCAAGCCGCGCTGATCGAGGGCGTTGCTCACGGCTTCGGCGACTTGCGCCGAGTCCGCCCACGCCGAACCCGGCGGCAGTTGCCCATTGAGCCAGGCCCAACTGCGGTAGCGGCCATAGTCACGCGGCGGGGCCGGATAGGCGCTGCGGTCGAACGTGTTGGCGGCCTCGGGCGGTGCCGGCGGCAAGGGGTTGGAGGTCGCCACATAAGGGTTGCTGCCCTGGCAGGCAACCAACCCCAGACAGATCACCAATAACCCGGTACGACGTTTCATTTCGCGCTCCGATCAGATCGGCCGACAGATCCAGTGCAGGTAGCGCCCAAGCCCGGCAAAACTTGGGTGACGCCGGTGGGCCAGTTCCATTTCGAGCAAGTCCACCAGTTCGGCGCGAGCCTGAAATTCCACTGGCATGTAGTCGTGAAAAACACGCACCCCGCTCTGGGTTTCGACCTGCCACAGACCTTCAAGTTGCACCGCCAATTCACGCGGATCAAGGGGTTGTTGCGGCGTCAGGCTTTGCTTTTCGCCGGCCATGTCGTTCTTGCGCATTTTGCGGAAGTGGCCCTTGAGCAGGTTGCGGTAGATCAGTGCATCGCGGTTGTAAAACGCCAGGGACAACCAGCCGTCCTGCTTCGTCAGTTGATGCAGTACCGGCAGAATCGCGTGGGGTTCGGCCAGCCATTCCAGTACGGCATGGCACAGCACCAGGTCATAGGGTTCGGTGAGCTGACCGAGAAGGTCCTGCCACGGCGCCTGAATAAAAGTGGCCGTCTGGCCTGCATCAGCAAAGCGCTGGCGCGCCCCTTCAAGCATGGGTTCGGCAGGTTCGGCCAGTGTCACGTCATGCCCGCGCTGGGCCAGCCACAACGACATGTGGCCCAGGCCGGCGCCAATGTCGAGTACGCGCAAGGGGCGGTCCGGCAGGGTTTCCGCCAGGTCGGCCTGAAGCACCGCCAGACGGATCGCACCTTTGGCACCACCGTAAATCTTTTCGGCGAAGCGGGTCGCCAGTTGATCGAAATGACGGTCGCTCATCAGCTGAACCTCCGTTCACTGTCCGCGAGTTTACTGCGCACCACTTCATTCATGTCCAACCCCAACTCGCTGCACAGCAGCAGTAGATAGAGCACGATGTCGCCGACTTCCTGCCCGGCATGGGCGAGTTTGTCCGCCGGCAACTGGCGCGACTGGTCTTCGGTCAGCCACTGGAAGATCTCCACCAGCTCGGACATTTCCACGCTCGCGGCCATGGCCAGGTTTTTCGGGCTGTGAAATTGCCGCCAGTCATTGCGGTCACGGATGGCGTGCAGGCGTTCGGTCAGTTCAACAAGGTTCATCGGGCTCTCCTGAAGGCGTATAGCTTCGGGGGGATGGCCGGGGATGGCAAGTGGCGTTAGCTCCTGTAGGAGCTGAGCTTGCTCGCGATGGCGGTGTAAATGGCGGCATTTATGTTGGATGTTCCACCGCTTTCGCGAGCAAGCTCTGCTCCTACAAGTGCATCAACGAAGCAGAATCTTGCGTCATACTCATACGATTGCCGTATCGGGGAACTCGGCGCTGCGATGACTGGCCCAAGGCTCAACCACTTACATCAGGACGTTAACGACATGCAGGTAGACAGTTTTTTCGAATGGCTCGGCCAGGCGCTCGGCTCGGTCATCCGTTTTATCGTTGACGCCCTCAGCGGCCTGTTCAATCAGTTGAGCAACGCCGGCAGTAACTTCGTCGAAGGGTTGTCCAGCGCGCTGGGCATGGACACGTCGATCATCAGCATCATTGCGCTGATCCTGGGGCTGATGCTGTTGTGGTCGGCGATCCGGGCGTTCATGAATGCGTCGATCATCATGGGGATCATCTGGTTGCTGCTGGGGTTGTGGTTGCTTAGCTGGATAATCCACTGACACCACCAATCTCCTGTAGGAGTGAGACCGGCTTGCCGGCGATGGTGTGTCAGCTACGCAGGTGTCGGCTGACACACCATCGCGAGCAGGCTCGCTCCCACAATGGATCGGCGCAGATGCCGGATGTATCGCTACAATGCCCGCTCCCCAAGGAGCCTGCATGTCCAACCTGATTGCCGACTGGCGCGACCGCCCGACCCATCGCCGGGTCTGGGCGCTCGCCGCGCCCATGATTCTTTCGAACATTTCCGTGCCGCTGGTGGCGCTGGTCGACAGTACGGTGATCGGTCACTTGCCCCACGCCCATCAGTTGGGCGCAGTCGCGGTCGGGGCCAGTCTGTACACGTTTCTCGCCTGGGCCATGGGCTTTCTGCGCATGGGCTCCACCGGGTTTGCCGCCCAGGCCGCCGGACGCGGGGATGGCGCGGCGTTGCGGCAGATCCTGTTGCAAGGCCTGTTGCTGGCCATGGGACTGGCCATTGCCTTGGGTGCGCTGGGCATTCCGTTGAGCGGTGTCGCGCTGCACTTCATGCAACCTTCGGCGGAACTGGATCAACTGACCCGCGAATTCTTCCACACGCGATTGTTCGGTCTGCCTGCGGCGCTGGCCAGTTACGCGTTGGTCGGCTGGTTCCTCGGCACGCAAAACGCCCGGGCGCCGCTGGCGATTTTACTGAGCACCAACCTGGTCAACATTGCACTGAACCTGTGGTTCGTCCTCGGCCTGGAATGGGGCGTGGTCGGTGCGGCCCGGGCCTCGGTGATCGCCGAATGGACCGGCGCGCTGATCGGCCTGCTGATGACCCGCAAGGCACTGCGCGCCTACTCCGGTCACATCGCCTGGGCCGCGTTGGCGCTGTGGCAGAGTTGGCGACCACTCCTGGCCGTGAACCGCGACATCTTCATCCGCAGCCTGTTGCTGCAATCGGTGTTTTTCCTGATCACCGTACAAGGTGCGCGGCTGGGTGACGCCACGGTCGCCGCCAACGCTTTGCTGCTCAATGGTTTGCTGCTGACGGCCCACGCGCTCGATGGGTTGGCCCATGCCGTGGAAGCGCTGTGCGGGCACGCGATTGGCGCCCGCGACCGGGACGCACTGCGTCGTTCATTGGTCGTCGCTTGCGGGTGGTCGCTGTTGGCGAGCCTGGGGTTTGCCGTGCTGTTCCTGTTTGCCGGGCACTTGTTCATCGAGATGCAGACCGACATTCAGAACGTACGCGACACGGCGTTCGTCTACCTGCCCTACCTCGCCGCCCTGCCGTTGATCGCGGTCTGGAGCTATTTGCTCGACGGGCTGTTCATCGGCGCAACCCGCGCCCGGGAAATGCGCAACGGCATGCTGCTGACCGTGATCCTGCTGCTGCCATTTGCCTGGGCGCTGCAAGGTTTGGGCAACCACGGGCTGTGGATAACTTTCCTGTTGTTCATGGTGTTGCGCAGCGCGACCCTCGGCACAATCGCCTGGGTGCTGCGCAACAACGATGGCTGGTTCGCGGGTCGGGTTCATTGAGGCTGATTGTTCTGCCAGCATTTGCGCAGGCTATCGAGGCGCTCCTGCTGCGTGAGCCCCGACAACGGCTGCACCAGCGAAGCTCGGGGGTTCTGCAGGCGCAGCCATAACCAGCCATCGAGTACCGGCCGCTCGCTGAAACCCAGCGCCAGCCCTTCCTGCACATGGGACCACAGGCGGCTGAAATCGGCCCCGATGGATTGGCTCCAGTGCCAGGCATGCTGCTCCAGCAGGCAGGTTTGCAGGGTTTCGCGCTGACGTGAACTGAGGCTTTCTTCGACCGCCAGCGGGCTGACGGCGAGCCCCGGGTTGAGCAACTGTTGCCAGCCCTCGCTGCCGATCGCGTGATCGGCCCAGGTCCCGCCGAACCAGTGCAACTGGCTGATCGGGCCCAGCCAACGACTCAGTTCCCGGGCATCACAGGCATCGAAAAAGTAACTGGCGGTGTTCGGGTTGTAATAACTCAACAAGGCCCGATGGTGCAGCCCGCAAGAGACGATGAGCATGCGGCGCAAATGCTCCAGCAACTGTGAGGACGACACCTCGCTGACGATCAGCAAGCCACGCCAGACCTGCATTTGGCTGTAGCACAACTCGGCCAGTGCCGGGCACGTTCGAAGGTCGATGAGTACCGGGCCGTCTTCGCGCAGTGCCTGCAGTTCGGTGCCCTCGAACAACCAGAACCACTGGGCCTGCGCGAACACCTGATGCAGTGTTGCGCTCGCTTGAGCTGCACTCGGGACATCCAGCAACAGCCATTGCGGGGTTGCGCCAATCATGCCGCACCGCTCTGGCCAAACAGCGTCGCCGCCCGACAGGTGCAAAGCGCCTGCGGGCAGTGACTGAAGCTGCCGCCGCCGGGCAACAGGCACAACAACACCAAGGGCTCGCCCGAGCGCAGGAGTTCCAGCAAGCCGTCATGGGTTGATCCGTCCTCAGTCGGGCTGGGCTCCTCAACCTCTTCGAGCGACGACGGCGCGTGAAGAAACCCGCAAATCAGCGGCTGATCCGGATCGCCCTCGATAAAGCTCACCACCACTTCGGTCCCTTCGCTCAGCGCCGAGGCGGTCGGCCCTTCCAGCTCAGCCGCCAACGGCAGCCAACAATGACTGGGCGTCGCGCCTTCACCCTGATAGAGCCAGTCAAACTGCACGGCAATCGGTCTGGAAGGATCGGGCCGTGGCTCATCGACGTCGACCACCCAGGCTCGTTGCAGGCTGTGCATCCGTGGTTTCACCGCGCAATGCGGCGAGACGAAAGGCAACTCCCAGTGAATCGCACGGATCTGGTTGCTGTACGGGGCCAATGGATCCTGACTGCCCTGATGGTCGACATGGGTCAGCAACCACAGATGATTCCAATCGGCGACCGGATGGCCAGACAAGGGCATCAACTGACCGCTGCGCAGCGTCGGCAGGTCCGTGCAGCCTTCGGCACTTTGCGCGGTGCGTTGCTCTGCCTGAAGCTGAAACCGGCGCACTGCAGGAGAAGCTTGCCCGACCGCGAACACCGCGTTTTCGCCGAGACGAAAATGCCCGTGGCCGTCACCGAACACCACGCAATGCCCATCGCCCTGATGCTCGAAATGGTAGTGAAGGTGTTCCTGAGCACACAGACGCTGGAGAAACTGCAGATCCGATTCCCGATACTGCGTGCAGAAATCACGGGGCGGGTAATCGCCAGTCAATTCGAAGCGTCGGTCCTTACCGGTAATGCCGTGTTCCTTGAGCACCTGGCTGAGGATCTCGGGCACCGACAACGTACTGAAAATCCGCTGGCTGAAACGCTGGGACAGGCACGTCAGCTTCGGCCCCAGACGCACGTGGCAAAGCCTCACGCTCGGACCATGGTCACGCTGGACCAGTTCATGCAGTTGGCCATGGAAAGCGCTGCCCTCTGGCCCGAAATGCAAAACGGCCGAACGGTACAGCAGGCTTGCAAGGTCCAGCATCGGGTCATTGATCAGCAGATCCACATCGAACACAAAGGGCTCGCTGATCGCTTCTCTACCGGTAAAGGCCAGGACTTCGAAAGGGTCGGGCAGACCGGCTACATCCAGACGAAATGAAGGTTCGTTGACTGGATCGAACATCGGCGATTCTCTACAGGAGGGGCGGCCGGGGATTCTCGCCGAGAGACATGGCCGAGTAGAGTGCCGAAGTACAACTTAGGAAATGGCCTACGCGAAAAGAAGACCATATGGCTTTGATAGCCGGGAGTGTGGGACGTTTCGCTTGAAAACAGAGAACCGCCGCACCAGGTCATCTGAAATTTCCGCAGCGTGCGGAACATTTTCAGACAACCTGGCGAGAACGGCGACTTACCTCAGGAAGACAGGTAAGACGAACGGGTCAGGCCCAGACGCAGGGCGTCGAGGAACTGGGTGCGCTCGGCCGCGGTGATGCGCGCACTGGCGCACTTGTCGCGGTAGTGGGTCATCAGCTCTTCCGGCGACAAATGCACGTAACGCAGCATGTCTTCGATGGTGTCGTGGGTTTCGATACCCGCGTGGTACACGCTGCCGTCGGCATTCTGGTAGATGTTCACCGAGTCGGTGTCACCGAACAGGTTGTGCATGTCGCCAAGAATTTCCTGGTAAGCGCCGACCAGGAAGATCCCCAGCAGGTAGTCTTCGCCCTCATTCAGAGCGTGCACGGGCAGGCTGGTCTCGATGCTCTGCTCGTCGACGTATTGCTTGATCTTGCCGTCGGAGTCACAGGTCAGGTCTTGCAGCACCGCGCGGCGCAGCGGCTCTTCGTCGAGACGGTGCAGCGGCAGGATCGGCAGGACCTGGCCGATGGCCCAGGTGTCCGGCAGGCTCTGGAATACCGAGAAGTTGCAGATGTACTTGTCGGCCAGCTTGTCGTTGAGTTCGTCGAGCACCTGACGGTGCGAACGCTGACGCGCCTTCAACGAGTTGTGCAGGCGACGGCACACGGCGAAGTAGCATTGCTCGGCCAGGGCTTTTTGCGCCAGGGTCAGCTTGCCGTCGGCGTACTGGGTGGCCACGTCGCTCATGTAGTGAGTGGCGCGCCAGTAGGTTTCGGTGACCATTTCGATGTCGGTCGGGCCGAGCAGGTCAACCAGCCACTGCACGGTTTCCGGCAGCTCTTCCTTGTTGTCGATCTTCGGCACGTCGTCGTTGTGTTTTTCAACGTCGGTGACTTGCACCACCAGCATGGCGTGGTGGGCGGTCAGGGAACGGCCGCTTTCGGAGAAAATGTTCGGGTGCGGCAGGCTCTGCGCGTCGCAGAACTCTTTGAGCATCCCGACCACGACACCGGCGTAATCATCCATGTCGTAGTTGATCGAACTGGCGTTACGCGAGTGCGTGCCGTCGTAGTCGACGCCCAGACCACCACCGACGTCGATGTGGTCAACCGGCAGGCCGAGGTTGCGCAGTTCGCCGTAGTAACGAATCGCTTCCTTGAAACCATGCTGGTAGTCCGCCAGGTTGGCGATCTGCGAGCCCATGTGGAAGTGCAGCAGACGAATGCCCTGGTCCAGACCCGCCGCGCGGAAACGCTCGACCACCGACAGCAGTTGCGCCGCCGACAGACCGAACTTGGATTTCTCGCCACCGGTGTCCGCCCACTTGCTCGAAGCCAGGGACGACAGGCGCACGCGCAAGCCGACCTGCGGCTTGACCTTCAGCGAGGCGGCTTCTTCGATCACCAGGCCGACTTCGGATTCTTTCTCGATCACGATGAACACGTTGTGGCCAAGCTTCTGGCCCATCAGCGCCAGTCGAATGAACTCGCGGTCCTTGTAACCGTTGCACACGATGGTGCCGCCCTTCGGCGCCAGTGCCAGCACGGCCAGCAGCTCAGGCTTGGAGCCAGCTTCCAGGCCGATGGACACGTTCTGCGTGGCGATGATGTTTTCGATCACCGCTTCTTGCTGGTTAACCTTGATCGGGTACAGCGCGGTGTACTTGCTCTGGTATTCCAGGCGCTCGATGTTGGCATCGAAGGCGCCGGTCAGCTGACGCACGCGGTCTTGCAGAATGTCCGGGAAACGCACCAGCAGAGGCAAGGACAAGCCACTTTTACGCAGCTGGTCGACTTGCTCGAACAGGTCGATAGGCGAACTGGCCGGACCGTTCGGACGAACCTCGACGCGACCGGCGTCATTGATCGCGAAATACCCGGCCCCCCAATGGCGAATCCCGTAAACACTGCGGCTGTCCGCAACTGTCCATTGGCTGCCATCGTCTTTGCGTGTGCGTCGTACGGACATTGAAGTCCCCTATAAAGAAGTCATAGAGCGTCGCCTGGGTTCAGGCCGGCGCAGTCTAAAGGATGAAAATGACGGTTCGTCAACGAGGGGATAGACCTCGCTGACCGCAGTGAGTTTAGAAACCGGTCAGAACAGGCTCTGTGAAAACCATGTAGGCGACGCCAGGCCAGAAGGAAACCGGGACCGGGTCAAGCCGAGGGTGGTTTTCACAGAGGCTGCTAGCCGCCGGACTTCTTTGCCTTGAAACCGAGTTTGATCAGCTCGCCCAACAGCAGCTCGACATGATCGCCCTGGATCTCAATGATTCCGTCTTTCAACGCCCCACCGGTGCCACAGCGTTTCTTCAACGTGGTGGCCAGGTCCTTGAGCGCGTCTTCAGCCAACGGCACGCCGGTGATGGTGGTCACCGTCTTGCCGCCACGGCCCTTGCTTTCGCGACGCACGCGAGCGATGCCGTCGCCGGCCGGGATAACGGTCTGTTTGCAGATACAGGCGTCCACCGGCTTACTGCAATCCGGGCAATGACGACCTGCGTCGGTGGAAAATACCAGGCCACCAAGGGCGGCGAAGGATGCGGCTTTTTTGGCCACCGGCAATCCTCTTGGGAGGACAAAGACTGGTCGCGGCAACCTGGGCAGGTGCCATCGACCGCGAAGCCCCACTCAGGCAGGGGCAGCGCTACTGAACCGAAACAACCCTGTAGGAGCGAAGCTTGCTCGCGAAGAACGCAAGGACGATGCGTACAATCTGGATGCACGCGTTATCGTTAACGTCCATCGCGAGCAAGCTTCGCTCCTACAAAGAGCAATACGGTTCAGCTTGAAAAGGTCGCGCAGTGTAACGGCAAAAAGCCGACTTGCTAAGAGCCAATCGGCGCCAATTTATGCCTCTTTTGCGACGTCCTCGCCACGAGCCCGGAGATAGCGCTTCAACGCGGCCAGAGAGTCCGGGCAGTAAGGCTTTTCGTCGATTTCCCGAAGCACTTCATCGATTGGCAAAAAGCGCGCTTCGAGCACCTCTTCCGGTTGCAGGATCAACGGGCCGTCCCACACCGCCGAAAACGCCGAACACCACAAACGATTGCCGGTGTCTTCGAAGAAAAAATGGTCATGGGCAGTGAGTTCCACCCCGCTCACACCCAACTCTTCTTCAAGCTCGCGGGCAGCCGATTCGGCGTAGGTTTCGCTGGCGAGCACCATGCCCCCCGCCGCCACGTCCCAGTACCCCGGATAAATCGCTTTGCTCAGGGTGCGCCGGTGAACGCAGAGTTCGCCTGCCGAATTGAACAGCATGATGTAGGTGCCGCGCCCGATCAGCCCGCGCTCGCGCAGGTCCGAGCGGACCAGAGCGCCGAGCAGGTTGTCCTGCTCGTCGACCCAGGCGATCTGTTCGGCATCCGAGGCCGCGCGGTGGGCGGCCTCTCTGGCGTTATCGACCATGACTCAGCCCTGATTGAGCAGTTGACGCAAATCGATCACTGCGGCGTTGGCCCGGGAAATGTAATTGGCCATGACCAGCGAGTGGTTGGCCAGTACGCCGAAGCCGCTACCGTTGAGAATCATCGGGCTCCAGACCGGTTCCTGCGACGCTTCCAGTTCACGAATGATCTGGCGCACGCTGACGGTCGCGTTCTTCTTCGCCAGCACATCGGCGAAGTCGACTTCGATGGCACGCAGCAAGTGGGACAAGGCCCAGGCCTGACCGCGAGCTTCATAGAACACGTTGTCGATCTGCATCCACGGGGTTTCGACGATTTCCTCGTCAACCTGTGGCACCTGACCCGGCGCGACCACTTCGGTCTTCAGCGCGGTGTTCAGTTTGACCCGGCCAACGCTGGCCGACAGGCGTTGCGACAGCGAACCCAAACGAGTGCCCACATCGCCCAGCCAGTTGTTCAGGTTGTCGGCGCGAGCATAAAACAGCGCGTTTTTCTGCAACGGGTCGGACAGGCGCGCCTGATAGCGGCTCAGGGAATTGATGCCTTCCTGATACTCGGACTCGCTGGAGGGCAGCACCCAGCTTTTATTGTCGAAGTTGAAACGCGGCTCGGCTTTCGCCAGATCGGCGTCTTCGGCCGATTGCGACTGCGAACGGGCAAAGTCTTTGCGCAACGCCCGCGTCAGATCGCGGACCTGGACCAGCACGCCATATTCCCAGCTCGGCGTGTTGTCCATCCACAGGCCCGGCGGGAAACGGTCGTTGGAGATGTAGCCGCCCGGTTTGGTCAGCAAGGTATCGGCGACGGTCTTGAGTGTTTCGACCGTGGTGTAGCCGATGACCATTTGCTTGCCTTCTTTCTCGGCCGCCACTTGAGCATTCTGTTGTACCGGGAACAGCGCCGGCTCCTGGCTCCAGTACCAGCCAAGCACAAAGGCCACAATCAGATAGAGGCCGATCAGCGTGGCCAGCGCCCGACTGAACAAAAGGCCACCGATGTAACTGCGGGTAGCCGATTTCGGTTCAGCGGCACGTTCAGGCGCGCTGCCCGCGCGGTTCTTCCAGTCCAGCATGGCGATATCCTTTCAATCACTTGAGTTCATCGGTTCGACCACAACCATACAACAACGTGCCTTTGCCCGGCACCCGTCGTCGGGTTATCCGCAGAAATTAGCGTCAGGTCTGTGACAACCGTGCGCCGATGAATTCTAGTCGCCCTGCCAGGGTTAAACGCCAATGACCTTCATTGAAATTTGCTGCCACCCCGTTGATGTAAACAGATGAGCGATGCCCTTGCCGTCGGTCCTGCGTGGCGCCGTGTCCCCATCCACCGTCGCAATGTAGTCATGCAGCGCCAGCGGCTCACCGGTTGCGCTGTCCAGGAGGCGAAAGACTCTTGGCGTTCTCGACGGCTGGACAGGCGGGTTTTGCATCAGCTCCATTACCTTCGGATCAAACGTCCGCTCCGGCATTACCCAATCAGCGTAATCGGCTTCAGGCCTGACCAACCGCCATTCTCCACGCTCGATCGGGTCGAGCACCTCGCTCTCGATATCGATCAGCAGGCCGGCACGCAACTCGTCCATTCCATCGATAAGCTGCCGATCTTGCAGCGCCTGGCGCACAAGCTCCAGCGCTTGTTCACTGGGCCAGGCATGTTGACGCTCCCACTCTGACAGATCGAGCTCGTTGACCAATCTCATCCCGGCACCTCAGTGCTCCACTCATCGGAACCCATGGTTCGACTGACTTCATGCCGCCAATTGATGCGCCGGTAACTGAAATGGACTTTCTCCACTTGAGTGAGGTGAGCGGTACCGGGATCCTGGCAATGCGGCATAAGCACTTCGGCACCGATGATGACCGCGTCTTCCAGTTCCATCGTATAAAAGTGTTCCTGGGTTCCCTGAGCCGAGGTGCGATACCACTCGACGCGGCATATTTTTAGCAACTCTCCAGAACATAAAGCGTTGTTGATCAGCGGTGTCGCTTTGTCGATGGCCTTGGTGACGATCAAGGGCTTGTGCATCCGACGACCTGCGCCCGACCCTTTCGGTACGAAGATCCCGTGGCTCAGGGCCTGGATCATGATTTGGTCCTCACGCCCCTTTTGATAGATGTTGCCCACCGACGCCTCAGTAAAAGCACCAGCGCTGATCAGGCCTTGGTGTTCGCCGTGGAGGGTCATGAAGGCGGGGGTTGGCATGGTGGGGCTCCTTTGGTTTTTTTGGGAAACAAGGGGGTGAGCGGGATGGATTGATCCAATTCGATTAGAGCGTCTTCATCCCCATCTTCTGCGAAAGGCGTCCACGGTTTGCTGATCGACAGTGTGATGAGGTAGCGCTCTTCATCAGGCCGTTGGTCGTATTTGAAACGGTGGACGTACATCAAGACTTGATATTTTTTGCCGGCCTTCCAGTAAACCGAGCCTCCTATGTCTCGCAGCTGCGCTCGCCATTCAGGCGTGTCGGCAAAGGGTGGATAGCGTGTCCTACCGGCCACCCTCCATCCCCCCCCGCGCCACTGGTCTTGTAAATCCAGCGCTACTTCCAGGGCATCATCGAGCAGTAGTGGCTCGATCTGCGGGGACATGCGGATACCGAAAATGATGTTGTCGTCAAATCCGACACTAAAGAAGCGCGCGGCGGGAGTGGTGAACCCAAATTGCGGGTCGACGAACCGCAATTTCGCATCGGTCATGGGGATACCGGACCAGATATGTCCGCGTATCTCCGGACTAAAGGGCGCTGAAGATTTTCTGCGTAGATCTTCATACGTCCCGCCTATTTCCAAGACGATTTCGGGTTCATCCCAGAGAGGTTGCGTCAGTTGCTGAATGGAGGCCCACGTCAGGACAGCCAGGACAAGAAGATAGGCGCCGCAGCGCCAGCCGAACCAATGTGGTCGAAGAGTCATTGACTACTACCGCTTGCTGCGATCTCGTTGATCGACTGCTCCAATGCATAACGGTTGTGGTCACCGAGCATCTGGTCAAAACGTGCGGCGGCCTGCAGCACGAATGCCATTCGCTGCTTGATGTCGGACAAGTCCGCCAACGGGTTGTCGCCAAAATCGATGGTGCGCCCATCCTCGACACGTTGGCATTGACTGGTAAGCGTCAACTCAATTGCCTGCGCAACGCCTGAAGGAAACCCCGTGACGTAGGAAGCGTGGTTGGCACGCAGCAACGCCACCAATTGACGGTTCTGGTAAATCGTCGGCTGGAGGATATTGTTCTGCTCATGCCGCGCCAAATGCTCAACACTTGCGGCGATGTCTCCGTCCTCTATCGCCTCAAAGCCCAGCAAAATTTCGAAGTGAGCCACCCCGAACTTCAGCGTTTCCTCCCCCGCTGGCCACAACACCGGGAACTTCGGATGCCCGTAAATTCTCTTCCGGGCGTCCAGGCACTTCTTCAACTCCCTCAAACCCCGTTTCGCATAAAACTCATGCAACGGAAAAACATCCAGAAACAGCGTGGTGTTCCCCAGCGCCATCATGTCGTGCACATGCCTGAACTGCTGCTGCACCAGCGACAGTTCCTCACCCGTTGAATGAAAATCCAAAGAGGACACCGGATTGCGCGCATCCGCTTCCTTATAGTCACGCAACTCTTGCGCCTGCCCGGCCATCCTGTCAGGCGTCAGCAAACCATGCTCTCGGCGGCTGTCACGCATACGCTCCCGCGACTCATGCTCATCGCGGATGAGATCGATGCTGTCCGCCGCATGCAGCAATCCGCAGCCAACCTGCTTGGAGGCAAACGCCGCCAGCCCGGCCCACTGAAACCTGGAATCGTGCAACCAGAGTCGCGCGTACGCAGCATTGATAGCGCGGTTGCGCTCAACAGGGTCGGCAATCAATACCCCTCCAGGTGCGACGATGCCCTCCGCCTCCCGCTGGTAGTGTCGCCATAGGCACGCGCACGTCAGAATCGGGACGTCGGTAACAAACGTCTTGCTCCCATAGAGCAGTTCCTCTTTGCATTCACAATCAGCAACGGGCGTGCTGTTGTGATTCAGGCGCTGCTCGTCGCTGGGATGTTCTTTGAAACACTGGGTCATGATGGGCCGATGGCATCTAAGGGTTTCCCTGACACCCTACCAGCCGAAAATCCGGTTCAAGTCTGCCGGCGAAAAATCAGAACTCCCTGACAAGTATCGCTCGCCGGGATGAAACAGACGATTCGCGAAAACAGGCAGGAGAGGCCCTGATCATGGGTAATGTCAGATCACCGACACACATTTTCAGACCCGCCAGTCAGAAACTGAATGACGTCACATTGCAGATTATTGACATACGACACTCATGCGACTGAAAAGAGGTGCTAGCATAGAGCCACCAGTCGATCTCAGCATGCACCCTAACTAGTAGTCAGGATATGACCGAGCCAGAAGACCCCAGCCGTGAGCGCCTCAAGCACCACTTTGCCCAGCGGGTAATTCATCAGGCACGTCAAATTCTTGAGATCTGGCAGCGCCTGCAACGCAGTGAGTGGTCCACCACCGACTTATCGGAATTGAGTGAAGCCAACCTGCGCCTGCTGCGTTTCGCCGAGCGCTTCGAACAACCGGAACACACGCAGCTGGCACGCCACATCGGCCAGTCGCTGGAGGCTGTCGACGCCAATCGCGGACGCCTCAGCAGCGGCCTGATCACTGACCTCAATCGCTTGATGCAGCGTCTGTCGCGCACCGGCCTGCGCCATGGCGATCAGCTCGAACAAACCTTCCTGCCGCCGTTGCGCAAGCCGATCTACGTGATGCTGCAGGATCACGACCGTGCCGAGCGACTGGCCAAACAACTGGAATTTTTCGGCCTCAGCGCCCAGTCCCTCGACAGCGTGTCGGCGTTTCGCTCCTCGATGGTCGAGCGTTTGCCTGCCGCGATTGTCATGGACGTGGACTTCAGCGGCCCCGGCGTCGGCCTGAAACTGGCCGCCGAAGCCCAGGTCGGTCTGGATGAACCGTTGCCGCTGCTGTTTTTCAGCCTGCTCGAAACCGACACCCCGACCCGCCTCGCCGCCGTGCGTGCCGGTGGCCAGGAGTTTCTCACCGGCACCCTCGAAGCCTCGAGCCTGCTGGAGAAAATCGAAGTCCTGACCTGCGTCGCACAGTACGAACCTTATAAAGTGCTGATCATCGACGATTCCCGCGCACAGGCCTTGCACACCGAGCGCCTGCTCAACAGCGCCGGGATCGTCACGCGCACCTTGATCGAGCCGATCCAGGCCATGGCCGAACTGGCGGATTTCCAGCCCGACCTGATCATTCTCGACATGTACATGCCGGCCTGCACCGGTACGGAACTGGCCAAAGTGATCCGCCACAATGACCGCTATGTCAGCGTGCCGATCATTTACCTGTCGGCCGAAGACGATCTGGACAAGCAGCTCGACGCCATGAGCGAGGGCGGCGACGACTTCCTGACCAAACCGATCAAGCCCCGGCACCTGATCACCACCGTGCGCAACCGCGCGGCGCGGGCGCGCAATCTGAAAGCGCGGATGGTCCGCGACAGCCTCACCGGGCTGTACAACCACACACACATTCTGCAATTGCTCGAAGACTGCAGCTTCCGCGCCCGCCGCGAGAGCAAGCCGCTGAGCTTTGCGATGCTCGACATCGACCACTTCAAACGGGTCAACGACAGCCACGGCCACCCCATGGGCGATCGTGTGATCAAGAGCCTGGCGCTGTTCCTCAAGCAACGATTGCGCAAGACCGATTTCATCGGCCGCTACGGCGGCGAAGAATTTGCCATCGTCATGCCGGACACCGATATCGAAGCGGCCTGCAAAGTCCTCGACGAAATCCGTCAGCGCTTCGCCGAAATCCATTACCCCGCTCAGCCCCAGGACCTCTGGTGCACGTTCAGCGCCGGGGTGGTCGAGCTGTGTGAAGACTCCGACGGCCTGATGATGGCCAGCCAGGCGGACGAGGCGCTGTACCGTGCCAAGCATGCCGGACGCAACCGCGTACAAGCCGCACGGACGTCAAAGCAAAGTGCCACTTTTTCATCGGAATCGACCCATTCAGTCATAACCCTGTAACAGAAACGCAATAACTTCAGGCACTTACCATTTCGCCGTTGGTAGTCCCTTGATGCGTCTGAAGCTGCTGACCAATCTCAACACCCTCCTTCTAGTCGCCGTGTGCGTGGCCCTCGGCGCCACGCTTTGGTGGTCGCAAAAAGCCCTGGAGCGCCCCTATCTATTGATGGAGCGCTACCTCGGGTTGTCCCAGCAATTTCAGAATGAAGTGGCGCGCAACATCGAGGACTACCTGGCCAGCGGCGATGCCTTGCGCCTGAGCAGCGCCAGCCAAGCCATCGACGGCCTGCAAAAGGAACTCACCGAGTTACCGCCGACGCTGGCCGACAGCTTGCGTCCGAGCCTGTCGAACCTGGATGAATTCAGCAAAACCGACCTGCTGGCCGCCGGCAAACTCGCGGGCGATCCTCAGGCGCTGTTGCTGCAAGCCGAACGCGAACTCGGCGCCAGCCTCGACCAGTTGAGTCAATACGCCAGCAGCAACGCGAACTATCTGACGCCATTGCTCGCGGCCTCCCAACACCTGGGCAAACTCTCTTTGGCGCGGGACAAACTGGTCAGCAGCGGCCGCAGCGAACTGGCCGCCGATGTCGAGCGCGAAGTCACCAACATCCGCACGCAAGCCGATCTTCTGAACGCCTTGCCGCTCTTGGGCGTGACCAGTAAAAGTGAATCGGGCACCAACGATTTCGCTGCAATGATGGGCCTGGAGAACACCGAAAAAACCGTTGCGGAAGATGCCGGCGTCGGCCTCAAACGCGAGCTCAACAGCCTGCTCACGCGCTATCCCGCAGAGCTGGCGCGAACCCGCGAGCAGATCCAGAAACGCGCCGACCTCAGCGCCGCGACGCACCAGAAAATCGCTGCCGTGCAACAGTCCATCGCCGGGCTGGAACCGGTAGTCCGTGCCCAGCACGGGCAGATCCAGAGCGAAGTGCGGCTGATGCAAGGGGTGATGATCGGCCTGATTCTGCTGATCGCATTACTCATCGACACCCTGCAGCGGCGCCTGGCCCGGACGCTGACCAACCTCGCGCCGGCACTCTCGACCTGGGCCGAAGGCGACTTCAGCCGCGACATCGAATTGGGCAAGACCAATCGCGAACTGCATGACATCCAGGCCTCGCTCAATCGACTGCGCGCCTACCTCGTCGATCTGGTCGGAACCATTCGCCTCAACGCCGAGCAGGTTGCCGGCAGCAGCCGCACCCTGGCCGAGTTGAGCAATGATTTGCACAGCGGCGCCGAACATCAGGCGGGTGACACCGCGCTGATCCGCGACTCCCTCGGTGAACTGGAAGCGACCATTCAACAAGTCGCCGGCGATGCCAGCCAGGCTGCCGACGCCAGCCGCCATGCTGGATTGGCGGTGGAACATGGACAGAAAGTCATCGGATTGAGCCTCACCGGGCTGCATGCGCTGGTGGGCGAAGTACAAAGCAATGCACAGATGATCGAACACCTGGCCGAGGAGTCCGCCACCATCGGCGGCGTGCTGACGGTGATCCGCTCGATTGCCGACCAGACCAACCTGCTGGCCCTGAACGCCGCCATCGAAGCGGCCCGCGCCGGGGAAATGGGACGCGGGTTTGCCGTCGTGGCGGAAGAGGTTCGGTCATTGGCGCAGCGCACCGCAGGCGCTACGGCGGAGATCCAGAACTTGATCGCCGGGCTGCAGACAGCGGCCCGAGAGTCGGTGGAAGGCATGCGCGCGCAGGTTGAACACGCGGAGGCGACGGCCAACCAGGCCCAGGCGGCTGATGGCGCGCTGGATAAAATCGTCGGGGCGATCCAGACGATTTCCGACACCGCCGTACGCATTGCCGATGTCACGGCTCAGCAGAGCGGAGCCGTCAGCGAAATCCGCGATCACAGTGAGCGGATTCACCAATTGGGCGGGGATAACTTGCTGCGTATCGGTGAGGGGCGTGAGCAAGGCGAGCATTTGTTGGTGTTGGGCGGGCGGTTGCATACGGCCGTTCAGGCATTCCGCGTCTGACAGACCGCCACATACCTGTAGGAGCGAGGCTTGCCCGCGAACCAAACGACACGGTTTATCAGGCGAACCGTGTCATCGTTCTTCGCGGGCAAGCCTCGCTCTTACAGGGGCGGGGCAATCCGTGCAACTGTCCGCTATCATGCCCCCAATTCCGATACGCGAGATCGTCATGCGCCGTTTGCTCTGCCTGCTGCTTTTAGTGCTCGCCCTGCCGGCCACCGCCGCCGGTTTGCTGGAGAGTCGACCCAGTTCCACCCTGGGCTCGATCAACAACAGCGCCGACTTCCTGCCGGTGCGCGAAGCCTTTCAACTGAGCCTGATAGACAGCACGCCACAATCGATCAAGCTGCGTTTTGTCGCCACCGAGGGTTATTACCTCTACCGCCATCGCTTTCAGTTTCGCGCCGACCCTGCCGAGATCGTAGTCGGCCCGGCACAGCTGCCCAAAGGCGAGCAGAAACACGATGAGTACTTCGGCGACGTCGAGGTTTACCACGGGATTCTCGATGTCGAACTGCCGCGCAGCGATCAACGCGCCTTCACGCTGGCGGTGACCTATCAAGGCTGTGCCGACAAAGGCCTGTGCTATCCGCCCGAGACCGAACGCCTGAGTATCGACGGCAGTGGCGGCGCCACCACGAGTTGGAGCTGGCGGGAGCTGGCATTGTTCTTCCTTGCGGGCCTTGGCCTGACCTTCACCCCTTGCGTGCTGCCGATGCTGCCGATCCTCTCCGGCGTGGTGTTGCGTGGCCAGGTGGGTGGCTTGCGCGGCTTCAACCTGTCGCTCGCTTACGTGCTGCCGATGGCCGCCTGCTTCGCCCTGCTCGGTGCGTTGATGGGGATGTTCGGCGCGCAGCTCAACCTTCAGGCGCGGCTGCAATCGGCGTGGGTGCTGGTGCCGTTCGCAATGTTTTTTGCGCTGTTTGCCCTAGCGATGTTCGGTGTCTTCGAACTCAAGTTGCCGCACGCGATCAGCAGCCGGCTGGATCGCATCGCCGGGCGCACCGAAGGCGGTTCGTTGTGGGGCGCGGCGGTGCTGGGCGTGGTTTCCAGCCTGTTGGTTTCACCCTGCGTCTCGGCACCGCTGGCCGGGGCGCTGCTGTACATCAGCGCCAGTGGCGATGCGTTGGGCGGCGGCTTGAAACTGTTCATGCTCGGCCTCGGCATGGGGGCACCGCTGTTGCTGGTGGCCACTGGTGGCGCCGCCTGGCTGCCGAAAAGCGGGCCATGGCTGGTCTACGTGAAAAACGCGATTGGCGTGTTGTTGCTGGGTCTGGCGATCGGTCTGCTCAGTCGCGTGCTGCCGGGGCAGATCACTTTGTTGCTGATCGGTTTGCTGGCCGGCGGTGTCGGCTTGTTCATGGGCGCGCTGGAGTTCGTCTACAAACCTCCGCGAAAACGCCTGGGCCAGTTACTCGGAATGTTCCTGCTGTTTTATGCACTGGCCTGCTGGTATGGCGCCTTCAGTGGCCAGACCGATCCGTTCAACCCAATCGGCCAGCCGCGTGTCGTCAGCAGCAACGAGCAATCGCAGAACACCAGCGACTGGCAAACCGTCACGACTCCGGCCGAACTCGATCGCGTCCTCGCCGAAGCCAAATCCTCCGGTACGCCACTGCTGCTCGACTGGTACGCCGACTGGTGCATCAGCTGCAAAGTCATCGAACACAAAGTGCTTAACGACGCGCAGGTCGTCGAACGCCTCAAGGGTTATCGGCTGATTCGCTTCGACATCACCGCCAGCAACGCCGAGCAACGCGCCCTCCTCGACCGCTACACACTATTCGGCCCACCGGCGCTGATGTTTTTCGGCAAGGACGGTGTCGAACGCGCCGATGTACGAGTGATCGGCGAAATCAGCGCCACGGACTTCGCCGAACGTGTATCCAAAGCAAATGACCGGATTTAATCACCCGGTCACATATTTCGCGCAAACATCGGCCATCGTGCTGGCTATTGCATAGAACTGGACAGTCACAAAGGCTTTGCGGCATAGTCGCCGGGTTCTGACAAATGCACACGGATAACGAGGAACAGCAGATGGCGACCCTATTGGTTCTGCACGGCCCCAACCTGAACATGCTCGGCACCCGTGAACCGGGCACCTATGGCGCTACGACACTGGCGCAGATCAATCAGGACCTGGAACGCCGCGCTCGTGAAGCCGGCCATCATTTGCTGCACCTGCAAAGCAACGCCGAGTACGAATTGATCGACCGCATCCACGCTGCCCGCAGCGAAGGTGTGGACTTCATTCTGATCAATCCAGCAGCTTTTACACACACAAGTGTCGCATTACGTGACGCGCTGCTGGCGGTGAGCATCCCATTCATCGAAGTGCATTTGTCTAACGTGCACAAACGCGAACCTTTCCGCCATCACTCTTACTTCTCCGACGTAGCGGTGGGAGTGATCTGCGGCCTTGGCGCCAGCGGTTATCGACTGGCCCTGGAGGCTGCACTAGAGCAGCTTGAACAACAAGCTATACGCCCCTGACCGACCCTTGGGAGTTGATGATTCATGGATATCCGTAAAGTTAAGAAACTGATCGAACTGCTGGAAGAGTCCGGCATCGACGAGCTCGAGATCAAGGAAGGCGAAGAGTCCGTTCGCATCAGCCGCCATAGCAAAACCCCGGCTCAGCAATACTACGCTCCGGCGCCAATGCACGCTCCGGCTCCAGCGCCTGCCGCTGCTGCCCCGGTTGCCGCCGCTGCCGCTCCTGCTGCACCGTCCGCCCCTGCCCTGAACGGCGCCGTTGCCCGTTCGCCAATGGTCGGCACCTTCTATCGCAAATCTTCGCCAAGCTCGCCGTCCTTCGTTGAAGTCGGCCAGACCGTGAAGAAAGGCGACACCCTGTGCATCGTCGAAGCCATGAAGATGATGAACCACATCGAAGCTGAAACCAGCGGTGTGATCGAATCCATCCTCGTCGAAGACGGCCAGCCGGTTGAGTACGACCAACCGCTGTTCACCATCGTTTGAACCGCGGAGAAACTTTGATGACTGCGAAGTTGGAAAAAGTTCTGATCGCCAACCGCGGTGAGATCGCACTGCGGATTCTGCGTGCCTGCAAAGAGATGGGCATCAAGACCGTCGCCGTTTACTCCAAGGCCGACAAAGAGCTGATGCACCTGGGCCTGGCAGACGAATCCGTCTGCATCGGTCCGGCCTCGGCCGCCCACTCTTACCTGCACATCCCGGCAATCATCGCCGCGGCTGAAGTGACCGGCGCCACCGCCATTCACCCAGGCTACGGTTTCCTTGCGGAAAACGCTGATTTCGCTGAGCAGGTCGAGAACTCCGGCTTCGCCTTCATTGGTCCGAAAGCCGACACCATTCGCCTGATGGGCGACAAGGTATCGGCCAAGCACGCGATGATCGCTGCTGGCGTTCCAACCGTTCCGGGTTCTGACGGCCCGCTGCCGGAAGACGAAGAAACCGCTCTGCGCATCGGTCGCGAAGTCGGTTACCCGGTGATCATCAAAGCCGCTGGCGGCGGTGGTGGTCGCGGCATGCGCGTTGTGCATAGCGAAGAAGACCTGATCTCCTCGGCGAAACTGACCCGCTCCGAAGCAGGCGCGGCGTTCGGCAACCCGATGGTCTATCTGGAAAAATTCCTGACCAACCCACGTCACGTGGAAGTTCAGGTACTTTCCGACGGCCAGGGCCACGCCATTCATCTGGGCGACCGCGATTGCTCGCTGCAACGTCGTCACCAGAAGGTTCTCGAAGAAGCGCCGGCACCGGGCATCGACGAGAAAGCACGCCAGGAAGTCCTCGCTCGCTGCGTCAAGGCGTGCATCGACATCGGCTACCGCGGCGCCGGCACCTTTGAGTTCCTTTACGAAAACGGTCACTTCTACTTCATCGAGATGAACACTCGTGTCCAGGTAGAGCACCCGGTTTCGGAAATGGTCACTGGTATCGACATCGTCAAGGAGATGCTCAGCATCGCCGCCGGCAACAAGCTGTCGTTCACCCAGGATGACGTGGTCATCCGCGGTCACGCGCTGGAATGCCGGATCAACGCCGAAGACCCGAAAACCTTCATGCCAAGCCCAGGCACGGTCAAGCATTTCCACGCTCCAGGCGGCAACGGCGTTCGCGTCGATTCGCACCTGTACAGCGGTTATGCCGTTCCGCCGAACTACGATTCGTTGATCGGCAAGCTGATCACCTACGGCGCAACCCGTGACGAAGCCATGGCGCGCATGCGCAATGCGCTGGACGAAATCGTTGTCGACGGGATCAAGACCAACATCCCGCTGCACCGCGACCTGACCCGCGATGAAGGCTTCTGCAAAGGTGGTGTGAACATTCACTACCTGGAACACAAGCTGGCTGGCGAAAAGCACTAAGCTTTTAGCCTGATCAACAAAGCCGCCTTCGGGCGGCTTTGTTGTTTCTGAAGGTTTCATATCCCCCTGTAGGAGCGAGGCTTGCCCGCGAACCAGGCGCCGCAGTATGCCTGCACGACTGATGCGCCCCCTTCGCGGGCAAGTCGAACCGTCGCACCGCTCGCTCCTACGAAGAACACGCATATGTCGACCTTGTCGTCTTCTGCGTCGCGCTCGCGTAAACTTGCGCGCTTCTCGCAGCCCGCTAGGCTGCAATCAATATTTTTCAAAGGTGCCCGCCATGCCTTGGCTGCAAGTCCGTCTCGCCATCAGCCCAGAACAAGCCGAAACCTACGAAGACGCTTTCCTTGAAGTGGGCGCCGTGTCGGTGACTTTCATGGACGCCGAAGACCAGCCGATCTTCGAACCGGAACTCAACACCACCCCGCTGTGGTCGCACACGCACCTGCTGGCCCTGTTCGAAGGCGGCACCGAAGCCGCTTCGGTCCTGGCACATCTGGAGCTGCTGACCGGCAGCCCGCTGCCCGAGCATCACAGCGAAGTCATCGAAGACCAGGACTGGGAACGCAGCTGGATGGACGATTTCCAGCCAATGCGCTTCGGCCAACGCCTGTGGATCGTGCCGAGCTGGCACGCCGCGCCTGAACCCGACGCCGTGAACATCCTGCTGGACCCGGGCCTCGCGTTCGGCACCGGCACGCACCCGACCACCGCGCTGTGCCTGGAATGGCTCGACGATCAGGACCTGAAAGACTGCAACGTGCTGGACTTCGGTTGCGGCTCGGGGATCCTGGCGATTGCCGCCCTGCTGCTCGGCGCCAAGGAAGCCGTCGGCACTGACATCGACGTGCAGGCGCTGGAAGCCTCGCGCGACAACGCCGGTCGCAACAACATCGCCGATGCGCTCTTCCCGCTGTATCTGCCGGAAGATCTGCCACAGGTTAAGGCCGACGTGCTGGTGGCCAACATCCTCGCCGGCCCGCTGGTCTCCCTCGCACCGCAACTGTCGAGCCTGGTCAAGCCGGGTGGTCGCCTGGCGCTGTCGGGCATCCTCGCCGAGCAAGGTGATGAAGTAGCCGCCGCCTACGCGCAGGACTTCGATCTGGACCCGATCGCCAATCGCGATGGCTGGGTGCGCATCACTGGCCGTCGGCGCTAGAATGAGCGCCTGCATAATCCGGATCGCCGCATGACCGACAGCTTCGTCACCCAGTGCCCGCATTGCCAAACCAGCTTCCGCGTCAGCCATGCTCAGTTGAGCGTGGCCCGTGGAGTGGTTCGTTGCGGCTCGTGCCTGCAGGTGTTCAACGCCGCCAAGCAACTGCTTGAGCAGGCAGGCAAGGAAGTGATCCCCCCGGCGGCTCCGGCCATCGTCGAGACAGCCGAGCCAGAACCTCGGGCCATCAGCCAGAAGCAGTGGACTGCCGCCGAACTGGACCTGGACAGCCTGGACCTGGATGAAGAACTCGCTCGACTGGAACAGCGGGAAATCCAGCCGACCACCGAATTCGGTCGCCACCGCGAAGACAGCCTGAGCGCCCGCCGCGATAACGCCGAGCACGACGAAGAGCCGTGGTCCGACAGCCTGTTCAGCGAATCCGCTGCCGATCGCGCCGAAGCGGCGCAAGCGACAGAAGCTGCCGAAGTCCCCCTCACGCCGGAGCCGGCAATCGAGCCGAGCAAACCTTCGCGCACCGAACCCTCGCTGTCCATGGAACCCGTGGAACTAGACGACGAGACTCTGCCGCCGCAACTGCGCCTGAACGATCCACTCGACGCCCCGCTCCATCACGAACGCCTGTCAGCCACCGACGCCAGTGACGATATCGACGACGACCTGCCTTCGATCGAGCCGCTGCGCAAACGCCGTGAACGCAGCGAACCGGGCGTACGTGCCGAGGTGCTGCAAGACCTGACCGATGACCCGTTGCAACTTGACTGGCAAAAACGCCGCTCGCCCTGGGGCCGACGGTTTTTCTGGTTGCTGCTGATCCTGCTCGGCGCTGGCGCACTCGCGGGTCAATACATCGCTTACCATTTTGACGAACTGGCTCGTCAGGATCAGTACCGTCCGTGGTTCCAGCAGTTCTGCCCGCAAATCGGCTGCACCGTGCCGTCAAAAGTCGACATCGCGAAAATCAAGAGCAGCAACCTGGTGGTACGCAGCCATCCGGAATTCAATGGCGCGCTGGTGGTCGACGCGATCATCTACAACCGCGCGCCCTTCTCCCAGCCGTTCCCGTTGCTGGAGCTGCGCTTTGCCGACCTCAACGGTCACCTGATCGCCAGCCGCCGCTTCAAGCCTGGCGAGTACCTCAACGGCGATCTCGAAGGCATGGCGGAAATGCCGCCGCAAACGCCGATCCACATCGCCCTGGACATCCTCGACCCAGGCGCCAAAGCCGTGAACTACAGCCTGAGCTTTCACTCACCCGAGTGAAACGCTTCAGTGTTACGGGTTTGACGGCACATTTCTGGCAGAGACCGCTCATACCAAACTGCTGGCAATAACAGAATAACTGTTCAGATTTTGTTCAATTCAGCCTTTATCCAGTCATCGAGAGCGGGTATCATGCCAACCCTTTTTCGAACTCTCATGATCCGGCCCCACAACTGGAAAGTCCTATGTCGGCGGTACGCATCGGTCCATACACATTGCACAACGGCTTGATTCTCGCCCCTATGGCGGGTGTCACCGACCAACCCTTTCGTCAGCTGTGCAAGCGACTGGGCGCAGGACTTGTAGTCTCGGAAATGGTCACCAGCGACATGAGCTTGTGGAACACCCGCAAATCGCGCATGCGCATGATCCACGAAGGTGATCCCGAGCCACGCTCGGTGCAGATCGCCGGTGGCGATGCGCAGATGCTGGCGGATGCGGCCCGGGCCAACGTCGAACTGGGCGCACAGATTATTGATATCAACATGGGCTGTCCGGCAAAGAAGGTCTGCAACAAGGCCGCCGGTTCCGCATTGTTGAAGGATGAAGCACTGGTGACCGAGATCCTGCAGGCCGTGGTGGCTGCGGTTGATGTGCCGGTTACCTTGAAGATCCGTACCGGCTGGGACCGGGACAACAAGAACGGTCTGACGGTGGCGAAGATCGCCGAGCAGGCAGGCATTACGGCGTTGGCGGTCCATGGCCGCACCCGCGCCGATCTGTACACCGGTGAAGCCGAGTACGACACCATTGCCGCGATCAAGCAGGCCGTGTCGATGCCGGTCTTCGCCAATGGCGACATCGATTCGCCGGAAAAGGCCCGCTACGTGCTCGACGCGACCGGTGCCGATGGACTGTTGGTTGGACGGGCTGCCCAGGGGCGGCCATGGATTTTTCGCGAGATCGACCATTTCCTGCGTACCGGCGAGAAACTCCCGGCGCTGGAGCTGATCGAGGTGGAACGCATTCTGCTAGAGCATCTGGCTGCACTGCACGTCTTCTATGGAGATGTCATGGGTGTCCGGATCGCTCGGAAGCATGTGGGCTGGTATCTCGCAACCTTGCCGGGCGCCAGGGAGTTTCGCGCCCACTTCAATCGTTTGGAAGATACGGAAGCACAATGCGCCAACGTTCAGGGCTTCTTCGCCGAACGTTACAAGAGCCTGACAGGGGACGGAGAAGAGGTGGCCGCATGACGATGATGACCGAGACTTTAGTGAGTGGAACAACACCCGTGAGCGACAACGTGAATTTGAAACAGCACCTCAATACGCCGAGCGAAGAAGGCCAGACCCTTCGCGGGAGTGTCGAGAAGGCGCTGCACAATTATTTCGCCCACCTTGAGGGCGCTGCCGTCACGGATGTGTACAACCTGGTGCTCTCCGAAGTCGAGGCGCCCCTGCTCGAGTGCGTGATGAACTACGTCAAGGGTAACCAGACCAAGGCCAGCGAGCTGCTCGGGCTGAACCGAGGCACCCTGCGCAAGAAACTCAAGCAGTACGATTTGCTGTAAGCATTCAATCAAACCAGAAAGGCGCCCGCGTAGAAACGGTCGCCTTTTTTGCTGACTCCTTTGCTTTTGATGGAAATTGAAATGACCGACCAGACTACCCGCCTGCCGATCCGCCGCGCCTTGATCAGCGTTTCCGACAAGACCGGGATCCTCGAATTCGCCAAAGAGCTCGAAGCCCTGGGCGTCGAGATCCTCTCCACCGGCGGAACGTTCAAGCTGCTGCGTGACAACGGCGTTGCCGCAGTGGAAGTCGCGGATTACACCGGTTTCGCAGAAATGATGGACGGTCGGGTGAAAACCCTGCACCCGAAAATCCACGGCGGTATCCTCGGTCGTCGTGGTATCGACGACGCGATCATGAACGAACACGGCATCAAGCCGATCGATCTGGTGGCCGTCAACCTGTACCCGTTCGAAGCCACCATCAACAAGCCAGGCTGTGACCTGCCGACCGCCATCGAGAACATCGACATCGGCGGCCCGACCATGGTCCGTTCCGCGGCAAAAAACCATAAAGACGTGGCCATCGTGGTGAATGCCAGCGACTACGCCAACGTGCTGGAAAGCCTGAAGGCCGGCGGCCTGACCTACGCTCAGCGTTTCGACCTGATGCTCAAGGCCTTCGAACACACCGCTGCCTACGACGGCATGATCGCCAACTACATGGGCACCGTGAACCAGGCCGCTGACACCCTCAGCACCGAAGGTCGCAGCGAGTTCCCGCGCACCTTCAACAGCCAGTTCATCAAGGCTCAGGAAATGCGCTACGGCGAGAACCCGCACCAGAGCGCGGCGTTCTACGTTGAAGCCAAGCCTGCCGAAGTCGGCATCGCCACCGCGACCCAACTGCAAGGCAAGGAGCTGTCCTACAACAACGTGGCCGACACCGACGCCGCGCTGGAATGTGTGAAGAGCTTCGTCAAGCCGGCCTGCGTGATCGTCAAGCACGCCAACCCGTGTGGTGTTGCCGTGAGCCCGGACGCCGAAGGCGGCATCCGTCAGGCCTACGAACTGGCCTACGCCACCGACACTGAATCCGCGTTCGGCGGCATCATCGCCTTCAACCGCGAGCTGGATGCCGAGACCGCCAAGGCGATCGTCGAGCGTCAGTTCGTCGAAGTGATCATCGCCCCGAGCGTCAGCGAAGAAGCCCGCGCCATCGTCGCGGCAAAAGCCAACGTGCGCCTGCTGGCCTGCGGCGAGTGGTCGGCTGACCGCGCTGCTGCCTGGGACTACAAACGCGTCAACGGTGGCCTGCTGGTACAGAGCCGCGACATCGGCATGATCAGCGCCGATGACCTGAAAGTCGTGACCAAGCGTGCACCGACCGAACAGGAAATCCACGACCTGATCTTCGCCTGGAAAGTCGCCAAGTACGTCAAGTCCAACGCCATCGTCTACGCCAAGAACCGTCAGACCATCGGTGTCGGCGCTGGCCAGATGAGCCGCGTGAACTCCGCGCGCATTGCTGCGATCAAGGCTGAACATGCCGGCTTGCAGGTGGCGGGTTCGGTCATGGCATCCGACGCGTTCTTCCCGTTCCGCGACGGCCTGGACAACGCGGCCAAGGTCGGCATCACTGCGGTGATCCAGCCAGGCGGCTCGATGCGTGACAACGAAGTGATTGCAGCAGCTGATGAAGCCGGCATCGCCATGGTCTTCACCGGCATGCGCCACTTCCGTCACTAAGCACGACGACCAACTGTGGGAGCTGGCCTGCCAGCGATAGCATCCCCTCGGTTTAGCCGATAAACCGAGTTGTTTGCATCGCCGGCAGGCCAGCTCCCACAGAAAAGCGCCCCTGCGGCGCTCAACAGAATTAGCGTCATCCGAGGTTTTTGAAATGAATGTTTTGATCATTGGCAGCGGTGGCCGTGAACACGCCCTGGCCTGGAAAGTGGCTCAGGATCCGCGCGTGCAGAAAGTTTTCGTGGCTCCGGGCAACGCCGGTACCGCCATTGAAGCCAAGTGCGAAAACGTCGCTATCGATGTGCTCGCACTGGAGCAACTCGCCGACTTCGCCGAGAAAAACGTTTCCCTGACCATCGTCGGTCCGGAAGTGCCGCTGGTTGCCGGCGTCGTCGACCTGTTCCGCTCCCGTGGCCTGGACTGCTTCGGTCCGACCGCTGGCGCCGCGCAGCTGGAAGGTTCGAAAGCGTTCACCAAGGATTTCCTGGCACGCCACAAGATCCCGACGGCCGACTACCAGAACTTCACCGAGATCGAGCCGGCCCTGGCTTATCTGCGTGAAAAAGGCGCACCGATCGTGATCAAGGCCGATGGCCTGGCCGCCGGTAAAGGCGTGATCGTTGCCATGACACTGGCCGAAGCCGAAGACGCCGTGCGCGACATGCTCGCGGGTAACGCGTTTGGCGAAGCCGGTTCGCGCGTGGTCATCGAAGAATTCCTGGACGGCGAAGAAGCCAGCTTCATCGTCATGGTCGACGGCAAGAACGTCCTGCCGATGGCCACCAGCCAGGACCACAAACGCGTCGGCGACGGCGACACCGGCCCGAACACCGGCGGCATGGGTGCTTACTCCCCTGCGCCAGTCGTTACCAGCGAAGTGCACAAGCGCGTCATGGACCTGGTGATCTGGCCGACCGTGCGCGGCATGGCCGAGGAAGGCAATGTTTACACGGGCTTCCTCTACGCTGGTTTGATGATCGACAAGGCTGGTAACCCAAAAGTCATCGAATTCAACTGCCGTTTCGGCGACCCTGAGACCCAACCGGTTATGCTGCGCTTGCAGTCGAGCCTGGTGTTGCTGGTCGAGGCGGCCCTGGCGCAAGCGCTGGACAAGGTCGAAGCCCAATGGGATCCACGTCCGAGCGTCGGTATTGTTTTGGCGGCAGGCGGCTATCCTGGCGACTACGCTAAAGGCGTCGCCATCAACGGTCTGGATGCAGCCGCAGCGCTGGAAGGCAAAGTCTTCCACGCCGGTACTGCGCTCAAGGACGGTCAAGTGGTGACGGCCGGCGGTCGGGTGCTTTGCGCCACTGCCATGGGTGCCAGCGTTGATGCTGCCCAGCAGCAGGCTTACAAGCTGGCCGCGAAGATTGACTGGGAAGGCTGCTTCTATCGCAAGGACATTGGCTACCGTGCCATTGCCCGTGAGCGTGGCGAAAATCAGGAATAAGCGATCCATTCGGCAGGGCTTGGGATTCAGGCCCTTGCCGGACTATTCCGGCGCCGCGCATAGTTATATTCTGGCATCAACCTACGAAGGGATTTCGCCGTGCGCTGGCTCAGGATTGCCATAGGTTTCACAGTCACGCTGCTGACGCTGCTCTGCATGCTTCCGGCCCAGGCCGCGCAAGGCAGTGGCTGGGCGCTATTGCTTGACGAACAGGGCGACCTGCAACTCAGCGACATCCGTTCCGCTCGTTTCACCAATCAATTCAGCCCCATCGAACTCGAACGCCTCACCGCGGCCGAGCCCGGTGGTGCACTCTGGCTGCGCTTCAGACTGGCACCCGGCAAGCATGAGCAGTTGCTGCGGGTGTTCGCTCCCGACCTGTCGCACCTCAATCTTTATGTGCTGGACGGCGACAAGCTGATCGAGCAACTGAACACCGGCACCGAACAGCCTCAGGCAGAACGGCCGTTACCCAACAGCGACTTCATGTTGCCGTTGCCGCAAAGCGACAAACCCCTCGACGTCTATCTGCGCCTGGTGTCCGACCACCAGATGCGGCCTTACATCACCCTGCAATCGGCAATCATGACCGCAGCCAATCAGAGCCAGACGCTGATTTACGGTCTGCTGTTCGGATGCATCGGGATGCTGATCCTGCACAACCTGATCCGTTACGCTTACACCCGGTCGCGCAGCAGCCTGTGGCTGGCAGGTTGTGAAGCGCTGCTGATGCTGAGCCTGGCGCTGCTGCTGAATCTCGCGGGCCCATGGTTGTCGGACTGGCATGCGGTGCAAACACCGGGCGCTTACCTCGCCCTGCTGCTGACCGCACCGTGCGGGCTGATGTTCGCCTACCGTTTCTTCGCCCCGCTCGGCCCGCACCCGCTGAACAAGCTGCTGCTGGGCGACATCCTGTTCATTGTGGCTTGCGGTCTGTTGCTGTTGTTCGTCAACACGCTACCGCTGAACATCATCACCTACGCGCTGGTCGCCCTCGCGGGGCTCACCATGTTGTTCGTCAGCGCCTGGCACTGGCAAAAAGGCTATCGCCCGGCCCGGCTGTTCGTGGCCGCCATGGTGGTGTTCAACGTCGGCACGTTGATTATCCTGCCGGCGCTGCTGGGCCTGACGCTGGTAGAACCGCAAGGCCTGATCATTGCCCTGCTGGTGTTCATTTGCATCAGCGGCCTGTTGATGAGCATTGCCCTGAGCGAACGCCAGCGCAGCATCACCGAAGACCGTTTCAGCGTCAGCCGCGATCTGGCCGCCAGCAACGCCGAGATCAATGCCAAGGCCGAATTCCTGGCGAAGATCAGTCATGAAATCCGTACCCCGATGAATGGCGTTCTGGGCATGACCGAACTGTTGTTGGGCACGCCACTCTCGGTCAAGCAGCGCGATTATGTGCAAACCATTCACAGCGCCGGCAACGAACTGCTGACCCTGATCAACGAGATTCTCGACATCTCCAAGCTCGAATCCGGGCAAATCGAGCTCGACGATGTGCAGTTCGATCTCAATGCACTGATCGAAGACTGCCTGAGTATCTTCCGCGCCAAGGCCGAACAGCAGAACGTCGAGCTGATCAGCTTTATCCAGCCACAAGTGCCGCGGGTCATCAGCGGTGACCCGACGCGCCTGCGCCAGACGCTGCTGAGCCTGCTGGAAAACGCCCTGAAGAAAACCGACGAAGGCGAGATTCTGATTGTCGTCGCCCTCGACGAGCGCACGGCCAAACCGCGTTTGCGCATTGCCGTACAAGACAGCGGCGAGCCGATGGATGCCGAAGAACGCGACGCGCTGATGCACGCCGAACTGCACAGCAAGAACTTCCTCTCGACCACCCGCCTGGGCGGCAACCTGGGGCTGGTGATCGCCCGTCAGTTGATTCGCCTGATGCAAGGGGAGTTCGGCATCAAGAGCGGCGCCAGCCAGGGCAGCACCTTATGGCTGACCTTGCCGCTGGACCCCGACCGCCTCGAACACCCGACGTCCGACCTCGATGGCCCGCTGCAAGGCGCACGGGTATTGGTGGTGGACGACAACGACACTTGCCGCAAGGTACTCGTGCAGCAGTGCAGCGCCTGGGGCCTGAATGTCAGCGCGGTGCCGTCCGGCAAGGAAGCCCTGGCGCTGCTGCGCACCAAGGCTCACCTGCGCGATTACTTCGACGTGGTCCTGCTGGACCAGAACATGCCCGGCATGACCGGCATGCAACTGGCGGCCAAGATCAAGGAAGACCCGAGCCTGAACCACGACATCCTGCTGATCATGCTCACGGGCATCAGCAATGCGCCGAGCAAGATCATCGCGCGCAACTCCGGGATCAAGCGCATCCTCGCCAAACCAGTGGCCGGCTACACCCTGAAGACCACGCTGGCGGATGAACTGAATCAACGCAACAAGGGCCTCGCGGTATCGCAATTCCCATCCACCGGCCCGACCCTGCCGGTCAAGGTTCCCAGCGACTTCCGCATTCTGGTGGCCGAAGACAACAGCATCTCGACCAAGGTGATTCGCGGCATGCTGGGCAAACTCAACCTGCAACCGGACACCGCCAGCAATGGCGAAGAAGCCTTGCAGGCAATGAAAGCCCAACGTTACGACCTGGTGCTGATGGATTGTGAAATGCCGATCCTCGACGGTTTCTCGGCCACCCAGCAATTGCGTGCCTGGGAAGTCGGCAACCAACGGATTCGCACCCCCGTGGTGGCATTGACCGCACACATCCTCGCTGAGCATAAAGAGCGCGCACGTCAGGCTGGCATGGACGGCCACATGGCCAAACCGGTCGAGCTGTCGCAGTTGCGCGAGCTGATCGAACATTGGGTCGCCCAGCGCGATCAGCAGCAACGGACGGCAACACAACCGTCCTGAGCCGACAGACCCTGCAACGCCTGATAGACTCCCCCACGACTTCTCTCGCCAGTGAGCCTGCATCATGCTCCACGTGTTGTTCAGCGTTTACCTGAAGATGCTGGTGCTCTACAGCCCGTTCTTCGTGTTGTCCTGTTTCATCAGCCTGACCCGCGGTTATTCGCGCAAGGAACAACGGCGGCTGGCCTGGAAAGTGGCAACGGCCACACTGATTTCCAGTGTCTTGCTGTATTTGTTCGGACGGTACATTTTCAGTGTTTTCGGCATTACCGTGGATGCGTTCCGCATCGGTGCCGGCAGCGTGCTGTTTATCTCGGCACTGGGCATGGCCCAGGGCAAGTCGGCGGTCCAGACCGATAACGTGCAGCAGGACGTCACCATCGTCCCGCTGACCATCCCCCTGACCGTCGGCCCCGGCACCATCGGCGCCTTGCTGGTGATGGGCGTGAGCCAGCCCCACTGGGATGACAAGCTCACCGCCATCCTCAGCATTGCCCTGGCCAGCTTTACCGTTGGTGTGGTGCTTTACCTGTCGAACCGCATCGAACGCATTCTCGGCGACCAGGGCTTGCAGATTGTCAGTCGGCTGATGGGGTTGTTTGTGTGTGCACTGGCGGCGCAGATCATTTTCACCGGTGTGAAAGGGTATCTGGTGCCGTAGGACGATGGAATGCCAGAGGCTTGATGCCTCTGGCAACCCGGTTCTTTTAAACAGGCGAAAACTCCATGAACACAGCCTCGCGAAGATCGTCGAGGTATTTGATGCACTCAGCCTCTTTGCGCAAGTCCTCCTCATGAATGGTAAAGAGCGCTTTACCTTGATACATCTCAACGTCAGAGCTGTTCCATTCGACAAAAATAACTTTGGTATTGTTGACCGATGAGTCGTAACGCACTGTGCCTACGGCCATCGTAACTTCAGCGTCTTCGTCTTGTTTGCACACAGACACACCGAAGTTCGCACCACTGGATTCAACAGCATGACGTTCAAATAGCTTGACCGCATCAGGTTGCTTTTTCAGCGCCTCAATGGTTTTTTCCGCTACAACTTTCAACGCGCCCCCAGCAGAACCCGCAACGCCACCGGCGACAGAATAAACAATATCCAGCGCAACATTATCCATCGTCAACTTGGCAGTACTTGACTTGTACTGAGTGAACGCACTGTGATACTCAGTCCAGCCCGTGGCAAACAGCAATTTTTTAAAGCACTCGTAGCGAGCAACCTTCTCTGCCTTCCCCGGAAATAGAAGTTTTGAGGCAATATCGGCATAGGCGTAGGTGTTTTTTACAATGCGTTTGTTACGCCTCGACATCCCCTCCAGAAAACCAACGATGCCACTGCCCATGATGGCGGCATTCAATTCATCCCGATCAATCGGCAACTTTACTGCAGAGCGCGCCTGGATTTTCGGACCGGCAAGTTCAAGTTTGGCTCGACATTGTTCAAGACATTGATCGAAATAAAGACTGGCTTCTGCTTCATTCATTTTATTCATCTTATAAACCTTAAATTCAAATATATATAAAAGCCGAACTGGCTCCGTCGAAAAACTATCGCACCCACCCAATAGATTCAACAGCGCCCCGACTTATAAAAAAACAACAAAACAACCTGCAAATATCGAGATGTAACGAACCATAATTAATTACAACAAATCAATAAAAACCAAACAGCAGAAAAACCCAATAGATCCGCACACGCCTGCACGCCCCATTAAAAAAACAAGAACTGAACTTACGCAGAAAGGTAAATAATCCGACTCACCAAGAGAGCTAGAAGGTAAATATCCTCTATTCACTCAGGAATTAACCTACATCCTCTGGCGAATGTTTTTTACGACAGTGCAAAGAAAAAGCCACGGCAAATCGAGTGGAAACCCGGCCGTGGCTTTTTTTAGCGAAGCGCAACGCTTCAGGTGGCAGGCTTTTCTCCATACCAACGCGGCGTGTACACCCAGTCACCACCACCCATACGCGAAAACACGCAGGTCGTAGACGAACCCACCAGGACCATGGTGCGCATATCCACCTGGTCCGGGGTCAACTGGCCAAGCGTCGTCACTCGTAGCGTCTGCCCCGGGCGACCGATGTCACGCCCCAACACCACCGGCGTCGCAGGTGTGCGGTATTGCGCGACGATCTCCAGCGCCCGGCCAAGTTGCCATGGACGGGACCGTGAAATCGGGTTGTAGAACGCCAGGGCGAGGTCGGCCTGTGATGCAAGGTCCAGACGCTTCTCGATGATCTCCCAAGGCTTGAGGTTGTCCGACAGCGACAGCACACAGAAGTCATGCCCCAGCGGCGCACCGGCCTGAGCAGCCGTCGCCAGTGAAGCAGAAACCCCCGGCAGAATTTCCAGATCGACGTTGTGCCACGCGGCATCGCTGGACTCGTGAAGTGCTTCGAGCACCGCAGCCGCCATGGCGAACACTCCCGGATCACCGGAAGAAACCACCACCACCGACCGTCCTTGCGCCGCCAGTTCAAATGCGTGGCGCGCACGCTGCATCTCTTCGCGGTTGTCGGTGCAATGCATGACTTGATCCGCACGGAACGGGCCGGCCATGCGCACATAGGTTTCGTAACCGAGCACATCATTGGCGCGCGCCAGTTCGGCCTTGACCGCCGGCACCATCAGCTCGGCAGCACCAGGGCCAAGGCCGATCACCGCCAAGCGACCGCGAGGACGACCGATCGACAATGGGTCCAGAGGTTGCTCGGCCACTGCGATAGCAAGGGTGTCGTCGCCGAAGATCTTCACAGACTGACCGAGGGCGTTGCGTGCCAGCTCACTGACTGCGCCGACATCGTTGCCAAAACGCAGCGGCACGCCCAGCTCAAGCGCCGCTTCACGCAGCGCCGCACTCGACATTTCGCTATCGGCGGCCAGCAGACAGGCCACCGATTGCACGGCGATCTTTGCCTGATGCAATGCCTCGCGAATCGCACTCGGCAGATCGGCCACGCCGGTACCGACGGCCACCAACACGTTGCGCGGATAGATCAACAGCTCGTTGGCCGCCGGCGTACGCTCGGCATGACCGACGTGAACGGCCAGCCGCGCCCGCGGGTCCTCGGGCAACTGCGCCTGCGCCAACCACGGGGCCGCGCCTTCGATGCGCACCGTTTCACCGGCGAGCAAATCGGAAACGAAGCGCTTGCCCAGATCCAGATCGCCCAAGGCATAACCGCTGGGTGGATTGAGCAGGCAGGTGCCGAAGCGCAATTCGCCACTGGTGGTGATCGCCGCCGCCACGTCCAGTGCAGCCGCAATTTCTCGCGCCAGCACGTTCACGCCGCCCAGACCTCCCAGCAACGGCACCACTGCGCTGCCGTCTTCAGCAACGGCCAGCACCGGTGGCTCGGCGCCCTTTTCCAGGAGCAACGGCGCCAGGGTGCGAATCACAATGCCAGCGGCGCACAGGGCAATGATCGGCGTGTCCTGCTGATAGAGCTCACGCAGGGTCGCGCCGAACTCGTGATAGATGCGGTCCGCGCCCTCGACCCGCTCGGCCAGTCCGTGGATCAAGGCACCCGGGTACACCTGCTGAATCTTGCGCGCGGTCGCGAGGCTGCCATTGCCGAGAATGACAATCGCCGGAGCTGGACGAGTCATCAGCCTTGCCACCTTTCGCCTGGAACGATGATCAGCGAGAAGTACGGCGAGGACATCGGCTCGACCTGATCCAGCGGCACGATCTTCTGATTGGCCATGGTCGCGCGTTCGACGTACAGCGCACGCTCGGCCAACCCGAGTTCTTCCAGCACCTGACGGACTTTGGGAAAGTTGCGCCCCAACTTCATGATCACGGCCGCATCCGCATCGGCGAGACGCCGCTTGAGGTCGTCGTGCGGCAATACGCCGGACAGTACCGACAGGCTCTGATTGCGATACACCAACGGCGCGCCAAGTACCGAAGCGCCGCCGAGCATCGAACAGACACCGGGCACGACTTCGGCCTCATATCGCTCGGCCAGGCGATCGTGCAGGTACATGTAGGAACCGTAGAAGAACGGGTCGCCTTCGCAGATCACCGCCACGTCTCGGCCTGCATCCATGTGCGCGGCGAGTTCTTCGCCGGCCGCATCGTAGAAATCGCTGATCACTTGTTCATAGGACAGCGGTGCCGGCAAGGCTTCGGTGGTCACCGGATACACCAGCGGCAGCAGGGTTTGAGCGTCCTGCAAATGCGCTTCGATGATGCCGAAGGCGTTGCCCTTTTTGCCCTTGGCAACGAAGTACGCCACCACCGGCGATTCGCGCAGCAGGCGCAGGGCCTTGACGGTAATCAGTTCCGGATCACCGGGGCCGACGCCGAGGCCGATCAAACGTCCAGGTTGCTGCATCATTCGATCTCCGTGGCGAGGGCATTGACGGCGGCGGCGGCCATGGCGCTACCGCCCAGCCGGCCTTGCATGATGACGAACGGCACGCCGCGACTGTCGGCGGCGAGTGCGGCCTTGGATTCGGCGGCACCGACGAAGCCTACAGGGAAGCCAAGGATCAGTGCCGGTTTCGGCGCGCCAGCGTCGAGCATTTCCAGCAGATAAAACAGTGCGGTCGGCGCGTTGCCAATCACCACCACGCTACCTTCCAGGTGCGGGCGCCACAGTTCCAGCGCGGCGGCGGAACGGGTGTTACCCAGTTCACGGGCAAGCTCCGGAACGCTTTCATCGCGCAGGGTGCAGATGACTTCATTGTTCGCCGGCAAACGCGTGCGGGTCACGCCTTCGGAGACCATCCGCGCATCACACAGGATCGGTGCACCGGCGGCCAAAGCATCGCGCCCGGCCTTGCCCGCGCCCTCCGAAAATTGCAGGCCGTCAATCGCATCGACCATGCCGCAGGCGTGTATCACCCGCACCGCGAGTTTTTCCAGATCGGCCGGGATTCGCTCGAGGTTGGCCTCGGCACGAATGATCGCGAAGGAGTTGCGATAGATCTCCTGACCGTCGCGGATGTAATCAAGCATCAAGGGGGCTCCGTGAGCGGGCGTCGAGCAAGGCGTCGACCGCTTCAATAGTAAGGTTGCGTGCGTGCAGGGCGCCGAAACCCGGCTGCCCCGCTTCGCGAAAATAGAGGTCGTAATGACCGGGGGTGACGGCCAGCAAAGTGACCGGCGCACTGTGCGCGGCGGCACAGGAACGCGGGCAACCGCTCAGATGCACGCTCAGCCGCTGGCCATGGCGTTGCAGCAACGCGGCGAGTTGCAGGGCGTCTTGCTTGGTATCCGCCAGGCCCTTGGCGCAGCCCGTCGAGCCAGTGCAGGCAATCAACCGCGACAAGGCCTGACCGGCATCGCAGACCAGGCCCAACGCGTGCAGGCGGCGGATGACTTCATCGGCGTTGTCGTGGTGAATGTTCGGCAACAACAGGCTTTGCCATGGCGTGAACCGCAGCGTTGCATCGCCGTATTCCTGCGCCAGTCGAGCGGCGCCCCGAAGCATGGTGCTATCGAGTCGTCCGAGAGGCGGCACGCCCCCGACATAGACATGACCGGCTTGCGCCTGCGGGTGCGCGCCAATGTGCAGCACCTCGTTACTGACTGAACGTTGCCAGATGCTAACGGGCTGGAAAGGCAGTCGCTCGGCGAGGCGAGCGAGAAATTCGGCTTGAGGGACGTCGACCAGCAAGTGGCGCATCCGCGTGTGTTCAGGCCCCGCCAGTTCCAGGAAAAGTTCAAGCACGGCGACCACCAACGCGTGGCCATCTTCCAGCGGAACACGACCGGCCGGTTGATCGGTGGGGCATCCCGCCAGACCGAAAGCCAGCCACCGTTCGCCCTCTCGCTCGACCGCGGACAACCACAGATCATGGGGGTGTTCGAGCATCGCCAGGCGTTCGCCGCCATCCAGTTGCACGGCGAATTTGGCGCTGAGGTCGTGAAAGCGTTCTTGCCCTTGCAGGGTGGCGAGGATCTGAGCGGCCAATTCACGCGTGTCGAACAGCATCTGCCGATCGATACCCGCGCTCGGGCTCAACATCAGATTACGCACATCGTCGCCCGCCGCATGCGAAGGGCCAAGGCCTGCGGCGAGCAGACTTTCGATCAACGCTTCCTGCTCTTTGACGATGCCGCGAATCTGCAGATTGGCCCGGTTAGTGGCCTCGATCACTGAGCCGGCATAACGCTGTGCACCTTCGGCGACAGCGTTGGCCTGCTCGGAAGTGAGGGTGCCGCCCGCCAGTTTTATCCGGCAGATACCGCCGTCTCTGGCCTGGACGATACGCAGCAGCCCCGGACAGGCCGAGGGGCGTAAAGCGCGGGACATAGGGAGTTCGTTCAAAGGGATGACCGGATCTGAAGTGGGAGCGCCCCCCGTCGGAGGCGAGCGGTATTATGCCTGCTTTGCCACGCAGCATCATAAGACCACGTGTCGCATTTGCTCCGACCTTGAATCCATCAGGCGGCCTCCCTCACAGGCGCTCTGAATAAAACTCGAAAATGGCGTCAGCGATCCGGTCGAGCCGATCGTTCAACTCCGGGCGGACTTCGTCGAAGCGGGCTCTGTTCAGGGTCAAGGGAGCGGCTCGATGCGTGAGCGTCACGTTGCCTTCCTTCCAGTCCCAAAACAGAAAATCTTCCCGCTGTGCCAGCGCCCGAAGCGAAAAGTCATTCAGGTCCAGTGATAACTTCCCTTGTTTGTCGTACTCAGCGGGAGCAATGGAAAACTCCCTGCCACGCCGACTTTCAGTGGCCAATGACCAAAGCGCCGACGAATTAGCCAACAATGATTCAAACATGTCTTTTGTAACTATCGCCATCTGACTGTTAACAGCGGCAATTCTGTTCAAATAAATCTGAGTCACTTTGCCTGCAAAGTGACTGTAACTTTTCTCGACAACCCTGCGTTCGTCAATTTCCCAACCCAAGTCCCATAACACCACGGCAAACAAGGAAAACCAGCCTTGCGGATCTGTGTCCCTACTTCGCTGCTGACTCGCATACCACTGCGCATAACGCACGCTGGAGTTGACGTCACGCTTGTCCTGACGCGACACGCCCCTGGCCGTGCTGACCAGGTTGCCGCCCAATAGCGACCCGGCAGCGCCTTGCTGATCCTGAGAGGCGTAAAGTCGAGAGTTCTTTGTTTGCCGTGGCGCGAAGTCTCGGTTGAACGCATCGGAATAAGCCATCAAGTCCAGGCTCCCTGTTTTATCAATAACCATAGTCAATTCCTTTCAACCATTATCAAATGAGTGCATGAACATTCAAACTACATAACTTAACTACGACCAGCTACAGACTAATCAAACCAACTTAAAACATTCTATTACTCGCCTCCACGTCCGCCGCGTTATCATGTGCCGCTTTATGCAGATGAATAGAGATCACACATGGCACGCTGGCTGACCGTGACAGGCATTGGTGAAGACGGCTTCAAGGGTTTGGGCAGGAATGCCCGGCATGCGTTGCTGGCTGCCTCGAAGATCTTCGGCAGTCAGCGGCAACTGGACCTGCTGCCGCCCTGCATCCGTGGCGAACGCAAACTCTGGCCGACGCCGTTCTCCCTCGATGCGTTGCTGGCCTTGCGGGGTGAGCCGGTGTGCGTGCTGGCCAGCGGCGATCCGATGTTCTTCGGTGTCGGCGCCAGCCTCGCCCGGCAATTGCCCAGCGCGGAAATGCTGATCCTGCCGGCGCCCTCTTCCTGCTCTCTGGCTGCCGCGCGAATGGGCTGGCCGTTGCAGGATGTGGTCACGCTATCGGTGGTCGCTCGCCCGGTCGCGGCGCTAAACGCGCAGTTGTTCAGCGGTGTTCGTTTGCTGGTACTCAGCAACGATGGGCAAAGCCCCGCCGCAATAGCGGCGTTGTTGCGTGAACGTGGTTTCGGGCCGAGTCGCCTGAGCGTGCTGGAACATTTGGGTGGCGAGGCCGAGCGACGCATCGACGGTGTCGCCAACGACTGGGCCGCCCCTGCAATCGCCGACCTCAACCTGATCGCCATCGAGTGCATCGCCGCCCCCGACACGCCGCGCCTTTCGCGACTGGCCGGCCTGCCGGATTCGGCGTTCAGGCACGACGGTCAACTGACCAAGCGCGATGTGCGCGCAATCACCCTCGCGCGCCTGGCCCCGGTTCCCGGTGAACTGTTGTGGGACGTCGGCGCCGGCAGCGGTTCGATCGGCATCGAGTGGATGCGCGCCCATCCGGGTTGCCGGGCGCTGGCGATCGAGGCCGATGAAGGTCGGCAACTGTTGATCGAGCACAACCGCGACGCGCTCGGCGTGCCCGGCCTGCAATTGGTTCGCGGCAGTGCGCCGCAAGCCCTCACCGGTCTGGAACGCCCGGACGCGATCTTCATCGGTGGCGGCGTCACCCGCGAAGGTGTGCTGGACACTTGCTGGGCAGGGCTCAAACCCGGTGGCCGACTGATCGCCAACGCGGTCACGCTACAAAGTGAAATGACCCTGATGGCCTGGCGCGAGCAACATGGCGGCGAGCTGACGCGTATTCATATCGCCCAGGCGCAACCGCTGGGCGACTTCGATACCTGGCGCCAGGCCTTGCCGATTACTTTGCTCGACGTGGTCAAACCTTTCGATGCGTGACGAAACCGCCGAACAACCCGCACCGTTGCGTAGCGGCCTGACCACCGGCAGCTGCGCCACCGCCACCAGCCTGGCGGCCGCTCGGTTGCTGCTCGGCGGAACGAGTGCAGACGCCGTGGACATCGTCCTGCCCAAAGGCAAGCGCGTGCAGATGCGCCTGGAATTCTGCCGGTTGCTGGATGACGGCGCCGAAGCAGGAACGATCAAGGATGCGGGGGACGATCCGGACGTGACCCACGGCGCGCTGCTCTATTCCCAAGTGCGCCTGAGCGCAGAACCGGGCATTCGTTTCTGTGCCGGTCGTGGTGTCGGCACCGTCACCCGACCGGGCCTGGTGCTGGGCGTCGGCGAGCCGGCGATCAACCCGGTGCCGCGCAAGATGATCAGCGATCATTTGACCTCGCTCGCGCAAGAGCTCGATTACCCCGGCGGTTTCGAAGTCACGGTAAACGTCGAGGGCGGCGAGGCGCTGGCGTTGAAAACCATGAACCCACGGCTGGGCATTCTCGGTGGCCTGTCGATTCTCGGCACCAGCGGCATCGTCCGGCCGTTTTCCTGTGCGGCGTACATTGCCTCGATCCATCAGGGCATCGACGTGGCGAAAACCAACGGTTACCTGCACATCGCCGCGTGCACCGGCAACGCCAGCGAAGACACCATGCGCCGAGTCTACGGCCTGCCGGAAATCGCCCTGATCGAAATGGGCGACTTCGTCGGTGCGGTGCTCAAACACCTGCGCAAAGTGCCAGTGGCCAAACTCAGCATTTGTGGTGGTTTCGGCAAGATCAGCAAACTGGCGGCCGGGCACATGGATCTGCACAGTCGGCATTCGAGCATCGACCTGCCGCAACTGGCCGAATGGGCCGCAGCGGTCGGCGCGGATGAAGCGTTGCAGCAGGCAATGCGTGAAGCCAACACCAGTCAACAGGCGTTGGCCATGGCCAGCGCCGCCGGCATCGCACTCGGCGACGCGGTATGCCAGCACGCACTGGATTTTGCCCGCAGTGTGGTGCCGGCACAGGTTCAAGTCGAAGTGTTTGCCATCGATCGACAAGGCGGGATTGTCGGCCACGCAGGAGCTTTTCAATGAAACGCCTATTGCTGCTCGGCGGCGTGACGGAAGCGCTGGCCATCGCCCGCACGCTGGGGCCGGAACACATCTACAGCCTGGCCGGCGTCGGTCGTGTGCCGACCGATCTGACCTGTCGGGTTCGCGTTGGCGGTTATGGCGGCGCGGACGGCCTGGCGCAATTCATCCGCGACGAAGGGATCGATCTGCTGCTGGACGCGACGCATCCCTACGCCGCGCAAATCAGCCAGAACGCCGCGACCGCCGCGCGAATGTCCGGCGTTCCCTGCTGGGCACTGCGCCGCCCGGCCTGGCAACCACAAGCCGGGGATGACTGGCGCGAAGTCAGTGACTGGGCCGAATTGATCGAAGCACTCAAACCGTTCCGCCGACCACTGTTCACCCTCGGCCGCGAACCCTTGCAACACCTGCATGAAATCCCTGCGCAGCAATTCTGGACGCTGCGCGCCCTGGACGTTTATCCGGGCAACGAGCGCTGCGAAGTGATCGGCGCACGCGGGCCGTTTCTGATCGAGGATGAACGTGAGTTGTTCGAGCGCCGGCAGATCGATGTGCTGATCAGCAAAAACAGCGGCAGCACCGCCACCGAGCCGAAACTCGAAGTGGCGCGGGAGCGTGGGGTGCCGGTGCTGGTGTTGAAGCGGCCGGTGTTGCCGGGGGTGGAGCGGGAGTTTGGGTCGGTAGTGCAGGTGTTGGAGGCGCTCGCCGAAATACTCTGACCGATCAGTAATTATTCCCGGGCCAGCCCCCGGCATTTCAAATGGGAGCCGCTACACTCATTTGAAACACGCTGCGACACCAAACCGCAGGCCGCGTTTTTACTTATCGGCACTGATCAGGCTAAATAGCCGCGCCTGATCTCCCACCCAACCGGATCTGTCCCATGTCCCGACAACGGCTCGCAATTGCCTGGATAGCCTGCTTCGCAGTGCTGTTCAACATGCTCGCCATGCCGATGACCGGAGCGATGGCGCAGACGGCGAAATCGCCGGCCGAACAGGTGTTGTGGGGCAGTTTCTGCTCGTCCACCGGCACGAAGATGGTGGCGATTTCTCTGGGGACGCTTGATCAGAAAGCTCCGCAGAACGACATTCATTCCAACATGCAGCATTGCTGGTGCTGTTCCGGTTCTGCGCCATTGGTGGCGTTGCCCGGGCATGTGCCGCAGTTGTATTTCGCGCGTTTCGAGTCCCATCGAAGCCTGCCCGCCACCGCTCTCGACACCCCTACTCCGCGCCAGCAATGGCCGAATCTCAACCCCCGCGCATCCCCTCTGGTGTGATTTCTTCTCGCAATTGACCTGCGTTTTGAATCGTTCTGGAGAACTGTCATGTTGAACAAACTCATCGTTCTGGCTGCATTGCTGCTGCCTGCCTGCTTTGCCAATGCCCATGAATACAAGGCTGGCGAACTGCAAATCGCTCATCCGTGGTCACAGGAATTGCCACCGAACGCGCCGACCGTTGCGGCTTACTTCGTGATTCAAAACCCCGGCAAAACCGCCGACAAACTGCTCAGCGTCGACTCGCCGATTGCGGGCATCGCCCAGTTGCACGAGCACGTGATGCAGAACGATCTGATGAAAATGCAGCAGGTACCAACCGTCGAAATCCCGGCTGGCGGCGACGTCACGTTTGCACCGATGGCGTACCACGTGATGCTGCTGGAACTGAAAGACCGCAGCCTGCTGAGCGACGGCAAGCGGTTCCCGCTGACGATGCATTTCGAAAAGTCCGGTGACGTGACGGTCGAAGTCTCGGTGCAGAAAACCGCACCGGGCGGCGTGCAAGTGCACGCACACAACCCGTAATCGCCAGAGCCGAATACGCCCATGCGCCCGCTTAGCGCCAGGCCATCCGCGCCCCGTCGTCAGCCATTGAGCCTGACACGCGGCAGCTGGATCAGCCTGTTCGCCATGTTGATGATCTTCATCGGCCCGCTGATTTCTCAGTCGATGCCGATGGATCAGCGCGCCTCTTCGATGTCCATGAACATGTCGATGGACATGAGCATGGACATGTCAGCGATGGCGCACGGCGAGCACGGCGCGACACCCGCCGCCGAGCACTGCCCACCCAAAACCTCCCATCATGCGATCTGGGAAAAGTGCGGTTATTGCAGCCTGCTGTTCAACTGCCCGGCGCTGACGGGCGGCCAGTCTTTCGTTGCATTCGACGCCCCAAAAACCAGCACCTTCAGTACACCCGCCACCCGCCTGGGCCACGCCCGGCAAACCTTCTTCCCCGGCGCCCGCACCCGCGCCCCGCCCATCGTCGCGTAAACACCTCCCCAATCTCACACGGTTAGAAGACAGCAAAGCAACCTGTGGGAGCGGGCTTGCTCGCGAAAGCGGTGGGGCTGACCCACCCACATCGCGAGCACGCCCGCCCCCCACAGGCATTGCGCAGGCTGCCGGCCGTGTCGTTTACGACTGTTCGATGGAAATTGTCATGTCCAGGTTTTCTGCTGACACACGCTTGAGCGCCGCCCAAGCTTCTTTTGCCCTGAACGAAACGCGCGTTCGTTTCAGGCACGCCACCGCCGTTCTTTGCGGCGTACTGCTGACACCGATGGTGCTGGCCGATGATCATGCCGGCCACAGTGAAGAACTGAGCCCGACGGTGATCACCGCCATCGCACCGAGTTCGCCGCTGACCATCGTCACCAACCCCAAAGACCCACGCCAACCGGTGCCGGCCAGCGACGGTGGTGACTACTTGAAGACCATCCCCGGCTTCGATCTGGTGCGCAATGGCGGCACCAACGGTGACCCGGTGCTGCGCGGCATGTTCGGCTCGCGCCTGAACATCCTCACCAACGGCGGCCAGATGCTCGGCGCCTGCCCCGGCCGGATGGACGCACCGACCTCCTACATCTCACCGGAAACCTACGACAAACTCACCGTCATCAAAGGCCCGCAAACGGTACTTTGGGGGCCGGGCGCATCCGCCGGCACCATCTTGTTCGACCGTGACCCGGAAAGCTTCGGCGAACTCGGCACCCGAGTGAATGCCAGCATACTGGCCGGCTCCAACGGCCGTTTCGACAAAGTAGTGGACGCCGCTGCCGGCGGGTCATTGGGTTACGTGCGAGTGATCGGCAACACCGCGCATTCCGACGACTATCGGGACGGCAACAACGACACCGTGGCCTCGCGTTACGACAAGTGGAATGGCGACGTGGCACTCGGCTGGACCCCGGACGCCGACACCCTGCTGGAGCTGACCGCCGGCAAAGGCGATGGCGAAGCCCGTTACGCCGGACGCGGCATGGACGGCGCGCAGTTCAAGCGCGAAAGCCTCGGCCTGCGTTTCGAGAAGTCCAATATCGGCGACGTGCTCGACAAGGTCGAAGCACAGATCTACTACAACTACGCCGACCACGTGATGGACAACTACACCCTGCGCACGCCGTCCGGCACCGGGATGATGGCCGGCCCGATGGCTTCCAGTGTCGATCGTCGAACCCTGGGCGCGCGGATCAAAGCCACGTGGCGCTGGGCCGATGTGCAATTGATCAGCGGCATCGACGCGCAGACCAGCGAACACCGCAAGCGCAGCGCCATGGGCATCGACACCTACAAGGATCTGCCGCGCAACAAGGACGCCGATTTCCATAACTACGGCGTGTTCAGCGAACTGACCTGGTACGCCGCCGACCGTGATCGACTGATTACCGGCGCGCGACTGGACCGTGCTTCGGCCAAGGATTTTCGGCAGACCACTGGCTCGGGGATGATGACCCGCGCCAACCCGACCGCCGACGACACCCGCGCCGACACCCTGCCAAGCGGCTTCGTCCGTTACGAGCATGATCTGGCCGACAGCCCGACCACGCTGTACGCAGGCCTCGGTCACACCCAGCGTTTCCCGGACTACTGGGAGCTGTTTTCGCCCAACTCGGGACCTGCCGGCTCGGTAAACGCCTTCGACTCGATCAAGCCTGAAAAAACCACCCAGCTCGACTTCGGCCTGCAATACAAGACCGAAGACCTCGAAGCCTGGGCCTCGGGTTACGTCGGACAGGTGCGCGATTACATCCTGTTCAATTACAAGTCGGGAATGATGGGCACGACCTCGCAAGCCGAGAACATCGACGCGCGGATCATGGGCGGTGAACTCGGGGCGGCCTACAAGCTGACGTCGAACTGGAAGGCCGACGCAACCCTGGCCTACGCCTGGGGCAAGAACAGCAGCGACGGCAAGGCATTGCCGCAAATGCCGCCGCTGGACGCGCGATTCGGCCTGACCTACAGCGAAGACAACTGGAGCGCCGGCGCCTTGTGGCGAGTGGTCGCGGCGCAAAACCGCATTGATCAGAACAAGGGCAACGTGGTCGGCAAGGACTTCGACAAGTCCTCGGGGTTCGGCGTGTTCTCGCTCAATGGCGCCTATCGGATCAACAAGAACTGGAAGGTCAGCAGCGGCGTCGACAACCTGTTCGGCAAGGCGTACGCCGAGCATTTGAACCTGGCCGGCAACGCCGGTTTTGGCTACCCGGCCAATGACCCGCAGGCCATTAAAGAACCGGGGCGAACGCTCTGGACCAAGGTGGATATGAGCTTCTAAAAGCTTCGCGGGCAAGCCTCGCTCCTACAAAATTCGCGTCGATCACAATCGGTGCGAACGCCACTGGACCTGTAGGAGCGAGGCTCGCCCGCGAATGACTGCACAGCAGTCACCAGACAACAACAAAAGTACCAAGCCAAGCGGAGCACAACCGATGAAACAGCCCAAACCGAATTTCTATAACCTGGCCTGGCGCTGGCATTTCTATGCCGGTCTGTTCGTCGCGCCATTCATGGTGATGCTGGCCCTGACCGGTGTCATTTACCTATTCAAGCCGCAACTCGACTCGTTGATGTACGACAGCCTGATGAACGTCCCGGCCGGCCATCACAGCGTCCCGGCCGACGACTTGCTCAAGCGGGTGAAAGACGCGTATCCACAAGCGACGATCAAGCAATACCTGCCGCCGGTCAACGCCGAACGCAGTGCACAATTTGTCGTGCTCAATGGCGGCAATGAGCTGAACGTTTTCGTCGACCCGTACCACGGCGATATCCTCGGCGAGCAAGACGCCAAGAAGAATCTGCAAGCGATAGCGCGAGCGATTCATGGCGAGTTGATGATCGGCACGGTCGGTGACCGGCTGATCGAACTGGCCGCTGGCTGGGGCATCGTGCTGGTGGTTTCCGGGGTCTTCCTGTGGTGGCCGCGAGGCCAGGCGGCCGGCATTTTATGGCCGCGCCTGAGCAGTCGCGGTCGCGTGCTGTGGCGCGACCTGCATGCCGTCACCGGGTTCTGGGGCGCAGCGTTTCTGCTGGTGATGCTGCTCAGCGGCATGACCTGGACCGGGTTCTGGGGCAAGCAATACGCCGGGGTCTGGAACGTGTTCCCGGATGCCATGTGGAATGACATGCCCAAGTCCGACGTCGAGGCCCGCAGCCTCAACACCGCCACGCGCCAGACCGTGCCATGGGCGATGGAAAACACGCCGATGCCGATGTCCGGCGACCACGCCGAACACATGGCCCACGACAGTGCGCAACCCGGCCCCGCCGCCCCGACCATCAGCCTGCAAGACGTGCAGAACATCGCCGTGCAACGCAAGGTCGAGCCGGGTTACAGCATTACTTTCCCGACCACGGCCACCGGCGTATTCACCATTGCCGTATTCGCCGATGACCCGCGCAACGACGCGACCCTGCATGTCGATCAGTACACCGGCAACGTCCTCGCCGACGTGCGCTGGGAACATTACGGCCCCGTGGCCCGCGCCACGGAAACCGGCGTGATGTTGCACGAAGGCAAGATGTTCGGGGTGCTCAACCAGATCATCGTGCTGCTGATCTGCCTGATGATTCTGCTCAGTGCCGTCAGCGGCGTGGTGATCTGGTGGAAGCGTCGGCCACAAGGCAAGTTCGGTGTTCCACCGCTGCGCCACGACCTGCCGAAATGGAAAACAGGGGTAGCGATCATGCTGGTGCTGGCAGTGGCGTTTCCGTTGGTGGGCGCTTCGCTGGTGTTGGTCTGGTTGCTGGATCGAGTGCTGTTGTCGCGATTCACCCGACAAACTGAATCAGCCTCATCTTCATCATGAAACAGGCGAGATGCGCGTATTAGAGGGATCTGTAGACTTCGGGCGCTTATCGCACGGTCATTTTTAGTGTTACTGTATAACGCAAATGCACCGCCCAACCCGCAGCCATTGCTGCGGGTTTTCTTTTGGAAGAAGTGTCACCCACCCGATGAACAAGTACCTCTTGTCCGGCCTCTGCCTGCTCGCCCTGCACAACAACGCCCACGCGCAATCCTTGACGCTGCCCGCCGGCACCATCACCGCACCGGCCGTTGACGACGAAACCGTCAACCTCGACACGCCGACCACCGCCGGTTCGCGTCTGAACCTCACGGCTCTGGAAACACCCGCCAGTGTGGAAAGCCTGACTGGCGAACAGATCCGCGCGCGCGGTGACCGCAGCGTGCAGGACGCGGCCTCGCGCAGCACCGGGATCAGCCGCACCGGCACGCCGGGCGACGGCGGGACCTCGTTGTCTGCACGAGGCTTTACCGGGCAGAACTCGGTGATGCAGTTGTATGACGGCAACCGGATGTACACCGGCATGGGCACCGTGACCTTCCCGGTCGACACCTGGTCGGTGGAGCGTATCGATGTGCTGCGCGGCCCGGCTTCGGTGTTGTACGGCGAAGGCGCGACGGGTGCGGTGGTCAATGTGATCCCGAAAAAGCCCTTCGAAGGCGAGATCGAAAACCACGTGCGTCTCGGTTACGGCTCTTACGACAGTCAGCAACAAGCGTTCGACAGCGGCGGCTCGCTGAGCGATACCCTGAGCTACCGCTTGAACCTCAATCGCCTGCGCAGCAACGGTTGGGTCGATCGCGGCGATTCCTCCAGCGACTTCGTCAGCGCGGCCCTGCGCTGGCAGGCCACGGACGATCTGGCATTCACCCTCGCCCACGACTACGGCGACCAGAACCCGATGAACTACTTCGGCACGCCATTGATCAACGGCCGCTTCCACGAAGGTCTGCGCGACAAGAACTACAACGTCAGCAACGACAAGCAGCACTACAACGATCAATGGACGCGCCTGACCAGCGACTGGCAAATTTCCGATAACGTCAGCGCGAGCAACGAGCTGTATTACCTCAAGGCCCAGCGCCGCTGGCAGAACGCCGAAAACTACAACTTCGACCGCGACGCACAGCAGCTCAGCCGCAGTGGCTATTTCGGCATCGGCCACCGGCAGGAACAGGTCGGCGACCGTCAGACCTTCACCTTCAAGCATTCTCTGTTCGGTCTCGACAGCCAGACCGTGACCGGTGTCGATTACAACCGCATCCGCTTCCAGCTCGACAGCAACTCGCCGTTCAATGACGTGTTGCCCGATGGCCAGCCGATCGATTTGTATCATCCACAACGTGGCAGTTTTGAAAGTGCCAATCCGTATCGCGACCAGTTCCAGAGCACCACCAAACAGATGTCGGCCTTTGCCGAAAACCGCACGCAGTTGAGCGAGCGCTGGTCGCTGGTGACCGGTGTGCGTCGCGACTACGTGCACGTCGATCGCGACAACCTGGTCGATGGCAGCCAGAGCGACAAGACCCTGACCGGCAACAACTGGAAAGCCGGGTTGGTGTTCGCCGTGACCCCGGACACTTCGTTCTACGGTCAGTACGCCACCAGCACCGACGGTGTCGGCGGCCTGATTTCCCTGAGCCCGAGCCAGCAGCAATATGACCTGGCCACGGCGAAACAGACCGAGATCGGTGTGAAGCAGATGTTCTGGGATCAACGCGGCGAGTGGACGCTGGCGGCTTATCGCATCGTCAAAAAGAAACTGCTGACCGACGATCCGGGCAACCCGACGCTAAAACAACAGGTCGGCCAACAATCGTCCAATGGCCTGGAAGCCAGCCTCGATCTGCAATTGCCATACGCCTGGCAACTGCAGGCCAACGCGGCCATCGTCAAAGCGAAGTACGACGATTTCGAAGAAGTGGTCGCCGGCGTGCCGGTGTCGCGCAACGGCAATCGTCCGGTGGACGTGCCTCGTCGCACGGCGAATCTGTGGCTGAGCAAAGCACTCAGCGAAGACCTGAAGGCCGGGGCTGGCGTGCGTTACGTTGACGCGCGTTATGCCGACATGGCCAACCAGAACGAGCTGCCGAGCTACACCGTCGTCGATGCCACGTTGTCATGGAAAGCGCTGCGCAATACGACGCTGGGGCTGCAGGTGAACAATCTGTTTGACCGCCAGTATGCGCAAAGCCAATACAATGAGGGGCAGCAGTGGATTCTGGGTGAGCCGCGTTCGTTCTTCGTCACAGCTGATTACACCTTTTGACTCAAGGGCCCCTTCGCGGGCAAGCCTCGCTCCTACAGTTTATGTGTCGAACAAAAAATTTGTGATCGACGCGAATCCTGTAGGAGCGAGGCTTGCCCGCGAAGGGGCCATCAGCATCACCAAATATCTCTGAGTAAATGCATGACCTCGCTGAACCTCACCAACCTCGCCTGGACACCCCAGGGCCACTGTCATCACCAGTTCCAACTGCGTGATGCCTCGTTGCACGTGGCCGCCGGTGAGTTTGTCGGGTTGATCGGCCCCAACGGCAGCGGCAAGACCAGCCTGCTGCGGTGCGCCTATCGCTTCAGCAAACCGGAAAACGGTGAGGTCCGGCTCGACCACCACAACGTCTGGAAACAACCCTCGCGCTGGTGCGCGCAACGCATCGCCGTGGTGCTGCAGGAATTCCCCGACGCCTTCGGCCTGACCGTCGATGAAGTGGTCGCCATGGGCCGCACACCGCACAAAGGCCTGTTCGACGGCGACACCCTCGAAGACCGGAATCTCGCGATGCAAGCACTGGAATCCGTCGGCCTCAACGGTTTCGAAGACCACGCTTTCGCCACGCTCTCCGGCGGCGAAAAACAACGCGTGATCCTCGCCCGCGCCCTGGCCCAGCAACCGCAAGTGTTGATCCTCGACGAGCCGACCAACCACCTCGACCCGCGCTATCAGCTGGAACTGTTGCAACTGGTCAAACGCCTGCAGATCGGCACCCTGGCGAGCATCCACGACCTCAATCTCGCCGCCGCGTTCTGTGATCGGCTGTACGTGCTCAATCACGGCCGCATCGTCGCCAGCGGCACACCAAAAGAAGTCCTGACCGCCCCGCTGCTGCGTGATGTGTTCGGCGTCGAAGCGCTGATCGATGAACACCCTTTGCACGGCTACCCACGAATCACCTGGATAACCCAACCATGACTTTGCGTTCCCTGCTGTGCGTTGCTCTGTTGCTGGGCAGTAGCCAAGCGTTTGCCGAAGCAACGAAATATCCGCTGACGATCCAGAGCTGCAACCGCGACGTGACCTTCACGCAAGCGCCGAAACACGCGGTCAGCCACGACATCAACATGACGCAGATGATGCTCGCTCTCGGCCTCAAACCGAGCATGGCCGGTTACAGCGGTGTCAGTGGCTGGAAGTCGGTCACGCCCCAGATGCAAGCCATCCTCGACGGCCTGCCGGAGCTGGCGGCCAAGTACCCGTCAGTGGAAACCCTGCTCAACGCCAACGTCGATTTCTTCTTCGCCGGTTGGGATTACGGCATGCGCGTGGGCGGTGATCTCACGCCGCAAACCTTGCAGCCGCTGGGCATCAACGTCTATGAGCTGACCGAGTCCTGCGCCTTCGTGATGAAGCGTCCACCGGCCAGCCTGGAGGACACCTACAACGACCTGCGCAACCTCGGCAAAATCTTCGACGTGCAGGATCGCGCCAATGCATTGATCGCCGACATGCAGGCGCAAGTCGCTGATGTGCGCAAGGATCTGCCGACGGACAAACCCCGGGTGTTCCTCTACGACAGTGGCGAAGACCGCGCCATGACCTCGGGTCGCCTGGGCATGCCGCAAGCGCTGATCGACGCGGCGGGCGGGCGCAACATTCTGGATGACGTCGAAGCGAGCTGGACCCGCGTGAATTGGGAGAACGTGGTCGAGCGCAATCCGCAGGTGATCGTGATCGTCGATTACGGTGAAGTTACTGCTGAACAGAAGACGCAATTCCTGCTCGATAACAAGGCGCTGCAATCGGTTGACGCGATCAAGAACCAGCGCTTCATCGTCATTCCGTATGTGCAGGCTACGCCGGGGATCGACAACGTGTTGGCGGTTGAAACCCTGGCCAAAGGTTTCCACGGCGAATGATCAATCGTCGCTACGCCCTGTTGCTGATAGCCCTCGGCGCGTTGTTGCTGGTGTCGTGCGTGGTGTCGCTGGGCTTCGGCCCGGCGCGGGTGCCGGTGGACGTGGTGTGGCGAATTTTGCTGCACAAGGTGTTCGGTTTTGGCGAGGTGAGCTGGACGGCCGGGCAGGAGCACATCGTGTGGCTGATCCGCGTGCCGCGCATGTTGCTTGGCGCCTTGGTCGGTGCCGGCCTGGCGCTGATCGGTGCGGTGCTGCAAGCGGTGACGCGCAATCCGCTGGCCGATCCGCACCTGCTCGGCGTAACCTCCGGCGCCACCCTCGGCGCGGTGATCGTGGTGCTGCATGTCGGTGAAATCGTCGGCCTGCTGACGTTGCCGATTGCCGCATTTATTGGCGCGCTACTGAGCATGCTGATCGTGCTGATGATCGCCAACCGCAACGGTCGCTTGGACAGTGATCGGCTGCTGCTGTGCGGTGTGGCGGTGTCGTTCGTGATGATGGCCATCGCCAATCTGCTGCTGTTTCTCGGCGATCATCGCGCCAGTTCGGCGGTGATGTTCTGGATGCTCGGCGGGCTCGGGTTGGCACGCTGGGAATTGCTCGCGGTGCCGGCCGCCAGTGTGCTGCTCGGGCTGGTTTTGTTGCTTGGCATGGCTCGACCACTGAACGCCTTGATGGCCGGTGAACAGACGGCCGTGACCCTTGGGCTCAACGCCCGCACCGTACGGTTGCGGGTGTTTTTGATTGCCTCGTTGATGACCGGAGTGCTGGTGTCGATCAGTGGGTCGATCGGATTTGTCGGGCTGATGGTGCCGCACATTGCGCGGCGACTGGTCGGGGCCGAACACCGGCGATTGCTGCCGGTGTGCGTATTGTTGGGCAGCGTATTTCTGGTGTGGGTCGATGTCGCTGCGCGCACGCTGATCGCCCCCGAGGATTTACCGATTGGCGTGGCCACGGCGGCGATTGGCGGGTTGTTTTTCATCGGCCTGATGAGACGTCGCTGAGCACTTGAGGACGTCAGTTTCTCAGGCTTCCATCAGTGAAAATACGATCCTCTACAGTTCGTCATGACCAGGCAACGCAGGTTTCCAGTTGGCGCTCACAAGCCCGCGACGGCGCCAGTAACCATCGGTATCCACTACTTCCAGCCGTCCCACGCCGGCGAGTCTGGCGAGGTATGCAGCGACTCCATCCTTTGCCTCTTCGCTGAAAAATCCGGTTTCCTGCGATGAGAAGCTGGGGGTGAATTTGAAGAGAGCCCCGCCTCGCCCGGTGAAATAGCAGCTGCCACCGGAGGCACCGCTCTTTTTCACAACGTCCCTGCTGAACCACAAGTCGGCCAGGGCCAGATTGTCCAGCAGCAGTTGATCAGCCGCGCTGGGGTCCTTCACGAACAGATTGAAGCGCTTGTAGAACTGATGAACAGCCACCCATTTGAAATCCTGCGGAAAAACCGGCAATGGCAACGGCTGCACGCCTGGTACCGCGACCGGGGCAATCGGCCCTCCCGGCCCTGAGTAAAACAGTGCGGTGGCAGCACCACTGTCGAGGCCGTCCTCAAGCGGCTCGACCGCAACGAACGAAGACGATGCCTGGTGTATCAGGACGCCTCCGAGATATTGCTGGCCGACGTACTCGCCAATCAGTCTTTGGGCCGAACGAGCCGCATCATCGGCGTGCGCAAATACCGGCCCGAGGGCAAAGCGGTGATCCGGCGCCCATCTCACCAGCCCGATGCCGGTTTTGACACCCTTGGCATCCACCCTGAACGGCGACCAGAAAGCACTGCGCACCACTGCCTGCAACTCACCGTTCGCGATCACTTTGCGTAGATACTCGAACAGCGTTTCGTGCCCTGATTGCAGCACCTTTTCGTAGGCGACCGCGACCTGTAACCGGGTCCACTCCGGTGCGCCGGCCTTGGGTTTGTATCGCAACAAGGCGCCATCGGCACAGGACACAAAGACGTTGAGAAAAGTGGTCACTGCCCCGGTGCGCACACGGACAGCGTCCAACCCATACATCAGATCCCGAGGAGAGATGAAACTCTGATCCAAGTCGTGCGGCAGTCGTCCCGTCCCGGTCGAAGGACACAGATAGATTCCCTCAACGCTGTATCCCAGAGGTAATAAGCCATCGGGAAATACCTTCTCTACAGCAAAACCTCCTTGTCGCCCGTCGATTGGCATCGTCGTCACATATCGCTCGGCGTTCAGCGACTTGAGCACGAACCCGAACCTCAATCCGGTTCGAGCGCCCACCGCACGGTGGACATGTCGTACGGCGTCGTTCAATTGCGTGAAGACCGGACTGAGCGCCGGATCAGCAATGGCCGACCGATGCACTTGCGATGGGCCTCCCTTGGAATAAGCGCTCCATGCTGACAACTGCCGGACCTTGCCCCACAGCCGGCTACCCTTGATCACTTGCAACCTGCCGGCGCTTGCAACCTGATTGACATACTCACTCGGGGTTAGCGTGCCATTGCGCATTTGCAGTTCTATCGGGGTGTGCCTGCGCTGCAATTGACTGGCGGGGGCCAATGATCGTGCGAGTTGCTTTTCGGCAGCACTGGCGCTGAGGGTGTAGCTGATCAGGCTGCCATCCAGTCCCAGCAAATATTCCCTGCCGGGCGATAGAGACGGCGAAAGCGCGGAACCGCTCAGGATTGCCGACATGAAATCGGTGGAAAACATAGCGAGGTACACGTCCCGTTCGCGGTTCGACAGCGCAAAAACCGGTTCGACCTGCATTCGCGAATGGTAGCGAGCGACGACCGTGCTTCCCGCCAGAAACACCCCCTGTTCGATCAATTCGTCCAGACGAATCCAGCTGGCAGGGAAGTTTTCGATCTCGACAGCCACCGGTAAAGTCGCAACAAACAAACCATCGAGCCGACGCAGCACCAGGCCACCGTAGATCCGCTCACGCCGCGAGTCCAACTGCGTCAGCGCATAACGCACTGCATCATCCTGCGACACAAAGACCGGGCTGAGCGCTCGCCGCTGGATCTGCGCGTAGGGTTTCCAATCCGCACCGACAATACCCGCCTCGTCCCACAGTTCACTGGTGTGCAACACCTTCAGCTCGCTGGCCTTGGCGATCAATTGAATGACGTCGGCATAGGGAGGTGTGCCGTTGACCAACAGCGACCTCAATTGCTGCAAACCTTTCGTGTCGAACCGGGTTGAGGTGGCCGAATGTTGATACCGCAACAAGGCCCCATCCAGTGTCGCGACAAAAACGTTCAGGTCTTGAAAATGCGTAAGTCGTTGGGTGCCCTTGTCGTCATAGATGGCCGCCGCCAGATCGGTCACGCACGCAAAGTGCCGCGCAAACCAGGCATCCACTGTCGATAACCCGCCGGGAATCCAGCTTGCCGAGTAATAGAGCGCGAAGGTGCGAAATTCGTCGACCAATACGGGAGCGCCAAAGTCGCTCGCCTGGTTCAATGCCCCCAGGCGCCCGACCGGCACCATTTCGGTCGCCACATACTCATCGCGGTCCTTGTGCTTGAGAATGAATCCCCAACCCGCCGCAGCCGTTCGGTAATCGAGCCTTGCGCGATGACGGGCGCTCAATACGGCTTCTTCGGCGCTGGTAAAAATCGCCCCGAGCAACGGAGGGGAAACGCCTGCGGGAGTTGACTCATTACCCAGCACCGTTCCTCGTGGCCCCCACACATCATTGCCGGCTACCACACGCAATCGGCCGGTTCCGGCCAGTTCGTCGACAACGGCATCGGGGGCAAGCGTGCCGGACGCCAGCGCCCGGTCGATCAGGGTGGAGCCATCGGCGAGCAGGGCAACTCGCTCATGCACTTTGTTGCGGGCGGCCACTTTCGATAGATCGGGACTGTAAACCAGCAGGCTGTCTGGCGATCCGGAGAGATAAAAGTCGACAACATGCGCGCTCTTGTCGAGCACCGAGCGAATGTCTTCGGTGGTGAACATCTGCGCCTGCGTCAATTGCTCTTGTTCGTCGGAACGCACAATGGCGCTTGAGTCAGCTTGCCAGCGCGAGGCGTACAGTCCGTGAAACGAGTATCCCTCGAGCAACATGATCGGTGCGCCGGTGGCATCGAGGGGGCACAGCCTGTCCAGCACAAACCGTGCTTCTGCGGAAAAAACCGGTTCTGTGGCAACGAAGCGTTTGTTTTGATCCTGCACAATCATCCCGGCGAAGCCTTGTTCACGCCGGCTGCCGATGTACTCGTGCGCAAAACGTGCGGCATCGTCCGCCATGAGAAAAGCGGGACTCAAACGCCTCGACCTGGCATAGGGTTGCCAGTCGGCGCCAACGTCCCCGACAACATCCCACAACTGGCTGTCCTTCAGCACTGTCAGCTGGCCGGCTGCGGCCACCTGCTTGACGTAGTCTGCTGGCTTGAGCGTGCCAGCCTTCAGTCGAGCGTTGAAATCCGCGCTCTCCTTCAACAGAGCTTCACGGATGTTCGCCGAGGGGCGGTACTGCAACACGGCACCATCCCGGGTTCTGGTGTACACATTCAGGAAGTCTGGGTATTCCTGCCGATAAACATCCCATAGCGAAAATTTGATACCCGCAGCCAACTCCTCCGGTGAAATAAAGTGCTCATAAAGCCAAGGATCGCTGGCACTCTGCGCGCCATCACTGTGCGACAGGAAGTAAACGCCATGCAGGTCGAAATCGAGCAACCTCTCCAGCTTGTGATCGGATCTCCTCGGAAAGGTATTGAACAACTCGATGGCCACATTCAGTTGGCTGGAGAGAACCGGATAGGTCGCCATGCATTCCGAACTTCCGGCAGACGTGACGACAAAACCCAGATACACACTACCGAAGACTGTGGATACGCTCGTTGCCGCGGCTTCGATAGCCTTGTCCACTTGATCGGAGACGGCACAAAAAAAAGGCTGTGAGACGGGCCGGTTGTGTCCCAGGGCGGTACCAAGGGTCCAGTTCGCCGGCACGTTTCCTCGTACGCCACCCCACTGATCATTGGGCACCAGTACGCTCAGCGTGCCGATCGAGGCCAGTTTCTGAATCAAAAGTTCAACATCGGTGAACGGCCCGAAAGACTTGAACCCCTGTTCAAAGAGTTTTTTCTCCTCTGCCGGCTGAGTGGACTCGTACTTGATCAACGAGTCATCCGGCCCCGACAGATAGTGGCGCTGGCCATAGGCGCCCGGGTCCTGCATGTGGGTCAGGATATGCCCTCTCGAAAAAAAACCGAGGTCTAACTTGATCTGTTCGGCTGTCCACTGCGGATGAGCACGCAGAACTTCAGCGTGGCTGGCCGAATGGGACAGGTAATACGCCGCACCACTGTAGCCCGGTGGGGCAAATAGCTCTCCGACGCGGCCGGTAGACAGCAAGGTGTCAAAATCGAAATGCCCCATCCTCCCGGCCACAGGCAACGTGGGCTGAAATTTTCCATCGCCACGCTGCACGATCACGCCGCCGTAGGCTCTGTCACGACGCGCGCCGATATGTCGGTGTGCCCAATAGGCTGCATCATCGGCGCTTATGAACGTCGGTCCCAGTGCGGGAAATTTGGCCGGTTCCTGGGGGATTGAAGGTGTATTGCCAGAGGTGCTATCCATGCGCTGCTCACTTGATTTCGAAACCACGATGATCAAGATTTCGCAGCACAGCAGGTGGTACATAGTTATCGCCTGCCGGGTTTTGGCACTGAACTCCCTCGGCACCAATGCTGCGCACTCAGGCGCACCCGCCTTGCAAACAGGCCCCAGTCTGGTGCGCGCTCCGGCCAGCCAATGGCTCTATCACGAGATTTACCGGCCTTTACCGAACAGGCACACCCCTTGCTAAAGACCCTTCAGTAGTCCGCATCTGCCAACCAAGAAAACTCATAAGTTCATGGAGATCGCACAATGAAGCGTCGCAGCTTGATCAAGGCTTTTACACTCACGGCAAGCATTGCCGCGATGGGCATGACCTGGACTGTCCAGGCCGCCGAGACCATCAAGGTCGGTATTCTGCATTCGTTGTCCGGCACCATGGCGATCTCCGAAACGTCCCTCAAAGACATGGCGTTGATGACCATCGACGAGATCAACGCCAAGGGCGGCGTGAACGGCAAGATGCTGGAACCGGTGGTGGTCGACCCGGCGTCGAACTGGCCGCTGTTCGCAGAAAAGGGTCGTCAGCTGCTGACCCAGGACAAGGTCGCCGTTGTGTTCGGTTGCTGGACCTCGGTGTCGCGTAAATCGGTGCTGCCGGTGTTCGAAGAGCTCAATGGCCTGCTGTTCTACCCGGTGCAATACGAAGGCGAGGAGATGTCGCCGAACGTATTCTACACCGGCGCCGCGCCGAACCAACAGGCGATCCCGGCAGTCGAGTACCTGATGAGCGAAGAAGGCGGCGCCGCCAAGCGTTACTTCCTGCTCGGCACCGACTACGTCTACCCGCGCACTACCAACAAGATCCTGCGTTCGTTCCTGCATTCCAAAGGCGTGGCCGACAAGGACATCGAAGAGGTCTACACCCCGTTCGGTCACAGCGACTATCAAACCATCGTCGCCAACATCAAAAAATTCTCGGCCGGTGGCAAGACTGCGGTCATCTCCACGGTCAATGGCGACTCCAACGTGCCGTTCTATAAAGAGCTGGCCAACCAGGGCCTGAAAGCCACCGATGTTCCGGTCGTGGCGTTCTCGGTCGGTGAAGAAGAACTGCGCGGAATCGACACCAAACCGCTGGTGGGCAACCTCGCGGCGTGGAACTACTTTGAGTCGGTGGAGAACCCGGCGAACAAGAAATTCGTCGCCGACTGGAAAGCCTACGCGAAGAAACACAACCTGCCGGGCGCCGACAAAGCGGTGACCAACGACCCGATGGAAGCCACCTACGTCGGCATCCACATGTGGGCGCAAGCAGCGGAAAAAGCCAAATCCACCGACGTCGACAAAGTCCGCGAAGCCCTCGCCGGCCAGACCTTTGCCGCGCCGTCCGGTTACACCCTGACCATGGACAAGACCAACCACCACCTGCACAAGCCGGTGATGATCGGCGAGATCCAGGCGGACGGTCAGTTCAACGTGGTGTGGCAGACCGAAGGCCCGATCCGTGCCCAGCCGTGGAGCCCGTTCATTCCTGGCAACGACAAGAAGCCGGAGTATGCGGTGAAGAGCAACTAAGCCACCTGGATGTCGGGCCGAATACATCGTTCGTGCCCGACACAAATCCTGTAGGAGCCGGCTTGCTGGCGATCAGCGTCACACGGTTTGCCTGATGCACCGCCATCGCCAGCAAGCCGGCTCCTACAAGGTCCGCGTATGACCAGGACATTTGATATGCCCACCGCTTTTTACCGTTTCATCCTTACCCTCGCGTTGCTGTTGCCGATGGCCACGCATGCCGGCGACGCCGAAGACTTCGTCGCCGCCAACCCTGTGCAGCAAGCAAAAATGCTGGAAGCCTGGGCCGCGCAGCCCGATCCGGTTCGTGTCGAGCTGATCAACGCCCTGCAACAAGGCGAACTGACGGTCGACGGCCAACCGAAAACCTTGCGCCTGAACAATCGCCTGCGGGGTCTGATCGACACCGCACTGGCCAGCCACCAATTGCTCGCCACCGACGCCAAAACCCGTCTGGCCGCCGCGCAGCAATTGCAGAAAAGCGCAAAACCGGCGCAGCTGAAATTCCTCGACCAGCAACTGGCTGGCGAACACGACGAAAACGTTCACGCCGCGCTCAGCCTCGCGCTGGCCAACCTGCAACTGGTGGACACCGACCCGGCCGTGCGCCTCGCCGCTGTGCGCCTGCTCGGTGAAACCGGCGATCCACTGGCTCGCACTCGACTGGAGAGTTTGCTGGAGCTGGGTGTCGAAGCTGACGCCAATGTGCGTACCGCCGCCGAAACCAGCCTGGCCCAAGTCAAACGCAAACTGCTGATCGGCGAGATGCTCGGCCAGGCCTTCAGCGGCATGTCCCTCGGTTCGATCCTGCTGCTCGCGGCGCTCGGGCTGGCGATCACGTTCGGCCTGCTCGGCGTGATCAACATGGCCCACGGTGAAATGCTGATGCTCGGCGCCTACTCGACCTACGTCGTGCAGTTGCTGTTCCAGCGCTTTGCCCCGCAAGCCATCGAGTTCTACCCATTGATCGCGTTGCCGGTGGCGTTTTTCGTCACGGCGGCGATTGGCATGGCGCTGGAACGCACAGTGATTCGCCACCTCTACGGCCGCCCACTGGAGACCCTGCTCGCCACGTGGGGTATCAGCCTGATGCTGATCCAGCTTGTTCGATTGGTGTTCGGCGCGCAGAACGTCGAAGTGGCCAACCCGGCGTGGTTGTCGGGCGGGATACAGGTGTTGCCAAACCTGGTGCTGCCGTACAACCGCATCGTGATCATCGCCTTCGCTCTGTTCGTGGTGGTGCTGACCTGGCTGCTGTTGAACAAGACACGCCTGGGCCTGAACGTGCGCGCCGTCACTCAGAACCGCAACATGGCCGCCTGCTGCGGCGTGCCCACCGGGCGCGTGGACATGCTCGCTTTCGGCCTCGGCTCCGGCATCGCCGGCCTTGGCGGCGTGGCGCTGAGTCAGATCGGCAACGTCGGCCCGGACCTCGGCCAGAGCTACATCATCGACTCGTTCCTGGTGGTGGTGCTCGGCGGCGTCGGTCAACTGGCCGGTAGCGTGCTCGCCGCGTTCGGGCTGGGCATCGCCAACAAGATTCTCGAACCGCAGATCGGCGCCGTACTCGGCAAGATCCTGATCCTCGCGCTGATCATTCTGTTCATCCAGAAACGTCCGCAAGGCCTCTTCGCACTGAAAGGACGGGTGATCGACTGATGAACCAGCCCCTGATGCTCACAGCCAGCCAAAAAGCCGGCCCCAAAGTCACGATTGCCGTCGGTGCGGTGATCCTTGTTTTGCTGTTGACGTTGCCGCTGCTGTCGCTGCTGTCGCCAGACAGCGCCTTCCATGTCTCGGCCTACACGCTGACCCTGGTGGGCAAGATTCTTTGCTACGCCATCGTCGCCCTCGCCCTCGATCTGGTCTGGGGTTACGCCGGCCTGCTGTCCCTCGGTCACGGTCTGTTCTTTGCCCTTGGCGGTTACGCGATGGGCATGTACCTGATGCGCCAGGCCTCGGGCGATGCCTTGCCAGCGTTCATGACTTTCCTGTCGTGGACCGAATTGCCGTGGTACTGGACCGGCACCAGCAGCTTCCTCTGGTCGATGTGTCTGGTGGTGTTGGCGCCCGGATTGCTGGCGTTGGTGTTCGGCTTCTTTGCCTTCCGTTCGCGGATCAAAGGCGTGTATTTCTCGATCATGACCCAGGCCCTGACCTTCGCCGGGATGCTCCTGTTTTTCCGCAACGAAACCGGGTTTGGCGGCAACAATGGCTTCACCAACTTCCGCACCATTCTTGGCTTTGGCATTACCGAACCGGGGACGCGCGCGGTGTTGTTTTTCGCCACGGTGGTGTTGCTGGTGGCGAGCCTGTTTATCGGCTGGCGGTTGGCGCAAAGCAAATTCGGTCGAGTGCTGACCGCGCTGCGCGATGCCGAAAACCGCCTGATGTTTTGTGGCTATGACCCGCGCGGTTTCAAGCTGTTTGTCTGGGTCTTGAGCGCAGTGTTGTGCGGTCTGGCGGGCGCGCTGTACGTGCCGCAAGTCGGCATCATCAACCCGAGCGAAATGTCGCCGACCAACTCCATCGAGGCCGCCGTCTGGGTCGCACTCGGCGGTCGCGGCACGCTGATCGGCCCGTTGCTCGGTGCCGGCGTGGTCAACGGCATGAAAAGCTGGTTCACCGTAGCCTTCCCCGAGTACTGGCTGTTCTTCCTCGGCGCGCTGTTCATCGTCGTGACCTTGTACCTGCCCAAAGGCGTGATCGGCCTGCTGAAGAAAAGGGGTGACCAATGAGAGTGACTGCGACGGCTGAATTCATGCTCGAGCCGGCCTTCTATCCACCGCAGCCGAACAAGGACGCCGGCACCAGCCGCGATGCCATCGGCCTCGGGCAACGCGTCGGCCCCGGCCTGAATACCCGCCACGGCACCATCCTGACCCTGGAAGACATCAGCGTCAGCTTCGATGGTTTCAAGGCGCTGAACGATTTGAACCTGTACATCGGCGTCGGCGAATTGCGCTGCATTATCGGTCCCAACGGCGCGGGCAAAACCACGCTGATGGACGTGATCACCGGCAAGACGCGCCCCAGCCATGGCAAAGCCTGGTTCGGTGAAACCCTCGATCTGACGCAGATGAGCGAAGTGCAAATTGCTCAGGCCGGCATCGGTCGCAAGTTTCAGAAACCGACAGTATTTGAAGCGCTGAGCGTGTTTGAAAACCTTGAACTGGCGCAGAAAACCGACAAGTCGGTGTGGGCCAGCCTGCGGGCTCGCCTGAGTGGCGAACAGAAAGATCGCATCAGCGAAGTGCTGGAAACCATTCGCCTGACCACCTCGGTCAATCGCCCGGCGGGCCTGTTGTCCCACGGGCAGAAGCAGTTCCTGGAGATCGGCATGTTGTTGATGCAAGACCCGCAATTACTGCTGCTCGACGAGCCTGTGGCGGGCATGACCGATGCCGAAACCGAGTTCACTGCCGAGCTGTTCAAGAGCCTGGCGGGCAAGCATTCGCTGATGGTGGTGGAGCACGACATGGGGTTTGTCGGCTCGATTGCCGACCACGTCACCGTGTTGCACCAGGGCAGCGTGCTGGCCGAAGGGTCGCTGGAGCAGGTGCAGGATAACGAGCGGGTGATCGAGGTTTATCTCGGAAGATGATGTTGCTTTTGTAGGAGCGAGGCTTGCCCGCGAAGGGAGCGCCGCGGTGCAACTGGAAGACCGCGTCATCGTTTTTCGCGGGCAAGCCTCGCTCCTACAGGGATTGAGGAGATTTCAGAAATGCTGCAAGTCGACAAGCTGCACCAGTACTACGGCGGTAGCCACATCCTGCGCGGCCTGACGTTTGACGTGAAGGTCGGTGAAGTCACCTGCCTGCTCGGGCGCAACGGTGTGGGCAAGACCACGCTGCTCAAATGCCTGATGGGTTTGCTGCCGGCCAAAGAAGGCGCGGTGAACTGGGAAGGCAAACCGATCACCACGTTCAAGCCGCACCAGCGGGTGCATGCTGGAATTGCTTACGTGCCTCAGGGCCGCGAGATTTTCGGTCGGCTGACGGTGGAGGAAAACCTGCTGATGGGCCTGTCGCGATTTCCGGGCAGCGAAGCGAAAGAAGTCCCGGCGTTCATCTACGAGCTGTTCCCGGTGTTGCTGCAAATGAAGCAACGACGCGGCGGTGACCTGTCCGGTGGCCAACAGCAGCAACTGGCAATCGGCCGGGCGCTGGCCAGCCGGCCTCGGTTGCTGATCCTCGACGAGCCGACCGAGGGCATCCAGCCGTCGGTGATCAAGGAGATCGGCGCGGTGATCAAGAAGCTTGCGGCGCGCGGCGACATGGCGATTCTGCTGGTGGAGCAGTTCTACGATTTCGCCGCTGAACTGGCCGATCAATACCTGGTGATGTCCCGCGGCGAGATCGTGCAGCAGGGTCGCGGCGAAAATATGGAAGCCGAGGGTGTGCGTGGCTTGGTTACGATCTAATCTGTAGCGTCCTAACGATAATTAGACATCATGAATTTACCTGCCCACACAACGCTGTTCACGCCTAGCTGGCATGCCGAGCTGGAACTGGGCTATGCCCGATTCGGCGACAGCACACGCCCGGTTCAGCGTCGGCATAAAGGGCCGTTGCGGGTGCAAAAGCATCTGTACGCCGAGGGGCCCGAGGTTTGCCAGCACATCATCGTGCATCCGCCCGGCGGGATTGCCGGCGGTGATCGGCTGGACATCAGCGCCAGCGTTGGCCGCGATGCGTGGGCACAAATCACCAGCCCCGGCGCGGCCAAGTGGTATCGCGCGGCAGGGCCGGCTTATCAGCAGCTGAATTTGAAGGTGGCGGCCGGCGCGACACTGGAATGGTTGCCACAAGAGACGATTATCTTCAGCGCAGCTCAAGCCGAACTGCGCACCGCCATTGATCTGGAAGGTGATGCGCGCCTGTTCTACTGGGACGTGGTGGCGCTGGGTCGTCCGGCCAGTGGCGAGCGCTTTGAACTCGGGCATTTTCAGGCGCAGCTGGATATCCGCCGCGATGGCCAGTTGCTCTGGCACGAACGCCAGCGCATTGTCGGGGATGACGGGTTGCTCGATTCGCCGATTGGCCTGGACGGGCAACCGGTGTTTGCGACGTTGTTGGTGACGGGGGAGATTGACAGTGAACTGCTGGAAACCTGTCGCTCGCTGCCCAATGACGTACGCGGGGATTTGACCCAGTTGCCGGGCCTGTTGGTGGCTCGGTGCCTGGCCAGCGAGGCGCTGTTGGCGCGAGGCTGGTTGATTGACTTGTGGCGATTGCTCAGGCCTGCGTTGCTCAGTCGAGAAGCCCTGCCACCCAGAATATGGAGCACCTGAACACAATCCCCCTGTAGGAGCGAGGCTTGCCCGCGAAGAACGATAACGCGGTCAATCAGTTAAACCGAGGCGCAGCATTCGCGGGCAAGCCTCGCTCCTACAGAGGTTGTAGTGATTTTTTAATCTGCCGATTATGGATTCCAAACGATGGACCTGACCCCACGCGAAAAAGACAAGCTGCTGATCTTCACCGCCGGCCTCGTGGCCGAGCGGCGTTTGGCGCGCGGCGTGAAACTCAACTACCCGGAAGCCATGGCCTACATCTCCGCAGCGCTGCTCGAAGGCGCGCGTGACGGCCAGACCGTGGCCGAGCTGATGCACTTCGGCACCACCCTGCTCAGCCGCGAACAAGTGATGGAAGGCATCCCGGAAATGATCCCGGAGATCCAGGTCGAAGCCACCTTCCCCGACGGGACCAAACTGGTCACCGTCCACCAACCCATCGCCTGAGGCCGCGCCATGACTTACCACATCCGCGATGCGGTGCACGCCGATCTGCCGGCGATCCGCGACATCTACAACGACGCCGTGCTCAACACCACGGCGATCTGGAACGAACAAGCCGTGGACCTCGGCAACCGCCAGGCCTGGTTCAGCGCCCGGCAAGCCCAGGGCTATCCGATCCTGGTGATCGTCGACGGCGATAACAACGTACTCGGCTACGCTTCATTCGGTGACTGGCGACCGTTCGACGGTTTCCGCCACACCGTCGAGCACTCGGTCTACGTACGCAGCGATCAACGCGGCAATGGACTGGGTCCGCAATTGATGGACGTGTTGATCGAGCGTGCCAAAGGCTGCGACAAGCATGTGATGGTCGCCGCCATCGAAAGCGGCAATGCCGCTTCCATCCGCCTGCATGAACGCGTCGGCTTCGTGATCACCGGGCAGATGCCGCAGGTGGGCACCAAGTTCGGCCGCTGGCTGGACCTGACCTTCATGCAACTGACCCTCAATCCTGGCGCGGAGCCGCCGCCCGCCAACAAGGAGTAATGCCCGATGAACGCCGCCCAACTGCGCCGCGTCAATGTTGAAAGCTTTGCGCATTATCGTCAGGGTTTGATTGATCTGCTGCTCGACGCGGTCAGCTATGGCGCCAGTGTCGGGTTCATGGCCGATCTGGATGCCACACAGGCACGCGCCTGGTTCGATGGCGTTCAAGAGGAGTTGAACAAGGGCAACGTGCTGCTGTGGGTGGTGGTCAAGGACGAGCAAGTACAGGCCAGTGTGCAACTGACTTTGTGCCAGAAAGCCAACGGCCTGAACCGCGCCGAAGTGCAGAAGCTGCTGGTGCGTGAACACGCGCGCCGCCGCGGGTTGGGCCAACAATTGATGAACGCCCTGGAACAGGCCGCGCTCCAGCACAAGCGCGGCATGCTTTACCTCGACACCCAAGCCGGTTCCCCGGCCGAGGATTTCTACAAGGCTCTGGGCTACACCCGTGCGGGAGAAATTCCCGACTACGCCTGCGACCCGAGCGGTCGTTACAAGCCGACCGCCCTCTACTACAAGATTCTCCAAGGAGCCCATTGATGATTCCCGGTGAGTACCAGATCCAGCCCGGCGACATCGAACTCAACGTCGGCCGCCGCACCGTCAGCCTGAAAGTGGCCAACAGTGGCGACCGCCCGATCCAGGTCGGCTCGCACTACCATTTTTTCGAAACCAACGATGCCCTGACTTTCGACCGTGCCGCCAGTCGCGGCATGCGCCTGAACATCCCCGCCGGCACTGCTGTGCGCTTCGAGCCGGGGCAGAGCCGCGAGGTCGAGCTGGTGGACCTGGCCGGGCATCGCCGGGTGTTCGGGTTTGCCGGGCGGGTCATGGGTGACCTGTAAGTCATGTGCAGCCTGTACCGGCCTCTTCGCGGGCAAGCCTCGCTCCTACAGGTCATGTGTCGTCCGCAGCACGAACCCTGTAGGAGCGAGGCTTGCCCGCGAATGCGATCTCCCATTCAATTAATTCCTAAGGCAAGCACATGAAGATTTCCCGTCAAGCCTACGCCGACATGTTCGGCCCCACCGTCGGTGACAAGGTCCGCCTGGCCGACACCGAGCTGTGGATCGAGGTGGAAAAAGACTTCACCACCTACGGCGAAGAAGTGAAATTCGGCGGCGGCAAAGTCATCCGCGACGGCCAGGGCCAAAGCCAGCTGCTGGCCGCCGAAGTCGTCGACACGGTGATCACCAACGCGCTGATCATCGACCACTGGGGCATCGTCAAAGCCGACGTTGGCCTCAAGGACGGGCGCGTGGCAGGCATCGGCAAGGCCGGCAACCCGGACGTGCAACCGAACGTCACCATCGCCATCGGCGCCAGCACTGAAGTAATCGCCGGCGAAGGCATGATCCTCACCGCCGGCGGCATCGACACCCACATCCACTTCATCTGCCCGCAGCAGATCGAAGAGGCGCTGATGAGCGGCGTCACCACCATGATCGGTGGCGGCACCGGCCCGGCCACCGGCACCAACGCCACCACTTGCACCTCCGGACCGTGGCACCTGGCGCGGATGCTTCAGGCGGCAGACGCCTTCCCGATGAACATCGGCCTGACGGGCAAAGGCAACGCCAGCCTGCCGGAGCCGTTGATCGAGCAGGTCAAGGCCGGCGCCATCGGCCTCAAGTTGCACGAAGACTGGGGCACCACCCCGGCGAGTATCGACAACTGCCTGACGGTGGCCGATCAGTACGACGTGCAGGTGGCGATCCACACCGACACCCTCAACGAATCCGGCTTCGTCGAGACCACCCTCGCCGCCTTCAAGGGCCGCACCATCCACACTTACCACACCGAAGGCGCGGGCGGCGGTCACGCACCGGACATCATCAAGGCCTGCGGTTTTACCAACGTGCTGCCAAGCTCGACCAACCCGACCCGGCCCTTCACCCGCAACACCATCGACGAACACCTCGACATGTTGATGGTCTGCCATCACCTGGACCCGAGCATTGCCGAAGATGTGGCCTTCGCCGAAAGCCGCATTCGCCGCGAAACGATTGCCGCCGAAGACATCCTCCACGACCTCGGCGCGTTCTCGATGATCAGCTCCGACAGCCAGGCCATGGGCCGCGTCGGCGAAGTCATTACGCGTACCTGGCAGACCGCCGACAAGATGAAAAAACAGCGCGGCCCACTGCCGGGGGATGGCGAAGGCAACGACAACTTCCGCGCCAAACGCTACATCGCCAAGTACACCATCAACCCGGCGATCACCCACGGCATCAGCCATGAAGTGGGCTCAATCGAAGTGGGCAAATGGGCCGATCTGGTGCTGTGGCGCCCCGCGTTTTTCGGGGTCAAACCGACGTTGATCCTCAAGGGCGGTGCCATTGCGGCCAGCCTGATGGGTGATGCCAACGCCTCGATTCCGACGCCGCAACCGGTGCACTACCGCCCGATGTTCGCCAGCTACGGCGGCTCGTTGCACGCCACCAGCCTGACGTTCATCAGCCAGGCGGCGCAGGAGGCAGGACTTCCCGAAGCACTGGGCTTGAAGAAGAAAATCGCTGTGGTCAAAGGCTGCCGCGACGTGCAGAAAACCGACTTGATCCACAACGACTACCTGCCGAGTATCGATGTCGACCCGCAGACGTATCAGGTCAAGGCCGACGGCGTTCTGCTTTGGTGCGAGCCAGCGGATGTGCTGCCGATGGCCCAGCGTTACTTCCTGTTTTAATCGGCCAAATCACCGGAGCCTGGCGTGCCTGGCTCCGGCGTAAAACAGAAGCGATCAACTGTTCGGCTGTACGGCGAAAGGGATTTCTACCCGTTGCAGTTTTGCCCGTTCGATTGCCTGGCGTGTGAACGTTTTGATAAAGGCTTTCTTGTCTTCGTCGATGACTTCCAGTTCGGCGGCGTATTGCGCTTCGGTCATGACCCGTCCCGGCGCAAACTCACTTTCCGGTTTGTTCAACTCAGCGCCGAGCACCCTGAGCTCTTCCTTCAAGCGAGCCTTTTGCTCAAGGGAAAGCGTTGTGTCGGTTGCTCGTTTTTCAAGCGCTGAGTAGAACTCGATCGTGGCTTCAATCCGCCGTCTGAAACCTTTGATGGCCGCCCGGTTGGAGCCCTCCACGTAGGATGACCAGAACGGCTGCTCGATCAGCAAATCGTCGAGCAATTCACCCGCCTCAAGGTTAAGTACACGCTGGAAAGCATCTTCGATCATCGCGTTCGTGACGCCGGCGATTTTTCTGAACTGCATTTTTCGCGACTGCCAGGGCAGGTCCAACCGGTCGGCAAGGTCCGTCATGAATGCCAGGTGAACTTCAACCTCATCAATCGTGCCGGTGACCTCGCCCGTCGCATTGACGCGCCTGAATTCCTCACCCATCGCCTCCCGCTCGGAAATCGTTTTTCGCGCAATCCTGCTTAGTTCATCCAGACGTGACTTGCCCCGCGCCAGCGACACCAGCTCACCCTCCACCAGCGCGGGATTGGCCAGTTCATAGGCCTCATGAATCAGCACCTCCATCCCCATGGCGTTGAACAGCTGCGCGCCGGCATCGACACACGCCGTGGGCACGGTGGTCAGGGTGAAGAGTTTTTGCCGCAGCTCGGTATTTTTCGACATCGCATCGAGCATTCGCCAGACCTTGGCGGTCATGTCGACCCGAAACCCGAGGTCGTGCTTGAAATGCCCCGATTCAGTGAGTTTGCGAATCTCGTTGAAAAAACCGACCGAACCGATCTCGTCCTCGACGCTGTTCCACACCTCCTGTTTGGCCACCCATTCCGGCCGGGTCATGCCGGTTTCCCAGTCCAGACTGTCGCGCACGCCGCGAGGTGGATAGGGTCGATCGGGGTCCATGCCGACGGACGCGATGTACTCCCTGAGCGTTTGCAGATTGAAGGCCGGCAAAAAATCCGTTTCCCGGCTCAACACCGTGCGCGCCAGCAATTCCGCCTGGACCGAGCCACGCGTGACCATGGGCACATAGGTAATTTCGTTGCGCTGCATGTCCAGGTAAAAATGCCGGAACCGCGGCTGCGCGAATAACCCGTCCGGCCAGGTCCGAATGCCGGTATCGGCCAGGATAAGCGTATGCAACATGCGCATGCTGCCAATATCCGGAACCTGGCCGAGGGGATTGCTGTGCAGGTCCAGGATCTGAAGCCTCGTCAAGTTGCACAGGTCTGCGACGCCTTGCGCATCCAGGACAATGCGGTTTGCGCGCAGGTTCAGCTCCGTCAGCGCGCGCATGCGGCCGATGGCACGAGGAAACCGGGTGAGCGAATTGCCGTTGATGTTGAGCGAGCGCAATCGCGGAAAATGATCGAGCAAGGAAACCTGCGCGTCGGTCAATTCGGTCAGGGTCAGATTGAGGCGGGTGACGTGATCGAAGTTGCCCTCCAGTGTGGGCATGGTGCGCAGACGCCCTCCCAACGGCAGGTTCTCGAGGTCGAGCACGAAGCCTCGCAACTCGCCGTACGAGTCCACATCGCGCAAGCCGGTGTGCTGCCAACATTCCCTGACCGCTTTGTACACCGCGTTTCTGGACTGCCATTCGGCGATGCCGGCGGGCGTAAAGCGGAATGCCTCGGTCGGTGATTTCAGCCAGCGTTGGAAATGGGTGTTCAACCGATTGAATTCCGCTTCGAGGTCGCTCGCCCTCTGTTCAGGACTGACATCTCGGCCCCCCGCTTGCAGATAGGACTGTGCTTCTGCCTCCGTCCATCCTGGGCGAACGACGCGGACCCGCTCTTGCGGCGTTACTTGCCCCTGAACTCGACGCAGACCTTGAGCCATCCCGCGCATGCCCCCACGCAGACGCATCGTGGCTGGATCGTACGCAGGTTTTCGAACAGGGTTATCCGCCAGAAGCGCGTTGAACCTGTCACGTGGCAATGGCGTTTTTTGAATGGCGCGCTTGAGCGTCGTGCCTTGATTGATCTGGTACCCCAGCGCGTTGCGCTCAGCATCAGGCAGGGCATGCAACACAGACGCATAGAGGTCATCGGCCCCATGCAGATGCAGATCATCGGCATCGCGGGCCTGGTACTGACCGTCCTCGCTGACAAGGATTCGGCGAACGGCGGCATCTGCCGGGCCGACACTGTCGCGCAACGGACCATCGAATGAAGACTCACGGATTTCGATCCGTACGTTTGCGGGCCAGTCGGGCAACACTTGCAACGAGTGCAACGCCAATCGCTCGCTATCGACACCGTACGCGCCATCGAGGTAAAGCCCTTCGTAAGCACGTGCGGCGCGTAACGTGCGCAAGGCCAGCCGCGTGCGTTCACTGAGCTGCAAGGGGATGCGCGAAGACTCGGTGATACCGAGTAAGTCTTGCGGTTCGATGTCGGCCAGCAACTCACGGGCGATCACCGTGGGGAGGTTGCTGAACGCGTCCTGGAGCGCCAGCACCTGCCGGTTGTCTGTCTGCTGCAAACGGCGATTGAGCGCGTCAAACAAAGGTCCCGGATGACTGCCTGCCCGCCCCGCGAGCTTGTTTTTCAAGGCATCGATGCGGATGCGCTCGTCAGTAGAAATGCCCTGTCCGAACATCGCATGGATGTCGGCCTCGTTCACAAACTTCACGGCAAGCTCCGGAAGTTTCCCGGCACCGACCTCGGCACGGTTTATCGTCAGCGTATTGGCCGGCGATGCGTCGAGATTGCCGTACTTGATCGAGCGCCCCGACTGCTCGGCGCCGTCAAAAATCTCGATGCTTTTTTGCTCAGGCCATCGCGGCAGTTCGACCAGCAAACGGGGCACCTGCTCGATGAACGCTTCGGGAACCTCATCAAGCATTATCTGCCCGGGCAGCTTTTGCACATCAGCCCAGATCTTGAAGCGTTCGATCGTGTCGGTCAGCAGCGCTGGCGGTGGCTCGTTGACGACATGCAGCCGGCGCAACAAGCCTTCTTCGACACCGCTGGCAATACGAATCTGCTCCAGCGTGGCCTCGGACAAATCCTCGACCGCCAACCCCAGGCGCCGCATGAGCGTGGTTTTGTCCCACTCGACAGGTCGGTCGAGTTCGGTCTTCCACACACCCGTACCGTCGTGTTCGAGTGTGGGCTGATACGCCTGCGGCCGATCCGGATGTTGCAGGCGAGGCTGCCCCGTGAGTGGGTCGTTTCTGACTTCGAAGTACTTGTTTTCATGCCTCAGGATGGTTTTTTCGCTGTGCCGGAACAGCCCCAGCTCACCTGGCGTCGCCGCTTTCGGCAACGTCAGGTCATGGGCGTAGGGCGACAGATCTGGCTTCCATAAGCGTGTCTTGCCGTCAGGCAACTCAACCTTTTGCAACTGATCGATGAAGGCCGAGGGTTTGACCGACGCCGCCGCACCGGCGGGCAACACATGCCCCGCCGCCATGATTGCCAGTTGCGCAAAATTGATCATGACACCGGTCAGATGGGCCGCCGCTTCGTCCCTGTCGCCCTTGCTCCACGCCTCGATACCCTCCATGGTTTCGAACAGCATCTGCCCGACCATGACCGCCAACATCGCTTCGCCCAGGCCAGGAACCAACATCGCGCCGAAGTTGAACACGTTCCAGCCGATGCTCAGATAACCGGTCAACCGATTCCAGCGGGTGGTCGCGTCTTCATCGTCGGTCGGCACCGCGATGTGCCGCGCATCCGCAATCGCCTTGTCCCTGCGCCAGCGACCGATCTGCGGCCAGAGATCGCCAGTAATGATGTTGGTGATGGGCTCTGCGTTGGCGTTTTCAACCGCGGTCTCTCGCCACCACGGCCCCATGTCCAACGGCTCACGCTGCGTCCAGATGAACGTGGTGAAACGCTCGCGAACCCGGGCAAAGAATTTGCCATGGTCTTTTTGTGCCACGAATCGGCTGAAAAACTGTTGATAGTCCGGCGAGCGCAACTGACTCGAAAGCGCCTTCATGAAGTCCGTGAGCGACGCATACTCTTTGAAGGGATGGTCAGGATCATCCGGGACATAAACGATCAACGTCCCGTCGAGACGGCTTTGTTGAAAACCATCCTCCCTTTGCAAAGTGGCTTCGACAAGACCGCTGGGGCCATTGGCGAAAAACGCTTCGAGTAATTTGAACTGCTCAAACTCCTGGCCCGGTAGCAGCGTCAAACGCCTGGACCATTCCATCAGTGTGCGTTGGTGCCGGGGAACCAGACTGTCGTAAATTCTTTTAACTTCAGTGGGGTCTGCCACTGCACTGAACAACAGGATGCCGGACATCCTGAAGCCCATTAACGAAAGTCGATGGCATTGCAAAGGACGATGATTCCACGCAATGCCTTTTTCATTGTCACGAATTTGCTGAAGTTTCCCGTAGCCATAGGAACTGATGTCGTTTTTCAAATACGCAATCAGCGCAGATTCGTTGAAGATGGCTTTTTCACTGGCCATGCAGTGCCGCTCGATTATTGCCTTGGCCGCGATATCTTCGGGCATCAGTGCTGCCTTGATGTGACGCTGATAGTGCGCGCCGATATCAAGCGTCCGGCACAGGGCCGCGAATTGTTCGACCTTCAGCGCATGCCGCTGTAACTCGTTTTCGTGGTCCCGGGTGAAGATGCCGGAGCCATCGCGAAACGCACCGGCCTGCGTTTCAGGCGCCTCGAAATTGTGAAGCGCCGCTTCCAGCAACGTCGATTGCCTGAGCCGACTGGCATTGGTATCAATGCCAAAGCCCAGTTTTGCCGGGATGTACAGGCGAATGAGCGTCGCATTGACGTCCAGATCCAGATTCAGCTGGTCCTTTAATGTTTTAACGAGCAAAGGTTCGGCAAAGGCAAGAATGTCCCGCTGTACATTCTCCAACACGTCGTCCAACGGGACCTGAAGGCGCCAGCGCTCATCCGTCAGTTGCTTGAGGTACTGACGGTCGATGGCGCGTGCATTCAAATACCACTGTGGAAAATCCGCGGTCGAATCGGCCATCGTAAGCAGTCGCGAAACAGGTGCGTCTTTTAGCGGCGAAGGCAGTTTGCCCAGCAGATAATCATGATGAACATTGGCTTTGCTTCTTCCATGCCCGGTAATAACTTGCAACGCCGGAGCGTCCGATAGTTCGTTCATTTCGCAAATCCTTATGCGATGAAAAGAACCACCAGACTATTGAGTGCGATTAAAAACAAAAGCTTAAAAAACCACTTGGAAAACCGCGCCAGCCCAACAATGCATTTAATTTCAGGATCTAAAAAATATTTAATTAGCACCCTGGGGCCACCAAAAAATGGTCGCCGGCGCAGTGGTAGTTTTTAGGGGGTGCCAAAGGGGCTAAGATGCCTCGGATTGCCATCAGGAAACCGACCATGCGCCTATCCGAATTCATCAGGCAACACGTAGACCGTATCGTCGATGAATGGGAGCAGTTCGCCAGAACGATTACCCCGGCGGCCGAAAATATGGATCGAGTGGCCTTGCGTGATCACGCCAGGGAAATTCTGTTGGCAGCAGCGCGGGACATGACCACCGCGCAAACCGCCAGCGAGCAACTCGCCAAGGCCAGGGGCGAAGGTCCGGAGAAAACCCCGAGCCTGGACGAAGCCGGCGCCAGCCATGGTGAACTGCGCCATACCGTGGGCTTCGATCTGATGCAGATGACCAGCGAATTCCGTCACCTGCGTGCCTGTGTGATCCGGTTGTGGGTCAACAGTCTGGAATCACCGGACCTCGCTTACTTCCAGGACATGATCCGTTTCAACGAAGCCATCGATGAAGCCCTTGCCGAATCCACGGCGGCCTATGCCGAACAGGTCAATCATTCGCGGGATATCTTCCTGGCTATTCTCGGCCATGACCTGCGCGCCCCCTTGCAGGCCGTGAGCCTGTCCACCGAAATGCTGATGCGCAAAACCACGCTTGAAGGCGATGCCTTGGCTTGCGCAGTCAACATCAAGCGCGGTGCGCGGCATATGGCGGTGATGGTCGGCGATTTGCTGGAGCTGGTGCGCAGTCGCCTGGGCAAGAGCCTGCCGATTGAACCGAAGCCGATGGACCTGGCCGATGCCGCCCACGCCGCGATTGCCGAAGCCTGTGCCGGTAATCCCGAATGCGATCCGACGGTTCATACAGAGGGCGACACGACAGGCGTGTGGGATGCCGGACGCCTGGCGCAACTGCTGCAAAACCTGATCGGCAATGCGTTGCAGCATGGGTCGAACAAACGCGATGTGACAGTGACCCTCACCGGCGAACCAGACACCGTTCGTCTAACGGTGCATAACTTTGGAGCGCCGATACCCGAGGAGGCGATCGGTACGATCTTCGATCCGCTGGTACGCAGCGCCGATGAAGAACTCGGCCAGCCGTCCACCAGCCTTGGCCTGGGGTTGTTCATCGTCAAGGAAGTGGTCGATGCGCACGGCGGGACGATCGAGGTCAGTTCGAACGAAACTGATGGGACGCTGTTTACCGTGGTGTTGCCGAGATAGACCGCCGTGCACGGTCATGAACTGTAGGAGCCGGCTTGCTGGCGATGGGGGCAACGCGGTCTGTCTGACTCACCGCATCATCGTTCATCGCCAGCAAGCCGGCTCCTACAGGAATCGAATTGGCTTCAGCTATTCGACAACCAACCGCGCCAACCGCTGCTTGAGCATCCGGTTCTCGGCCCGCAGTTGCTGCACCTCTTCAAGCAGATCGAGCGCCAGGGCGACGCCTTCCCACTCCAGCTCCAGGTCGTGCCGCAGCTTCGCGGCACGCTTGGCCAGCGCCAGCTCATAATCGGTGAAACGCCAATCCTTGGGCTGCTTGCCCTGAGGTTCGAGGATGCCGTGCTCGACGATTTCGATCACGTAGACGTCCGACAAATCGGTCGCCTCACAGAATTCTGCCATGTCCAGTTGAACGATCAGGGGGTTGCTCATGATGGGCTACTCCGTCTCTTGGATCAGAAGTTTTCTCTCGGGTCGAATGCGGCTTTTTTCGCCAGTTCCTGCCACAACGCCTTGACCTCATCGCTCGAGGTTTTTGGCATGACCGCCTTCAATTGCACGAACAGATAACCGCGTTGACCGGCCTTGTTCAGCAAGCCGTGGCCCTTGGCACGCATACGCTGGCCGTTCTGGCTACCGGCCGGCACCTTGAGGTTGATCTTGCCTGTCAGTGTAGGCACGGCCACTTCGGTGCCCAGCGCCAATTCCCACGGAGCCAGCGGCAGCGTAATGATCAGGTTCTCGCCTTCGACGTCGAACTTCGGATGCGGCGCAAAGCGAATGATCAGGAACAAGTCGCCGTTGGCGCCACCACCGATGCCCGGTGCACCCTGGCCTTTGAGGCGGATGCGCTCGCCGTCGGTCACGCCGGCGGGGATTTTCACGTTCAGGCTTTTGCTGGTGTTGCTGACGTGCTGGCCGGCAGCGTTGTACTGCGGCACCTGGAACGTGACCTTCTTCGATTCGTTCGAGAGGGTTTCTTCCAGAAAGATCCCAAGTTCCATTTCCACGTCTTGCCCTCGACGTCCGGCACTGCGGCGCGACTCTCCACCACCAAACCCAGGACCACGGTTACCGAAGATCGAACTGAAGAAGTCCGAAAAATCGCCCGAGTCCTGACCACCACCAAAACCACCGCCGCCACGCCCCTGCCAACCTGGCGGGCCCTGGAACGGTTGGCCGTGCTGGCCGTATTTGCGCAAGTCGTCGTATTCGGCGCGCTTGTCGGCGCTTTTCAGCGCTTCATAGGCTTCGGACGCGTCCTTGAATTTGGACTCGGCGTCCTTTTCCTTGCTGACGTCGGGGTGGTATTTGCGCGCCAGCTTGCGATAAGCCGCCTTGATCGTCTTATCGTCCGCGGTCGGTTCCACACCGAGAATCTTGTAATAGTCTTTGAAGTCCATCGTGGAATCACCATCCATTATCAAAATCGCGCCGTCACCGGCAGCATGCGCTCATTGGCAGCCGCAGGGTTGACCGATCTCAAGATTGTGACCGGGGCGCGTATCAGAAGTTTATCGGCAGCGGCGGGCGGTTCTTTTTACCATCCCAATGGCTGCCAGGGCCAATGCAGACAAGTTTGGGGCATCGGGCCGTCTTATCAAGGCGCTAATTACCGAGATTTAGCGGATAGTCGGCCTTCGAATCTGCGCCGCACTGGCATACACTGCGCGGCCGTTTTTTAACCGGAACCTGATAGACATGAAAAACGCATCTCCAGCCCGTGCCTGTGGTATCGACTTCGGCACGTCCAACTCCACCGTCGGCTGGCTGCGCCCCGGCATGGAAACGCTGATCGCGCTGGAGGACGACAAGATCACCCTGCCCTCGGTGGTCTTCTTCAATATGGAAGAACGCCGCCCGGTGTACGGCCGTCTGGCGCTGCACGAGTACCTGGAAGGCTACGAAGGCCGGCTGATGCGCTCGCTCAAGAGCCTGCTGGGTTCCAAGCTGATCAAGCACGACACCAGCGTTCTCGGCACGGCGATGCCGTTCAAGGACTTGCTCGGGTTGTTCATCGGTCAGTTGAAGAAACGTGCTGAAACCGCCGCTGGTCGCGAGTTCGATGAAGTGGTGCTGGGTCGTCCGGTGTTCTTCGTCGATGACGACGAAATGGCTGACCAGGAAGCGGAAAACACCTTGGTGGACGTGGCCCGCGCCATCGGTTTCAAGGATGTGTCGTTCCAGTACGAGCCGATTGCGGCAGCGTTCGACTATGAGTCGACCATCGAAAAGGAAGAGTTGGTACTGATCGTCGACATCGGCGGTGGTACGTCCGACTTCTCGCTGGTGCGCCTGTCTCCCGAGCGCCGCAACCACGACAACCGTCACGAGGACATCCTCGCCACCGGCGGCGTGCACATCGGCGGGACCGATTTCGACAAGCAGTTGAGCCTGCAAGGCCTGATGCCACTGTTCGGCTACGGCAGCCGGATGAAGAGTGGTGCCTACATGCCGACCAGCCACCACATGAACCTGGCGACCTGGCACACCATCAACTCGGTGTACTCGCAGAAGTCGACCCTGGCCTTGGGCAGCATGCGCTACGACATCGAAGACACCGGCGGCATCGACCGTCTGTTCAAGCTGATCGAGCAACGCGCCGGGCACTGGCTGGCGATGGAAGTGGAAGAAACCAAGATCCAGCTGACCCACGCCGACAGCCGCCATGTGCCGCTGGACCGCATCGAGCCGGGCCTGAGCGTGGAGTTGAGCCGGGCGTTGTTCGAATCGGCCATCGACAACTTGCTGGAGCGCGTGCGCAACAGCGTGACCCAGATGCTGAACGACGCCAACGTGCGGGTCGATCAGGTGGATACGGTGTTCTTCACCGGTGGTTCGAGCGGGATTCCGGCATTGCGCAACAGCGTCTCGGCGATGTTGCCGAATGCGCGGCATGTGGAAGGCAACATCTTTGGCAGCATCGGCAGTGGTTTGGCGATTGAAGCGGCCAAGCGTTATGGGCCGATGGACTGATCCAAAACCGAGGTGAGCCCTTCGCGGGCAAGCCTCGCTCCTACAGGTTTGGTGTCGTAACCATTATCGGTGAACGACACAAACCCTGTAGGAGCGAGGCTTGCCCGCGAAGGCGTCAGAACAGGCAATAAATATCGACCGGATCAAACCATCCCCACCTGCTTCAACTCACTCTTCAAATACGCGTAATAAATCGGCCCAGCCACCACCCCCGGCAGGCCGAACGCTGCCTCGAACACCAGCATCGCCAACAGCAACTCCCACGACTTGGCACTGATCTGCCCGCCGACAATGCGCGCGTTGAGGAAGTATTCGAGCTTGTGGATAACAATCAGATAACCCAGCGCAGCCACCGCCACCCAGATCGACAGCGACAAACCGACGATGGTGATCAGCGTGTTCGACATCAGGTTGCCGATCACCGGCAACAGGCCGAGCAGGAAGGTCAGCACGATCAGGGTTTTGGTCAGCGGTAGTTTGATGCCGAACATCGGCAGGACCACCGCCAGGAAAATCCCGGTGAAGAAGGTGTTGAGCAGGGAAATCTTGATCTGTGCGAACACGATGTTGCGGAACGCCTGGACCAGCAGGTGCAAGCGATCAAACAGTGCGGCGGCCAGCGGCTTGCGCTTGGTCAGGTCCGGCACCCGTTGCAGGGCGATGATCGCGCCGAGCACCATGCCGATCAGCAACGTCACGAACATGTGCGCCGCGTCCTTGCCCACCAGTTGCAGGTCGCTGAGGTGTTTGCTCATCCACTCGCCAATCGCCACGCGAAACTCGGCGGCGCTGGCCGGCAGGTAGGCGTCGATGAACGGCGGCAACTGACCGCGAGCGCGGTCGACCACGAGCATGAATTTATCGAGGGAAGCGCCGGGGTTTTCCGCCTCATGCAGCAGGAAACTGAAGGCGCCGGCGAAGATCAGCGTCAGCACACTGACCACCAACGTCCCCAGTAACGCCACCGCCAGCCAGCGCGCACGCCGACCTTCGATTAGTCGCTGCAATTGCGGGGTGAGCATGTTGACCAGTTCGAACACCAGCAGACCGGCCAGAAGGCTTGGCAGCAAGCGCAACGGAATCACCAGCAGCAAACCACCAAAGATGATGACCCAACTGATGAGCAGCAAGACTTGGCGTTGAGAAAACGTTGGCATACAGCCTCAAAACGAACGGCGTAAAAGGATTGGCAGTCTGCCAGCGTTCGGGTGTCAGCACTAGGGATTGTGTGGGGCGACCTTGGTCGGGGGCAGAGGCGATTTCTGCAGCGCTCTGGCCGGCCTCATCGCGAGCAGGCTCGCTCCCACATTTGTCCTGTGTATGCAGATCCATTGTGGGAGCGAGCCTGCTCGCGATGGGGCCCTCACAATCCCCGCAAATCCGTTTATTTTTTCTTCAGGCAATCACTCATGAACGCCTTGCGCTCATCACCCTTGAGGGCCTTGGTCGCGGCATCGGCATTGCAGGTTTTCATCTTCTCTTGCTGAGGGGTCAAGGCTTTCTCGTCATTGGCGGCTGGCGCGGCTTTAAGGCAGGTGCTCATGAAGGCTTTGCGCTCATCGCCCTTGAGGCTTTTCGCGGTAGCGTCGGCATTGCAGGTGGTCATCTTGTTCTGTTGGGCAGTGGCGGCGAAGCCCTGGGAGCAGAGCAGCAAACCGATCATCAACAAAGGGACACGCAACATCGTCATGGAGTTTTCTCCTTGTTGCCGCACCGAGGGGCACGGCCTCGTTCTGGAGTGTAGACAAAGCCTGTTACAGCTTCCTGCCCGGCAGATGGCTTCGGCGATACTGCTCCGGTGTACACCCGGCCTGGCGCTGGAACATGGCGATAAACGCCGACCCGGTGCTGTAGCCCATGTCGAACGCGATTTCCTGAATGCTGCGATGACTGTCCAGTGCTTCGATCGCCGCCAGAAAACGCAAACGCTGCCGCCACTCGCCGAAACTCATGCCCAACTCGCGCACAAACTGCCGCGCCAGGGTGCGCTCGCTGACGTGAATCTGCTCGGCCCATGCCGACAGTGGCCGGTTATCTCCGGGCTCAACCTGCAAGGCTTCCAGAATCCCGAGCAGCCCGGGACTGCTGGCGTAGGGCAAGTAGCATTGGTGGATGGGCGCCTGCTGCAGCTGATCCACCAGCACTTGGGCCAGGCGTTGGTCGGTCTCTTGCTCGGGAATCTTCACGTCACGGGCGGCGAAGTCCTTGAGGATTGCCTTGAGGATGTCGCTGATCGCCAGGGTGCAGGCCTGCTTCGGCAGCTCGTGGCACAGCGCCGGCGCCAGGCAGACGGCGCGGTAGTTGATCGGTTGATTGCTGTAGAAACTGTGCTCGATCTGCGGCGGCACCCACACGGCATATTGCGGCGGCGACATGAAACGGCTGCTGCCGATTTCCATGTGCAACACACCGTTGGCCGAATACTCCAGAGTACCCCAGGGGTGACGGTGGGCCGAGGCATATTCGTGGCTATTGAAGTCGGCGTAGCGGAAGTACACCGGCGCGGGCAATTCGCTGAAATCCAGCAGGTCGATGTGTTTGCTGCTCATGCTGTCTGTCATCAGGGTCAGGTTGTCTGGATCGCAGTATAGGCTTGCATCCGGACAGGCGATAATTCTCCCTCATTAACGTTCTGGTTGTTCCTGATGCAATACGCTTATCCCCTGCTGGCCATTTTCATTTGGGCTGGCAATACCGTGATCACCAAAATGTCGGCCGGGGCGATCTTCCCGGCGGAGATCGGTTTTTACCGCTGGCTGCTGGCCGGATTGTTGTTCACGCCCTTTATGCTCAAACCGGTGATCGCCCATTGGTCGGCCATACGCCCGAACCTGGGGAAGATTTTCATCCTCGGCGTGCTGGGCATGGCGGTTTATCAGAGCCTGGCGTACTTCGCGGCGACGCTGACCTCCGCCACTAACATGGGCATCATCCTGTCGCTGATGCCGTTGATGTCGCTGGCCATGGCCATCGTCAGCCTGGGCCAGCGCCTGACCGCCGGCGCGCTGGCCGGTGCGGTGTTGTCGTTTGGCGGTGTGTTGGTGGTGGTGTCGTCCGGCAGCCTCAGTGCATTGCTTGAGCACGGGGTGAACCTGGGCGATGCAATGATGCTGATCGCCACGCTGGCCTATGCGATTTACAGCACGCTGCTGAAAAAATGGCAGCTGCGTTTGCCGCCGCTGGTGTTGTTGTATCTGCAGGTGTGGGTGGCGGTGGTGGTGCTGTTTCCGTTGTTCGCCGTGTCGCCGAAAATCGGTCCGACGCTGCAAAACATTCCGCTGGTTCTGTATGCCTGCCTGCTGGCGTCGATGGTTGCGCCGCTGGCATGGATGCAGGCCGTGGTGCGTCTGGGACCGAGCCGGACGACGCTGTTTTTCAATTTACTGCCGGTGATTACCGCACTGATTGCCGCGCTGGTGTTGCATGAGCAATTGGCGATGTATCACCTGGTGGGCGGGATGTTGACGTTGGGTGGGGTGATTGTTTCGGAGCGTTGGACCATGGTGTTGGGACGCAAGGTTAGCGTCGCCTGACATGGCGCCTTCGCGGGCAAGCCTCGCTCCTACAGTTCATGCGCTGTCCCTGTAGGAGCGAGGCTTGCCCGCTAAGAACGATAATGCGGTCTGACGGCTAAACCCCCGCCGCCTTCAACCGCGCCGCATGCTCCACAAACAACCGGATCGGCTCGGCCCCCTTCCCCACCAACCCCAACGATTGGTTGACGATGTCAAAGTGATCCAGCGGATACTCATCGCCAATCACCGTGCCCAGATGTGAGCTGTAACGCCCGACCATCCCGTCGCAATGCCCGACTTCACGCACGAAGGTTTTGGCAAACAGCCGACAACTGCGGTTGGTCCCGTCGAACAGATTGCGCCCGCGATCGGTCTTGCCTGGCTGCAACGTGCCGGACCACGAGTAGTAGCGCACGCCATTGACCTCTTCCGGCCCGTGCCCGCCCCATGTTTCTGGCAAGCCCTGTGGATAACGTTGGTTGAACAACGCCACACCCGCCGTCGTGAGCGATTCATGGGACGCGTGGATGTCCACCGGCAGCTTCGGCCCGCGATAACCCGTCTCCAGCAAACTCATCAACGCACCGATGATCCGAAGAAAAAACGCCAGCAGCCGCCCCCTCGCGCTGTCCGCCGGGTAATGTTTGTGCAAGTAGTCCGCCAGTTCCGAGCCGTGATTGGGGCCTGCCACCGAGGTCACGGAAGCCACGCGATCCGGGCGTTTGGCGGCGGCATAACGGGCGGTCAGCGAGCCCTGGCTGTGGCCGATCAGGTTGACCTTCTCGGCACCGGTTTCGCGCAGGATTTCATCGATCCGGGCCAGCAATTGTTCACCGCGCACTTCAGTCGAGTGCAGCGGCGACACTTGAACTGCAATCACCGTCGCCCCTCCCTGGCGCAACGCCTCCACGATCCCGTACCAGTACGGATAAAGCACCAGACGGATAAACCCGAGCATTCCCGGGACCAGCACCAACGGATAACGCGTGGCAGAACCTTGCGACATGGGCAAACGTCCTTGTGATCGGTGAGGTGACGCAAGGCTGAATACAAGACATCAGCCCAGCATCGACATCGAATGTGACAGCTCGACGACCAGTCTATGACATCCGCTCTATTTCAGCCCCGCCACCCCCGCCACGATCAATCCGACCGATACCAGCTTGACCGCCGTCAGACTTTCGCCGAGCAACGCAAACCCGAGAAACACCGTGCCCAGCGAACCGATAGCGGTCCAGATCGGGTAAGCGATGCTCACCGGCAATTCGCGCATCGCCAGGGTCAGGAAGTAAATCCCGCCCACTGCCGCCACTACCGTGATCAGTGACGGCCAGAGCCGGGTGAAGCCTTCGGCATACTTCATGCCCATGGCAAAGGTGACTTCGAACCCGGCGGCAATCAGCAAAAACACCCAGGCCATCTAGAACTCCCTGGCCAGCGTCAGCAAACGCTGCTCGGCCTCAGCGACGGAGATCTCGAAGGTGCGCTCGGCGGATTCTTCACCCTCGGCGGCCACGACAGTCACGTCGGTAATGCCGATAAACCCCAGCGCCGTGCGCAACAGCGTATCGGCATGGTTCAAGGCTTCCAGTTCACCACCGGGACCGAAACCGAACCCGCCACGGCTGGTGACGATCAGCGCTTTCTTGCCGTGCACCAACGGCTCGTATTGCGCGACACCATTGTCCAGCGTGTGATTGAAGGTCAGCCCGAGCCGCACGATTTGATCGATCCACGCCTTGAGGCCGCTGGGCACGCTGAAGTTGTGCATCGGCGTGGAAATCAGCAGCAGATCGTGGCCCAGCAACTCGGCGACCAGTTCATCGCTGAACGCGAGGTCGGCCTGCATCGTCAGCGGCCGCGCCTCGGGCTCGGGGTAAAACGCGGCGGCCACAAACGCTTCGTTGACCGGAGGAATCAACGCCCGTCCGACTTCGCGACGAGTCAGTTGCGCTTGCGGATGGCGGACCTGCCAAGCGCCGAGAAACACTTCGGCCAGGCGACGGGAGTGGGAACGTTCGCCCCGTGGACTGGCGTGAATGGCAAGAATTGTGTTCATCTGAAACTCCTGAGGACTAAACTCAAACGGCGTGTGGCATGCAGCTTGTGCTCGCGACCGTCTCGCCTCAAATGAGCAAAAATCAGCTTGGATGAATTCATTTCATCCATGGAGTGTTCAATGTTTGCCTCGCTGCCACTGACCGCCCTGCGCGCCTTCGAATCCGCCTCACGCCTGCTGAGTTTCAAGGCCGCCGCCGAAGAACTGTCGGTGACGCCAACGGCGGTTTCCCACCAGATCCGCTCGCTGGAAACCTGGCTCGGCGTGCCGCTGTTCGAGCGACTGCCACGGCAAGTGCGCCTGACCGAATGCGGCGAGCGTCTGTTCCACAGCCTGCACGGCGCTTTTCTGGAAGTGGCGCAAAGCGTCGACACCTTGCGCCCGCAACGCAGCGGCACCAGCCTGACAATCTCCACCACCGCCGCTTTTTCCGCCTTGTGGCTGGTACCGCGACTGGGGCGGTTTTACGCCCGGCATCCGAACATCAGCGTGCGGCTGGACACCCATTGCGAAGTCATCGATTTGCATCAGGACGCCAGCGTCGATCTGGTGGTGCGCTATAGCCTCGATGACTACCCGAACCTTTATGGCCTGTGCCTGTTCGATGAATCGTTCGGCGTTTATGGCTCGCCGGAACAGGTTGCACAGGCCAGCATCCGGGCACCGACGTTGATCAGCGTGCGTTGGCACAACTCGAAGCTGTACGCCCATGGCTGGGAAGCGTGGTGCTCGCAGTCAGCAGAAACCTGGCTGACGGCAAACCCGGCGGTCCGCGAATACGACGAAGAGCATTACGCGCTGCAAGCAGCGATCGCCGGACAAGGCCTGGTGCTGGCGAGCAATATCCTGGTGTCCGAGAGCGTGGCCAGTGGTTTGTTGGTGGCTTACCGGAGTGACATTCAGGTGAATGGCGCCGGCTACAGCGCGCTGTGCGTACCGGGTCGTGAACGCCATCCGCCGGTGCGGGCATTTTTTGCGTGGTTGCAGGAGGAAGCCCGATTGTCTGGCTTGCTGCCAAGATCGCCAATCACATCAAACTTTTCGCCGCGCTTGTCACTCACACCGGAGTAGCGATCACTTCCCTGTGGCCGACATCCTGAAAGATTTGTAGCGCCTGTCAGACCGTCATCGATTTATTTGGTGGGCTTAACGGTGACGGGTGCCTTGCCCGCCTTCATCTGCTCCAGCAACGGCGCACACTGATTCGGCTCACCCCCACTCGGCGCCACCAGCGCCAGCAACCCCGCCGCCGGTGCCGCAATCACGCCCAAGGCCACCATCCCCGCCCCGCGCAATATCAGGGGCACCGCCTTCACGCCCGCATCCGGCTTGATGAACTTGCCTCGCACGTACAGCGGCGAACGCAGGGAAATCAGGCGCCAGCCCTTGGATTCCGGGGTGATGGTCAGGTCCAGTTGCTCAGTCGCCATGTTCGCCGTGCCATCGATGTAGATGATCGCGTTCTCGGTATCGAAGACAAACAACCGAGTGGTGGCCAGGCCGGTCTTGATGTCGAAGTCGGCCGCCGCGCAATTGATCTTCACTTCTTTGTCGCCAAAGATTTTACCGACCACGTAGTTGCCAACGTTCAGCCCAGCCAGTTCCATCAACTCGCGGCTGATGGCACCGTCGTTGATCAGCATCTTCAGATTGCCATTGGCCGAACCCAGCAGCTTGGCCACCGAGTTGCCGTGACCACTGATGTCGGCATCGCCATTGAGCTCGCCGAAACTGGTCTTCATCGGTTCAAAGGTCGGGAACAGCTGCTTGAGCTTGAAACCGCGCCCGGTCAGCTTGGCGTTGCCTTCCAGCGGCTCGGTGCGACCGTTCAGGCGAATCTGCGCATCCAGTTTGCCGCCGGCCACGCCGAAACGCAGGGGTTCGAGGCTGAGCACGCCATCGGTCAGCACCAGGTGCGTGTAGAGATCGTTGAACGGCAGTTTTTCACTGTGGACGATGCGCTTGCCGGTGAATTCGACGTCGGCGTCCATGTCGCGCCAGCGCTCGGTCTTGAACTCTTCGACCGGTAACACCTTGTCCGCCGGCTGCTTGCTTTCGCCGCCTCGGGCCTTTTGCTTGGCGTTGGAGTCGGCGCCGATCAAGGGCGCAAGGTCGGTAAACAACAGTTGATTGGAGAGCAGCGAACCGCTGAGTTTCGGCCGAGGCTGGCTTGCGACGTAGGCCAGGCTGCCATGGATGTCGCTCTCGCCGATCTTGCCGTTGAACGCTTCGTAATGGAACACCGCGCCGCCCGGCTCATGCAGCTTGGCGATCAAGTGGCCGTCGGTGGCGTAGGGCGGTGTATCCGGCAGGGTCACGCCGGTCAGCGGATAGAGATTGCCCAGGCTGCTGCCGGCCAGTTTCAGCCGCAGGTCCAGCGCACCAAGGTTGAGCGGGTCGGTCAGCGTACCGGCGAGCTCGACGCTGGTGTCGGCAATCTTGACCTGGGCCTGGAGCGGGAACGGCCGGGCCGAATCCTGCAAGGCCAGCAGGCCGCCGATCTTGCCTTCGCCCGTCAGTTTCTGGCCGTGGTATTGGCCTTTGACCTTCAGTGCAAACGCGTAATCCTGGGGAGCCGCGCCCTTCTCCTGCGCAGTTTTCGCGGCTTTTTCGCCGACGATGTCGCTGAACGGGATCGGCTTGCCCAGCGGGTCGATGATCAGGTCGAGCTGGGTTTTCAGGCTCTGGTCGTCGAGGGTGACGTGGCCTTTGTCGAAGCCGATCGAACCAATGTCGACCACCCAACTGGAAGGTTCGGCGTTCGGGTCTTTCGGGTCGAACTTGAAGGTCCAGTTGGCGCGGCCATCGGCCAGGCGCTGGAGGTCTGCGTTTGGTTCGGTCAAGTCAATGCGCGGGATCGTCACCCGTTGCGCCAACAAGGCCAGCGGCGAAATACGCAGCTCGACGCGTTTGAGCGTGGCCATTTGCGGCTGCTTCGACCAGTCCGGGTTGCCGAGGCTCAGGTCCTGCGCCACCACATGCGGCCACGGCACCCAGGCGCGCCACCCACCTTCGTCAAGCTCACGCTGCCAGACCACCGCGAGGTTGCCATTGATGGCAAACGGTCGATGCAGCTCTTCGGAGACTTTGGCGTTGAGGGTCGGTTTGATCCGGTTCCAATCGAAGAACGCGATGATCAGAACCAGTATCGCCAGTAACACAACCAGGCTGGCAAAGGTCCAGGCAAAAACTTTCGGGGTGCGCGTCATTGCACAGGGCTCCTGAATACGACTGAGCGCCCTGACCGCGACGCGCGTGTGAAACCTCAGGCCAGAACCGGCCTGGCATGAAGCCTAGGACTGGGAAACGGCGCGCAGGTTTAATCGAAATGCGGCTTAACGTTCAAATAATCGGTCGGGGACACCCTGCACTCGAAATCCGGCGTTACCGACCCCGCACTTTTGTGCGACGCACGTGAGTAGAAAATACCCACATCAGTGCGAAAACATCCGCCGGAAAGGCCCGGTCTAGAGCCTTCGCACGGAACAATCAATTCTGTTGATTATTACCATTGCGTTTATGAACTTTTATATCGACTTATCGAGAGTAGCATTGGCCTCGTACCCACTTTGCCGCCCTCCCACGGAGCACATGATCATGAAACGCCAACTACTGTTTAGCCTTACCCTCTCCATGCTGGCCAGCACCGCTTTCGCCCTGCCAGCCGCTGACCAGGCCACCCCACAAGTGAAAGACAGCCACTCGGTGTTCAGTCAAACCGTTGCCGAAGGTGGTAATGATCGCCTGAAAGAAAAAGGCCTGATCACTCAAGATGGTTCGGACCGCACTCCACAAGGTCAAACCCTGGCTGCTGACGGTTCCGACCGCACTCCACAAGGCCAAACCCTGGCTGCCGACGGCTCCGATCGCACCCCACAAGGCCAAACCCTGGCTGCTGACGGTTCCGACCGCACTCCACAAGGCCAAACCCTGGCTGCTGACGGTTCCGACCGCACTCCACAAGGCCAAACCCTGGCTGCTGACGGTTCCGATCGCACTCCACAAGGCCAAACCCTGGCTGCTGACGGTTCCGACCGCACTCCACAAGGCCAAACCCTGGCTGCCGACGGTTCCGACCGTACCCCACAAGGCCAAACCCTGGCTGAAGGTGGTGGTGACCGCGTAATCGAACGCAACAGCGCTGTGAGCTAAGCCCATGGCGGCCTTGAAAAAAAGCCCAATCCACGGATTGGGCTTTTGACTTTATAGAAGCCACGCATTCCCTCGCATCACTCCCGATAGTCGTTCGACGCCGGCAAAGCCGATTTGCTAGAGTGCGCCGCTGTCTTGTCCAGAAAACACCCTTGCGATGCTGCCCCGCGCCGAACAGAAACAACAAACCCGCAATGCCTTGATGGACGCTGCCCGCCATTTGATGGAGTGCGGCCGAGGATTCGGCAGCCTGAGCCTGCGCGAAGTGGCGAAAACCGCCGGCATCGTCCCCACCGGTTTCTACCGGCATTTCGCCGACATGGATGAACTGGGCCTGGTGCTGGTGAGCGAAGTCGGACAAACCTTCCGCGAAACCATCCGCCTGGTGCGTCACAACGAGTTCGTCATGGGCGGCATCATCGATGCCTCGGTGCGGATTTTTCTCGACGTGGTGTCGGCCAATCGTTCGCAATTCCTGTTTCTGGCCCGCGAGCAGTACGGCGGTTCGCTACCGGTGCGCCTGGCCATCGGTCGCTTGCGCGAAGACATCAGCTCGGACCTTGCGGCCGATTTGTCGCTGATGCCAAAGCTGCAGCACCTGGACATCGCCGGTCTGAGTGTCATGGCCGATCTCATCGTCAAAAGTGTGTTTGCGACCCTGCCGGAAATCATTGATCCGCCGGCCGAGGCGTTGCCCGCGCATTTGACACCACAAGCGAAAATCACTCAGCAGCTGCGCTTTATCTTCATCGGCCTCAAGCACTGGCAAGGCCTGGGCAGCACGGAATAACCCTCCTGCACGCCGATCTCCTGTAGGAGCCGGCTTGCTGGCGATTCAGACAACACGGTGCATCTGAACCACCACCTCCTTTGTAGGAGCTGGCTTGCTGGCGATGGCGCCCTTCAGCCAATAAAGATGTCGTCTGGTCGACCGCTATCGCCGGCAAGCCGGCTCCTACAAGGTTGGGTGGTGAATGCGGGATCGCGAACAATCTGGAGCACACCCTGCGCCGTCATTTGGTGCGCCTTCCCCAGCCACGCACCAAATTGCCGCAACAAACTGAAACGCCATCCATGCGCCGACAGGCATTTCCTACACTTGCGCCGATTGGCAAGCCCCTTGCTCTAGCCTGACTATTGTCCATAGCTGGAAGTTTTCCGATGCTGGTGATTCATCGCAGAATCGACCCTCAACCCGTCTGGGCCGCCGAGTTGCACCTGACCTTCGAAGCCCGGAGCAAAAGCCGTTTGCGCTGTTTCAGTGCCGAGGGTGAAGACGTCGGGTTGTTTTTGGAGCGCGGTCAGTCGCCCCTCACTGATGGCGAATGCCTACAGGCTGAAGACGGTCGCATCGTCCGCGTCTGTGCCCGCCCCGAACAACTGCTGCACGTCACCTGCGCCAATGCCTTCGAACTGACCCGCGCGGCCTATCACCTGGGCAATCGCCACGTCGCCCTGCAAGTCGGTGATGGCTGGTTGCGCCTGCTCGACGACTACGTGCTCAAGGCCATGCTCGAACAACTTGAAGCCAAGGTCGAAAACATCGAAGCACCGTTCCAGCCGGAGCACGGCGCCTATGGCGGTGGCCATCACCACTCTCGGCATGGCGACGAAGACTTCAACTACCCGCCGAAACTGCATCAGTTCGGCGTACGCCAATGAACCCGGCCTGGGCGCTGTTGCGCCTGGCCAGTCCGCAATTGCCGATTGGCGGCTACAGCTATTCCCAAGGTCTGGAAATGGCGGTGGATAACGGCCGGGTGAATGATTCAGACAGCGCCCGTCGCTGGATCAGCGATCAATTGCTGCTGAACCTGGCACGCTTCGAGGCGCCCCTGCTGCTCGCCCATTGCGTGGCCGCCGCCGCAGAAAACTGGGCCGAACTGCTGCAACGCTGCGAAGAACACCGCGCCAGCCGGGAAACCCGCGAGTTGCATCAGGAGAGCCGACAAATGGGCTATTCCTTACAGCAACTGCTCAACGGTTTGCCGGAACTCGACGTACCGGCCCGTGCCTTTCTCGAACAACGCCCCGAACCGCACTTGGCCCTCGGCTGGGCGCTGGCCGCACGCGCCTGGCACATCAGCCCGCAAGACGCGCTGGCCGCGTGGCTCTGGAGCTGGCTGGAAAACCAGTTGGCGGTGCTGATGAAAACCCTGCCGCTGGGCCAGCAAGCCGCGCAACGCCTGACCAGTGAACTGCTGCCGCTGCTGCAACAAGCCCAGCAGGACGCCACCCGAATCAACCCCGACCACTATGGCAGCGCCGCTTTCGGCCTGTCCCTGGCGTGCATGGCCCATGAGCGCCAGTACAGCCGTCTGTTCCGTTCCTAGGGCCTGTTATTTTGGAGAATCACATGAACACACAACCTCTGCGCGTCGGCATCGGCGGCCCGGTCGGTTCCGGCAAAACCGCCCTGACGCTGGCCCTGTGCCTGGCGTTGCGCGAGCGCTACAACCTGGCGGTCGTGACCAACGACATCTACACCCGCGAAGACGCCGATTTTCTGGTGCGCAACCAGGCCCTGGCGCCGGAACGGATCATCGGCGTGGAAACCGGCGGCTGCCCGCACACGGCGATCCGCGAAGACGCCTCGATCAACCTCGAAGCCGTGGATCAACTGAACCGACGCTTTCCGGGGCTGGATCTGATTCTGGTGGAGTCCGGAGGCGACAACCTTTCGGCCACGTTCAGCCCGGAATTGTCCGACCTGACGATTTACGTAATCGACGTCTCGGCGGGCGACAAGCTGCCGCGCAAGGGTGGGCCGGGGATCTGCAAATCCGACCTGCTGGTGATCAACAAAGTCGACCTCGCACCGCTGGTAGGCGCGTCGCTTTCGATGATGGACAGCGACACGAAGCGCATGCGCAACGGCAAACCGTTTGTCTTCAGCAACCAGAAAACCGGGCTGGGCCTGGAAGAAATCATCGCCTTCATCGAGCGCCAGGGCCTGCTGACCGCAGCCTGATCACGATCAAACTTATCAACAAGGAAGCTTATCCATGACACTTAAACGCATCCTGGGCGCCATGGCCCTGCTGCTGACTCCGGCCATCGCCTTCGCCCACCCCGGTCACGGCGACAATGGCTTGATCGCCGGCATCAGCCACCCGATTGGCGGCCTCGATCACTTGCTGGCGATGGTTGCCGTCGGGCTGTGGGCGGCACAGCAGAAAGGCGCTGCACGCTGGGCGCTGCCGTGCACGTTCGTTGGCACCATGCTGATCGGCGGCCTGCTCGGTTTTGAAGGGCTGAACCTGCCAGCGCTGGAAAGCGGGATTGCGGCGTCGGTACTGGCGCTGGGGCTGGCGGTGGCGCTGGCGGTACGTCCGCCACTGAGCGTGGCGGTGGGTGCGACGGCGTTGTTTGCGTTGTTCCATGGCGTGGCGCATGGGCTGGAATTGCCGGACATGTCGAGCCCTTGGGCCTATGCCGCAGGGTTTGTGGCGGCAACGGCGGCGTTGCATGCGGCGGGTTATGCGCTGGTTCGCGTGTTGCCGCAAGCAGCGGCACCGCTGGTTCGTCTGGCGGGCGCGGCTTCGGCGGCGACCGGGGTCTGGTTGTTGGCGGGTTGATTCGGTTTTGCCGGTAATAGCCTCTTCCTGTAGGAGCGAGGCTTGCCCGCGAAGAGGCCTGACAGACACCACATCTCTCAGGCCTGATAACATGTCGCGCATTCGACCCTGCCGTGACGACGCCAGCCAATGCCTCATGCTCCCCGCTCCGCTTCCCAGCCTGAATTGACCGCTCTGTTTGCCGCGGTGCAACAGCATTTCCAGGACGTGATCGTGCCCCTCTGGCAAGGCCCCGGCTGGAATGCCGAACTGGCGCTGCCCTACGAAGCACTGGATGCCGAGCATCATCCCTTGCCACCGCAACGCTACCGGGCCATGGCCTGCGCGCGGCAGCTGTATCTGTTTTCCAGCCTGATCGGCCAGGTGCCGGGCGCGAAAGAGCGTGCGGCTGCGTTGTTCCGCTCGTTGCAGCAACATTTCCACGATGCCGAACACGGTGGCTGGTTCTACAGCATCGACCCGCAGGGCGCGCCGCTGGATCAGCGCAAAGATCTCTACACCCACGCCTTCATCCTCTTCGCCTGCGCCCATTACTGGGACAAGGTCCGCGAACCTCTGGTGGAGTCGGTGCTCAACGCGGTGCTGGAAGTGCTTGATCAGCGCTTCAGTTCGGGCGATGGCTTGTACGAAGCCTGCCTTGAGCGTGATTGGTCGTTGCTGAATACCGGACCGCTGCAAAACCCGCTGATGCACCTCGCCGAAGCGTTTCTTGCCACGCTTTCAGTGCGTGAAGACCTCGCCGTGCAGCGTGCGCTCGTCGAGTTATGCACAGCCATGCAACAACGCTTTATCGACCCGCAACACAGTGTGCTGATGGAAAAGCCGCTGGGGTCTGTGGATAACTGGTTTGAACCGGGACACCAGTTCGAATGGTATTTCCTGCTGGAGTCTTCGCCGCTGTTGCGCGGTTCGAAACTGCACGCCTCTGTGGAGCGCGCCTTTGCGTTCACCGAGCAACTGGGCGTCGATCAATCGAGTGGCGCCGTGCGCGCGATGCTCACGCTCGACGGGCATTCGAAAGATGCCACCCAACGCATCTGGGCTCAAGCTGAATACTTGCGTGCGTTGACGCTGCGCCCGGACAGCGGGGCATCGGTATTGCACCAGTTGCAGGCGCTGCAACAGCGTTCTCTGCATGGGCGCGGCTGGTATGAGTGTCGTGACGAGAACGGTGAAGTGAGCCGGCAGGATATGCCGTCGACTACGCCTTATCACTTGGCGACCTGCTATCGCGGGTTGGTCGACTATCTTCGTTGACAAATAGATCGTATTCGCGGGCAAGTCGGACCGCCGCACCGCTCGCTCCTACAGGTTTTGCATAGACCTGTAGGAGCGAGGCTTGCCCGCGAATGGACGTTACGCAGTCTTACCCCTTGTTACGCTCAATCGCAAACCCGGCCCACGTCTGGCTCACCGGCATCAACTCGAGGCTGTTGATGTTGATGTGCGCCGGCGCATTGAGCACCCAGAAAATGGTCTCGGCGATGTCTTGCGGCTGGATCGCCTCGGCACCGGCGTAGGTCGCGTTGTAACGCTCCTGGTCACCGGCAAAGCGCACCAGCGAGAACTCACTCTCACACAGGCCCGGCTCGATGTTGCTGACGCGAACGCCCGTGCCTTGCAGGTCGCAGCGCAGGTTCAGGGAGAACTGTTTGACGAAGGCCTTGCTCGCGCCATACACGTGGCTGCCCGGATACGGGTAGTTGCCGGCAATGGAACCGAGGTTGATGATGCCGGCGCCACGGCCATGGGCGATCAAACGCGGCAACAGCAGGCGAGTGCTGTACATCAGGCCCTTGATGTTGGTGTCGACCATGGTGTCCCAATCATCAAGATCGCACTTCGGCGCCGGATCCACGCCGAGCGCCAGGCCAGCGTTGTTGATCAACCCGCGCAGCTTGGCGAAGGATGGTGGCAGGTTGGCGATCGCCTCCTCCATGGCCTTGCGATCACGCACGTCGAGCACCAGGGCATGGACCTCGGTCTGCTTCGACAACTCGGCGCACAAGGCATTGAGGCGCTCTTCACGACGACCTGTCAGCACCAGTTTCCAGCCAGCCTCGGCAAAACGACGGGCACAGGCTTCGCCAAAACCGGAAGTCGCGCCGGTAATAAACAGGGTGTTGGACATCGTGTTCTCCTTGCTTCGGCCGACGGGCCGCCATTGGATTAGAAAATCAGCTGGCAGCATGCCCGGCCTTGCCGACAGCGGCAACTATCAGAAAATCTGTACGAAAAACAACCAACGCGAGCAACGCCATATACACCGTGGCCTGTAGCTATGTACGCGCACGTTATCCACAGGCCGGTCCACAGTTTCCGGGGGCAAGTGAAAAAGCTGGAAGCCGCTGTGCACAAGGCTTTGCGGGCAGATCAGAAAGTTTTTCGCTTGACCCTGAAGTGCGGGCTGTGTAGCCCAAGGCGTTTTGCACGATTGACCGGGTTTGCCAACGATGGCGCCAAGCCAGTAACTACGGCCCTTAGCCGAGTCTTTCCAGAGTTTAACCACAGACTTATCCACAGGCTGCCATCGTGTGTTTCAGGCCTCTTTCGCAATCAATAAAAAGGTTGACAACGCTGACCTCAAGCCCGGCAAAAACGCCTGATCAAAAAACAACCACATCGCTACAAGCCACGATTTAAAAGGCTCTCAGCCAGCTACTCCCACGTTATTCACAGCCAGTTCCACAGCAAACGGGGACAAGTCAAAACCGTGACAAAACAACTATTTGCAGCGGCTTTATGTCGCGCTTTGAGAGCTTGGCAAATTTGTTTTCCACAATTCACCGACAACTTTGTGGGAGCGGGCTTGCTCGCGAAGGCGGTGGCACATCTGGCATCAACGTGACTGAAACACCGCCTTCGCGAGCAAGCCCGCTCCCACAAGGGATTTGCGGTGTATTGGAGGCGTAAAAAAGCCCCGACGATTGCTCGTCGGGGCTTTGGGTATTTCAACAGGACTCAATGCCCGCCGAGATAAGCGTTACGCACCTCTTCGTTCACCAGCAGCTCCTTGCCGGTGCCACTGAGGCGGATCTCGCCGTTGACCATCACGTATGCCCGATCCGACAACCGCAGGGCGTGGTTGGCGTTCTGCTCGACCAGAAAGATGGTCATGCCGGTCTTGGCCAGTTCCCGCAGGGTGGCAAAGATCTGTTTCACCACAATCGGCGCGAGCCCCAGGCTCGGCTCATCGAGCAACAGCAGTTTCGGCCGGCTCATCAACGCACGGGCGATGGCGAGCATTTGCTGCTCGCCGCCGGACATGGTCATGGCCCGCTGGGTCCGCCGCTCTTCGAGACGCGGAAACAGCTCGAACATGCGTTGCATGTCTTCCTTGGCGTACTTGTCACCAATCGGGATGGTGCCCATCTGCAGGTTTTCCTCGACGGTCATGTCGGGGAACACGCGCCGGCCTTCCGGTGATTGTGCAATGCCGTTGGACGCAATGTAGTGCGACGACTTATGAGTGATGTCCACGCCCTGATAGATGATCTGCCCGTCTGCCGCGCGCGGCTGGCCGAAGATCGACATCAGCAGGGTCGACTTGCCCGCGCCGTTGGAGCCGATGAGGCTGACGGTCTCCCCTTCGTTGATGTGCATCGAGACTTTTTTCAGGGCCTGGATCGGGCCGTAAAACACGTCCAGGTCTTTGAGTTCGAGGATCGGTTTGCTCATAGCACCACCTCCTCTTCATCGGCGCCCAGGTAGGCTGCAATCACTTTCGGATCGTTGCGAATCGCCTCGGGGCCACCCTCGGCGATGACGACGCCGTGGTCCAGCACCACGATGTGGTCGGAAATGCTCATAACCATGCCCATGTCGTGTTCGATCAGCACCACGGTCAGATCGTGCTCGTCGCGCAGCAGCCGGATCATCGCGCTCAGCGCTTCGGTTTCCTGAGGGTTGAGGCCGGCGGCCGGTTCGTCGAGGCAGATGATCTGCGGCCGGGTGCACATGGCCCGCGCAATCTCCAGACGACGCTGCTGGCCGTAGGACAACTCACCGGCCAGACGGTTGGCGCAATCCACCAGGTCCACCACTTCCAGCCAGTAGAAGGCGTGGTCCAGCGCATCGCTTTCAGCCTTGCGATAGCCCTTGGTATTGAGGATGCCCGCGAGCATGCTGCGGTTGACCCACATGTGTTGGGCCACCAGCAGGTTTTCCAGCACCGACATTTCCTTGAACAGGCGAATGTTCTGGAAGGTCCGCGCCAGGCCGGCACGGTTCACCAGGTGAGTGCCGCCGAACATCTTGTAATGGAGCCGGCTGATGAAGTTTTTCGGCGATACAAAATCAGTCGCCTTGAACGGTTCACCGAGCATTTTGATGACATCGGTGCGCTCGCCGCGCACGTTGAGTTCGATCTTGCCGCCCGAGGCCTTGTAGAACCCGGTCAGGCAGTTGAACACGGTGGTCTTGCCGGCGCCGTTGGGGCCGATCAGGGCGAAGATCGAGTTGCGCTTGACCTTCAGGCTGACATCGTTCAACGCCTTGATGCCGCCGAAGTGCATCATCAGCTTCTCGACCGAGAGTACGACTTCGCTCATGGCGCTACTCCTTTACGCGGGGTCACACCGGTACGGCTGATCCGAATCAGGCCGCGCGGTCGCCAGATCATCATCAACACCATCAGGATGCCGAACAGCAGCACGCGGTATTCCGCGAAGCCACGCAGCAGTTCCGGGGCCACCGTCAGCACGAAGGCTGCGATAACCACGCCGATGGTCGAGCCCATGCCGCCGAGTACCACGATGGCGAGGATCAGGGCCGATTCAAAGAAGGTGAACGAGGTCGGGTTGACGAAGCCCTGGTAGGTGGCGAAGAACACGCCAGCGAGGCCGGCCGTCGACGCACCGATGGTGAACGCCGAAAGCTTGACCAGCACATGGTTCAAACCCATGGAACGGCAGGCGATTTCATCTTCACGCAAGGCTTCCCATGCGCGACCAACCGGCATGCGAGTCAAACGGTGCTTGATGTACAGCACGGCCAGCACGACCAGGAACAATACCGCGTAGATGAAGTAGTACTTCACGTCGGGGTTATAGGCGATGCCGAAAAACTCGTGGAACGGAACACCACCGTCCTTCGCCCTTTTGCCGAACTCGAGGCCGAAGAAGGTTGGCAGGGGCGCCGGCATACCGTTCGGGCCACCGGTCAGGGTCAGCCAGTTATTGAGGATCAAGCGGATGATTTCACCGAAGCCCAGGGTCACGATCGCCAGGTAGTCACCGTGCAGGCGCAATACCGGGAAACCGAGGATGCAACCGGCCAGCCCCGCCGTGATCGCCGCCAGTGGCAGCACCGTCCAGAAACCCAGCCCCAGGTATTGATAACCGAGTGCCAACCCATAGGCGCCGATGGCGTAGAACGCCACGTAACCGAGGTCGAGCAGGCCGGCCAGGCCAACCACGATGTTCAGACCAAGCCCGAGCAGCACGTAGATCAACCCGAGGATGACCACGCCCAGCAGGTAGGAGTTGGAGAAAAACGGGAACACCACGGCGATGACGATCATCAGCGGGATGATCCAGCGCAGCCGGGATTTGTAATCGGGTGCCAGTACATGAACCCCCGAACCGGTGGTTTCAAAGCCTTCGAGAATTCTCAGGCCTTTCGGCGTTTGCAGGAACAGGCTCAAGGCAAAGCGGCCGGCCATGACAATGGCGACAATCCACGCCACTCGGGTCGTTTCCAGATTGAAGCCATAGCCGTCGAGGACTATGCCAACAATCGGGCCGAACACGATGAGGGCGACAAGACCGGCAAGAATCGCGTCAACCAGGCTTCTTTTGAGATCAATGGTTTTTTTAGTGGTTGAAGACATCGCTTACACCTTCGACACAAGAGGACGGCCGAGCAGGCCTTGGGGCCGAAAGACCAGAACGAGAACGAGCAGCGAGAAGCTGAAAACGTCTTTGTAGTCCGAGTTGACCAGACCCGAGAACAGCGACTCGGAAATCCCGAGGATGATCCCGCCGAGCATCGCGCCAGGCAGCGAGCCGATCCCGCCGAGTACCGCTGCGGTGAACGCCTTGATGCCGATGACGAAGCCTGCGTAGAAGTCGAACGTGCCGTAGTTCATGGTGATCAGCACGCCGGCCAGGGCCGCCATTGCCGCACCGATGATGAACACGTAGGAAATGACGCGGTCGGTGTTGATCCCAAGGATGGAGGCCATCTTGCGGTCTTGCTGGGTGGCGCGGCACATGCGGCCGAGCTTGGTGTACTTGATGACGTAGGTCAGCAGGGCCATGCCGGCGAATGCGGCAACCAGGATGAAGATCTTGGTGTAGGTGAGCTGGACGAAGCCGCTTCCGACTTCCACTCGCCATGCACCGGTCAGCAGGGTCGGTACGCCTTGTTGACGGGCGCCCTGTGCGATCTGTGCATAGTTTTGCAGGATCAGCGAAATACCGATGGCGCTGATCAGCGGTGCCAGTCGGGTGGAGTTACGCAGGGGTTTGTAGGCGACACGCTCGATGACCCAGCCATATACCGCTGTGACGATGATGGTGAAGACCAGTGTGCCAAGCATCAGCAGAGGGAAGGATTCAATACCGAAGTATGCCAGCAGAGCCAGACTGATTGCCGCGAGGTAAGCGGAAATCATGTAAACCTCGCCGTGGGCGAAGTTGATCATGCCGATGATGCCATAGACCATTGTGTAGCCGATGGCGATCAGGCCATAGACCGACCCGAGGGTCAGGCCGTTGACCAGTTGCTGCAGGAAAATACCATCCATAACGCAATCTCACGCATTTGAGAGACTGCACAGAAGCGAGGTGCGACGGACCGGGGTTCAGCCACCCGCGCAACACGGTTGTGTGCAGCTCTACGAGAAAAGACAGGTACTGCACGGACATGTTCTTCGATTGCCCGGCGCTCAAGGCGCCGGGCAGATCAACAGCTCATATCACTTCTGTTTTTCCAGTTGGTGGTATTTGCCATCCTTGTCCCACTGATAAACCACGTAGTCGGAGACTTTCAGGTCGCCCTTGGCGTCCCAGGTCTTCTCGCCCATCACGGTTTTAACCGGGTTTTTCTTCAGCCACTCAGCCGCTTTTTCGCCGCTGTTGGACTTGGCGCCGTTGAAAGCAGCCGCCAGGGTCTGAACCGAAGCGTAGGCGTACAGGGTGTAGCCTTCTGGCTCGGTGCCGGCTTTGCGGAAGGTGTCTACCACGGTTTTGCTGTCTGGCAGCAGGCGTGGGTCGGCACCGAAGGTCATGTACACGCCATCAACGTTCTGCGGGCCACCGGCGGTGGTCACGAGTTCGTCAGTAACGATGCCGTCATCGGACATGAATTTGACGTCCTTGAGGCCTTGTTCACGCAGTTGGCGAACCAGTGGACCGGCTTCCGGGTGCAGGCCGCCGAAATAGACGACATCGGCACCGGCTGCACGGATCTTGGTTACCACGGCGCTGAAGTCTTTCTCGCCGCGAGTCAGGCCTTCGTACAGAACCGGCGTTACGCCGCGCTTGGCCAGTTGAGCCTTGGTGGCATCGGCCAGACCTTGGCCGTAGGTGTCTTTGTCGTGCAGAACCACGACTTTCTTGCCCTTGAGCACGTCGACGATGTAGTCGCCGGCAACGATGCCCTGCTGGTCGTCACGACCGCACATACGGAACATGGCGCTCAGGCCACGCTCGGTCACCTGTGGGTTGGTGGAACCCGGAGTGATTGCGATGATGCCTGCTTCGTCGTAGATCTCGGAGGCCGGGATGGTCGACGAGGAGCAGAAGTGACCAACCACGCCTGCCACTTTCTGGTTGGTCAGGTCCTTGGCGACCGTCACAGCCTGTTTCGGTTCGCAGGCGTCATCGCCCTTGACCAGTACGATTTTTTCCCCGTTGACGCCGCCCGACGCGTTGATTGCGTCGGCTGCTGCCTGTGCACCCTTCATGTACTGCTCGCCAAATGCTGCGTTGGCGCCTGTCATAGGACCCGCAACACCGATTTTTACGTCAGCCTGTGCAAACGCAGAAACACCCAGCGCAGCTGCCACTGCGAGGGCCAGAAAGCCTTTCTTGTAAAACGTCTGGGACATGAGGTGGTGCTCCAAGGTTTTTTTTTAGTTGGCACTGCGACTTCACTGAATGCTCAGAGCAAGGGCCGTGCCATCGGTTTTTTATTCTGAAAAAAGTCGCTGCTTTATTGTTATTTCGACTGTTTCGAGCCCATTTTCATTGGGCGTGCAACCGTCTAAACCGCGGAAGGTGAAACCATTTATTTTTTAAGGCGCAACCCACGCGCGCCATCATTGCAACCGCGGCGCCAAACGACGTGCAACCAGCCTGTAACAACGTGCGTCACCGAAGTGCACACTGCTGGTGCGGTACTGCTACAACCCGCACCTTTTACAGGCTAGCCGCTGCGCCGAAAAGCGCCGCTTCCAGCAACAAATTTCAACAATCAAATCACGATCCGCAGGCACTGGCCCGCGTGATACAGCGAAAACCCCGCCTCATATAGACAGCTACGCAGCCCCACCCCCGCCAGTGGCTGCATGGGTGCGAAGGGAATCGGCAGCGCCTGAGGATTTCCGTTACACAAATAATCGGCAAAGGCTTTGCCGACGACGGTCCCCGTGGTCACGCCCCGACCGTTGTAACCGGTGACTGCCACTAAACCGGGCGCCGGTTCGAACAGACGCATCAAATGATCGGGAGTAAATGCGATGCAACCGGTCCAGGTGCACTCCCATTCCACCTGTTTGAGGTACGGAAAATAGTGCTGCTGAACCCGGTCGGCCCAAGCCTTGAGGAACCAGGTCGGCTTCTGATTGCCATTACCCAGACTGCCGAGTAACAGGCGACCGTCTTTGTCGCGACGAATACTGCTGAGCACCTGCCGGGTGTCCCACGAACCCTGGCCACCCGGGAGGATTTGCTGCGCGGCGTCGTCAGTCAGCGGCACCGAGGCCACTTGATAGTAATAACCGGGGAAGAAATTGCGCCGCAGTTCCGTCCAGTCACCTTCGGTGTAAGCGTTGGACGCAATCACGACTTGCTCGGCAAGCACCGAACCCTGCGCCGTTTGCACCGACCAGCGCTGGCCCTGACGTTCGAGCCTGGTCACGGGAGAATGATCGAACAGCCGACCACCAAGGCCGATAGCCGCCTTGGCCAGCCCCGTGGTGTAAGCCATCGGGTTGATCGTGCCGGCACGCTTGTCGAGCAACGCAGCGGCGATCTTTTTGGTGCCGGTTGCTTGTTCGCAGGCTTGACCGGTCAGCAGTTCCACCGGAGCGCCGCGACGTTTCCATTGTTCTTCACGACTGCGCAAATCCGCTTCGCCACGGGCGTTGTGCGCCATGTGCAACGTGCCTTCGCGGCGTAACTGGCAATCGATGTTGTATTTGTCGACCAGGCTGAACACCAGGGACGGTGCGGCACCCAGCATGCGATTGAGCTGACTGCCCACCGCTTCGCCGAACCCGGCTTCGATCTCGTCCGGTGGAATCCACATGCCGGCGTTGACCAGCCCGACGTTGCGTCCAGAACCGCCATGACCGGCACGATGAGCTTCCAGCACACACACCGTTTTGCCTTGTTCCAGCAGATGCACCGCCGCCGACAGACCGGTGAACCCGGCACCGATGACGCAGACATCGACCGTTACTTCGCCCTTGAGCGCAGCATTGTCGGGCCTTTGCGGCGTCAGTTTTTCCCACAGACACTCTTCGCGTAACGGCATTGCCAGACTCCAACAGAAACCTAACAAACAACAAAGCAAAAGCTTCGCGGGCAAGCCTCGCTCCTACAGGTGTTGAGTGATCCTGTGTAGGAGCGAGGCTTGCCCGCGAAGGGGCCCATCAGTCGAACGTAATGCCCTGCGCCAACGGCAACTCCAGCGAGTAGTTCACGGTGTTGGTCTGGCGGCGCATGTACCCGCGCCAGGCATCGGAGCCCGACTCACGACCACCGCCGGTTTCTTTCTCGCCACCAAACGCGCCGCCGATTTCCGCGCCGCTCGGGCCGATGTTGACGTTGGCGATGCCGCAGTCGCTGCCCACCGCCGACATGAATTGCTCGGCTTCACGCACGTCAGTGGTGAAGATGCACGAAGACAGGCCTTGTGGCACCGAGTTGTTCAAACGCAGGGCTTCGTCGAAGTCTTTGTAGCCGATCACATAAAGAATCGGCGCGAAGGTTTCGTGGCAAACCACGTCGCTCTGCTCCGGCATTTCAACAATGGCCGGCGAGACGTAGTAAGCATTTGGATACTTGTCTTCCAGCTGACGTTTGCCGCCGAAGACCCGGCCGCCCTCGCTCAGGGCCTGCTCCAGCGCATCCTGCATGTTGTCGAAGCTGTGTTTGTCGATCAGCGGACCGATCAGGTTGCCTTCCAGCGGGTTGCCGATACGCACTTTCGAGTACGCGGCTTTCAGGCGGGTGACGATCTCTTCTTTCACCGATTCGTGAGCGATCAGGCGACGCAACGTGGTGCAGCGCTGACCGGCAGTGCCGACGGCGCTGAACAGGATGGCGCGAACGGCCATGTCCAGGTCTGCGCTTGGGCCGAGGATCATGGCGTTGTTGCCACCCAGTTCAAGAATGCTGCGGGCGAAACGTGCGGCGATTTTCGGTGCCACTTCGCGGCCCATGCGGGTGCTGCCGGTGGCGCTGATCAGCGCGACACGCGGGTCATCGACCAGTGCTTCGCCAGCATCACGACCGCCAATGATTACCTGGCTCAGGTGCGCAGGTGCATCGCTGAAGTTTTTCAGTACGCGGTCGAACAGCGCCTGGCAGGCCAGTGCGGTCAACGGGGTTTTCTCCGACGGTTTCCAGATCACCGGGTTGCCGCAGACCAGCGCCAGCGTGGTGTTCCAGGCCCAGACCGCGACCGGGAAGTTGAACGCACTGATCACGCCCACGACGCCCAGCGGGTGCCAGGTTTCGCGCATGTGGTGGCCTGGACGCTCGGAGGCGATGGTCAAGCCGTACAGTTGACGGGACAGACCGACGGCGAAGTCGCAGATGTCGATCATCTCCTGAACTTCACCCAAGCCTTCCTGAGTAATCTTGCCCGCTTCCCAGGACACCAGCTCGCCGAGGTCGGCCTTGTATTCGCGCAGGATGTCGCCCAGTTGACGCACCAGCTCGCCACGGCGCGGGGCCGGGACCTTGCGCCACAATTCGAACGCATGATCTGCGCGACTGATGTGCTGCTCGACTTCAGCGGCGCCTTCCCAGTTCACAGAGGCGATCTTGCTGCCATCGATCGGCGAATGCACCGGCACTTTGCCGTTCTGGTACAGGGCCGGGTTCACACCAAGACGATCAAGCAATGCGGCAACCATGGGTCACTCCTCGAGCTAAAACAGAAAACGTGCAGCCGGAATATCACGGCTGATCAGACCTGTAGTTTTAGCTCGCCGGAGGTTACCCAACAAACGACCTTTAAGAGAGATATCATTCCGTTTATTCATGCTGCGAATTGCTGGTCAGCAAGAAACAAGAAAAAAGGACAACCCATGCTGAATAAACGCTACCTGCCGTCGATCACCGCGCTGCAGTGTTTCGAGGCCGTGACCCGGCATTTGAGCTTCACGCGGGCCGCCGAAGAGCTGAACCTGACCCAGAGCGCCGTCAGCAAACAGGTCGCGCAACTCGAAGAATTGTTGCAGCACCTGTTGTTTCGTCGAGTACGCCGACGCCTGCAAATGACCCCGGCCGGTGATTTGTATCTGGTTGAGGTACGAAAAATCCTCACGCAAGTCGAGATGTCGACCCATTACCTGCGTTCCTACGGCGGTGAGACCGAAGTCCTGCGCGTCTCGACCCCGCCGACGTTCGGCGCCCGCTGGCTGGTCCCCCGTTTGAAGGGCTGGCGACTGCGCCATCCGTCGATTCATCTGGACCTGTGCAGCGAGCAGGAAGCCGATGACCTGCTGCAAGGTCGCAGCGATCTGGCGTTCTATTTCGGCCAGGGCTCACGGCCCCGCACCGAATGCCTGAAGTTGTTCGGCGAAGAGCTTGTTCCGGTGTGTGCACCGAGCAGCCTGCCGGCCACGCCGTTCACCGATCCGACGCAACTTACCGACCTGGTCCTGCTGCAAAACGCCTCCCGGCCGCAGGCCTGGCACGACTGGTTCGACAGCCAGGGTTACCACACCGAACACAGCTACCACGGCCCGCGCTTCGAAACCTTTTATATGTGCATCCGTGCCGCACAGGTCGGCTGCGGCGTAGCGTTGTTGCCGCGGTTTCTGGTGGAAGAGGAATTGGCCGACGGCAAACTGGTCATTCCCTGGCAGCATGCAATGCCCAGTTCCGACGCCTATTACCTGGCATACCCGGAGCATTCGGCGGAAGTGCCGAAGGTGCGGGATTTTGTGAAGTGGATGCTGGAACAGATCGACAGCCCTGTAATGCCTTGAGGACGCCTTCGCCGGCAAGCCGTACTCCTACAGGTTTCGGGCCAGACAAAGGTCCTGTAGGAGCCGGGCTTGCCGGCGAAGAGGCCATCAGCAGCGGCACAACCCTCACAAAAAAACACTGGCAATACCCCGCGCTGATATGCGCCACTAGCCCCCATCATTGAAACAGCTGCAACGTCGCCGCCACGGGCTGCGGCCAGCCTGGAGAACCCCGTTATGAGCGAGAGTGTGTTTGCCGATCGCATCGTGCAGAACCTGCTCGACACCGACTTCTACAAACTGACGATGATGCAGGCGGTGCTGCACAACTACCCGAACGTGGAAGTCGAATGGGAGTTTCGTTGCCGTAACAGTGAGGATTTGCGCCCGTACCTGGCGGAAATCCGCTTTCAGATCGAGCGCCTGGCCGAGCTGAGCCTGAGCGCCGACCAGTTGAGCTTCATGGAGCGCATCAGCTTCATGAAGCCGGATTTCCTGCGTTTTCTCGGGTTGTTCCGCTTCAATCTGCGCTACGTCCACACCGGCATCGAAAACGGCGAACTGTTCATCCGCCTGCGCGGACCGTGGCTGCATGTGATCCTGTTCGAAGTGCCGCTGCTGTCCATCGTCAGCGAAGTGCGCAACCGCTATCGCTACCGGGAAATCGTGCTGGTGCAGGCGCGTGAGCAGCTCTATCGCAAGTTCGACTGGCTGACCGCGAATGCCGGCAGCGACGAATTGTCCGAATTGCAGGTAGCCGATTTCGGTACTCGCCGTCGCTTCTCTTACCGTGTGCAGGAAGAAGTGGTGAACGTGCTCAAGCACGATTTCCCCGGGCGCTTCGTCGGCACCAGCAACGTGCACCTTTCGCGAGAGCTGGACATGAAACCGCTGGGCACCATGGCCCACGAGTGGATCATGGCCCACCAGCAACTGGGCCCGCGGCTGATCGACAGCCAGGCCGCCGCCCTCGATTGCTGGGTCCGCGAGTACCGCGGCCTGCTGGGGATTGCCTTGACGGACTGCATCACCATGGATGCCTTCCTCAACGACTTCGACCTGTTCTTCGCCAAGCTTTTTGACGGTCTGCGACATGACTCCGGAGATCCGGTGATCTGGGCGGAAAAGGCGATCGCCCACTATCAAAAGCTGGGTATCGATCCGATGAGCAAGACGCTGACGTTCTCCGACAGCCTGACGCTGCCCAAGGCGCTGGAAATATTTCGCGCATTGCGCGGTCGGATCAATGTCAGCTTCGGCATCGGCACCAACCTGACGTGCGATATTCCGGGTGTCGAACCGATGAGCATCGTGCTTAAAATGGCGGCCTGCAACGGCCAGCCGGTGGCAAAGATCTCCGACGAGCCTGGCAAGACTCACTGTAAAGACCCGAATTTCGTTGCCTATTTGCGACACGTTTTCAAAGTTCCTGCCGCCCTTTCCAGCACACCAAGCAAGGAGTGAATTCATGCAAGCCGTACAGCGTGAGATTGCTGAGCAGCTCAAGGTTCAACCGCCATTCGCCGACGAGGCCGCCCTCGAGGCTGAAATCGCGCGGCGCATCAGTTTCATCCAGGATTGCCTGGTCAATTCCGGGCTCAAGACCCTGGTGCTCGGGATCAGCGGCGGCGTCGATTCCCTGACCGCCGGCCTGCTGGCGCAGCGCGCCATGTGTGAACTGCGCACCCGCACCGGTGATGACAACTACAAGTTCATCGCCGTGCGCCTGCCGTACGAAACCCAGTTCGATGAACACGACGCCCAGGCATCGGTGGACTTCATCAAGCCAGATGAGCGTCACACCGTGAACATCGGCCCGGCGGTCAAATCCCTGGCCAATGAAGTGGCCGCGTTCGAAGGCAAGCACGCGGTCTCGGTGGATTTCGTCCTCGGCAACACCAAGGCGCGGATGCGCATGGTCGCCCAGTACACCATCGCCGGCGCGGCCCATGGCCTGGTGATCGGCACCGATCATGCGGCGGAAGCGGTGATGGGTTTCTTCACCAAATTCGGTGACGGCGCCTGCGACCTGGCCCCGTTGAGCGGCCTGGTAAAAAATCAGGTCCGGGCGATTGCCCGCAGTTTCGGCGCGCCGGAATCGCTGGTGGAAAAAGTCCCGACGGCGGACCTTGAAGACCTGTCGCCGGGTAAACCGGACGAAGCGTCCCATGGCGTGACGTATGCCGAGATCGACGCGTTCCTGCACGGTGAGCCGGTGCGTGAGGAAGCGTTCAAGATCATTTGCGATACGTACAGGAAGACCCATCACAAGCGGGTGATGCCTTTCGCCCCTTGATTTAGGTGGCGCCTGATCCGACGCCTTCGCGGGCAAGCCTCGCTCCTACAGGGTTTCGACACCGCCCCTGTAGGAGCGAGGCTTGCCCGCGAAGAACGATTACACGGTCAAACGCCGGGCACAAAAAAAGCGTCCCAAGTGGACGCTTTTTTTATGTGCACAATTCGCTTACTTCAGCGTAACCGTGCCTTTCATCATCGAAATGTGGCCCGGGAACGAGCAGAAGAAGCCGTATTTCTCGGCAGCATCAAGCTTGGACACATCGAAGGTCACCGAGTCGGTTTCCTTGGAGCCGATGATTTTGGTGTGGGCGATAATGCGCGCATCACCTTCTTTCAAGTAGTTCTTGTCGATGCCGGCAGACAGGCCATCGGTAGCGATCGGCTGCATGTCCGCTTCTTTGCTCAGCACCCAGTTGTGGCCCATGACGTTTTTCGGCAGGTTGCCGGAGTGGGTCAGTTCAACGGTGAAGGTCTTGCAGCTTTTGTCGATTTCGATGGCCTTGGTGTTGAAGGCCATTTGGTCGGTGGAATCGATGGTCGTCTTGCACTCGGCAGCCATCAATTGACTGCTGGCCAGTGTCAGCAGGGATACCGCAACAAGTTTGGCAAACATGGTGAATCTCCAAGGCAGGGTTAACAAAAGTGCGAATGGACAGAAGACTGCCTGAAAACTTCGCAAGTTCCTATGACCTGAATCAAAAATTGTATACAACTTTCGGGCTATGACACCTATCGAAACAATCTACCAGCCAGACGTCTAGGGCGGCCCTATCATCAGGTCGTCATCACTTATACGGAGCGTCTGTCATGTCCATCAATAGCCTGTTGTGCAGTTTGCTCGCCGCTTACGCCTGTGGCGCCAGTGGCACCTGTGAAACGTCCCGGCGTGAAGTTTAGACCTTGGAGCATAGCGCCTCTGCCTTTACTCTGTGGCCATCCTGACCATGGAGTAAGGCATGTCTTTAGCGTCCGTTTGTGTATTTTGCGGTGCCAGCACCGGCACCAACCCGGCTTATCGTGAAGCGGCTGTCGCCCTCGGGCGAGCATTGGCCGAGCGCAAGCTGACCCTGGTCTATGGCGGCGGTGCCGTCGGGCTGATGGGGATCGTCGCCGACGCCGCACTGGCGGCCGGCGGTGAAGTGATCGGGATCATCCCGCAAAGCCTCAAAGACAAGGAAATCGGTCACAGCGGCCTCACGCGCCTGGAAGTGGTCGACGGCATGCATGCGCGCAAGGCGCGGATGGCCGAACTCAGCGACGCTTTTATCGCGCTGCCCGGTGGCCTGGGCACTCTGGAAGAACTGTTCGAAGTCTGGACCTGGGGCCAGCTCGGCTACCACGGCAAACCACTGGGACTGCTGGAAGTGAACGGTTTCTACAGCAAGTTGACCGGTTTTCTTGATCATATCGTCGGCGAAGGCTTCGTTCGCGAAGCACACCGTGACATGCTGCAAGTGAGCGAATCGCCGCACACCCTGCTCGATGCACTGGACGCCTGGCAGCCTTCGGTACTGCCAAAATGGGCCGAGCAAAAACCCAGCTAACGGCTAGGCACCGATACAGGGCAGAATATGCGCCGCTCAACCTCACCTTCGACCCCAGAGGATCGCCCATGGCTAAACCTAATTATTCCTTCGCCAAACGTCAGAGAGACTTGGCCAAGGAGCAGAAGAAAGAGGAAAAGCTTCAGCGCAAGAAAGCTTCAGCTGAAGAAGACGCCGCCGCACTGAACCCGGAAGCAGACGGTGAAGTGACCGCAGAAAGTGATGTTGAAGCACCGAAAGATCAGGCGCCCGACGCCTGAGACCCTCAGGGCCCGATGATCTGATCAGGCCCACCGGATCTGTGTCCCGTGTAGGAGCGAGCTTGCTCGCGAAGATATCGAAGACAGCGCGTTTTTCCAGACAGGACGCGTCATCGTTGACGTCCATCGCGAGCAGGCTCGCTCCTACAGGGTGGATCTTTGTTACTCCAGTGGCATCACGGTGACCCGGACTTCCGGATCGTGATTTCCGCCCCCCAGAATCACCCCGCGCAACGGCGATACATCAGAAAAATCCCGGCCCCAGGCCAGGGTGATGTGTTCGAGCGCCGGTTGCACATTGTTGGTCGGATCGAAATCCACCCAACCCAACACCGGGCAAAACACTGAAACCCAGGCGTGTGATGCATCGGCACCGATCAGCCGTGGCTGGCCCGGTGGCGGCTGAGTCAGCAGGTAGCCGCTGATGTAACGCGCCGCCAACCCACGGGAACGCAAGCAAGCGAGCATCAGGTGAGCGAAGTCCTGGCACACCCCGCGACGGCGCTCCAGCACTTCCACCAGAGGCGTTGCCACTTGAGTGGCCTCGGCGTCGAAGGTGAATTCGCTGAAGATTTTTTCCATCAACGCCTGGACGCCGAGCAACAGCGGCCGCCCCGCCGGAAAACAACTTTCCGAGAACTCGACGAAGTTGCGCTTCAAATGCACATAGGGCGATTCGAACCGGTAACGACACGCTTCGAGCACGTCGGACGAAAGCGGCTGGCTGCTGTAGGTCAGTGCGTTGCGGGTTTCTTCCCAGGCCGGCGATAGATTGAAATCCAGCGTTGGCCGGGCCAGCACTTCGACGGTAAGACTGGCGTTGACCAGTAACTCATCGTGAGGTCGTTCAAACGCCAGCCGGGTCAGCGGGTTGCCGAATACATCCAGTTCGTCGCGGCGCGCCGTCGGGTCGGGGCTGATCTGCAATTGTTGCGCAGTGCAACGCTGCCAGGCGCACGAGCGCGGCCACAGATGCGCCAACTGCTGGGCGAGGGACACCGGGCTGTCGTAGTGATAATGGGTGTCATGGAAAATCTGGTAATGAGCGCTCATCAGACGGACACCGTGCGTTGGCTGACATCATCGACGTGGGCGAAATGGCGCAATGCCAAACGATCCGACACCTGCCCGCTCGCATCGGCGATCTCTTGCAGCAGGTCGGCCAGGCCATTGATGGCGGCGCGTACGCTGGCTTCACCGAACAGCGAATTCTCCAGACACCCCAGATCAAAGCGCGCCAGACGCTCCACCAGAAACGGCAAGCCGGCTTCGCGCGGCACAGCAAAATCATCGTTCAAACGTTTGAGGGTGCGGGTCACCAGCTTCAACTGGAACAGCACCGCGTGCGGGTTTTGTTCGTCGAGCAGCAACAGGTCCAGCACCGGAATCAATTGCGCCACCGCCAGATACCGCGAGCGGTAGGTGATGCTGCTGTTACCCAGTTCCAGCAGCCACTCCAGCCCGGCCTGATCAAAGGCGCCGCTACCGCGCAGAAACGCCGCGAGGCTGCCGCTGAGAAATTGCAGGCGCTCGATCCGTCGACCGATCATCAGGAAGCGCCAGCCTTCGTCCCGGGTCATGTCGTCCAGCGCAAAACCCGACAGCGCCGCCAGCGACATCACCAGACGGTTGAGGAAATCCAGCAACTCGCCGAAATCCGGTTCTTCGGTTTCCAGTTCGACGGCCTCACGCTGCAACTCCACCAGCGCCTGCCAGTTCTCTCGCGAGAGCTTGCCGCGCACTTGCGACGCCGCCCACTGCAAGCGCTGCAGGTTGGAACGCAGGCTGAACGGCCAGTCGTCACCGAGCAGCGCCGCCAACAACCGTTCAGGCAGCTCGCCTTCTTCGGGCAGCAACATCAACCGCTCACCCAGATCGACCGCGGCCTCCAGCGCTTGCGGGTCATCGCCATCGACGTAGCGCGCCAGCATGATCCGCAGCAACCGCGCACTGTCATCGCAGCGCTCGCAGTAACGGCCGAACCAGAACAGGTTTTCCACCACTCGCGACGGCAAATACGGATCGCGTCGCACCAGATCGTGCACGCCAATGTTGCGCTGGGCTTTCCATTGTTCGCCGCTGGGTGGCCGGTCCCCCAGCACCCAGGTGTCCTTGCTCGCACCGCCGCGCTGCATCGACACCACTTCAGCGTCGGCCTCGGCGGCCACCCGGGTCAAACCGCCAGGCAGAACCCTATACCCGTCGCGACTCGCCACCGCGTACACGCGCATGCCGATGGCTCGGGGTTGCAACTGGCCACCCTCGGCCTGCCAGATCGGCGCCTGGGACAATTGCGCAAGTTCTTGCGCCACATAGGCATAAGGTCGTGCCTGCATGCGCTCGGAAAGCGCCAGACGCTGTTTTTCACTCAAATCGCGGCCAAACACCGGCGCGAAGCTCTGTGAGGGGAACGCAGGTTTGATCAGCAATTCCGGCAGTTTTTCCAGCGCCTGGGCCAGCACCGGCGCTTCGCCGCACCACCACGTGGCGATAGAGGGCAGGATCAACTCTTCGCCGAACAGGAATTGATTGATCTTCGGCAGGAAGCCCAGCAACCCCGGCGATTCCAGCACGCCGCTGCCGAGCGCGTTGGCCACCAGCACCCGTCCTTGTCGCACGGCTTCGAGCAGGCCCGGCACACCGAGCGCCGAGTCGGTGCGCAGCTCCAGCGGATCACAGAAGTCGTCGTCGAGCCGACGCATGATCGCGTGGACCCTGCGCAGGCCGCTCAAGGTTTTCAGGTAAACCGTGGCATCGCGCACCGTGAGGTCGCCGCCCTCCACCAACGGATAACCGAGTTGCCGCGCCAGATACAGGTGTTCGAAATAGCTTTCGTTGAAACGCCCCGGCGTCAGCAGCACCACCAACGGCACTTCATCGTCGCTTGGCGCCTGACGGGCCAGGGTTTCCTGAAGCGTGCGGAAGAACCCGGCCAGATGCTGCACCTTCAAATCGCGGTACAACTCAGGAAAGGCCCGGGACACGATCGTGCGGTTTTCCAGGGCGTAACCGGCGCCGGACGGTGCCTGGGTCCGATCCGCCGTCACCCACCAGCGACCGTCGGGCGTGCGCGCCAGATCCACGGCATACAGATGCAGAAAGGCCCCATCGGGCGGCGTGATGCCCTGACAGGGCCAGAGGAAGTTGTTGTGACCGAATACCAGCTCAGCCGGCAACAAGCCTTCAGCGATCAACCGTTGCGGGCCGTACAAGTCCGCCAGCACAGCATTCAACAGTCGAGCCCGCTGGGCGATCCCGGCCGACAAGTGCTCCCATTCGTCCGCAGCGATCACGTGCGGCAGCAAGTCCAGCTCCCACGGCCGGTCCGCGCCCTTGGGATCGGCATAGACGTTGTAGGTCACGCCGTTTTCCTGGATCTGCCGGGTCAGCAGTGCCTGACGCTGCACCAGCTGCGCGGGCGTGCTGCGTTGCAACTGGTCGAACAACCGACGCCAGTGCGGACGTACGGCGCCACTGTCGTCGAGCAGTTCGTGATAAGTGCCCGCCGTCAGCGGGTAGCGGTCAAGCAGGTCAGGCATGGAAAGCTCGGCAGACAGCAAGGAACGGTCAGACTAACGCACGCTCATGACGCCCGGATATACGAAAAATCCGAGCGTCGCGTACGGTTTAGAAACGTCGTAAATCGAGAGTCATCGGCAGCTCGTCGTTTATTTCCAGAATCGGTATAGGAAGTTTCCCCGGGCTGTGTCCGATGCGGAAGAAACGCGCCATCCTCCGACTCTCGGCTTCATTGGCGTTCACCGGCAAGCTGTCATAGTTGCGCCCGCCCGGATGGGCGACGTGGTACTGACACCCCCCCAGCGAACGCTGCATCCAGGTGTCGAGCAGGTCGAACACCAGCGGCGCATGGACCGGGATCGTCGGTTGCAGACAGTTGGCCGGCTGCCAGGCACGAAAGCGCACGCCTGCGACGAACTCGCCCACCCGGCCGGTCGGCTGCAAAGGCACCGGAACGCCGTTGCAGGTCAGCAAATAGCGCTGCGGTGCCAGGCCGGTGAGCTTCACCTGCAAGCGCTCCAGGGACGAATCCACGTAGCGCACCGTGCCGCCGACCGCGCCCTCCTCGCCCAGTACATGCCAAGGCTCCAGCGCCTGACGCACTTCCAGTTCGATGCCGCTGACGGCGTAATCGCCGACCTTGGGAAAGCGAAACTCCAGATGCGCGGCAAACCACTCGGCCCGCACCGGATAACCCGCGGCATTGAGGTCGACGATCACATCAGCGAAATCCTGCTCGATAAAGTGTGGCAACAGGAACCGGTCGTGCAATTCCGTGCCCCAGCGCGCCAGTTTCGGCGGCGCATAAGGCTCGCGCCAGAACCGCGCAACCAGCGCTCGCAGCAACAACTGCTGCGCCAGGCTCATGCGCGCGTGGGGCGGCATTTCAAAAGCGCGCAACTCCAGCAAGCCAAGGCGCCCCGTTGCGCCATCGGGCGAATAAAGCTTGTCGATGCAGAATTCGGCGCGATGAGTGTTACCCGTCACGTCTATCAACAGGTTGCGCAGCAGCCGGTCGACCAGCCACGGCGCGCATTCCTCGCCGGGTTGAGGCATCTGGGCGAAGGCGATTTCCAGCTCGTACAACGCATCGTTGCGCGCTTCATCGACGCGCGGCGCCTGGGACGTCGGGCCGATGAACAATCCGGAAAACAGGTAGGACAACGAAGGGTGGTTATGCCAGTAACTGATCAGGCTGCGCAGTAAATCGGGACGGCGCAGGAACGGTGAGTCAGCCGGTGTCGCGCCGCCCAGTACGAAATGGTTACCGCCGCCGGTGCCGGTGTGTCGGCCGTCGATCATGAATTTTTCAGTGGTCAGCCGCGTCTGGCGCGCTTCTTCGTAGAGAAACTCGGTGCGTTCGACCAGTTCATCCCAGGTGGCGGACGGCTGCACGTTGACCTCGATCACGCCTGGGTCCGGGGTAATGCGGAAGTTGCTCAGGCGCGGATCGCTTGGCGGCTCATAGCCTTCCAGCAGCACCGGACAATGCAGTTCCTCAGCCGTGGCCTCGATTGCAGTGACCAGCTCCAGATAATCCTCGACTCGCTCCAGCGGCGGCATGAACAAGTACAACCGCCCCTCCCGCGCCTCGGCGCAGAAGGCGGTGCGCGTCAGCCAATCGGCGGATTCGTCGATTTCCAGATCACGCTCGACCGCTTCGGCCGCGGCGGCGGGGCGGCTCAACTGCTGAGTATCCGGGAGCGTCGGGAATTCCTGATTGGGATCGTTGGGGTAGATGAACGGATACTCGGCGGCTTTCACCCACGGCTGCGAGCCCAGCGGCAAGCGATAACCCAGTGGCGAATCCCCCGGCACCAACCGGCAGTGCTCGTCGCGCAGGTACCAGCGGCCGCTTTGCCACTGATCGCCCTTGGCCGTGCGCGCCAGTGGCAACACTTGGCCGATCACTTTATCCAGCCCCTGACTGAAGACTTTGCGCAGTCGCGCACGCTCCAAGGGTTCTTCCAGACGCGAATCTTCGGCGCTGACGTTCTGCGGCAAAGTGCCTTCGCGCCAGAGGTAATAGAAATTGTCTTCGTAGGCCGGGAACACAAAGCGTGTCGGAATTTTCAGGCGTTCGGCGACACTCGCCAGAAAACGCCCAGCCAGTTCGCCATCGGCACCGTAGTCTTCTTGCTCATCGGCAATCAGCGCGCTGTTGTGCCAGATCGGCACACCATCGCGACGCCAGTAGCAGTTCAGCGACCAGCGTGGCAGTTGCTCGCCGGGGTACCACTTACCTTGACCGAAATGCACCAGTCCTTTGGGTGCGTAATGTTTGCGCATTCGCTGGAACAGCTCGGCGGACAAACGCCGCTTGTCTGGCCCCAGCGCGGCGGTGTTCCACTCGGCGCCGTCCGGATCGTCGATGGAGACGAAGGTCGGCTCGCCGCCCATGGTCAGGCGTACGTCGCCTTCCAGCAGGTCGGCATCAATCTGCCGGCCCAGCGCCTGGATCGCCAGCCATTGATCTTCGGTGTAGGGCTTGGTGACGCGCGGCGCCTCCCAAATCCGCTCAACGGACATTTCGTGGGTGAATTCGCACTCGCACGGCTCCACCAGGCCACTGATCGGTGCCGCAGAGCCCGGATCGGGACTACACGCCAACGGAATGTGTCCTTCACCGGCAAACAGGCCTGAGGTCGCGTCCAGGCCGATCCAGCCGGCACCGGGCAAATAGACCTCGCACCAGGCGTGCAAATCGGTGAAATCCACGTCGGTGCCCGACGGACCGTCGAGGCTTTTGACGTCGGCGGTCAGTTGAATCAGATAACCGGAGACAAAACGCGCCGCCAGGCCCAGGTTACGCAGCAGCTGCACCAGCAGCCACGCCGAGTCGCGACAGGAACCGGAGGCATGTTCGAGGGTGTGTTCGGGCGTTTGCACGCCCGGCTCCATGCGGATCAGGTAGCCGATGTCCTCGCTCAGGCGCTGATTGAGCGCGACGAGGAAATCCACGCTGGGCAGCGGCGTGCGATCGATGCCGTCCAGATAAGCCTTGAATTTCGGCGTCAGCGGCAGGGTTTCCAGGTACGGCGCCAGTTCCTTGCGCTCGTCCGCGGCGTAGGCAAACGGGATTTTTTCCGCGTAGGGTTCGAGGAAGAAGTCGAACGGATTGAACACCGCCATTTCCGCCAGCAGATCGACCTCGATCCGCAGTTCCTCGGTTTTCTCCGGGAACACCAGACGCGCCAGGTAATTGCCCTGAGGGTCCTGCTGCCAGTTAATGAAATGCTGCTCGGGCGAGACTTTCAGCGCATACGACAGTATCCGCGTACGGCTGTGGGCGGCCGGGCGCAGGCGAACAATCTGCGGACCGAGCTCGACAGCGCGGTCGTAGCGGTAATGCGTGACGTGGTGCAATGCGACATGAATCGACACGGCGTGCCTCCTGCGAGCCTTAAGCGTTATCGAAAGCGCGCAAGACTTATGCCATCCAGTGGCGCTGGCGCTTTCTCCGGTTGCTTGAGGCAGTACAGCACCAAAATCGGGCGATGCGGGAAATTGGTTTGGGGGCGCTGCACGCAAATGTGGCGACCAGTGGGCTGTCAGCTGGAATTGGCTGCGGCTGTAGTGGCCTCATCGCGAGCAGGCTCGCTCCCACAATGATCTCTGTCGTTCACAAATTCTGCATCCAAAGAAAAACCTGTGGGAGCGAGCCTGCTCGCGATGAGGCCAGTAGCTACAACCCATTATCTGACTCTGAAAACGCCCGCTTGGTTGCCGCACACAAAAACGCCAACCCGAAGGTTGGCGTTCTGTTCAGCTCAAGTGAGGCTTAGCGCGGCACAACCGGCTTGCGCGCAGGCTTCGGCCCTTTGCCTTTGGCGGCATCCTTGCGCTCCTTGGCCGCCTGCTGGTTGCGGGCAAATGCCGCTGCCTTGGCCTGTTCACGCTTGTCCCACGGGTTACCGCCATCGCTGGCACGTGGTGGCAGACCGGTGTGCTGGGTCAGGATCTTGGTAGTCTTCTCACCCGCGACCTTGTGACTGCCGGCCGGCGTCGAGTTCTTGCGACGGGCGCTCTGGTAGCTGTCGCTCGCAGGCTGATGCAGCGGGATCAACTGGTTCTTACCCGGCCCGATCAGGTCGGCGCGGCCCATGCGGGTCAGCGCTTCACGCAGCATCGGCCAGCCTTTCGGGTCGTGATAACGCAAGAACGCCTTGTGCAGACGACGCTGCTCTTCGCTCTTGACGATGGTCACGGCGTCGCTCTTGTAAGTGACCTTGCGCAGCGGGTTCTTGCCCGAGTGGTACATCGCGGTGGCGGTGGCCATCGGCGACGGGTAGAACGCCTGCACCTGGTCGGCACGGAAGCCGTTGCCCTTGAGCCACAGGGCCAGGTTCATCATGTCTTCGTCGGTCGTGCCCGGGTGAGCGGCAATGAAGTACGGAATCAGGTACTGCTCTTTCCCGGCTTCCTTGGAGTACTTCTCGAACATGCGCTTGAACTTGTCATAGCTGCCGATGCCCGGTTTCATCATCTGATTGAGCGGACCTTCCTCGGTGTGTTCCGGGGCGATCTTCAGGTAACCACCGACGTGGTGGGTCACCAGCTCCTTGACGTACTCCGGCGACTCGACGGCGAGGTCGTAGCGTAGACCGGAAGCGATCAAAATCTTCTTCACACCCGGCAACGCACGGGCGCTGCGATACAACTGGATCAGCGACGAGTGGTCGGTGTTCAGGTTCGGGCAGATGCCAGGGAACACGCACGATGGCTTGCGGCACGCGGATTCGATTTCCGGGCTCTTGCAGGCGATGCGGTACATGTTCGCGGTCGGGCCGCCGAGGTCGGAAATGACGCCGGTGAAACCTGGCACCTTGTCGCGGATCTCTTCGATTTCGCGAATGATCGACTCTTCGGAACGGTTCTGGATGATCCGGCCTTCGTGCTCGGTAATCGAGCAGAAGGTGCAGCCGCCGAAGCAGCCACGCATGATGTTCACCGAGAAGCGGATCATGTCGTAGGCAGGGATTTTTTCCTTGCCGTACGCCGGGTGTGGAATACGTGCGTAAGGCATGCCGAACACGTAGTCCATTTCTTCGGTGGTCATCGGAATCGGCGGCGGGTTGAACCAGACGTCGACTTCGCCGTGCTTCTGCACCAGCGCGCGCGCGTTGCCCGGGTTGGTTTCCAGGTGAAGCACGCGGTTGGCGTGAGCGTAAAGCACTGCATCGCCACGGACCTTCTCGACCGACGGCAGACGGATCACCGTCTTGTCGCGGGTCATTTTCGGGCTGGCCAGAATCTGTACGACTTTGGCTTCGCTCGGGTCTTCAACCGGCCCCTTTTCCTGCTCGATGGCGCAGGCCTGGGTGTCCTGGGTGTTGACGTACGGGTTAATGATCTTGTCGATCTTGCCCGGACGGTCGATGCGCGTGGAGTCGACTTCGTACCAGTCTTTCGGCGTGTCGCGACGGATGAACGCGGTGCCGCGCACATCGGTGATGTCTTCGATCTTGTGGCCGTAGGACAGGCGCTGGGCGACTTCGACAATCGCACGCTCGGCGTTGCCGTAGAGCAGGATATCGGCACAGGCGTCGATCAGGATCGAGTTGCGCACCCGGTCCTGCCAGTAGTCGTAGTGGGCGATGCGGCGCAGGGAAGCTTCAATACCGCCGAGTACGATCGGCACGTTCTTGTAGGCTTCCTTGCAGCGCTGGCTGTAAACCAGGCTCGCGCGATCCGGACGTTTGCCCGCCAGGCCACCGGGGGTGTAGGCGTCGTCGGAACGGATTTTCTTGTCGGCGGTATAGCGGTTGATCATCGAGTCCATGTTGCCGGCCGCGACACCGAAGAACAGGTTCGGCTCGCCGAGCTTCATGAAGTCGTCTTTGGACTGCCAGTTCGGCTGGGCAATGATCCCGACGCGGAAGCCCTGGGACTCCAGCAGCCGGCCGATGATCGCCATGCCGAACGACGGATGGTCAACGTAGGCATCACCGGTGACGATGATGATGTCGCATGAATCCCAGCCGAGCTGATCCATCTCCTCCCTGCTCATTGGCAGGAATGGCGCTGGACCGAAGCATTCGGCCCAGTACTTGGGATAGTCAAATAACGGCTTGGCTGTTTGCATGACGATGACCGGTGTTGAGATGAAAAATCGCGGGCGCGGAATATAGCACAAAAAATGACCAATTCCGACGGTTATGGTCGGAAATTGGTGGCGACCTCATTCGCGGGCAAGCCTCGCTCCTACAGAGGAATGTGATCCCCTGTAGGAGCGAGGCTTGCCCGCGAATGAGGCCCTGACAGGCGCTACATAATTTACTCGTCGTCGAAGTTGTAGCTACCCGGCGCCAGGTTTTCGAAGCGGGTGTACTTACCGATGAACGCCAGTCGCGACGTGCCGATTGGGCCGTTCCGCTGCTTGCCGATAATAATTTCGGCGATGCCTTTGTGTTCGGTTTCCGGGTGATAAACCTCATCCCGGTACACGAACATGATGACGTCGGCATCCTGCTCGATCGCTCCGGATTCCCGGAGGTCGGAGTTGATCGGCCGTTTGTTCGGTCGTTGCTCCAGGGAGCGGTTGAGCTGGGACAGCGCCACCACCGGGCAATTGAATTCCTTGGCCAGGGCCTTCAAGGAACGCGAGATCTCGGAAATCTCGTTGGTCCGGTTGTCACCACCGGAACCCGGAATCTGCATCAATTGCAGGTAGTCGATCATGATCAGGGCGACATCGCCGTGCTCACGCACCAGACGCCGGGTCCGCGCGCGCATTTCCGACGGGCTGATGCCCGCCGTATCGTCGATGAACAGCTTGCGGTCGTTGAGCAGGTTGACCGCCGATGTCAGGCGCGGCCAATCGTCGTCGTCCAGGCGACCGGCACGGACCTTGGTCTGGTCGATACGGCCGAGGGACGACAACATACGCATGATCAGCGATTCGCCTGGCATCTCGAGCGAGTAAACCAGCACGCACTTGTCGCTGCGCAACACGGCGTTTTCCACCAGGTTCATCGCAAAGGTGGTTTTACCCATCGACGGACGGCCGGCGACGATGATCAAGTCGGCCGGCTGCAGGCCGCTGGTCTTCTCGTCGAGGTCGGTGTAACCGGTGGACAAGCCAGTGATGGCGTTATCGGTGTTGAACAAGGTGTCGATGCGGTCGATGGCCTTGGTCAACAGGTCATTGACGCTCACCGGGCCGCCGGTTTTAGGCCGGGCCTCGGCGATCTGGAAGATCTGCCGCTCGGCTTCGTCGAGAATCTCTTCAGCCGTGCGACCTTCCGGGTTGAAGGCGCTGTCGGCAATCTCGGTGGCGATGCCGATCAACTGCCGCAACGTCGCTCGCGCGCGAACGATCTGCGCATACGCCTTGATGTTGGCGACGGACGGCGTGTTTTTCGCCAGTTCACCGAGGTAACCGAGGCCGCCGACCTGCGAGGTCTGACCTTCCTTGTCCAATTGCTCGGCAAGGGTCACGACGTCGATCGGGGAGTTCTGGTCGGCGAGTTTGGCGATCGCGCGGAAAATCAGGCGGTGGTCATGTCGATAGAAATCGCCGTCGGAGACTTGATCAAGCACGCGCTCCCAGGCGTTGTTGTCCAGCATCAAACCACCGAGCACGGCCTGTTCGGCCTCGATGGAATGCGGCGGCACCTTCAGGGAAGCGGTTTGCAGATCGTATTGCTCGGGAGCGGAGATATCGTTCATGGCCACTTGAATAGTTGTGAAAATCAGGAACTGCAGAAAGACAAAGGGCACGACCTGTAAACAGGATCGTGCCCGATGTTACCGGCAAGCACCCGAGGGTGCCAGCCGACAAGTGCTGCTTAAGCTGCTACCACGACAACGCGTACGGTGGCTTCAACTTCGGCGTGCAGGTGCACGGCTACGTCGAATTCGCCTACGTTGCGGATGGTGCCGTTCGGCAGACGAACTTCGCTTTTTGCAACTTCAACGCCAGAGGCGGTCAGTGCATCAGCGATGTCGTGAGTACCGATCGAACCGAACAGCTTGCCTTCGTCACCAGCGGTGGCAGTGATAGTCACTTCCAGCTCAGCCAGTTGGGCGGCACGGCTTTCAGCCGAAGTTTTACGGTCTGCTGCGGCTTTTTCCAGCTCAGCGCGACGCTCTTCGAACGCAGCCAGGTTGGCTGGGGTCGCGGCGGTAGCTTTGCCGTAAGGCAGCAGGTAGTTACGACCGTAACCAGCCTTAACGTTTACTTTGTCACCCAGGTTGCCCAGGTTGGTGACTTTTTCCAGAAGGATCAGTTGCATGTGAAAATCCTCTTAACTTTTAACCTTCACCGTTCGCGCTATCGACGTCTTTCGGCGTCGAACGACCGCGAAAATCAATCAGGCTGTCGACGATGGCCAGGACCACCAGCAACGGATAGATCAGCTGCATGAACAGCAACAGCGTGACGTACAACCCCACCAGCCAGAACCTGGCCAGTCGCTTTTGCGCCACCAGCCCGTGAATCAGGGCCAGCCCGGCGAACACCAGCGGTACACTGCACAACGGCGTCAACATGGCCATCTGCGGGCCGATGTTCGGCCCCAGAAGCATGAACGCCAGCAGTAACATCGCCAGCCCCAGCGGGAATCGGATGGCGCGAAATTCGCGACCAAAACCACCCGGGTTGTACAACAACGCCTGCCAGTAGCGCCCGACAATCAGGCTCAGCACACTGACGATTTGCAACAAGGCCGCAATCAGGCCAGTCAGGACCGGTGCAATCAGGGACGCAAAATGCGCTTGCTCGTCTACCGACAACTTCTGGTAGACATCACCGAGTAGCGACGGCATGACCTTTATCAAGGCCTGCGCCAGCATCTCGATTTGGGGAGCAAAAACTGTCCCCAGCACCACTGCAAACACCACTCCCATCGCTATGCTGACCAGCAGCACGCGGTTCCAGGACTCGCTTGCGCGCAAAACCAACGCAAGGCTCGAAGACCCCAGCAGCACCAGAAGTGCCCGTGGGTCATCGGAGTAAAGCCACCAGATCAACGCCGGCAGCAGTCCCAGAGCAAGTACGCCAAGGGCGTCCTTCAATCCGCGCCGCAGGAGCACTAGGCATCCAGCGGCAGCACCCAACCAATACAACAACGGCAATGTTGCGCATCCGGCCACTACGAGAGTGGCCTGCATACGGCCGCGCATGATGAACTCAGCTATGGCACGCATGCATTCAATCCTTTGCTACGTGTCGACTGCCCGGTCTCAGCGGCCGTGGCTGTCGGTGTAGGCCAGCAGGGCCAGGAAGCGGGCGCGCTTGATAGCGGTGGCCAGCTGACGCTGATAACGAGCTTTGGTACCGGTGATGCGGCTTGGAACGATTTTGCCGGTCTCGGATACGTAGGCTTTCAGAGTGTTGAGATCTTTGTAATCGATCTCTTTCACGTCTTCAGCGGTGAAGCGGCAGAATTTACGACGACGGAAGAAACGTGCCATGTAATAGGCTCCTCAAAAGGTCCGTGGATTACTCGTCAGCGTTATCGCTGTTGTCGCTGTCATCACCATCAACGCCTTCGGCGTCGGAGTGCTCAGGACGGTCGCGACGCTCACGGCGCTCACTGCGGTTTTCTTCAGCCTTGAGCATCTCGGATTGGCCGGTAACGGCTTCTTCGCGACGGATGACCAGGTTACGGATCACTGCATCGTTGTAGCGGAAGTTGTCTTCCAGCTCGGCCAGGGCCTTGCCAGTGCACTCAACGTTCAGCATCACGTAGTGAGCCTTGTGAACATTGTTGATTGCGTAGGCCAGTTGACGACGGCCCCAATCTTCCAGACGGTGGATTTTGCCGCCGTCTTCTTCGATCAGCTTGGTGTAACGCTCAACCATGCCGCCGACTTGCTCGCTTTGATCCGGGTGGACCAAAAAGATGATTTCGTAATGACGCATGAATGCTCCTTACGGGTTGTAGCCTGCCGCTCAAAAGCGGTCAGACAAGGAGTGAATGACACTTATGGACTTGCTTGCGATAGACACATGCGTGCCTGCCGTCACAGCAAGGGGCGCAATTGTAGAGAAGGGACAGAAGAGGTGCAAGGCAATTGGTGATTATTTGAACAACCACCAATTACCCCATACCTGTAGGAGCCGGCTTGCTGGCGATTCAGGCAACGCGGTGCTTCAGAAGTACCGTGGCGCTTGGATCGCCAGCAAGCCGGCTCCTACAAGGGAGTGTCAGGGCTTCTTGCCAGTGGCGGCTTTTACGCTGCGCTGGCGCTGGGCCTCGAACAGGCAGACGCCGGTCGCCACGGAAACGTTGAGACTGCTGACGCTGCCGGCCATCGGCAGGTGCACCAGGTAGTCGCAAAGATCGCGGGTCAGGCGACGCATGCCGCTGCCTTCCGCGCCCATGATCAGGATGGTCGGCCCGGTCATGTCTTGCTGATACAGGCTCTGCTCGGCTTCGCCCGCCGTACCGACGACCCACAAGCCGCGCTGCTTGAGCTTTTCAAGCGTACGCGCCAGGTTGGTCACGGCGACCAACGGAATCACTTCCGCCGCGCCACACGCAACCTTTCGCACCGTTGGAGTCAGCGTGGCCGACTTGTCTTTCGGCACGATCACCGCCAGCGCACCGGCCGCATCGGCCGAACGCAGGCAAGCGCCAAGGTTGTGCGGATCGGTCACGCCGTCGAGCACCAGCAACAGCGGTGCACCATCGGTGCGATCGAGCAGTTCGTCGAGCATTGCCTCGCCCCAGACCTGGCTCGGACTCACGTCCGCCACCACGCCCTGGTGCACGCCTTCAACCCAGGCATCCAGCTCGCGACGTTCGGCATTGCCGACGGCCACGCGGTTTTCGGCCGCGAGCGCGATCAGCGTCTGAACCCGCGGATCACTGCGGCCTTCCGCCAGCCAGATCTGCTTGACGCGTTTCGGGTGGTGACGCAGCAATGCTTCTACCGCATGCACGCCGTAGATTTTTTCCAACTGACTCATGACTTGGCCTTAGGTTTACGCGCCCCGCCGCTTTTGGCTGGGGCCGAGCCCGCTTTCGGCGGGCCTTTACGGTGTTTGCTCGGTTTGCTGCCGGGAGCCTTGTCAGGCGCCGACCACCCGGTCTTTCCCCCAGACGCCGCTTTACCACCGCTTTTCGCTTCAGACAGCAACGCCTGCTTCATTTCACGGCTTTTGCGCAGCTCAGCATTTTTCGCTGCCGCATCGCTTGGGCGATAGGCTTCGACTGCTTTTTCCTTGGCAGGACGACGACCGGTTTTCGCCGGCGCCGGCTCTGCTGCAGTCTTGCCAGCAGGTGCAGCGGTTTCAGTCCCGCGCTTTTTGCGGCCGATCGGTGCGCTGATGGTTTTTTCAGCCATCTCGAAGTCGATCTTGCGCTCGTCGAGGTCGACGCGCATGACGCGCACTTCAACGGTGTCGCCAAGGCGGAAGCTACGACCGGTGCGCTCACCGGCGAGGCGGTGATGCACAGGGTCGAAGTGGTAGTAATCGCCCGGCAGCGCAGTGACGTGCACCAGGCCTTCGACGTAGATATCGGTCAGCTCGACGAACAGGCCAAAACCGGTCACGGCGGTGATCACACCCGGGAACGACTCGCCCACGCGGTCTTTCATGAACTCGCACTTGAGCCAGTTCACCACGTCGCGGGTCGCTTCGTCGGCACGGCGCTCGCTCATCGAGCACTGCTCGCCGAGCTGCTCCAGCGCGGCTTCGTCGTACGGATAGATGCGCGCCTTCGGAATGGTCATCGCGCCGGCACGGCGAACGTGCGGGGTGTCCATTTTCGAATGAATGACGCTGCGGATCGCCCGATGCGTGAGCAAGTCCGGGTAGCGGCGGATCGGCGAAGTGAAGTGGGTATAGGCTTCGTAATTCAGGCCGAAGTGGCCCTGGTTATCAGCGCTGTACACCGCCTGACTCAGCGAACGCAGCATGACGGTCTGGATCAGGTGGAAATCCGGACGGTCCTTGATGCTTGCCAGCAAGGCCTGGTAATCCTTCGGCGACGGGCCGTCCTTGCCTTTGTGCAGGGACAGGCCGAGCTCGCCAAGGAAGGCGCGCAGTTTTTCCAGACGCTCCGGTGGCGGACCATCGTGGACGCGATACAGCGCAGGAATTTCGTGCTTCTTCAGGAATTCGGCAGTGGCCACGTTGGCCGCCAGCATGCATTCCTCGATCAGCTTGTGTGCATCGTTACGCACGGTCGGACGGATTTCGGCAATCTTGCGCTCGGAACCGAAGATGATCCGGGTTTCCTGCGTTTCGAAATCGATCGCGCCACGCACATGACGGGCCGCCAACAGCACCTTGTACAGCGAATACAGCTGCTTGAGGTGTGGCAGAACGTCGGTGTATTCGCCGCGAAGCTGGCGAGCCTCGGTAACTTTCGGCGTCTCCAGCATGGTGCTGACCTTGTTATAGGTCAGACGGGCATGGGAGTGAATCACTGCTTCGTAGAAGCAATAGTCGGTCATTTCGCCGGATTTGGAGATGGTCATCTCGCAGACCATGGCCAGACGATCGACATGTGGATTCAGCGAGCACAGGCCGTTGGACAGCTGCTCAGGCAGCATCGGCACTACGCGCTCCGGGAAGTAAACGGAGTTGCCGCGAACCTGGGATTCGTTGTCCAGCGCGGAACCGATTTTCACGTAGCTGGAAACGTCGGCAATCGCCACGTACAACTTCCAGCCACCGGAGAACAGGCGCAGCTTGCCAGGTTTGGCTTCGCAGTAGACTGCGTCATCGAAGTCGCGCGCATCTTCACCGTCGATGGTCACGAACGGCAGATGGCGCAGGTCGATGCGCTTCTCTTTGTCTTTCTCTTCGACTTCCGGCTTGAGCTTGGCGGCTTCTTTCAAGACCGCTTCAGGCCAGACGTGCGGAATATCGTAGGTGCGCAGGGCGACATCGATTTCCATGCCCGGCGCCATGTAGTTGCCCACGACTTCGACCACGTCGCCTTGCGGCTGGAAGCGTGGCGTCGGCCAGTGAGTGATCTTCACTTCGACGAACTGACCGACTTTGGCGTTGGCATTGCGGCCCGGCGTAACCAGCACTTCTTGCTGGATCTTCGGATTGTCCGCCACCACGAAGCCGATACCGCCCTCTTCGAAGTAACGGCCGACGATGGTTTCGTGAGCGCGGGAGACCACTTCGACGATCATGCCTTCGCGGCGACCGCGACGGTCCAGACCGGAGACACGGGCAAGCGCACGGTCGCCATCGAACACCAGACGCATTTGCGCCGGGCTCATGAACAGGTCGTCACTGCCGTCGTCCGGGACCAGGAAGCCGAAGCCGTCACGGTGACCGCTGATGCGGCCCAGGATCAGGTCGAGCTTGTCCACCGGCGCATATGTGCCACGACGGGTATAGATGAGTTGAGCATCGCGCTCCATGGCGCGCAGGCGGCGGCGCAGGGCTTCGATCTGGTCTTCTGTGATCAGACCAAACTCTTCGACCAGTTGCTCGCGGTTAGCAGGCGAACCCCGATCAGCAAGGTGCTGAAGGATCAGTTCGCGGCTAGGAATAGGGTTTTCATATTTTTCCGCTTCACGAGCGGCCTCGGGATCGAGGGACTGCCAATCGGCCATTAGAGAGTTTTCACCTTGTCTATATGCGGGTTAGTTTGGCATAGGCGTAATGAAACGGGAAATTTCAGGCTACGAGAGCCCATCTAAAGCCCTTTATCGACAGCGCAAAGCTGATTTAAATGCCGCTGGTAAAATTTTCCAGGTTTTTTTGACGCTGGGGGTTTACAGTTAAAAAGACGCTCCGTATAGTGCGCGCCATCGACGACGGAGACGTTGCCGATACTGCCCAGATGGTGAAATTGGTAGACACGCCAGCTTCAGGTGCTGGTGACCGCAAGGTCGTGGAAGTTCGAGTCTTCTTCTGGGCACCAATTCAGAGCTTGAGATTAGATCAATTTCAAGGCTCGCACAAAAACCCGCGAAAGCGGGTTTTTTGCATTCTGCGGTTCTGATTTATTAAAACCAAATCAGGGGTTTACAGATCAAACTGCTCTCCGTATAGTGCGCCACATCAACAGCGGCAACGCTGAAGATTATGCCCAGATGGTGAAATTGGTAGACACGCCAGCTTCAGGTGCTGGTGACCTTACGGTCGTGGAAGTTCGAGTCTTCTTCTGGGCACCAATTCAAATTTCAGAGCTTGCTCTGGAATTTCACAAAAACCCGCGAAAGCGGGTTTTTGCGTTTCTGGCATTCGAAAAACCACACCCCCCTGTAGGAGCGAGCCTGCTCGCGATGAACTCACAGGCGCCGCGTTTGGCCAGACAGCAAGCGTCATCGTTCACGTCCATCGCGAGCAGGCTCGCTCCTACAGGAGTCAGGCACCCTCCGCAAGGCGCACTTGAGAAACAATATCGTTTATCATTGTTTCAAGTTTTTGCAATGCGACAGTGAGGAACCCTGCGAATGATGTTTCGAAATACCCTGCGCCGCGGCCTGACCATCACCCTGCTCGGCCTGGCACTCGCTACCCCCCTCACCCAGGCTGCTGATCCAGTTTCCCTGACACTCTATAACGGTCAACACAAGGAAGTCGGCGACGCCGTCGCCAAAGCTTTCGAAGCCAAGACCGGCATCCACGTCAACGTGCGCAAAGGCAGCAGCAACCAGCTTGCCAGCCAGATCGTCGAAGAAGGCGATCGCTCCCCGGCCGATGTGATCTACACCGAAGAATCGCCACCGCTGAACAAACTCGGCGAGCAAGGCCTGCTGGCGCAAACCGATGCCGCCACCCTCGCCGTTCTGCCGAAAGACTACGTCGCCGGCAATGGCACCTGGATCGGCATCACCGCGCGAGTCCGCGTGGTTGCGTTCAACCCCAAACTGATCGATGAAAAAGACCTGCCCAAATCGGTGATGGAATTCTCCGACCCGAAATGGCAAGGCAAGGTTGGCTTCGTGCCCACCAGCGGCGCGTTCCAGGAACAGGCCGTGGCAATCATCAAAGTGCACGGCATGGATGCAGCCGAAGAATGGCTGACCGGCTTGCGCGCATTCGGCAAGACCTACAGCAACAACATGGTCGCCTTGAAAGCCGTGGAGAACGGCGAAGTCGCGACCGTGCTGGTGAACAACTACTACTGGTTCGCCCTGCAACGCGAAAAAGGCCAGCTCGACTCGAAACTGCATTACTTCACCGGCGGCGACGTCGGCGGACTGATCACTGTTTCCAGCGCTGCCGTGCTGAAGTCCAGCAAACACCCAAAAGAAGCCCAGCAATTCCTCGCCTACATGGCCAGCGAAGAAGGTCAGCGCGTGATCACCCAGACCACCGCCGAATACCCGCTGCACAAAGGCATGGAATCGGACCGCGGCCTCAAGCCGTTCAGCGAGCTTGAAGCACCGAAAGTCACGCCAGCCGACCTCGGCAACGCCGAAGAAGCCCTGGACCTGGAACGCGACGTTGGCTTGAACTGATGAGCGCACCGCTCTCTGCCCCAGCCATGCGCGGAAGCTACGTGCCACGGCGCAAGCGGCCGTCGATCTGGCTGCTGCTGCCGGTTTTGCTGTTGGTACTGCTCAGCGTGTTGCCGCTGGTGTATGTCGGGCTCAAGACCTGGCAGGCCGGTTGGGCCCAAGCACTGCATTTGCTGTGGCGGCCCTACGTGTTTGGCTTGCTGCGCAACACCCTGGAGCTGATGGTCGGTGTAACGGTCGCCTGTGGCGTGATCGGTTTGTCGCTGGCCTGGCTACTGGAACGCAGCAATCTGCCAGGCCGACGATTGTGGGGCGTGATCCTGTGCCTGCCGTTTGCGGTGCCGGCGTTTGTCAGCAGCTTTACCTGGGTCTCGCTGAGCGCGCACTTCGAGGGTTTGGGCGGGGCGATTCTGGTGATGACCCTGTCCAAGTACCCGCTGATTTTTCTGCCGGTGGCGGCGACCCTGCGCAATCTCGACCCCTCGCTTGAGGAGTCCGCGCGCACGCTCGGGCAGAATCGCTGGGGCGTGTTTTTCAGGATCACCCTGCCTCTGCTGTGGCCGTCGCTGCTCGCCGGTTCACTGCTGATCGCATTGCACATGCTCGTTGAGTTCGGCGCGCTGTCGATTATTGGCTTGCAGACGTTCACCACGGCGATCTATCAGCAATTCGAACTGGAATTCAGCAATGCCAATGCGGCAATGCTTTCCGCCGTGCTGCTCGCGCTATGCCTGATGCTCTTATGGCTTGAGCTGCGAGCCCGTGGCAAGGGTCGGCACGTGCGCACCGGCCAGGGCGCGGCGCGGCAGGCGGAACAGGTGCAGCTGGGACCTTGGGGGGCTGTTGGGCAGATTTACTGTCTGGCACTGGCGATCATCGGCAGCGGCATTCCACTGGGGATGCTGGTGTACTGGCTGGCGGTAGGCTCGTCGGCAGCGTTTCCGGTGGCGGCGATCAGCGAGGCGCTGCTGTCGTCCCTTGCGCTTTCGCTGGGTGGCGCCGCGCTGTGCCTGGTATTGGCGGTGCCGGTGGGACTGCTGGTGGTGCGCTACAAAGGCCAACTGGCCATCTGGGCCGAGCGCTTGCCGTACCTGTTGCATGCGCTGCCAGGCCTGGTGATTGCGCTGACGTTGGTGTATTTCGCCCTGCACTATGTGCCGGCGCTGTACCAGACATCGGCGTTACTGCTGATCGCTTATGCGCTGCTGTTTCTACCATTGGCGCAGGCACCGATTCGCACGGCACTGAACAAGGCCGCTCCACAGCTGGAAGAGGCGGCTCGCACGCTGGGCGCCTCGTCATTCAGCGCGTTTTGTCGGGTGACGCTGCCGATCATCTTCCCGGCGCTGGGCGCGGCGTTTGCGCTGGTGTTTCTGGATGCGATGAAGGAACTGACGGCGACCCTGCTACTGAGTCCGACCGGGCTCAATACGCTGGCGACAGAGGTTTGGGCGCATACCGCGAATGTGGAATTTGCGGCGGCGGCGCCTTATGCGGCGCTGTTGATATTGGTGTCGGGGTTGCCCGTGTACCTGTTAACAACCCGGATGTATTTGAGCCGTTGAAAAGCTTCGCGGGCAAGCCTCGCTCCTACAAGGATTGTGCAACCCCAGTAGGAGCGAGGCTTGCCCGCGAAGGCGTCAGACCCGCCAATACAAATCTTAAGCCCGGAACTGCCCCAGGCTCGCCTTGAGCTGCGCCGCGAGGCCATCCAGCACTTTGCCGCTAGCCGTGGTTTCCACCACCGCCTGAGCCGCCTTCTCAGCCTGTGCATGAATGGTTTCAACCCGACCCCGCACCGCTTGCGCACCTTGCGCCTGATGAGCCGCTGCTTGCGTCGCCAGACCAATCGCCGCATGCACCTGCTCGACCGACACCTGCACCGATTGCTGCAACTGCGCACTGTCACGCAACACCAGCAAACCCTCGCTGGCCTGGCGCCCGGCCTGGCCGATCACTTCCACCGCCTCACGCGCACCTTGCTGCAACGCCACGATGTGCGCCTGAATGTCGCCCGTCGAACTCTGAGTCTTGCTCGCCAGTGCCCGCACTTCGTCCGCCACTACGGCAAAGCCGCGACCGGTCTCACCGGCACGCGCCGCTTCGATGGCAGCGTTCAGTGCCAGCAGGTTGGTTTGCTCGGCGATCCCGTGAATCACGGTCAGCACCACTTCAATCTGCTCACTTTGCTGCGCCAGTCGCTCGATGACTTTCGCGCCGGTATCGACTTGCCCGGCCAACGCTTCGATCAGGCTGCCGACCTTCGCCGAGGTCCGGGTGTTTTCATCGGTGGCCGAACGGATATCCACCACTTGCTTCAAGGCTGCCTGCATGGCGTGGCTTTCAGATTGGGCCTCATCAGCCATTTGCGACAAGGCGCGCAAACTTTCGGCCACTTCGTCACGCTGCATGCCCGCCGCCGCATCGGCACCGGCGTTACGCAGGGTCATGGCGCCGATTTCCACGCCGGTACGCTGGGCCACATCGCCCGCTTCGCGCACGATCGGCTGCAACTTATCCACAAAGCGATTGACCGCCGAGGCCATGTCGCCGATTTCGTCCTTGCTGTTGATCTGCACGCGCTTGGTCAGGTCACCCTCACCCGCCGCCAGGTCGTCCATCGCGGCAATCAGCAGCTTCAAGCGATTGACTACACGCCGACCCAAAACCACCGCCAGCAACAGCAGCACACCGCAACCGACCAGTGCCAGGCCCATACCGATGCGCCAGCGCAAGGTCGCCGCGGCTTCCTGCACGGTGCTGGTGGTGTTGGCCTTCATTTCCGAGGCGGTGGACTGAGCAGACGTCAGACGCGCCCGCATCGCCGTGGCGCTATCAGCCGCCGCACCTTTGAGACTGTCGCCGACCAGTTGATCACTACTGGAGATCAGTGCCGAGAAACGCTTGTCCAACGCCACCAGATCGGTTTCCACCGAGGCAGTGGAGACGCCCATCAAGACTTTGCCGATTTCCACGCCATTAGGGTTGATCGAGGCTTCGACGTAGTAGACCGATGGATCGTTTTTCGCCGCATCCAGCACTTTATCCAGCGCACGCTCGCCCTGGCCTTTCTCCAGAAGGGCCTTGTTGATCGGGTTTTCGCGGTTGAGGTAGCGCGTCAGGTGCTGCCCCGTTGCGTCGTCATAGATCACGAACAACACGTTGGGATTGCGCTGGGCCCGGCGGGCGAATTCGGACAGGGTGGGAACGTCGCTGTCCCACATGGCGCGAGGCGCGACGGAGGCGAGAAGCTGCGCCATATCATTGGCGGAGTCCTTCAGGTCCTTTTCCAGGGTCGCACGCAGCTGCACCTGCTCGTCCTTCAGCCGCGAGGACAAACCGGCCGTGAGGCGCTGACGCGTGCTGGTGGAGAGGTTGTCGAGGCTCGACGTGACTTCGCGCCCCGCCTGCTCCAGCTCGCCGGAAAGTTTTTGACTGTCGGCACCCAAGCGCACACCCAAATCAGCTTCCAGCGCAGTCACTGTGCTCCGCGTCAGAGCAACAGCCACCAGCACCTGCACCAAAAGGGCGATACCAAGGGTAACGAACACAGGCCGCAATAGACGGCTTTGTAACAATGAGAGAACCGCCGACACTTGATATCCCTCTGCATTGACGCCATTAAATTGATAGCACGCCAGAAGACGCGCTCTTAATGAAGATCACAGCAAAGGTCATGCCGTCCAACAGGCATAAACGACAAAGGGCCCGATTAAGGGCCCTTTGTTTTTTACATCAACGACTTATTAAGCGAACGGGTGACGCAGAACGATGGTTTCGTTGCGGTCCGGACCCGTCGAAATAATGTCGATCGGTGCACCGATCAGCTCTTCGACGCGTTTGATGTAGGCGCGTGCGTTAGCTGGCAGCTCTTCCAGGGCTTTGGCACCCACGGTCGACTCGGTCCAGCCCGGCACTTCTTCGTACACAGGCTGCAGACCCACGTAGCTATCAGCGTCAGTCGGGGCAACAGCGTTACCTTCGGCATCTTTGTAGCCGACGCAGATGTTGATGGTTTCCAGACCGTCGAGTACGTCCAGCTTGGTCAGGCAGATGCCCGAGATGCTGTTCACATCGATAGCGCGACGCAGGATAACAGCGTCAAACCAGCCACAACGACGGGCACGGCCGGTAGTCGCGCCGAACTCGTGACCTTGTTTGGCCAGGTGCGCACCGACTTCGTCGAACAGTTCAGTCGGGAACGGACCCGAACCTACACGCGTGGTGTAAGCCTTGGTGATGCCCAGGATGTAGTCCAGGAACATCGGGCCAACACCCGAACCGGTAGCAACGCCGCCAGCGGTGGTGTTAGAGCTGGTCACGTACGGGTAGGTACCGTGGTCGATGTCCAGCAACGAACCTTGGGCGCCTTCAAACATGATGTCTTTGCCGGCGCGACGCAGGTCGTGCAGCTCGGCCGTCACGTCCAGCATCAGCGGCTTGAGCAGCTCAGCGTATTCCTTGCATTCAGCCAGGGTCTTTTCGAACTCGATGGCCGGCTCTTTGTAGTAACCCACCAGCATGAAGTTGTGGTAATCCACCAGTTCACGCAGCTTGTCTTCAAAGCGCGGCATGTTGAGCAGGTCGCCGACACGCAGGCCACGACGCGCAACCTTGTCTTCGTAGGCCGGGCCGATGCCGCGACCGGTCGTACCGATCTTCAGCTCGCCACGGGCCTTTTCACGGGCCTGGTCCAGCGCAACGTGGAAGGACAGGATCAGCGGGCAGGACGGGCTGATACGCAGACGCTCACGCACCGGTACGCCTTTCTCTTCCAGCTTGATGATTTCCCGCAGCAGAGCGTCGGGTGCAACCACCACGCCGTTACCGATCAGGCACTGCACGCCTTCGCGCAGCACGCCCGACGGGATCAGGTGCAAGACGGTTTTTTCGCCATCGATCACCAGGGTGTGACCAGCGTTGTGGCCACCCTGGTAGCGCACTACGGCGGCAGCATGTTCGGTCAGCAGATCAACGATCTTGCCTTTGCCCTCATCACCCCATTGGGTGCCCAGGACTACGACATTCTTACCCATAACACTTGTCCTCATTCGCGCAAACTTGGTGCCGGCCAAGGGCCGGCAGGAAAACTCAAGAAGCCAGTGGCGATACTTGCCAAAGCCCGTTCTGCTGAATCAATTGCCGGTCGCAGTCCGCTTCACGGGCGGCGGCCAAAGGTTGCCCAGGCAATGCCTGAACGACACGCTGACCCTCACTGCGCAACTGGCAAACCTGCTGCCAGAGTGCTGCATCCGTACTGTCAGGCATCCAGATACCGCCAGACGGTAGCTCGATTTCAGCACGCCCCAGGGTCACCAGGGTTTTCAAATCGGTAGAGAAACCGGTTGCCGGACGAGCGCGACCGAAGTCAGCGCCGATGTCATCGTAACGACCGCCCTGAGCGATGGACTGACCAACGCCCGGCACGAACACCGCGAACACCACACCGGTGTGGTAGTGGTAGCCGCGCAACTCGCCCAGATCGAAGTACAGCGGCAGTTCCGGGAAACGCACGGACAAACGCTCGGCAATCGCCAGCAAATCGTCCAGAGCCGCCAAAACCGGCGCCGGCGCATTCGCCAGACGCTCGCGAGCAGCGCTCAACACTTCACGGCCGCCACACAGATCGACCAACGCACGCAGCATGCCCGACAGATCGGCAGGCAAGCCTTCGGTCAAGGTAATGACCTCGTCGATGGCCTTGCGTTGCAACGCATCGAACAACTGTTGTTCAACTTCACCGGACAAACCGGCCGCGCGGGCCAGGCCACGGTAGATGCCGACATGACCGAGGTCCATGTGCACTTCCGGCACGTCGGCCAGTTGCAGCATGGCCAGCATCAGGCTGATGACTTCCACGTCGCTGCTCGGGCTGGCATCGCCGTACAACTCGGCGCCCAGTTGAATCGGGCTGCGCGAGGACGACAAGGCGCGTGGCTGAGCGTGCAGTACGCTGCCGGCATAGCACAGACGGCTCGGACCTTCGCGACGCAGGGTATGCGCATCGATGCGCGCCACTTGCGGCGTGATGTCGGCACGGAAACCCATCTGCCGGCCCGATTGCGGGTCGATGACCTTGAAGGTACGCAGATCGAGGTCCTGGCCCGCGCCGGTCAGCAAGGATTCCAGGTACTCGATATGGGGAGTCACGACAAACTCGTAACCCCAGCTCTGGAACAGATCCAACACCTGACGACGCGCGACTTCAATGCGCGCCGCTTCCGGTGGCAGTACTTCTTCGATGCCATCTGGCAGCAGCCAGCGGTCTACCGTTGCCATTACGCCATTCCCCTATGGTCCGGGCGGCAAGCCTATGGGCGAGCCTTGAGTGAAGCAGAAAATGATCGGCTTTGTTTACAAGCCACCCATAAACAACGCGGCGAAAAGCCTGAAAATAAGCTTCGCCAATCACTTTCCTCGAAAAACCTGTCGAGTCATTCAACTCGGGCGCCTGCATAAACAACAGCAATCAAACGTGCAGACGCAAAAAAGCCGGGAATTTCCCGGCTGCCGCATCATACACACGTTTTCCCAAAGGATCACCCCGCCCGAGGCTTTAGCCGCCAGGCGGGGGATGATTCAGGTCAACGTCGTATCAAGGCTTGGCTTTTTCCAGGTAACGGAAGAAGTCGCTGCTTGGGTCCAGGACCATGACGTCGGATTTGTTCGCGAAGCTTTCACGGTAGGCACGCAGGCTACGGTAGAAACCGTAGAACTCCTGATCCTGGCCGTAGGCCTTGGAGTAGATCGCAGCGGCCTGGGCATCACCATCACCGCGAACCTCTTCGGACTCACGATAGGCTTCAGCCAGCAGCACGCGGCGTTGACGATCGGCGTCGGCACGAATGCCTTCTGCCAGCTCGTTACCCTTGGCGCGGTGCTCGCGAGCTTCACGCTCACGCTCGGAGCTCATACGCTCGAACACACTGCGGTTTACTTCTTTCGGCAGATCGATGGCCTTGACCCGAACATCAACCACTTCGATGCCCAGCTCTTTTTCCGCCATCTTGTTCAGCGAAGCGGTGATATCGGTCATCAGCGCATCGCGCTCACCCGACACCACTTCGTGCAGCGTGCGCTTACCAAACTGGTCACGCAGGCCCGATTCCAGACGACGGGAAAGACGCTCGTCAGCAATCTGCTTGAGGCCGGAAGTCGCGGTGTAGTAACGCTCAGCGTCCTTCACGCGCCACTTGGCGTAGGCATCGACCATGACTGCTTTCTTTTCCAGCGTCAGGAAGCGTTGTGTCGGCGCATCCAGCGTCATCAGGCGCGAGTCGAACTTGCGCACCTGGTTAACGTAAGGCACTTTCACATGCAGGCCCGGCTGAACATCGGTCTGAACCACGCGACCGAACTGCAGCAACACCGCACGCTCGGTCTGAGCCACGATGTAGAAGCAGTTCCAGGCTGCGATCGCCACGACGACGCCGACAATAAGGGCGATCAGCGATTTATTGCTCATCAGCGACTCTCCCTGGTACGTGCAGGCTGTTGCTGCAGATCAGCTGCCGCACGTGCATTCGCTTCATTGCTGGTGGCTGCCGCACCGGTCACCGAAGTGCTGGTGTTGCGACCACTTTCGACCATCTTGTCCAGCGGCAAGTACAGCAGATTGCTCTGGCCATTCTTGTTGCCGGTCACGAGAACCTTGCTGGTGCTGCTGAAGACTTCCTGCATGGTGTCCAGGTACAGACGCTGGCGGGTGACTTCAGGTGCCTTGCGGTACTCGGCGACCAGTTTGGTGAAGCGATCGGCCTCACCCTTGGCGCGCGAGACAGTTTCGTCACGGTAGCCGTTGGCATCTTCGATGATGCGCTGGGCCTGACCACGGGCTTCCGGCACGACGCCGTTGGCATAGGTTTCAGCCTGGTTGCGCGAACGCTGCTCGTCTTCACGGGCGCGGATCACGTCATCGAAGGCTTCCTGCACTTCACGCGGTGCCGCTGCGCTCTGTACGTTGACCTGGGTGACGGTGATGCCGGTGCGATAGGTATCCATGAAGCGTTGCAGACGCTCCTTGATCTCGCTGGCCATCAATTCACGACCTTCGGTCAGCACCTGGTCCATCGCGGTGGAACCCACCACATGGCGCAAGGCACTTTCTGTCGCGTGCTGCAGGCTGATTTCCGGCTGATCGACGCTCAGCACGAAGTCCTGCAGGTTGCTGATCTTGTACTGCACGGTCAGCGGTACTTCGACGATATTTTCGTCTTCAGTCAGCATTTGCCCCTGCTTGGTGTACGCACGCTCACGCGTGACGTTTTCCAGGTACTTGCGATCGATCGGCGGGAAATAGATGTTCAGACCCGGGCCGACGGTTTCGTAGTACTTGCCGAAGCGCAGCACCACGGCTTGCTCCTGCTCGTCGACTACATAGACCGCGCTGTACAGCCAAACGGCCGCCAACACGACCAGGCCGATGCCGAGCAGGCCGCCAAAGCCGCCACTCTTGCCCGGACCACCGCCGTCATCACCGCGTTTCTTACCACCACCGAACAACCCATTCAGGCTTTCCTGCAGCTTTCGGAAGGCCTCGTCGAGATCCGGTGGTCCCTTGCGGTCGCCGTTATTGCGACGCTTGCCACCCCAAGGATCCTGATTATTCGAGTTGCCACCCGGCTCATTCCAAGCCATAGCGCTCTCCATCTGATAAAGCAAAGACGCACCCACGGCGCGCCGACCAATGCTACAGAATGCCTGTCACCGCGGCACAACCGCTTTCTCAGGCTTTTATTGCAAAGTGTGTTGTTCGATGAACTCTGTCGGCACAACGCCTTCACGGCTGACCAGCCGATTGAGCTCCGAGCGTGGCAATCGAACGGCCAGCAAGCTGACACCTTCTTCGTCGTGTTCTTCTTTCTGCACCGCTCCGAGTTCGAAGAACTGCGCACGCAGTCGAGCGAATCGTTGCGGCAAGCGCAAGGTACCGATAAACATCTCACTGCCCAGCAACTCGGCAATGGCTTGTTCGAGCAATTCCAGACCACTGCCATCACGCGCCGACAACCAGACCCGTTGAGGCTTGCCGCTTTCGTCGCGCTGGATCTGTGGCTCAACGCCTTCAAGCAAATCGAGTTTGTTATAGACCTCGAGGATCGGCAAGTCCTGGGCACCAATCTCGCCCAGCACCACCATCACCTGCTCGATCTGCAACATGCGATCCGGTTCGGCCGCATCGATCACGTGCAACAGCAGGTCGGAGTTGCTCGACTCTTCGAGCGTAGACCGAAATGCCTCGACCAGCTTGTGGGGCAAGTGACGAATGAAACCCACGGTGTCGGCCAGGACAATCGGCCCCAGGTCGGCCAGTTCCAGACGGCGCAAGGTCGGGTCCAGCGTGGCAAACAACTGGTCAGCCGCGTACACGTCGGATTTCGTCACGTTATTGAAGAGCGTGGATTTGCCGGCGTTGGTATACCCCACCAAAGACACGGTAGGGATATCCGCACGCGTACGGCCACGTCGCGACTGTTCGCGCTGGCTGCGCACTTTTTCCAGGCGGCCCTTGATCTGTCGCAGACGAACCCGCAGCAAGCGACGGTCGGTCTCCAGCTGGGTTTCACCCGGGCCACGCATGCCGATACCGCCACCTTGACGCTCAAGGTGAGTCCAGCCACGAACCAGCCGGGTGCTCATGTGGTCAAGCTGGGCCAGTTCTACCTGGAGCTTGCCTTCATGGGTACGGGCGCGCTGGGCGAAAATATCGAGAATCAGACCGGTGCGGTCGATCACGCGACACTCGAAAACACGTTCGAGGTTACGTTCCTGACTGGGCGTAAGCGTGTGATTGAAGATCACCAGATCGGCTTCTTCGGCATGGACCAGGTCGCGCAGTTCCTCGACCTTGCCGCTACCGATCAGGAATTTGGCGGTTGGCCGATGACGCGGCACGTTAAAAAACGCAACGGTCTCGGCGCCGGCCGAATTAGCCAATTCCTGAAACTCCTGCGGATCTTCGCGCGCCTCAGGGTCCTGTCCATCCAAGTGAACGAGGATCACTCGCTCACCACCACCGTGGCGCTCAAAGAACAAAGGAGACTCCTATCAGGCGTTACCTGGCTCAGCGTCGCCTGCTTCGGATTCGGTTGCGCTAGGCAGACGAATTGGACGAACCGGCACCACTGTAGAGATAGCGTGTTTGTAAACCATCTGGCTGACGGTGTTCTTCAGCAGGATAACGAACTGGTCGAAAGACTCGATCGTGCCTTGCAGTTTGATCCCGTTGACCAGGTAGATGGACACCCCAACTTTCTCTTTACGTAAAGTATTCAAGTAAGGGTCTTGTAGCGAATGCCCTTTTGACATGTGCCGCACTCCTTTAAGGATTCAATATAAAAAATAGGTAAACAGATGGCTTGTGGCCGTCACACCCCCAAGGATAGACGGCAATTGCAAGGACTCAGCTCAATATGGAGATGGTCCCCAGGTATTTCAAGGCGCGCGGCAGATTGTCGCAATCCAGGCTGTCCAACCAGTGTAAATCAGCCCAACTGCGCAGCCAGGTGAACTGACGTTTTGCCAATTGGCGCGTGGCAATGATTCCACGCTCCTGCATCTCGGCTTGCGTCAGCTTGCCATCCAGGTAGTCCCAGACTTGTCGGTAGCCTACTGCACGTATAGACGGCAACCCGGAATGCAGGTCACTTCGCTTACGCAGGGCTACGACCTCGTCGATGAATCCCTGTTCCAACATTAAAGTGAATCTTTGTTTAATTCGCTCGTGCAGTACCTGACGATTTGCCGGAGCAATGGCCAAGTTCGCGACAGTATAGGGCAATTGTTGCAGTCCCGAAGCGGCTGCTTCAGTACTTTGCGCAGATTGTCTCAGTCTAAGCTCGGTCATGCTCTGACCGCTGACACGATAAACTTCCAGCGCTCGACTGAGTCGCTGCGGATCGTTCGGGTGAATACGCGCTGCCGATTCCGGGTCGATGATCGCCAATTGGTCGTGCAGGGCTTGCCAGCCAAGGCGCGCAGCTTCTTCTTCGATCTGTGCGCGCACTTCAGGATCGGCCGCCGGCATGTCCGCCAGGCCTTCGACCAAAGCCTTGTAATAGAGCATTGTGCCGCCCACCAGCAGCGGAATTTTGCCCCGCGCGGTGATGTCGGCCATCGCTTCAAGGGCGTCACGGCGGAAATCTGCGGCGGAATAGCTCTCTGCCGGGTCGAGAATATCGATCAGCCGATGGGGAAATTCGGCCAGAATCTCTTTCGAGGGCTTGGCGGTGCCGATGTCCATGCCGCGATAGACCAGCGCCGAATCGACGCTGATCAGCTCGCAAGGCAGGACTTTGGTCAGTTCGATGGCCAGGTCGGTCTTGCCCGCTGCGGTCGGGCCCATCAGGAAAATCGCAGGAGGGAGCTGGCTCATCAACGACCGCGCAGGAACAGTTTGTCCAGATCGTCCAGGCCCAATTGGGTCCAGGTCGGTCGGCCATGGTTGCATTGACCGCTGCGCTCGGTGTTTTCCATGTCACGCAGCAGACCGTTCATTTCCGGCAGGGCCAGACGCCGATTCGCCCGAATCGCGCCGTGGCAAGCCATGGTGCCAAGCAATTCGTTCAGGTGCGCCTGAATCCGGTCACTGGTGCCATATTCCATCAGATCCGCCAGCACGTCGCTAACCAATCGATTGGCTTCCGCCTGCTTGAGCAAGGCCGGAATCTGTCGAATGGCCAGTGTTTCCGGGCCGAGACGCTGCAGTTCAAAGCCCAGACGCTGGAACCACGCGACGTTTTCTTCGGCGCAATCGCCTTCGCGCTCGCTCACCGCCAACGATTCCGGAACCAACAGCGGCTGACCGCTCAGGCCTTCGCTGGCCATGGCGACTTTCAGGCGTTCGTACATGATCCGCTCATGAGCGGCGTGCATGTCCACCAATACCAGGCCTTGGGCGTTTTCCGAAAGGATGTAGATACCCTTGAGTTGCGCCAATGCGTAACCCAACGGTGGAATATCGTCCTGACCGGCCGGCAGCGCGACAGCATTGGCTTCCGGCAACGGCGCAAAAAACTCGCGATACGCTGCCTGGGCTTCAGCCGCAGGTACGCCGGACTGAGGACGCGGCGTGTATTGATACTGATAACCGGCACCAGCGCCCGAGCCCGCCGGCGTGTTGAACGACGGTTGCGCTTGGGGCTGCTCCAGCAGCGCATTGGCCGCCAGGCGCATTTCGCCTTGCGGACCGAATTCACCGGCTTCGAGGCCGCTCGGACGAACGATGGCGGTCGCCACCGGTGCCGCCAGATGATCATCCGGTCGCACATCGCCCAAGGCACGGTGCAAAGTGCCATAGAGGAAATCGTGGACCATGCGCCCGTCACGGAAGCGCACTTCGTGTTTGGTCGGGTGCACGTTGACGTCGACACCGGCCGGATCGACTTCGAAAAACAGCACAAAAGTCGGGTGCCGACCATTGAACAGCACGTCGCGATAGGCCTGGCGCACCGCGTGGGCCACGAGTTTGTCGCGAACGGCGCGGCCGTTGACGAAGAAGTACTGCAAGTCCGCCTGGCTGCGGTTGAAGGTCGGCAAGCCCACCCAGCCCCATAAATGCAGGCCATTGCGCTCGATTTCGATCGGCAGCGCCTGTTCCAGGAACCCCGAGCCGCAGATCGCCGCCACACGCCGGGCGCGAGCCGCATCGTCATGGGCTTCGTGCAGGCTGAGGATGGTTTTGCCGTTGTGGCGCAAATGGAACGCCACGTCGAAGCGCGCCAGGGCCAGGCGTTTGATCACTTCTTGCAGGTGATCGAATTCGGTTTTTTCGGTTTTGAGAAACTTGCGTCGCGCCGGAGTGTTGAAGAACAGATCCCGCACTTCCACCGAAGTGCCCACCGGATGAGCGGCTGGCTGCACGCGGGGCGCCATGTCCCGGCCTTCGGTTTCGACCTGCCAGGCCTGATCGGCATCGCGGGTGCGGGACGTCAGGGTCAAGCGCGCCACGGAGCTGATCGAGGCGAGTGCCTCACCACGGAACCCGAGGCTCATCACCTGCTCAAGGTCTTCCAGGTTGCGGATCTTGCTGGTGGCGTGACGGGCCAGGGCCAGCGGCAGGTCATCGGCAGAAATGCCGCTGCCATCGTCGCGCACCCGCAGCAGCTTGACGCCGCCCTGCTCGACATCGACGTCAATGCGCTTGGCGCCGGAATCGAGGCTGTTTTCCAGCAACTCCTTGATCACCGAAGCCGGGCGCTCGACCACCTCGCCGGCGGCAATCTGGTTCGCCAATCGCGGGCTGAGCAGCTCGATGCGAGCGCTGTTGATCACGGCCTGATTCATTCTTTGGATGCCAGTTCGGTGCCGGGAATGGTCAGGGTCTGACCGATTTTCAGCTCGTCGGTTTTCAGGTTATTGGCGGCGCGCAAGGTGGCCGGGGACACCTGATAACGCACGGCGATCATCGCCAGGGTTTCACCCGGGTTCACCCGGTGATCACGCGGCCCTTGGGCGATTTTCCCGGAATCGCGCAGCCAGGCGATGTAAGTACCCGGTGGCGGATTCTGCTGGAAGAACTGGCGTACGCCGCTGCTGATCGAGCGAGCCAGCGCTTGCTGGTGGCTGGACGCCGCGAGTTTCGAGGCTTCGTTGGCGTTGGAGATGAACCCGGTTTCCACCAGGATCGACGGGATGTCCGGCGACTTCAACACCATGAACCCGGCTTGTTCCACGCGCTGTTTGTGCAGCGGCGTGACGCGGCCGATGTTGCTCAAAACCTTCTGGCCGACGTTCAGGCTGGACGTCAGCGAGGCGGTCATCGACAAGTCGAGCAGCACGCCTGCGAGCATGCGGTCCTTGTCGTCGAGGCTGACGTTGCCAGCACCACCGATCAAGTCGGAGCGGTTTTCACTGTCGGCCAGCCAACGGGCAGTTTCCGACGTGGCGCCGCGATCAGACAGGGCGAACACCGAGGCACCGAACGCGGCGGCCGAAGGCGCGGCATCGGCGTGGATCGAAACGAACAGGTCAGCGCCCTTCTTGCGGGCGATTTCGGTACGGCCGCGCAACGGAATGAAGTAGTCGCCGGTACGGGTCAGTTCGGCGCGGAAGCCTTTCATGCCATTGACCTGGCGCTGCAATTCGCGAGCGATGGCCAGCACCACGTCTTTTTCACGCTGGCCGCGAGAGCCAGAGGCGCCCGGGTCTTCGCCGCCGTGACCTGCGTCGATCACGACAATGATGTCGCGCTTGCCGGCCGGCGCGGGCGGCAGCTTGACCGGGGGATCGACCGGAGTGACCGGTACCGGCGCGACGGTCGCGACGTTGGTCGGCGCAGGAATCGGCGCGGCGTCGGCGGCGTTATCGAACAGATCGACCACCAGGCGGTTGCCGTACTGGGCGTTCGGCGCCAGGGTGAAGCTCTTCGGCGTGACGGCTTTTTTCAGGTCGATGACCACCCGCAGGTCGGTCGGCGTGCGTTGGGCCGAGCGCATGGCGGTGATCGGGGTGTTGGCGGTGGAGACGTTCAGCGGCGCACCGAGGGTGGCGCCATTGATGTCGATCACCAGTCGGTCCGGGGCTGTCAGGGTAAAAACGCTGTGTTGCACCGGCCCGGTCAGGTCGAACACCAACCGTGTGTTGTCCGGCGCCCGCCACAGACGGACGCTGTTGACCTTCGTTTCGGCCACAGCGTCGACGGTCACCGCCAAAAACAACATCCCTACGGCAGCTACCATCGCGCGAAAGCGCATACCTGACCCCATCATTTAATTGATTTCCAATGCCAAAGCGGCACACCACGACTCGCCACGCGAGCCCTGGGACAAAATTTTCAGCGAACGCCCGCTGTCTTGCGGGCTAATGGTAATGGTCAGGTCGGGCTTTGGCAAAAAGCCTGCACCTTTATCGGGCCACTCGATCAGGCACAAGGCATCGTCTTCGAAGTAGTCGCGGATGCCGAGGTACTCCAGTTCTTCAGGGTCGACCAAACGATAGAGATCGAAATGGAAGGCGCGGATGTCGCCAATCTCGTAGGGCTCGACCAGGGTGAACGTCGGACTTTTTACCGCGCCCTCATGCCCCAGCCCCCGGATGATGCCGCGGGACAACGTGGTTTTCCCCGCCCCCAGATCCCCTTCCAGAAAAATCAGACCGTGCCCTTCGGTGGTTTTCGCGATGCGGGCGCCAAACGCGGTCATCGCTTCTTCATCCGCCAGGTACAGGGTTACTTCAGACACGGTGCTTGCTCCTCCAACAACTGACGAATGGCTGGAATCAGATCACTGGCCGCCAGCCCACGGCCCGATTTACCTTGTTGCGCGCCGGCATTGGCGTGCAGCCAGACGCCAAGGCAGGCCGCATCGAATGCGTCCATGCCCTGGGCCAGCAACGCGCCGACCAGACCGGCCAGCACATCGCCCAGACCGGCAGCGGCCATGGCCGGATGGCCCTGATGACACACCGCCAGGCGCCCGTCGGGACTGGCGACAAGACTGCCGGCGCCTTTCAAAATCACTACAGCTGTATATTTTTTGCTCAATGCGTGAGCGGCGGACGGACGGTCGGCCTGAACCTCGGCGGTACTGATCCCGAGCAACCGCGCCGCCTCCCCCGGATGCGGCGTGATCACGCAGTCCTTGGGCAGGCTCACGAGTTCGTCAGCCAGCATATTCAACGCATCGGCGTCCCAGACTTGTGGAAGCGGTGCATTGGCCGCCGCCGACAGCAGACTGCGTCCCCACGAAGCCTGCCCCAAGCCCGGACCGACCACCAGCACGGAAACTTTTTGCAGCAAACCCATCAGTTGATTCGCCGACGAAGTGCCCAGCACCATCGCTTCAGGAATTCTGGCCAATGCCGCCGGCACATGTTCGCTGCGAGTGGCCACCAACACCATGCCGGCGCCACTGCGCAGCGCACTTTGTGCACTCAGCAAAATGGCACCGCCGAAACCGCGATCACCGCCAATCAGCAAGACATGGCCGAATTTGCCTTTATGGGCGGTCGGCGCACGCCCCGCCAGACACGGCAAGTTACCGGCCGTCAGACGACGAGCACTGATGGCGATCCCGCTCAAAGACTCAGGCGAAGCTTGCAGATCATTAAAGACCCACTCGCCCACCACGTCCGCCGCCTCACCCGTGAACAGGCCCAGTTTCAAACCAATGAAGGTCACGGTCAGGTCCGCCCGGACGGCCGCACCGAGTACGCTTCCTGTATCCGCACAAAGGCCCGAAGGAATATCCACCGCCGCAACCGCCAGGCCGCTGGCATTGATCGCCGCGATGACACTGGCGTAAGGCTCGCGCACCTTGCCTGTCAGGCCGGTGCCGAGCAAGGCGTCCAATACAACGCCACGCAACTCCGACTGTGCACTCCAGGCTTGAACGGCGACGCCTTCGGACAGGGCCTCGGCGTGGGCCAAGGCTGCATCACCCTGCAAACGCTGGGGGTCACCGACCGCCAGCACGCGCACATGCCAGCCGGCACGCTTGGCCAACACCGCGACCAGATAACCATCACCGGCGTTGTTGCCGTGACCGGCGGCCACCGTCAGTTCGTTGGCCGTCGGCCAGTGCCGGACCAGCGCACGCCAGGTTGCCCGCGCCGCCCGCTGCATCAATTCGAAGCCCGGCGTACCGGCCGCAATCAGGCTCGCATCGAGCGCTCGCACTTGCGCGGAGCTGTACAGCACGTCGGGTAAATCATCTTTAGTGTGCGGCATGCGTCTTCGGGCTCCGATGTCTGGCAGAATTATACGCACCTCAGCTCCGGTTTCTCTCGCCTCATGCCCGCTATTACCACAGACCTGCCCGCCCTCGCCCAATCCATCAAGGACTGGGGCCGCGAGCTGGGCTTTCAGCAAGTCGGCATCAGCGGCCTGGATCTGGCCGAGCATGAGCAGCACCTGGCGCGCTGGCTCGAAGCCGGCTACCACGGCGAAATGGACTACATGGGCGCCCATGGCAGCAAACGCTCACACCCGGAAGAGCTGGTGCCCGGCACGCTTCGGGTGGTGTCCCTGCGCATGGATTACCTGCCGGGCGACACCCAAATGGCGCAATTGCTGGCTCAACCGGAAAAAGCCTACGTGTCGCGTTATGCCTTGGGCCGCGATTACCACAAGTTGATCCGTAAACGCGTGCAACAACTGGCAGAAAAGATTCAGGCGGTCATCGGCCCGTTCGGCTACCGCGCATTTGTCGACAGTGCACCGGTGCTGGAAAAAGCCATCGCCGAAAAGGCCGGCCTTGGATGGATCGGCAAAAACACGCTGGTCTTGAATCGCAAGGCCGGCAGTTACTTCTTTCTCAGTGAGCTCTTTGTCGATCTGCCGCTGCCGGAAGACCCACCGCACGCCACCGAACATTGCGGCCGCTGCACCGCGTGCCTCGACATCTGCCCGACCAACGCCTTTGTTGGCCCTTATGTCCTAGACGCCCGGCGCTGCATTTCCTACCTGACCATCGAACTGAAAAGCGCGATCCCCGAGGATCTGCGGCCATTGATCGGCAATCGGGTGTTCGGCTGCGATGACTGCCAGATCGTCTGCCCGTGGAACCGTTTTGCCCGTCCGTCCGGCGAAAGCGACTTCAAGCCACGGCACAACCTGGACAACGCTGAACTGGCCGAACTGTTCATGTGGGATGAAGACCGGTTTCTGAGCAGCACCGAAGGCTCGCCGTTGCGTCGGGCGGGGTATGAGCGCTGGCTGCGTAATCTGGCGGTGGGCCTGGGGAATGCGCCTTCAACGATTCCGGTGCTGGAAGCATTGAAGGCGCGAAGGGAATACCCGTCGGAGTTGGTTAGGGAGCATGTGGAGTGGGCGTTGCGTCAGCATGAACTGCGCAACGCCTGATTTTGCACCCCACCCGGCGTCAACCTCCTTTTTGCGTATGGCCAAACTTGTGCATGGTCGCTGTCCGAGTGTCTTTGTTCACATAGAAAAACAGACGCATTCCCTGGTTGAGCCTGATCTCGGTATAACCGCTGTCATTGAAGTATCCGGGCTCAAGGAGTTGCTTGGGGTTGGGTGATTTGAACGGCACCATTTCGTTGTAGTAGGTTTTTCCGCCTAGCAGTTCGGCTGCCTGGCCCGGTGTCATCCCCTCATCCTTGATCGCATCCTTGAACCGGAAAAACTTTGCCCTGCTCGCATCATCCAGTGACTCAAAACCCGGAAGGTTGCGCTGCGCATTGTAAGTCTTGTAAACCCACTTTGCGGAGGATGCCTCTGCGGACTGAGTAGATGATCCAGCCCTTGCGCTTCTTCCGCCCGTCCCGCTGGCCATCGCCTTGGCCGCCCCTCGCGCATCGCCGTTCAAGCCTGACCGGAACGCTCCCGCGACCTTGCCCGCGCCCTGAACGGCCGCCCCGGCACCAGCCGCAAAAGACGCCAGCCCCAACCCCAGGCTCACGTAGCCGAGGACGTCACCCAGCTCCGATTGCGGCATCACTTCATGGGCAATCTCACTCGCAATGCCGGCGATCCCGGACGCCAGCGCCAACGTCAGGCTCGCGACCGCCAGCGGCGTGGTTGTGCCGAAGGTCAGGATGCTTGTCGCGATGCTGAACAGCGAAAGGCCAACGCCCAAGGCAGATTGCCAGGAAACATGCCCGGTTGGATCAACCCGATTGATCGGGTCACCGAGGCAGTAAGCGTATGGGTTCAATCCACCCGCGCCAAACGGGCTCAAGCTGTCCGGACTGAGGAAACGCATCAACGTCGGGCTGTAGGCCCGGTAACCATTGCCCAGCAGATAAAGCCCGGTCAACGGGTCAAGCTGCTCACCGCTGAATCCTGCCTGGCTGAATAGCCCGCCTTCGGCAGGACGAAATCCGTAGGGGTTGTAGGCAACTTCGTCGCGCTGTGCACCGGACTCGGCGATCAAAACGCTTTGCTGCAGGTCTGTGCCAAACAGCGTCAAACCAGCGCCCGCGCCCTGTTGCTGCTCCCCCAGCAATAAACCGGACTGGCGCCCACAGGTACGACGGTCAGCACTGCTGATCTCGTTGATCACCCGCCCATCATGATAGAAGCGCTGGGTACCCGGCCCGACGGGTTGTGACAACTCGACCAGACGATCGCGCGCATCGTAGCTATAGCCGCGCATCACCGCCCCGGATGCCGTAGCGATTTGCGTCAATCGCCCCAGTGCGTCGTAGCTCAGCGCACGAGCCTGATCGTCCTGGATCATCTGGCCGTTGGCGTCATATTGCAGCGTAACCGGCGCCGGATAATCCGCGTGAGAGTGCTGAACTTCGATCAGTTGCGTGGGATCGACAGCGCTGTAGGAGAATGTCGTGGTGTTGCTGCCACCGGGAAAATCGTTTTGCAGGCTGACGATGTTATCCAGCGCATCGTAAACGTAGGTCTGCTTGATAATGTCTTTGCCAAAGGGATCGCGTGGCCGCAGCGTTCCGCTACAGGTGTAGTGGCCCAGTCGACCTCGGACGTCGTAGTCGAAGCGTTCGTCGCGCAGCACGTCTTCACCGATGCCCAGTACCTTCTGCGTCAGCTTGCCAGCGAGGTCGTAACTCGATTTCAGGGTCTGAGTAGCAGCGCCCTTGACCTCAAAGCTGCGCGAAATTTCTCGCCCCTGATCGTCGTAGACCAGGCGAGTCGTCATGGAACGCTTGGCCTGAGTATCCTGCGAGTCGACCCGCTCCAGCAGGCCCACGGCGTTGTAGATAAAGTCAGCCTTGAGCGAATTCTGCTCAAACGACTTTGCCCGCCCCCATTCGTCGTACTCCGTCTTGTGTGCCTGACCGAGCACATCGACGCAAGTCAGTGGCCGACCACCGAACGTGTACGTGTACGACGCCGTCCGGTCCACGCCCGCGTGCGCAGTGGTTTCACTTTTCAGGCGTCCGGAAGGGTGATATTCGAAGCGCGTTTCCCGCTCCTGCTCGACACAACTGGCTAATTGCCCGTGCAGTGGGCTGTAAGTGAATCCGGCGTCCAGTCCGGTCGCCTTGCGTTGCGTCACGCGCCCGCCGAAATCACGCGCATAAACGAACTCGACTTTTTCACCGCTGGCGCTTTTCTGCCAGATCGGTTGCGTGAATCCTGCCGCGTAGCCCGCAGTGACCGCGCGTCCACCCACGGTGCTTTCGCTCAAGCGGCCCAAGCCATCGAATGTCTGCCGCCCAAGGCGTTGGCCCGCTACTTTCACTTCAGTGGCAAGCGACGCCTGGCTGTGCAGAGCGTAGTCGGTCTGCACGGTGTTCCCGTCGGGCAAGACGCTGCGCCGCAACCGATTGAACACGTCGTACTCATAGGTGGTGGTGTTGCCGACAGGATCGGTCTGGCTGATGGCTCGGCCGATGCCGTCATAGCCATGAACGATTGCGCCTTGGGTTTCACCCGCAATATTGAACGACTCGATACGATCAGGCTTCCCGAAAGCATTGAGGCCGGTGACAGACTTGCCCATGCCCTCAAGCCAGCGGGTTTCTGTGCGGGCCACAGGGTCGATTGTGCAATGCTCCTTGCGCCCGTCAGCGTGAAGCGTGGTCTTGACCTGTCCCCAGCCATCGTAGACAAACCCGGTCTTGACCGGCCGGGCAACCCCGTCCCACCAATCAGAATGCGTTTGCTCCACCAACTGGCCCAGCGCATCGTGGCGCGCTGTATAGATAACGAGCAATTGGGTCCTGGCCACTTCGTCCGGGTTATCGCAATCCTGCTCTTCGACTGCGACGACGCGCCCGAGGCCGTCGTACACGACTTTTTGCTGAACGCCGAGCAGATCTGTCGTGAGCATCGTCGCCGGTGCTTTATTGCTGGCCGCCTGATAAACCATACGGCGGGTGGCGGTGTTGGCCGTGCCCGGCGAAAACGTTTCGCTCAGGGGCCGGCCAATGACATCGAACGTGTAGGCAACCGCTCCCTGGTCTTCGCCGCGCTCGCCCAGCTTCATGCCGTTAAGCGATGACAGTGTCTGAGCCGCGGTTTTGACGGTGCCATCGAAACCCTTGAGGGTGCTCTGAATTTCAAGCCGGTTGTTGTCGAGCACATAGGAAAACTCGGTAACCGTCGCCAAGGCGTTTTGCGTGACGGTTTGTTTTTGCAGCAAGCCATGGCGTAGCGGATCATCAGGCTGATTGACGTAAACCCGTTGTGTCTTCGAACGCAGAATTTCAACGTCTGCGTTCAGCTCATAAAAGCTTTCCTCGACAGGCAGCACGGCGGTCACCGGCGAACCTTGCAACGAGGCGTGCAAGGCATAGCGATAACGCATCACCGTCGAGGCGGCGTTTGGTTTATCCGATGCTTGCGATGCCGGGATGATGGTTCTCTGCTTCTCGAACCGGACAAACCCCAATGGGTCGGCAGGGCACCCCTCCGCTCCGGCAGCGGGATAAAATTCGGACAGGGTCGTGACGCCATCCGGCCCGACCTGTTTGAGCAGGTTGCCTGCCCCATCGAATTCGGTGTGGGTAAGCTCTTCGCGCGATGTTCCGGCGGTGCGGTTTTCGTAGCGTAACGTCTGGACTTTGGGCAATCGAAACTGCGCAGGTTGCTCGAGAAAGCTCTTGCCCGAATCGATGTGGTACACCGTGGACCGGGTGGTGATCATCTGCTGACAGGTCGTCACCTGCGAAACCAGCAGATGATATTTGTTGTAGGTGCGCACCGTGGAGCTGTGGACCTTTGTGCCCGCCATCAGTTTTTCGGTGGAAGAATACTCATAGCCCGACGAGCTCTTGTAGAGCGTGTCACCGTCCGGGGACCAACGCCTACCGTCGTCATCGAAGCCCTGAAAATTCTTCTGCGAGAACTCATAATTTTTTGTGATCGCGGGCTGATTCTGCCGTGGGTACACGGTGTGGGAGATCACATAAGGCATGGAGCGAATCGGTGAACCGGGCGGGAATTGATGCCCCGCTTCCTGATACCCGATTATCTCTCGCGCCCCTAGCGGCGAATCGACCTGGGTCAGGCACTGGAGATTGCCGAAAGGCTCATAGGTCAGAAACCAGGACCCGCCTACGGGCAAATCAATGGAGGCCACCGCGTTGTTAGCGAGCGACAACACAAAGCTGGCTTCACATTCGGAGCCGGGGTATTGCGTCAGCGTAACCTTGCCCTTGGCACGGGAGATAGTCAGCAACGTACGTTGTGAATCCCGCGCGGCGACCAGCGCCGGTTGCCCGTTGATGGCGGTGTAGTCGAGCGTGATGGCAGCGCCATTGGCGCCAACGATCCTCATCGGCACCGCGACATCGCTGCCCTCAAAGATCTTCAGCTCTTCACGCATACCATTTTTATGGATGACGTCAAAACGCCCCGGTCCAGACCGTTCGACCTTGAGCGTCTCAAGTTTCAACTCATCGAAGACCAGGTGGGTGGCTGTCTGCTTCGTCTTGAAACTTCCGCCACCGGACAAACCGAGTATTTCATTGCCCGCGTCGTAACGGGTCATTGCCATCGACCAACCGATGCCGAAACCGCTGTCGGTACTGTTGAGTGGACTGTAGGACAAGCTGATTGGCAAAGAGGGACCGTTCAAGTCTGCGGACTTGATGTCACCCAACATCAACGAACAGGTGTAAATACCGGTACGGGGATCGACCCCGCCGGCGAGAAACTCATCAAAATTAAACGCATTGGAATAGACGTTCGCCACTTCAGTGACTGTCATTATCAGATACCCTTTGAACTCATGAATATTGAAGAGTCACGCGACACTACAAGCCGCGCCACACGCTTTAATCAAAGCTTCGAATCAATTGACTCTCAGCCTCTTCTCAAAATAAATTCGTCATTGGGAATATCTATTTCTATCGACAGACTGTGCGCATTACCAAACTCATCGAAAGCAGTAAAGTAAAAGGGTGAAACCCTTACATCCTCACTACGAACATAAGCGGGAGGAATTCCTTTGATGACGGTCAACTCCCCGGCACGCTGATTGACTTCAACTTTTCGCGCCCCGGAAACATAGACATCCAGCTCCGTTGCCCGAGAAGGAGCCATTACCCCCATGAAAGACCTTGGCGCATCCCGCCCCAGAATCAATCCTGTGTCACAGAATAAAACAGGGTAGGTGCCGCCGACTTCATACTGACGACTTTCCCAACGCAACAATTTTACTTGCTTGCCGTCTGAATAAAGCCCCAAGTGGTATCGAAACAACAGATCGCCCTCAAACGATCCGCGGAGTTCATGCGACTGCCACGTAAATTTCTCTACACCATAAACAGGGCTTTTTTCCGCATGAATCACAACGCTTCTGGAAATCTTCCGGCCATCCGGATTCAGGGTGTTATTGCTTCGGTAAACCTTTCCCTGCACCGTCACTTCAGCCGCGACTTGTGCTTGCCCTTCAATAGACGATGAAACCCAGAACTCGATGGGTGTTCCGCTGCTGCTCCCTGCGCTACCGGACTGAACGCCTCCGGGCATGTCATGGGTGTACCCGTTTTCGTAGCGACTGGCATTCCAGCCCGTCAGCGGCAGATTTTGATACGACTCCCCTTCCAATGGCTGACCATTGTGGAAATGAATCAGCTTTGCGGAGAATTGAAGCGGGGAAAGGTCGATTTCAACCGCATCACCATTTTCATCTACCGCTTCGACGAATACCCAGACGCGAACTTGCATTCGCCCATTGGCATACACTTTTTTTGATTCGACACCGGGGGCTTCGAAGCGGACTTCCAGTTTTGATAATCCTGACATGGAAGGTTTGTTACTTTCTACAGCGGCAGTCAAGCCTTGAACATTACTCATGACGCATTCCTTGCTGGTTATTAATCGATTCAACGGGTCGTATCACCGATTAATAACAAGAAAAAATCAGCGCCTCAATGCAGTAATTGCCACAAACTTAAACATGAAACTTTCCACCCAACCAATCACTTACAAAGCATTACAGCAGACTCAGTCCGGATCACCCTCATCAACTCCGCTGTCGTCCGAATCAGGCGCTTCCTGCCAATCAATTTCTTCATCCAGCGCACCGTCAAATTGAATCATTATCTTTTTATCAAGACTTGAGCTCTCAATATAATTCTCAATACGCGACCTACAGGCCTCACTCAACGGATTACCCAACAAGTTGTAATTAACCTCTCGAGCATCTGCAACTTCAAACAGCTCATCCGGCAATGTGGTGATCTGATTGAATCTCAGATCGGCAAATGCCAGCTGTTCAAGATCGAACAATCCGACAGGCACCTCCATCAAACCTGTGCTTTTCAAGTAAAGACTGTCCAGCCTGCTCATGTAACGAACATCGGGAGTCAACCCAAGCCGGTTGTTATCGAGGTGCAACAGCGTCAAACCCTCCATATGTGCAAGGCCTTCGACTGCTGCCTCATTCAGTTCGATAGCACAGTCATCAAGGGTCAGCGTCTCCAGTGCCCTCATCTGATAGATTTCCAAGGGCAAAGTCTCCAGCGCGAAGCCTGACAATGTCAGGTACCGCACACCCGGGAAGCTGGCGAGAAAGGAATGCCCGCCCAACCCGGCGCTGCTGCTCAAAGACAATTCACGAACATGGCTGAAGTCTGCCGACAACACCGGTAACTCACCGAGTATCTCCAGATCGTAATCAAGCGTGGTCGATGTGTAGCGGTTGGCCGTCGTCAGTCTGCGACTCCAATTCGCCTGCAACTCCTGCGCGAACAGGTTTCTGCCCTGGCGCTGAATAGAGATTTCATTCTCTGTGAGTATCGATCCCGTGGTCGGATGACGGGGCGGCACGTCATGGCTCCACATCTCCAATTCATTGACCAACGTCACGTACTCGTTCCCCAGGCGCGCAACGGCCAACACCGGCTCCCCGATCAATCGCTCGCTGCGTAGCGTCGTCATTTCTTCCTCGGAGAGCGTCGGGTACAGCGCTTGAAGCCGCTGCCCTACGGAACGCGCCGGCTCCGGCACAAAATCGCCACCACCCAACAGATAGCCGGAACGCCCCACGGCCAGCCCCATGGGCGAACGAGCACCCGCCTCCAATGGCGGCTGTCCCAGCAAGGCCCTGGCTTGCGAGCGAGGCATCAGTGTTTGTTGCCTGACCGCCTGCCGGAGCCCCGCGCCCTGCCCGACATGAGGCAAACCCAACGCCCGGCGCTGAGCATCGGGAAGGGCATGCTGGACGGCGCCGTAGAGATCGTCGAATGCATGCAGCTCCTTGCCGAAGCCATCGTAGGCCTGGTACTGGCCATTCTGTCTGACCAGGATTTTGCGAATCGGGGCCTCGGGACCACCGATACTGTCCACCAATGCACCGTCAAAATCGCCGTCACGCACTTCGATGCGCACCTCTGGCGACCAGCCGTTCAGGCTTTCGAGCCTATGCAGCGCCAACCTGTCGGAGTCCGGATTTGCACTCGTCTCCATATAAAGCCCTTCGTACGCCCTGCTGAGGCGTACTTCCCGTAGATAGAACAGCGCTTCATGCGCCATTCGCCGGGTGATTCCGAGGTTGCGCTGCATGTGCAGACGATCGGCAGCCTCTGCATGACGCCATAATTCTTCAGCGATGGTTTTGGGCAGATCAGGAAAAATCCGGCGTATCTGCTGGGTGTTTTCATCACTGCTCAGCTCAAAGTGGCGCTCACTTGCCTCGAACAAACTGCCGAGATGTTCCTGTGCCCAACCCGCGATTCTGAGGCGCAGCCGGGCGGCTCGCACGTCGACTCCTGGCAAAGAATCGCCAAACGCCGGGCTTTCACCCAGCAGTTTTTTCAGCTGCGCTTCCTCAAGTGTTTCAACCACGCGTCGAACCACATCGCCGCTTCGCAGCTGGCTGTCCTGCAGGCTGACGCCCTGAGCTCGCAGCAGTTGCACCTGCATCTGCGGATCGGCTTTCAAATACACCCGCGAATCGGTGCTTTGCATCTGCGCGATGAACGCCTGAATCTGCTGATCGAGTTTGAAACGCCGGATGGTGTCTTCGAGCAAGGCCGGGGGGCGCCGGGTATGAACGTGCATGTCGCGCAGCACTGCCTCGTCGATGCCGCTTACCGCCAGAATGCGTCCAGCCGTGACATCCGAAAACTCGGCCACCGAATGCCCCAGGCGCCGAAACAGCTGTGCGCGCCGCCACTCCATGGGGCGCTCAACCTCATGCGCCCACGCTCCTGCGCCGTTGTGAGCAAGTTGTGGTTTGTAGGCATCCGGCCTGTCCGGGTGGCGAATGCGATAGACATTCCCGTCAGTCTCGGGCGCCACCACTTCATAGGTTTTCCCATCAAGAGGCAGCACCCTCGCGCCCTGATGCCGATGCAAACCGAGCGCATCGGCCCGGGAGTCGGCTGGCAAGCGCACCGCACGCTCATATGCACTCAGATCGGGATTCCACAATCGTTGCTGGCCTGCCCCCATATCAACGACTTTCAAACGGCTGACGAAAGCGCCGGGGGTGACGGACAGCAGTTTGCCGACGGCCAGGCCGCCCAAGGCAAACGCGCCCAACTGGGCGACCGTTTCAGCAATGGACAGCAAATGCGCCGACGCTTCGATCAACTGCCCTTCGGCCCAATCAAGGATGCCGGTAAACGTGTCGTCCAGCAGTTGGTACAGGGTATAGGCCAACATCAGTTCGCCCAGAAACGGCACGAACGGGATCGCCGCCAGCGTCGCGACCTCCAGCACAACGGTGGCGACTTTTTCCAGGCGGTCCCATTGTTCCCAGCGCGACTTGCGGTCTTCGTCTGCGGTAGACACGGCCATGACGTGCGCGTCATTGAGGATCTGGTTCAACCTGGATTGGTACAGCCAGGTCCACAATTGCGGACCCACGCGCTGTGTTTGCATCCTGAGGTTGGGACGCGCATCGGGGGCTGCGGCGTTGAGCAAATTAAGCAACGTGGCGAAAAAGGCACCTCGTTGGTCGTGAGCGACAAACCGGGCAAAAAAACGCTGGTAATCGGTAGAGCGCAATTGCCGGGTCAGTTCGTCCACAAGTTCGCGGGAGGAGGCATAGGTTTTCAGCGGGTGCTCAGGGTCATCGGGGATGTAGGCAATCACCGGTTCAACTTCGCGAGAATGTTCTGGATCCGCCGAGAACAGCACGATGCCGGTCAACGCCGTTCCCAGGAGGCTCAGTTGATACAAACGCAGCGCTGTTGCGCCAGGCATCGGTATTTTTTGCTCTGTGAGCAGGCCCGGCAACAGCACCTGTTCAGCGTGCCCAATGTCCCCTTTCATTCGCGCCAGGAGTGTCGCCACCCGGAATCGATCCTGCTGACTGGCAATGACTTTGTTTGCCAGCATCGCTCTGGCCGCAGCATCCGCAGGTAATAACAGCGCCTCAAGTTGCTGGTTATAGCGCCCTCCGATATCAAGTTGTCGGCACAGCGAGGCAAATGCCGCGACAGACAAGCGACTGTTAATCTGAAGAATATCGAACTGCCCGGCCGCACCGGGCTCAGTGATAAAACACGAAGCACTGTCAAAGTAATGTGCTGCCGTCTCCTTCATTTCGAAGTTATGCAAGGCAGCATCCAGAAGTGAAATCGTCGTCACTTCATAGCGGACCGGTAAATCTTTGGGGACATAGAGTCGCAGGTACGTTTTCCTGACATTCAGTTCTATCTTGAACTGACTTTTCAGGGCCTGAACCAGCAACGGCTCGGCAAATGCGCGAACGTCGGCAAGGCCTTCAAACAGGCGGTCCACCCGGGTTTGCGAAACCCAGCTACGTTGAGTCGCCTGCTTCAAGGCCTCATGACTGGCGGCGGATGCCGAGCGGTACCAGTCAGGAAAAACAACCCCGGCGTTTTTCAATGCCAGGCGTCTTTCGGCAGGCGCGCGAATCAACCACTCGGGAATCGACTTTATTATCAATGTTTGATGCGCGTCGGGCTGCGCGTTTGTCGAGTCTGAATCAGACATGCAAGTAACCTTTTTAAACAGTGGAAAACCACAGCTTATTTAATTACTCGCCTGACAAACGCTACATATATACCGCAGCTTTATAGATCACTCGTGCCGTTCTTGACGAACGTAAGCATTGCCGCTCATTGCTCGTCGTTATAAACGAACTTCGGCATTTCCCAGTGAAAACGAATCGCCAACAACCGCAGCAAGAAGCCACCAAACAGGGTGATGAGAATGGCCTGTTCACCGGGCAGTTGCAGATAGATGCACAGCATGTAGCACCACGCCGCCGCGAAGGAGACGCTGGCGTAGAGTTCGCGGCGGAAGATCAGCGGGATGTCGTTACAGAAAATGTCGCGCAGGATGCCGCCGAACACCCCGGTGATCACGCCGCTGACCGAGGCCACCAGCATGCCGTGGCCCATTTCCAGCGCGGTCATGCAGCCGATCAGGGTGAACGCCACCAGCCCCACGGCGTCGAGCACCAGAAACAGTGAGCGCAGGTGGCGCATCCAGCGAGCCGTGAAAACAGTGACCATGGCCGCAACCGAGGTCAGCACCAGATATTCCGGGTGTTTGACCCAGGTCAGCGGGTAGTGACCGAGCAGCACGTCGCGCACCGAACCGCCGCCCAACGCCGTGATGCAGGCGATCAGCACCACGCCAAACCAGTCCATGCCGCGACGGCCGGCAGACAGTGCGCCGGTCATGGCTTCGGCGGTGATGGCGATCAGGTAAAGCATCAGCAACATGGTGGCGGTCCTTGCAGGAAGGCGCGCAGTCTAGCCATTTAGGTGCAGCACCAAAAGGGGGCGATCACGGAGATAGGCCGCATTGCTCCCTTCGCGGGCAAGCCTCGCTCCTACGGGCACAACGCGCCCCTGTAGGAGCGAGGCTTGCCCGCGAAGGCGCCGGAACAGGCACCGCCTGATCAGAATTTGATGAAATGCTTGCGGTAGTGCTGCAGCTCGGCGATGGATTCGCGGATGTCGTCCAGCGCCAGGTGGGTGCTACCCTTTTTGAAGCTGTCGCGCACGTCCGGCGCCCAGCGTGCGGCCAACTCTTTCAGAGTCGAGACGTCGAGGTTGCGGTAGTGGAAGAAGCTTTCCAGGGATTTCATGTGCGTATAAAGGAAGCGGCGATCCTGGCAAATGCTGTTGCCACAGATCGGCGACTTGCCCTTCGGCACCCACTTCTCCAGGAAAGCGATGGTCTCGGCTTCCGCTTCGGCCATGCTGATGCGGCTGTCGCGCACGCGCTGGGTCAGTCCCGAGCCGCCGTGTTGACGGGTGTTCCACTCGTCCATGCCGGCGAGGATTTTATCGCTGTGGTGAATCGCGATCACCGGGCCTTCGGCCAAGGTGTTCAGATCACTGTCGGTGACGATGGTGGCCATCTCGATGATGACGTCGGTATCAGGGTTCAGACCGGTCATTTCCAGGTCGATCCAGATCAGATTCTGCGGGTTTTGCATGTGTCGGCTCCTAGGCAATGCTGCGCAGTTTAGCCTAGGGAGGTGGCCGGGCGTGCTAAACTCGCGGCCGTTTTACCTAATCGCTGCATTCTTGATACGGAACACCCATGGCCAAACGCCAACTCAATCGTCGTCAAAACTGGCGCATCGAAAAGATTCAGGGCGAACGCGCTGCCCGCGCCGCCAAACGCGAGTCCTCGGCTGTCGAGGCACTTGAGGGTGGCGACCTGGGTCCGGAACAGACCGGCCTGGTGATCGCGCACTTCGGTGTGCAGGTCGAAGTCGAAGCCCTCGATGGCGATTTGGCCGGCCAGGTGTTCCGCTGCCACTTGCGCGCCAACCTGCCGGCGCTGGTGACCGGCGATCAGGTGGTCTGGCGTGCCGGCAACCAGGGCATCGGGGTGATCGTGGCGCAACTGCCGCGCAAAACCGAACTCTGCCGCCCGGACAGTCGTGGCCAGCTCAAGCCGGTGGCCGCCAACGTCGACATGATCGTCATCGTCTTCGCGCCGCTGCCCGAGCCTCACGCCAATTTGATCGACCGCTATCTGGTCGCTGCGGAGCACGCCGGCATCCGGCCGTTGCTGCTGCTGAACAAATTCGACCTGATCGACGAGCAGAACGCCCCGGCGCTGAATGCCTTGCTCGCGGTTTACCGCACGCTGGGTTATCCGGTACTGGAAGTGTCGGCGCACCACGGCAATGGCATGGAGCAACTTCAGGAACAACTGGACGGACGCATCAGCGTATTCGTCGGCCAGTCCGGCGTCGGCAAGTCGTCGCTGGTCAACAGCCTGCTGCCGGAAGTCGAAACCCGCGTCGGCCCGTTGTCCGAGCTGTCCGGCCAGGGCACTCACACCACCACGACCGCGCGGCTGTTCCACTTCCCCGGTGGCGGTGAGTTGATCGACTCCCCGGGTATCCGCGAATTCGGCCTGGGCCACGTCAGCCGCTCCGACGTCGAAGCCGGTTTCATCGAGTTCAACGACCTGATCGGCACCTGCCGCTTCCGCGACTGCAAGCACGACCGCGAACCGGGTTGTGCCTTGCTCAAGGCACTGGAAGAGGGCCGCGTGCAGCAGCAACGGATGAACAGCTATCGCTCGATTATTGCGAGTTTGCCGGAGAGCAGTTACTAAGCCGACTCCCGCAGACAAAAAAAAGCCGCGATCATTTCGCGGCTTTTTCGTTTTCAGCGTGCGGCTTTTTCCAGCGTCCAGCCCAGCACATCCAAGGCATCACAGCCGTCCTGGATCAACATGTGTGCGGCGTTGGCGAAATGCTCCAGGTCGTGACCTTCGGCTTCTTTGACACACAGGCAAGTGACGCTGTTGAGCAGATTACGTGCGGCTTTGAGTCGGTGGACGGCAGTTTCGAGGAGATCTGTAGCGCGGGCTTCGGTGTCGATGTATAGCGTCGGGCCGACGCTGAAGTTGCCTTGGAGCGGGTGGTACTTAGCCATGGTCAAAAACTCCAGATACGTTCGAGAGGTTTCATCTGTATTCGACTGGCTAAGATCGGTCGCCACATTGGCAGCAACGGTGGAACCATAGACAGATGCTTGCACGACTGAGAACCCCGGTACGAAATTTCAGATCGTTCCTACAACTACCAAGCAAACGCAAATTCCTCAAAAGCACCGGCATGGCACGACGCAATACCCGTAGGAGCCGGCTTGTCTGCGGGCGGCGTTCCGACGATGGACTCAAGCGCGCTGCATTGAACCAGACAGCACGCGTTATCGTTGACGACCATCGCCAGCAAGCCGGCTCCTACAGGAGGGATGCGTATAACCTGGCAATCAGGTCGGCTTTCAGGCCGCCTCGCTTTTGCTTTGGCGGTGCACGCCCCCTCGAGAGGCCGAGTGGAGGTTCTGCGCAGTGGGCACCGCGGCAAGGATGCCGCGGTAGCCGCCCCCGGCCATGGATGGCCGATGGCGGCGGGCCCACGGAGCAGGACCGGAGCGAGGGCATGCCGAGCCACAGCGAGGCACCGAACGAAAGGGGCAAGAGCGCTTGGTTACTTGGCGCTTTTCCAAGTGACTCGCTGTAAAAGCGAAACCATAGGCGGCCGTTACCGCAGGAATGGATATGTACACACCAAAAAACCCACGCCAGCCAGGCCGCCATCGCCAGCAAGCTGGCTCCTACAAGGGACCTCACACGGCCTTCAAACCCGTGAAATAAAAAAGCCGACATCGCTGTCGGCTTTTTTGTGGGTCACTGCTTCGGCGGTTCGGCCGGTTTCGGTGCCGGGTCATCGAACAGATTCAAACGCTCGCGAAGCTCATGCGCCGGCAACGGTTCTTTATCCGCCGGCAATGCATTCGGATCGGCCGGCACTTCACCCGGACCACCCTGCCCTTGCGTCGGCTCCGGAGTCGGCTCCGCTCCTTGCGAACCTTCGATGGCACGCTGGGCTTTTTTGGTCAGCACAATGATGTCGATGCGGCGGTTGACCGGGTTGAGCGGGTTCTCGCGATCGAACAATGCCGACGAGGCATAACCGACCACGCGTGCGATCTGCTGCTCAGGATAACTGCCCGCCACCAGCGCACGACGTGCAGCGTTGGCACGGTTGGCTGAAAGCTCCCAGTTGCCGAAATCACCCTGGCCACTGTACGGCTTGGCGTCGGTGTGGCCGCTGATGCTGATCTTGTTCGGCACCGCTTTGATGGTGTCGGCCATGGCCAGCAGGATGTCTTCGAAGTACGGTTTCAGGCGCGCACTGCCGGAGTCGAACATCGGGCGGTTTTCGGCGTCCACGATCTGGATGCGCAAACCATCCGGCGTGATCTCGAACAGAATCTGGTCCTTGAATTTCTTCAGTTGCGGATTCTCTTCGACCTTGTTCTGCAGTTCTTGCAGCAACAGTTCGAGGCGTTCCTTCTCCACCATCTCGGCCATGCCTTCGACCTGCTCGGCGTCGACAGTCACCTTGTCCGGCTGCGGCTGGGATTTCACCTCGGGGTTGAGGGTGTTTTCCGGCGCCAGGGTCGGCGTGCCGCCCAGATCGATGATGTACGGCGTACCGCTTTCGGAAAAGCCGATCGGGTCTTTGAAGTAACCGGCGATGGCGAGCTTCTGTTCCGGTGTCGCGGTGGACAACAGCCACAACACCAGGAAGAACGCCATCATTGCCGTCGCGAAGTCGGCGAAGGCGATTTTCCAGGCGCCCCCGTGATGCCCGCCGGCGATGCGCTTGACGCGCTTGATAATAATCGGCTGATTATTTTCCATGACTTAGCGACCGCGAACCGCTTGTTCCAGCTCAGCGAAGCTAGGACGGTGCGCCGGGTACAGAACCTTGCGTCCGAACTCTACCGCCAGCGATGGCGGCATGCCGGAAGCCGAAGCCACCAGCGAGGCCTTGATGGCTTCGTAGACGTTCAGCTCTTCCTTGGCATCGTGGGCCAGGGAGTGGGCCAGCGGACCGAAGAAACCGTACGCCGCGAGAATACCGAAGAAGGTACCGACCAGTGCCGCACCCACGTGCAGACCGATGGATTTCTGGTCGCCTTCGCCCAGGGACGCCATGGTCACCACGATACCCAATACCGCCGCGACGATACCGAAGCCGGGCATGGCGTCGGCAATGCCGTTCACCGCGTGGGACGGGTGTTCGAGGTCTTCCTTGAGGTTGTAGAGTTCCATGTCGAACAGGCCTTCCAGCTCATGGGGAGCCATGTTGCCGGACGACATGATGCGCAGGTAATCGCAGATGAACGCGGTCATGCGCTCGTCTTTGAGCACTGACGGGTACTTGGCGAAGATCGGGCTCGCGGCGGCATCTTCGATGTCGCCTTCGATGGCCATCATGCCTTCGCGGCGACTCTTGTTGAGGATCTCGTAGATCAGCCCCAACACTTCAAGATAGTAGCCGTGATTGAAACGCGATCCGAACATGCTCAAGGACTTCTTGAGCACGTGCAGGGTCATGTAACCGGGGTTGGCCTGGAGGAATGCACCAAGGGCCGCGCCACCGATGATCATCACCTCGAAGGGTTGAATCAGGGCGGCAATCTTGCCGTGGGAAAGCACGTATCCGCCGAGCACGCTCGCGAATACGACGATGATGCCGATTATTTTAGCCATAGGTAGGAGAGCACTTACTGAGTCGGGTTCAAGGTCATATTCGGAAGTTAAAAAATCTCTTCTTCTACTTATCGGCAAAACTGCGCCAGACTATAGCCAGTTCAGGCGAAAAGCCAATTTGGCCCACTTCGGGCATAGGTAATGCAGACGATGATCGCGTCCAACCATGGCTAACGAAACGAACGTTCCAACTCCAAAACCAAACACTCTCCAAGGCTGGGTAAAGCTTCTGGACGGCGTGCACCTGCCCGTTCCGCAAGGCAGTCATGACCGGGTCTGCAAGGCCATCGGCGACAACCGCAGCTCGTTGCGCGATATCGCCGAGCTGATGCAGGACAGCCCCGCCCTGGCCTTGAGCGTGATTCGCGAAGCCAACCGGCACACCCACGGCAGCATGACCGAACCTGCGGAAAACCTTGAGGTGGCGATCAATCGCCTCGGTTTGAAGCGCACCGAAGAACTGCTCGCACGGCTGCCCGCGATGCCGGAATCGGACATTCCCGTGGCCCTGCGCCAGTTGCAGATGATCAGCCAGCACGCGACGCAACAGGCCAACGGCTTTTTCGCCGCTCGCCTGGCGCGGCTGTGGCAGGACATCCACTGGGGCAGCCTGCTGTTTTTATCGCCGCTGTGGCCATTGGCGTTGACCCATCCGCAATTGCTCGAAGAATGGGAGCTGCGGGTCATCCATAAGGGCGAGTCCGCACGTAAAGTCGAGAAACAATTATTCGGCGTACGCCTGCTGGAAATCGGTCAGGCACTGGTGGAAATCTGGCACCTGCCGAACTGGGTGCAGCAGGGTTACAAGCTGTTACTCAATGAGCAACGGGAACTGGTGAAAGTCCTGCGCATCGCGCGCGACAGCGATCATCCATTGCGCCAGCAGAACCGTCTCGATGACGATCCGACGTTACGCCGCTGGCTCAATCAGCCGGCCAACACGGTGTTGCTGGCCAACGGTCTGGCGCTGTCGGCACAGCACGCCTGGGACTGTCCGCACAGTGAACGCTGGCAGTACCTGACCAGCCTTTACCTGCAAATGCCGATGGACGAAGTGCAGCAGCAACTTCACCAGCAGGCCGCCAACAGTGCGCGCCAGCACACCATGCCAGACCTCTGGCACCCCGCCGTCGCGCTGCTCTGGCCGCAGGGCATGAACCGTGTGCACGCCGGTTTGCTGCCAGCCCCGGCGCCGACCGCCGAGGACCTGGCCAAGTGGCGCAAACAATGCGCCGAGCTGCTGGTGGAGCCGAGTCGTTTCACTAATGCCATGCACTTGACCAACTCGGCCCGCGACGCACTGGTTGCATGTGGCATGCGCCGGGTGATGATCCTGATGGCCGACCGCACGCACGCCAATCTGCGCGTGCACCAGATTGCCGGGTTGCCGAAAGAAACGGCCGGCCTGAATTTCGTTGTCAGCCAAAGCACCGTGCTGCAACGCCTGCTCTCGCAGCAAGCCCAGGTACGCCTGACCCCGGCCAACAACGCACAATTTTCGGCACTGCTGCCGGCCAGCCTGCGCTCGCAGTTCGGTGGCGAACACCTGCTGTTGCGCTCGCTGGTCAACAACGGCCGCGTGATCATGATCGTGGTGGCGGACCAGGGCGGCGGGCCGTTCTCCGAAATTACCGTGCAAGCCTTTGGCAAAACCGCGCAGTGCATCGAGAAAGCCCTGCACACCTTTAGCCATCGCGGCCAATGACCCGCTACAATCCTCCCCTTTGTGCTCTGGAGACCTCACATGTCTGACTTCTCTGGCTTGCCGCTGGTGATCGAACCGAGCGACTTGCTCTCTCGCCTCGACGCCCGCGATCTGATTCTGGTGGACCTGACCAGCAGCGCCCGCTATGCCGAAGGGCATATTCCCGGCGCGCGCTTCGTCGATCCGAAACGCACGCAACTCGGCCAGCCACCGGCGCCGGGCCTGATGCCGCCGCAAGCGGCTCTCGAAGCGTTGTTCGGCGAGCTGGGCCACAACCCCGATGCGGTCTACGTCGTGTATGACGACGAAGGCGGCGGTTGGGCCGGGCGTTTTATCTGGTTGCTGGATGTCATCGGCCACCACAAGTATCACTATGTCGACGGCGGTCTGACGGCATGGCTGGCGGAAGGCTCGCCGATGTCGATCCAGATCCCGCCCGCGGTCGGCGGCCCGGTTGCGTTGACCCTGCACGACGAACCCACCGCCACCCGCGAATACCTGCAAAGCCGTCTCGGCGCCGCCGACCTGGCGATCTGGGATGCGCGCGGGCCGCTGGAATACTCCGGCGAGAAAGTCCTGGCGGCCAAGGGCGGACACATTCCCGGCGCGGTCAATTTCGAATGGACCGCGGGCATGGACCGGACGCGCAACCTGCGCATCCGCACGGACATGCCGCAGATCCTCGAACAACTCGGGATCAGCAAAGACAAAGAAGTGATTACCCACTGCCAGACTCACCACCGTTCTGGCTTCACCTATCTGGTGGCCAAGTCCCTCGGTTATCCGCGGGTCAAAGGCTACGCCGGCTCCTGGGGCGAATGGGGTAACCATCCCGATACGCCTGTAGAGATTTAAGGTTTTTAAGGACAGTTAATGAATAAGCGTTTGTTTATCCTCAGCCAATACCTGCTGCCCCACCACTTGCTCTCGCGACTGGCTGGCTGCATCGCCGAATGCCGTGTGCGCTGGTTCAAGAATGCGTTCACCGCGTGGTTCGCCAAGCGTTATCAGGTGGACATGTCCCAGGCCCTGGTCGAAGACCTGACCGCCTACGAGCATTTCAACGCGTTCTTCACTCGCGCCTTGAAAGACGGCGCTCGTCCGCTGGACGAAACACCGGGCGCCATCCTCAGCCCGGCCGACGGCGCCGTCAGCCAGCTTGGACCGATCGAGCACGGTCGCGTGTTCCAGGCCAAGGGCCACAGCTTCAGCGTGCTGGAACTGCTGGGCGGTGACGCGGCCAACGCCGCGCCGTTCATGGGCGGTGATTTCGCGACGATTTACCTGTCGCCGAAGGACTACCACCGCGTGCACATGCCGCTGGCCGGCACCCTGCGCGAGATGGTCTACATTCCGGGGCGGATTTTCTCGGTCAACCAGACCACTGCGGAAAACGTTCCGGAGCTGTTCGCCCGCAACGAGCGTGTGGCGTGCATTTTCGACACCGAGCGCGGGCCGATGGCCGTGGTACTGGTGGGCGCGATGATCGTGGCGTCGATCGAAACCGTGTGGGCGGGTCTGGTAACTCCACCGAAACGCGAGCTGAAAACCTTCCGCTACGACGAAGCTGCCCGTGCACCGATCCACCTGGAGAAAGGTGCGGAACTGGGTCGTTTCAAACTGGGTTCGACGGCTGTTGTGCTGTTCGGCCCGGATCAGGTGCAGTGGGCTGAAGAACTGGCGGCCGGTTCGCCGGTGCAGATGGGCCAGGGCATGGGCCTGCCGAAAGCCTGATCCAACGCCGCTTTACTGTAGGAGCAGCCGGTCGACGCTCGATTGCTCGCGAAGGTCGTCAATGACAACCGGGATCTGTCTGATGATCCGCGGCGTCCTCCGGCTCTTCGCGAGCAAGCTTCGCTCCTACAGTGAACAGGCATTGCAATGCGCGCGCCCTAGTCATAGCTGCTAAAGTCTGGTCATTCACTGCCCATTTCCCGGTTGGAGTTTGTCCACCGCATGAATGAGACCAGTCCCCACCTTCTGCTGCGCGCCCCTGTCCCCGCACAGTTGCGCCTGTCGTTCTGCGAAGCCACCCCGCGCGACCTCAAGCGCTGGATCGCCAACCTGCCCAAAGCCAACATCGGCGAAACCGCTCGCCAGCTCTATCAGGGCTTGAGCGAACTGAACCAGTTACTGACACCCAGCGACAATCGCCTGCAATTGCTCGAACTGCTAAGGCCCGAGGTGTATTACGTCTGCAAGCACCTGGAGCGGCATTTCCTGCACCAGTCGATTGCCCTCGACGAGCGTTCAAGCAAGATCGCCAACCTCTGCCAGGCGCTGCAAAGCCACTTGGCGATCGGCTACAAACAGATCGTCGTGCGCATCACGCCGCGCTTCAGCAAGGACCGTACGCCACTGCTGGCCCAGGCGTTGCAACGGGCGATGCATTGCCTCAACGGGTCACTGATCCGCGCCACCCAACTCTATTGCCCGGTGCCGGAAGGCGTGTGGCTGGAGCTGCACCAGCTGTATCGAATCGCCTGTAGCCTTCGGCTGCAGCATCTGAACTTGCGCGATGAATTGGCGAGCCAGACGCAAAACCTGAGCATCGAACAGACGTACGTGGTCGCCCTGCTAGTGGGCGCCGCACGTTGCAATCAACTGCGCCAGAACCAGATCGCGCGGCTCGCCGAAGTGCTGGAGCCGTGGAGCAAACTGATCAAGCTGCAACCGGAAACACCGGCCGATGGGTTGTTTGCCATCGCCCCGGAACTCGACATCGGGCCGCGTTACCGCTCGAAATTCCGGCCCGGGCAACAAGAGCGTTTGCTGGGGTTCGATCCGCAGCCGCTGGTAACAGCCATCGACGCCCATTTGGAAAAAAACGACGGCGAGTCGCCACTTCCGGTGCCGGCGGGCCTGAGCCTGGATACGCTGCAACACCTGAGTGCCGCGTGGGGGCAGGCGGTCGAGCGCAGTTTCCAGCGCACCGCCAGTCAAGGCACCTTGACCTTGTGCGTGGGCATGAGCGCGCTGCACTTCTATCTGGGCGGGCAGCGCCCGTTCAGCGAAATCCTGAAAAACCCCGGCGCCCGCCGTGCGCAGTTCACGGCGATATCGCCCGCGCTCCGGGAAAAGGACCAATGGAGCCATGCCTTCGACGCAGCGCCCCACGGCACCGCCGACACGTTGCTGCCCTACGAAGAAATCGAATACCGGCAGCTGCAGAATGACGACAGTCACGAAGCCAGCGACAGCAATCGCCACTTTCCGACGTACGTCCTGCCCGTGATCAATCACAGCCCGGGCGGTTATTGCCTGGCCTGGCCTGACGCTGTGCCTGCCGAGCTACAGGCTGGCGAGATGGTCGGCATCGAGGACACGGCGGGCGCAGGCTGGAGCATTGCGGTGGTGCGCTGGATTCGCCAGGTTCGCGGCGGCGGAACGCAGATGGGTATCGAGCAAGTCGCGCCATACGCCGAACCTTGCGGCCTGCAACTGGTGCGCACCCGGGACGACCACAGTCACTACCTGCGCGGCCTGTTACTGCCGGCCATCAGCGCGATAGATTTACCGGCCACCCTGCTCGCTCCACGCCTGCCGTTCCAGGAAGGCCACAAAGTACTGATCAATACCAACGGCGAGGAGCGCCGGGCCGGACTGGATCGGCGGGTGTCGAGCACCAACAGCTTCAATCAGTTTGCGTATCGGTCGCTGGAGATCGCCAGAAACGACAACGCCGCGGGGAGCGGCGTGGTTGGTGTCGAGGAAGAGTTTGATTCGTTGTGGCAGACGCTTTGAGGGCCCGACGTTAAATCGGCGGTGACGCCTTCGCGGGCAAGCCTCGCTCCTACAGGGGTACGCAATTACCTGTAGGAGCGAGGCTTGCCCGCGAAGAGGCCCTATCAGTCAATACAAGACTCAGAGCTGCCCATCACGATCCCGAAAGCCCAGCAGATACAGCACGCCATCCAGCCCCAACGTGGAGATCGCCTGCTTCGCCGACTGTTTGACCAACGGCTTGGCGCGGAATGCCACGCCCAGCCCGGCAATCGCCAGCATCGGCAAATCGTTGGCGCCGTCGCCGACCGCAATGGTCTGCTCCAGACGCAAGCCTTCCTTGTGCGCCAGCTCCTTCAGCAGATCCGCCTTGCGCTGCGCATCGACAATCGGCTCGACCGCCACGCCAGTGACCTTGCCATCGACCACTTCCAGCTCGTTGGCGAACACGTAGTCGATGCCCAGCTTGGCCTGCAATTGCTTGGCGAAGTAGGTGAAGCCGCCCGACAGAATCGCGGTCTTGTAGCCCAGACGCTTGAGTTCGGCGAACAGTGTTTCGGCGCCTTCGGTCAGGCGCAGCGAGGCACCGATCGAATCCAGCACGCTGACATCCAGCCCTTTGAGCAACGCCAGGCGTTCCTTGAAGCTGGCACGGAAATCCAGCTCGCCGGCCATCGCCCGCTCGGTAATCTCCGAAACCTGATCGCCCACACCGGCCGCCTTGGCCAGTTCGTCGATAACTTCGGCCTCGATCAGCGTCGAGTCCATGTCAAACACCGCCAGACGACGGTTGCGGCGGAACAGCGAATCTTCCTGGAAGGCGATGTCGACGTTCAATTCCTGGGCGACGCTGAGGAATTCCGCTCGCAGCGCTTGCGGATCCGCCGCTTCGCCACGCACGGAAAACTCGATGCAGCCCTTGCCTTTATCGGCCGGGGTATCCAGCGGCATGCGCCCGGACAGGCGATCGATGTGGTCGATGTTCAGGCCATATTTGGCGGTGATCGAACTCACGGCCTGCAATTGCCCGGCAGTCACTTTGCGGGTCAATAGCGTCACGATGTGGCGTTTTTTGCCCTGATTGCCGACCCATTGCTGGTAATCCTCTTCGGACACCGGCGTGAAACGCACCTGTTGGTCAAGCTCATAGCCCTTGAACAGGATGTCCTTGAGCACCGACTTGCCTTGCTCGGTGTCAGGAATTTCAACCAGGATGCCGAACGACAAGGTGTCGTGGATCACCGCCTGACCAATGTCGAGAATGTTCACACCACCCTGGGCCAGAACGCCGGTAATGGCCGCGGTCAGACCCGGACGGTCCTCACCAGTGATGTTTATCAGGACGATTTCGCGCAAGGCGCACCCCCGCAGGTGGAAAAAAACCGCATTCTACCCACTTTCAGTGACCATCGGGCACCGTGAGCGCTTTGCCGGTCTAGGGCCTGTCGCTATACTGCGCGTCAACTTCACGGACAAAAGAGCCGAGCTCAAGTGAACCGGCCCACGCCAGTTAAAACCGATAACTTCTTTCTGCTGATCTTCCGTGCACTGCGCCACCGCCGTGTACCGATTGCATTGCGCATCGCCAGCCATAACGTGATCCTGGTCGCTCTGGCCCTGGTGATCTACGCCTGTGTGATGGGTTTGCAGTTCAAGCAGGCCATGCACGAGCAGGCAGATGCGCTGGGCGAAAGCCTGACCACGCAGACCGCCACGTCCGCCACGGAGCTGTTGGTGTCCAACGACATCCTCAGCCTCAACGTGCTGCTCAACAACCTGACCAAGAACAAGCTGGTGGCCCACGCCGCCATTTATAGCGTGGACAACCGCATCCTCGCCGAAGCCGGTCAGCGCCCCAAGCACGGCCTGCTGGGCGAAGCCGAGGGCATGTACCAGAGCAAGATCACCTTCCAGGACGTGACCGCCGGGCAACTGCGCATCAGCCTGGACATGGATCAATTCCAGCAGCCGATGACCATCAGCCTGCAAAGCATGGGTATCTTGAGTGCGATTCTGTTGGCACTGTCCCTGGCCTTGAGCCTGCGCCTGGGTCGGCACATCTCCACGCCGCTGCTGCAATTGCGCGTGTGGCTGCGCAACATCGACGAATACACCCCGGCCACCGACCGCCAGGATGAAATCGGCGACCTGGCTCGCCAGCTGCACGCCAACTTCGCGCCGGAACCGTCCGAGCCGGAGCCCGCACCAGAACCTGAGTTCGACGACGTCGATTACGACGATGACGCCGAGCCGTCCTTCGAAGTGCGCAACCTGCGCGACCCGAGTTTCGACGAGACCAAGCCTGTCGCCAGCCTCAAACCTGCGCCACGGCACATCGTCAGCACCGTCGAAGACGAAGATGACGACGATGCGTTTGCCGATTTGCGTGACGAATCGACAGCCGCGAAACCAGTAGTCAGAGCGCCGGTATCGAACGTGCCGCAACACAGCGCAGTGCTGGCCGTGCAACTGGGCGCCCAGGATCAATTGCGCCGCCTGCCACGGGCGCGCCTCGAAGAACTGCTCAAACGTTATCGCGATTGCCTTGATCAGGCGGCCTCGCTCTATGAGGGCGAGCTGCACAGCCTGAACGATGGCAGCACGCTGATGGTGTTCCACACCGAGGACAGCGGCGACGACTACCTGACCAACGCCATCTGCTGCGGCGAGTTGCTGCGTGCCCTGGGCCATCAGTTGCAGATCGAAGTCGCCGACAGCGGCATCACCCTGCAATTGCAGCTGGGCGTGACCTTGGGTGATGAGCTGTTCGGTCTGAGCCAGATCGACCTGTTGCTGACCGAAACCGCCCAGGACGCCCTGGCCCTTTCGCAACACAGCCGCAATCTGCTGCTGGTGGAGCGCAAGATCAGTGACGACGCGCTGATTCGCCAACGTGCGCGAATCCGCCCGATTGCCAGCCCTGAGGGTGCGTGCTGCGTGGAGCGGTTGATGGAGCCTTATCCGTCGATGCTGGAGCGACAGTTGGCGCGGATGCATGAGCGTCGGGCGTAAGCCTTAGCCCGGATGTGAAGAAGCCCGCAGACAAGTGATTGTCTGCGGGCTTTTTTGTTGCCTGCCCCGGCCCCATCGCCAGCAGGCTGGCTCCCACATTGGATCTGTGGCAGACACAAGCCCCCTGTGGGAGCCAGCCTGCTGGCGATGGGGCCAGAACAAGCAATGGAGATTCCAACTGACAGAAACAGAAAGGCCCGCATTGATGCGGGCCTTGTTCTGAATCTATCCAGGCCTTAGAACCTGAACACTTCCATATCCGTACGAATCGGCGCAGCCATCGGGATCTTCGGCTGTTTCTCTTGCTCTGTCGCCGGAGCCACAGGCTTGGCCGCCGGTTTTTTTGGCGCTTCTGCAATCGGTGGCTGATTGGCCAATGGCTTGAGCGCGATAGACAGCTGTTCGGCGAGTTTCTGCAGCAACACACCCTGAGCCTGAACCTGCGCCGCCGTACCGCCCGCGTGCTGTTCTTGCAGATGAACGATGCGGTTATCGCGAACTTGCCCGCGACGGTCGATCAAACGCCATTGAGCATCGAGGATCGCCGGTTGCGACTCGCCCGAGTCCAGGCGCGTGATGGTCAGCAGTACCTGAACATCCGGCGTGAAGCCCACGCTCGCCGGCGCCAGCACCACACGCTGACTGTCCAGATGACCCGCTACCTGACGCAGCAACAGTTGATCGATGTCGGAAGAAAGGCTGCCGGCCCAACGACCATCGGTCGAGGCCTGAAGGCTGCCATCCGGCTGACGCTGCAACAGCGTTTCACGCTGCAGGTAATCGGCAACCGTTACCGGGCCGAGCAATACCGCCATGCCCGCGCTTTGCGCAGGCTGAGCCGGACTTCCGCTGTCCAGCTGATACAGCGACACCGGTTGGTGAACGCTGCAACCCGCCAGGCCAAGAACGCCAGCGAGCATCAAAATAAAAGGAAGGCGCAGAGCAGTCATCGTCCCATCCAGGTGGTTGCCACAAGGCACACCACAGTGAAAATACTCAATAAATATGAAGAACGCTCGGCCACGCCGGCGCTTGGAAAGGCCATATCATCCGTGAATATGCGTTCCGACTCCAGCGGCAAAGCGTCGATCTACGCGTTAAATCGTAGATCGAGCGCTCTAGCGCGGTTAATTGAGGTTTTCGACGAGCAGCGCATCTACCCTCTGGAAGCCCCGTGGAAGTTTGTTACCACGACGTCCACGCTCACCTTTGTAGTGTTCGAGGTCGTCCGCTTTCAGTGACAAGGTACGTTTTCCGGCCTGCAGCACCAAGGTGGCTCCATCCGGCAGCACAGCGATGTCCGTGACATATTCTTCGCGACTGGCCACACGCTCACCGGAAATCCCGATGATCTTGTTGCCTTTGCCCTTACCTAATTGTGGCAGATCGCTGATTTTGAAGATCAGCAAGCGACCTTCGGTGGTCACCGACGCCAGCCAGTTGTTCTCACGATCCGCCACCGGACGCGGCAGAATGACCTTCGAGTTGTTCGGCAAGCTCAGCAGCGCCTTGCCCGCCTTGTTCTTCGCCTGGAAGTCTTCGCCCTTGACCACGAAACCGTAACCGGCATCGGAGGCGATCACGTACAGCGAATCGTCTTCTGGCATCAGCACGCATTCGAACGTCGCGCCTGGCGGCGGTGTCAGACGACCGGTCAACGGTTCGCCCTGGCCACGGGCCGAAGGCAAGGTGTGCGAGGCTACCGAATAGCTGCGACCGGTGGAGTCGATAAACACAGCAAACTGGTTGGAACGCCCGGCCGCCAAGGCCTTGAAACCGTCCCCGGCCTTGTAGGAAAGCCCGGTGGCGTCAATTTCGTGCCCTTTGGCGGAGCGGACCCAGCCTTTTTCCGACAGCACTACGGACACTTTCTCGTTCGGCAGCAGATCGTGTTCGGTCAAGGCCTTGGCCTCGGCGCGCTCGACGATTGGCGAACGACGGTCGTCGCCGTAGGTTTCGGCGTCCTTGATCAGCTCGGTGCGCACCAGCTTTTTCAGCTTGGCTTCGCTGCCCAGCAGGGCTTGCAGCTTGGCTTGTTCCTTGAGCAGTTCATCCTGCTCGGAGCGCAGCTTCATTTCTTCCAGTCGCGCCAACTGACGCAAACGGGTGTCGAGAATGTACTCGGCCTGGATTTCGCTCAGGGCGAAACGCGCGATCAGGGCGGCTTTCGGATGCTCCTCGGTGCGGATGATGTGGATCACTTCATCCAGGTTGAGGTAGGCAATCAACAAACCGTCCAACAGGTGCAGGCGACGCTCAACCTTGTCGAGGCGGAATTGCAGGCGACGACGCACGGTTTGAACGCGGAACTCCAGCCATTCAACCAGCAACGCACGCAGGTTCTTCAGCTGCGGCTTGCCATCCAGGCCGATGATGTTGATGTTGACCCGGTAGCTCGACTCCAGCTCGGTGCTGGCGAACAGGTGCTGCATCAGCGCGTCGTGGTCGAAGTTTTTCCGTGCGCCCGGAATGATCACGATCCGGCACGGGTTCTCGTGGTCGGATTCGTCGCGCAGGTCAGCGATCTGCGGGGCCTTGGACGGTTTGGCCTGCATCATCGCCGCGATCTGCTCCAGCACCTTGGCGCCAGACACCTGATGCGGCAGCGCGGTGACGATGATGTCGCCGTCTTCGATGTGGTACACGGCGCGCATGCGCACCGAGCCCTTGCCGGTTTCGTACATTTTCAGCAGGTCGGCGCGCGGGGTGATGATTTCCGCTTCGGTCGGGTAATCCGGGCCCTGAATGTGTTCGCAGAGCTGTTCGACCGTGGCTTTTGGCTCATCGAGCAAACGCACGCAGGCGGTCGCGACTTCGCGCAGGTTGTGCGGCGGAACGTCGGTGGCCATGCCCACGGCAATGCCGGTGGTGCCGTTGAGCAGGATGTTCGGCAAACGTGCCGGCAACACCAACGGCTCGTCGAGTGTACCGTCGAAGTTCGGCCCCCAGTCCGCAGTGCCCTGGCCCAGTTCGCTGAGCAGCACTTCGGAATAACGCGACAACCGCGCTTCGGTGTATCGCATGGCGGCGAAGGACTTGGGATCATCCGGCGCACCCCAGTTACCCTGGCCGTCGACCAGCGTGTAGCGGTAGCTGAACGGCTGGGCCATCAGGACCATGGCTTCGTAGCAGGCCGAATCGCCGTGCGGGTGGAATTTACCGAGCACGTCACCGACGGTACGCGCCGACTTCTTGTGCTTGGAATCGGCGTCCAGCCCCAACTCGCTCATCGCGTAGACGATGCGGCGCTGTACCGGTTTCAGGCCGTCGCCGATATGCGGCAAGGCACGGTCCATGATCACGTACATGGAGTAGTTGAGGTAGGCATTTTCGGTGAAGTCAGCCAGTGACCGGCGCTCTACACCGTCCAGGCTGAGATCAAGGGAGTCGCTCATGCGGGCCTCATCGGTTCGTTGTCTGGCGCAGCAGCATGGTGCCACCGCGCTGGGTAAATTCAAGTTTGTTCAGCGCGCTCATACCGAGCAGCACTTGCTTGCCATCCAGGCCTGGCACGACGATGGCGCGCACATCACGCAGCACAATGTCGCCCAGTTGCAGCCGGTCGACACGGGTTCGATAACCCTCGGTGCGACCGTTGGCGGTGCTCAGGGTCACCCCGAAGCCTTGTTCAAGTTTCAGCCGTTCGGCCATTTCTGCCGGGATCGCCACATCGGTCGCCCCGGTATCCAGCATGAAATCCACCGACTGACCGTTGATCTGGCCGCTGGCGACGAAGTGCCCCTGGGTGTTGCTGGCCAGTTTCACTTCGATAAAACCTTCGCCCTGTTCCGAGCTGACGACGACGTTGGGATTTTGCTGACGCTCCTCCCATTGGCCGAAAAACCGTGTCGCCAGAAATAGCGCTGCGCACCAGGCCAGCACCATGAACACCCGACCGGCGCGTTTTCCAGGTGTTTGCGGCGTCATGGCTTGGCACTCCAGCCACCTTCCGGCGCGGCAAAGCGCCAGACGACCGGGCGATACTCGCCATCAGCACGGGCACCGTCGTTGTTATCAATGCCGACCCAGGCGCCATCGGCGTCGACGATCAGCGCTTCCGTCAGGCCATAGCCCTGTGGATAACGACGGTTCTCCTGCAATGCCTCGTCGGCAAACGACCAGCAACGCTCGACTTTGGCCGTCACCGCGTCACGGCGACAAATCTCGAACGCGTTGCGCTCAAGGGTGAACAGCTTGCCGTTGAACAACGACAGATCGGCGAAATCCCGCGACACGGCTCTGGCCTTGGGAAATTTCGCCGGCTGCATTTCCATCCCGGCTTCGCTCAGCAGCACGCAGCCGCCGTCGCAATCCCAGACCGTTTGCTGGCGCTTGATCAACAGCAGACCTCGGCGCTCACGCTCGGCGGCCAACCATAACTGGTCGCCCTCCGGATTGATCGCCAGGCCCTCGAACAATGCATTGAAGTGCAACAACATGCCGCTGGCCCGCGCCTCGCGAACCAGCATCGGCGAAATCTTCAGCCAGGACGTCGGCCCAACGGGCGGCACTTGCAGAATCGCCGCATGGGACTCGCTGACGATGTAGCGATTGCCGGCGCTGTCGCAGGTGATGCCTTCGAAATCCAGGTCCCCGCCGCGCGCGAACGACGCCACCCAGGTTCGCGAACGCAAACCCCACGGCAAATCGCTGTCCGGCACCGGCGGTACACCGATGCGCACGGTTTCAGCCTGCCAGACCGTGTCGCCGGTTTCGAGCCGGTAGATCTGATCGTCGTCGCGATCGGAAACCGCCCACAGATTCTTGCCACACTGGGCCAGCCCCGACAGGTTGCCGCCGCGCATGCCCTCCACGGGATGCTCGGACAACAGGCGCAACTCTGGTGCCGGCTCGGCAAACGCCGAAGCCGAGGTCAGAAGTAACGCACACGCCAGGGCAAAGCCAACCCGCATCAGCCAAGAACCTCGGCCAGGTTGCCTTTGGATTCCAGCCAGGATTTACGATCACCGGCGCGTTTCTTCGCCAGCAACATGTCCATCATTTCCGAGGTCGCTTCGAAATCTTCCAGGGTCAGTTGCACCAGACGTCGGGTGTTCGGGTCCATGGTGGTTTCGCGCAGTTGCGGCGGGTTCATTTCACCCAGACCTTTGAATCGGGTGACCTGCGGTTTGCCGCGTTTCTTCTCGGCCACCAGGCGATCGAGAATGCCGTCACGCTCAGCTTCGTCGAGGGCGTAGTAGATTTCTTTGCCCAAATCGATTCGATACAGCGGCGGCATCGCGACGTAGACGTGACCGGCATCCACCAACGGGCGGAAGTGCTGGACGAACAGCGCGCACAGCAGCGTGGCGATGTGCAGACCGTCGGAGTCGGCGTCGGCGAGGATGCAGATCTTGCCGTAACGCAGTTGGCTCATGTCCGCCGCGCCCGGATCGACACCGATGGCCACGGCGATGTTGTGCACTTCCTGGCTGGCCAACACTTCGCTGCCGTCGACTTCCCAGGTGTTCAGGATCTTGCCGCGCAACGGCAGGATCGCTTGAAACTCTTTGTCCCGCGCTTGCTTGGCGGAACCGCCGGCGGAGTCACCTTCCACCAGGAACAGCTCGGAACGCATCGGGTCCTGCCCGGCGCAGTCGGCGAGCTTGCCTGGCAGTGCCGGGCCTTGGGTAATGCGCTTGCGCTCGACCTTCTTGCTGGCCTTCAGACGACGGCCGGCGTTGTTGATCGCCAGCTCCGCCAGGAGCATGCCGGTTTCCGGGTGAGCGTTGAGCCACAGGCTGAACGCGTCCTTGACCACGCCGGAGACGAACGCCGCCGCTTCGCGGGACGACAGACGCTCTTTGGTCTGGCCGGAGAATTGCGGCTCCTGCATTTTCATCGACAGGACGAAGGCGATGCGTTCCCAGACGTCTTCCGGCGCCAGCTTCACGCCGCGTGGCAGCAGGCTGCGGAATTCGCAGAACTCGCGCATGGCATCGAGCAGGCCCTGACGCAAACCGTTGACGTGCGTACCGCCCTGGGCCGTCGGGATCAGGTTGACGTAGCTTTCCTGCACGCTGTCGCCACCTTCCGGCAACCACAGCAGCGCCCAGTCGACCGCTTCTTTGTTACCGGCCAGGCTGCCGCAGAACGGCTCGTCCGGCAGGCGCTCGAATTCGCTGACCGCGTCCACCAGGTAGGAGCGCAGGCCGTCTTCGTAATGCCATTCGACTTTCTCGCCGGTGGCCTTGTCTTCAAAACTGACCAGCAGCCCCGGGCACAGAACGGCCTTGGCCTTGAGCACGTGCTTGAGGCGGCTGATGGAGAATTTCGGTGAGTCGAAGTACTTCGGGTCTGGCGCGAAGAACACGCTGGTGCCGGTGTTGCGCTTGCCAACGGTGCCGACCACTTCCAGCTCGGTCTTCTTGTAACCGTCGGCGAAGGTCATCTGGTATTCGTTGCCGTCGCGCTTCACGCGCACCCGGACTTCGGTCGACAAGGCGTTGACCACCGAAATACCCACCCCGTGCAAACCGCCGGAGAACTGGTAGTTCTTGTTGGAAAACTTGCCGCCCGCATGAAGCTTGGTGAGGATCAGTTCGACGCCCGACACACCTTCTTCCGGGTGAATGTCCACCGGCATGCCACGGCCGTCATCGCTGACTTCCAGGGAGTGATCGGCGTGCAGGATGACCTGCACCGACGTCGCATGCCCGGCCAAGGCTTCGTCGACGCTGTTGTCGATGACTTCCTGGGCGAGGTGGTTCGGCCGACTGGTGTCGGTGTACATGCCGGGGCGTTTGCGCACCGGGTCGAGGCCCGAGAGGACTTCGATGGCGTCTGCGTTATAAGAGCTAGCGCTGGGAGTGGCCATGGGGTCTCGTCGTCAAATGTTCTATTAAATAGAGGCGATGACTCACAGTGCAGTGAAATCAATCGCCTGATACAAATCTGCGCCGATGCCGGCAAAACTCAGCATTGCCGGCAATTGCCCGGCAAAACCCTGGAAACTATGGTCGCCGCCGGCCTGAATGCGCAAGGCACAGGCCCGGTAATACTGCTGGGCGAGGCGATAATCCAGCGTTTCGTCGCCCGTCTGCAACCACACCTGATACCGCTGCGGGTCCTGGGGCGCCGGCACTTCCAGCTCGGCCAGGGCCGTCACATGGTCGTGGGTCAATTCCCAGGCCTCATCGGTATACAGGTTTTTCTGCGTCCCCAGATACCCGTCGAACATCCGGTGCGGACTGACGGCGGGGTTGATCAACAGGGCTTTCAAGCCATGGCGCTCGGCCAGGTGAGTCGCATAGTAGCCGCCGAGTGAGCTGCCGACCAGCAGTGGCCGCCCAAGCTCCAGAATCGCCTGCTCAAGCTGACCGATGGCCTCGCGCGGATGGTGATGCAGGGCCGGAACGCGCAGTTGATCGCTCAAGCCCAGACGCTCCATCACTTCGATCAACTGAGTGGCCTTTTTTGACGAAGGCGCACTGTTGAAACCGTGGATATAAAGGATCGAACCGGACATTTGAACTCCCTGTGCGTCGGGTAAAGAAGGCGGAGTTTACAGGGTGTCGGGGGAATCGGGGATATCCGTGGAATTCATGTCGTCTGAGCGGCCGCCATCGCCAGCAGGCTGGCTCCCACAGGGATTTGTGCACGACGCGGATTCATTGTGGGAGCCAGCCTGCTGGCGATGGCAGCACAGCAGATATTCAGTAGCCGTTGGAACCGTAGTCGACCTGAAAGTCGAACCCGGTCACGCGCTCTACGCCGGTTTCGAGCCGACCATCGGGCAACAGCCGCAACCACCGATACCCTGGCGCCTGCTCGCCAACCTTGAAATCCTCACTGCCCGGCTCGAACTGAATACAGGTTGATGGCGATGCAATCAGGCGTACGCCGTTACGCACTTGATCGATTTCCTGATGCACGTGCCCCCAAAGCACGGCACGTACTTGCGGGAACCGGTCCAGCACGGCGAACAGTGCTTCGGGATTGCGCAACCCGATCGGCTCCATCCACGCACACCCGATCGACACCGGATGATGGTGGAAGCACACCAGATGATGGCGCTCCGGTGCCTCGCTCAGCGAGCGCGCCAGCAACTGCAATTGTTCATCCTGCAAATACCCGGGCACCGACCCCGGCACCGCCGAGTCGAGCAACGTGACGCGCCAGTTGCCGACATCCACCACTGGTTCCAGCAGCGCGCTGTGCACGGCGGCTGCGGCCATGATCTGCGGTTCGTCGTGATTGCCGGGAATCCAGCGCGCCGGCGCATCGAGTTGCCGGGTCAGGTCGCGAAACTGCTGATACGACTCCAGCGTCCCGTCCTGGGAAAGATCGCCGCTGGCAATGATCAGATCGATCTGCGGCTGTTGCTGCCTGACCAGCTCGATGACCTTTTGCAGGCTGTCGCGCGTATTCATGCCCAGCAACGTGCCGTCCGCTTCGGCAAACAGATGGCTGTCGGACAGTTGCACCAGCAACGCCGAATCGGCGGGGGTCAAAGTGGATACGCTCGGCAAGGCGTTCTCCCTGGGCTAAACACGGGATAAGTGGAATGCCGCGATTATGCTGGGGGACGAACGAAAGAGGAAATCCGAGAAGCTGACGCAGTTCACATCTAGCGAGCTCAACGCACAACGGCGTATTCGTGCCCACACGCCAGGCAATGGCTCAGCCATTCACCCAGGAACATGTTCAGCTGGGCCTTTTCGTCCGGCTGGTGCATCGAGGCGTTCGGGTAAGGATAGATCCCGCGAAAGCGTCGCGCATGTTCGGCGCTGACCACTTCGGCCATGCAGGCGTCGTGATAGACCTGCACTTCCAGTTGCGGTACCGGCAGCCACGGCAGACTGTGTTCCTGACGCACTTGCAGGGTCGTGGTGTATGGACAGACCTGCAGCACTTCAAGGGCCAGCACGCCGAGCATCTGCTCGCCGTGGGTCACGGCAATGCGCCGCGCCGCCGGCTCGTTGCGCATGTCCGGCAGCAGTCGCATCAGGCGCGCGTAGTTGGCCTCGCAAGAGGCTTGCAGCCCCACGAGGTCCACCCGGTAGCGATCGCGCAACTTGTTTACGACCATAACCCCCTCACTTCAGCGCAGTTCAAAGCTAACCATTGCAAGGCAATGATGCTGGCCGCGTTGGCAATTCGTCCGTCGCGTACGGCTTGCAGGGCATCCTCGAACGCCCAGACCGTGACGCGGATATCTTCAGCTTCTTCCTCCAGCCCATGCAGGCCGCCGACCCCGGTTGTCTCGCAACGCCCCAGGAACAAATGCACGAATTCATTGCTGCCACCCGGCGATGGAAAATACTTGGTCATCGGCCAGAGCGCCCCGAATACAAGCCCAGCTTCCTCCTGCGCTTCGCGGTGAGCAACTTCTTCCGGCACTTCATCCTTGTCGATCAGACCAGCGACCAGTTCAATCAGCCAGGGATTGTCGGTCTTGCCCATGGCGCCGACGCGAAACTGCTCGATCAACACCACTTCATCGCGCTGCGGGTCGTAGGGCAACACGCAGACCGCATCGTGGCGAACAAACACTTCACGATTGATTTCGCGGCTCATGCCACCGGCGAACAACTCGTGGCGCAAGTGCACGCGATCGAGCTTGTAAAAGCCCTCGTAGCACTTTTCGCGCCGAACGATATCAACGGCGGTCGGAATGGCGTTGGCAAAATCAGTCATGACAATCCTCGTTTACTGCTAGTCCGATCCGAGGCTCCTTTTGGTTACTTGCAACCTCGACTTCGCGCCATCCTAACGCGCCCGCGCCGTTTGATGCAGCCCCTTTCCAGTCAGCGGGATAGACGGTGAGGGCGAAACCAACTCTAATTAGCTTAGTGGCGAACTGACTGCTTCGTTGAGAGTCGAAGCGGATAACTTTTTGCCTTCCCCTGTTTTACGAAGGACGCCCATGTCGCTTTTTAAAATCGCCTCCGTGGCCGCAATCGCCCTGACCCTGGGCGCTTGCCAAAGCCTGTTCCAGCCCAACTACCGGGCGCCGCTGGAGACTACCCGCGATGCTTCCGAACAGCTGAAACCGGGTTGCACGACACCTGACTGCCCGCTGGTGAACATCGATACGCTGCGCTTCCCCGCCGAGCCGCAGTTGGACGGCATTGTCGAAAAACGTCTGCTGCAAATGACCCGCACCTCGCCCGATGCCCCGGTGGCACCGACGCTGGCGGCCTATCGCGATGAGTTTTTGCGCACCGCCGGCCCGCGCTACAGCAGCTACTTGCAAGCCAAAGTACGTGAGCAGCATGACGGCTTGGTGATTGTCGAATTTTCCAGCTACCTGGACACCGGCGGTGCACATGGCACGCCGGGCCGCAGCTTCATCAACTATTCGCGCCAGCAGCATAAAGTGCTGACCTTGTCCGACATGTTGGTGCCAGGTCAGGAAGAGGCATTCTGGAAAGCGGCGCAGGTCGCGCACAACAGCTGGTTGATCAGCACCAAGCTCGATCAGGAACCGGAGTTCGTGAAGAGCTGGCCGTTCCAGAAAACCCAGAACATCGCGCTGACCTACGGCGGGGTGATCCTCAAGTACGACGTGAGCACCATCGCGCCTTACGCGCTGGGCCACGTCGAACTGAAGATCCCCTACCCTCGCCTCAACGGCATCATCAAGCCCGAGCTGTTTCCCGGCCGTAACTGAAGGCCCGACCCAGCACGAGTTGCAGCAGCCCTGCCAGAATCAACGACGGCAGGGTTGCGCCGATGTCCGGATACAGATTGGCCAGCAAGTGATAGGTGCTGACCCCGCCCAGCCAGGCGAGCAGCGCCGGCCAGCGCAATGCGGCGGAGGCCACTTGAGCCGAACGCTTGCGCAGGATGAAGTGATCCACCAGCACCACGCCGAACAGCGGCGCAAACACCGAACCGATCAACAGCAGGAAGTTCTGGTACTGGGCCAATGGCGCCAACAAGGCGATCAGGGTGCAGACCACACCGATGGCCAACGCCAGGTGTTCGACTTTCAAGCGCAGCAAAATCCCGCTGGAAACGGCCGCCGAGTGAATGTCGGCAAAGGCGTTTTCCGACTCATCCAGCAGAATCAGCAGCAGCGGAATCCCCAGGCCGGCACCGGCCAGCGCCAACAGCAAGGCATTCACTTCACCGCTCGGCGCGAACGCCAGGGTGTAAGCCACGCCCAGGCTCATCAGCCAGAAATTACCGATAAAGAAGCCAATCGCCGTCCCGCCGAACACGTTTTTCGCACGCTTGCCGAAACGCGAGTAGTCAGCGATCAGCGGCAGCCACGACAGCGGCATCGCGATGGCAATGTCGAAGCCCACGGCGAACGGCATCGAACCGTCCCCGGCCTGCGCCCACAACGCGGCGAGATCGGCTTTGGCGAACAGGTTCCAGGTCAGCCAGATGCACGCGGCCAGCAGCAGCCAGATGCCCCATTTGCGCAGGATCTGGCGCACGAAGGTCAACGGACCGCTGACGGCCAGCAAGGTCGCCAAGGCTCCGAAGAACAACGTCCAGAGCAGCGGACTGGAGAACAGACTGCCTTCGCTGAACGCACGCGCGCCGAGCAGGCTGGCAGCGTCGCGCATGACGATGATTTCAAACGAGCCCCAACCGATCAGTTGCAGCAGGTTCAGCACCGCTGGCAGGCTCGCGCCTTTCGCACCGAGGCTGAGTTTGAGCGCGGCCATCGACGACAGGCCGGTGTCACTGCCGATCACGCCGACAGCGGCCAGCAGCAGAACGCCGACCAGCGTGCCAAGGAAGATCGCCAGCAGCGAACCGGACAGGCCAAGACCTGGCGCGAGCAATGCGCCGGTCTGCAAGACCATCAGGCCGATGCCGAGGGAGAACCACAGGGAAAACAGATCACGGCCGCCGAAGACACGTTTGTCGGTCGGCACCGCGATGTCGGGTGAATAAGTGCTGGGTTGAATGCTCAAGGGTGTTATCTCAGAGGAACATTTGTTGTTGTGTTGAACTGCACCTGTAGGAGCGAGGCTTGCCCGCGAAGGCGGTGTGTCAGGTAAAACGCCTTCGCGGGCAAGCCTCGCTCCTACAGGGTATGCGCCAGTCAAGAAGCACTGACGCTGCGGATCAGATCAAACCTTCTTGTACAGCTGACTGCCTTCCTGCTTGAACCGCTCAGCCTGTTCCGCCAATCCCCGGGCGACTTCGGCGTCGACGGTTTCGATCCGCTGGTTGGCCGCGTATTCGCGGACTTCCTGGGTGATTTTCATCGAGCAGAATTTCGGCCCGCACATCGAACAGAAATGCGCGACCTTGGCCGAATCCTTCGGCAACGTCTCATCGTGATACGAACGGGCGGTGTCCGGATCGAGGCCCAGGTTGAACTGGTCTTCCCAACGGAATTCGAATCGCGCCTTGCTCAAGGCATTGTCGCGAATCTGCGCGCCCGGGTGTCCCTTCGCCAGATCGGCGGCATGTGCGGCGATCTTGTAGGTGATGATCCCGGTCTTCACGTCATCCTTGTTCGGCAGGCCCAAGTGTTCCTTCGGCGTCACGTAGCAGAGCATCGCGCAACCGAACCAGCCGATCATCGCCGCACCGATACCCGAGGTGATGTGGTCGTAGCCTGGCGCGATGTCAGTGGTCAGCGGGCCGAGGGTGTAGAACGGCGCCTCGTCGCAGCACTCGAGTTGCTTGTCCATGTTCTCTTTGATCAACTGCATCGGCACGTGGCCCGGGCCTTCGATCATGGTTTGCACGTCGTGCTTCCACGCGATCTTGGTCAGCTCGCCGAGGGTTTCCAGTTCACCGAATTGCGCGGCGTCGTTGGCGTCGGCAATCGAGCCCGGACGCAGGCCGTCGCCCAGCGAGAAGCTGACGTCGTAGGCCTTCATGATTTCGCAGATCTCTTCGAAATGCGTGTAAGCGAAGTTTTCTTTGTGGTGCGCCAGGCACCACTTGGCCATGATCGAACCGCCACGGGAAACGATGCCGGTCACACGTTTGGCGGTCAGCGGCACGTAGCGCAGCAGCACGCCGGCGTGGATGGTGAAGTAATCGACGCCCTGCTCGGCCTGTTCGATCAGCGTGTCGCGGAACAGCTCCCAGGTCAGGTCTTCGGCAGCGCCGCCGACTTTTTCCAGCGCCTGATAAATCGGCACGGTGCCGATCGGCACTGGCGAGTTGCGGATGATCCACTCGCGGGTTTCATGAATGTGCTTGCCGGTGGACAAGTCCATGATGTTGTCCGCGCCCCAGCGAATGCCCCAGGTCAGTTTCGCCACTTCTTCTTCGATGGACGAACCCAGTGCGCTGTTGCCGATGTTGCCGTTGATCTTCACCAGGAAGTTACGGCCGATGATCATCGGTTCCAGTTCGGTGTGGTTGATGTTGGCCGGGATGATCGCGCGACCGCGGGCGATCTCTTCACGAACGAATTCGGGGGTGATGATTTTCGGCACGCTGGCGCCGAAGCTGTGGCCGGCGTGTTGCTGATCCAGCAGGCCAGCGGCACGGGCGACTTCAAGCTTCATGTTTTCGCGGATGGCGACGAATTCCATCTCGGGCGTGATGATGCCCTGACGCGCGTAGTGCATTTGCGTGACGTTGCCACCGGCCTTGGCGCGGCGCGGGTTGTTCACGTGAGCGAATCGCAGCTTGGTCAGCTCCGGATCGGCGAGGCGTTCCTTGCCGAAGTTCGAGCTGAGGCCGGGCAGGCGCTCGGTGTCGCCACGGGCTTCGATCCACGGCGAGCGGATGTCGGCCAGGCCTTTGCGCACGTCGATGATCACGTTGGGGTCGGTGTACGGACCCGAGGTGTCGTACACGACAACCGGCGCGTTGATCTCACCGCCGAAGTCGGTCGGGGTCACATCAAGGCTGATTTCGCGCATCGGCACGAGGATGTCCGGGCGGGAGCCCTGAACGTAGATTTTTTGCGAGCGGGTAAACGGTTGAACCGATTGTTGATCGACTTGGGCCGAGTCACTCAGGTTCGTTATGTTTTTTGGTTTTATCGTCATCACGGGCTCTCCGAACACATCCAGGCAGTGGATTTTTTGTCGGAGCGAACCTGTAATCGAATGGACGCACGGGCGCTGGGAAAACCAGCAGTGCTGTGCTCAGTGCTCGAGGGGTGTTCGATTGTCGAACAACATCCCGGACGAAGCACAAGAGGACTCGCCGGGTGACGAGAAATCTTGTTCCCTACGCAGGCGCTAACCTGATCAGGTTCAACGGGATCCGAAATTATTCGATCTCAGCCTCATAGCAAGGCACCCCGACAAGAACCCGGCCAGTCTAGACACAACTGACAAAGAACGCCAACACCGCAGTAAACACCATGATGAATGGCGCAATCAGACGATTGTTGCCGCACGTATGCGCAACTACACTCGCAACGGCCATGTCGCGCATTGACGCTGAATGGGCTGCGCCGTACCTTTGGCGCTCAAATTATCAGTGTAATTTTTAGGGATGGCCTCATGCTGCGCAAACTCTCACTGGCCCTTGCCGTGTCTTGTGCTTCCAATGGAATGGCCTGGGCAGCAGAAGCGCCCTTATCGACCAAGACCGATCTGGTCAGCGTCTACCAGGAAGCGGTGGACAACAACGCCGACCTGGCCGCCGCCCGCGCCCAATATGGCGCGCAGAAAGAAGTCGTGCCCCAGGCGCGCGCCGGCTTGCTGCCGAATATTTCCGGTGGCGCCCAGTTGGCCAACGTGCGCACCGATATCGATCAACCGTCGTCCGTTGCCAACCGTAGCGCCAACTCCTATCAGGCAACGTTGGCTCAGCCTTTGTTTCGTGCCGATCGCTGGTTCCAGTACCAGGCCGCCAAGGACGTCAATGAGCAAGCCGCCCTGCAACTCTCGGCGACCGAGCAGAACCTGATCCTGCAAACCGCCGAGGACTACTTCAACGTGCTGCGCAGCCAGGACAACCTGGCCTCGACCAAGGCCGAGGAAGCGGCGTTCAAGCGTCAGCTCGACCAGTCCAACGAACGCTTCGATGTCGGCCTGTCGGACAAGACCGACGTGCTGCAATCGCAAGCCAGTTACGACACCGCACGGGCCAACCGGATCGTTGCGCAGCGTCAGGTGGATGATGCGTTTGAAGCGTTGATCACTCTGACCAACCGTCAGTACAACTCGATTCAGGGCATCGTTCACACCTTGCCGATCCTGCCGCCGGCGCCGAACGACGCCAAGGCCTGGGTCGACACCGCCGCCAAACAGAACCTGAATCTGCTGGCCAGCAACTACGCGGTCAGCGCCGCCGAAGAAACCCTGAAGCAGCGCAAGGCCGGCCACGCACCAACGGTGGATGCGGTGGCCAAGTATGAGAAAGGCGACAACGATGCCTTGGGCTTCAGCAACCCGAACGGCTTCGGCCAGCCGTATGGTGGTCCCGTCGAGCAACGCACGCTGGCACTGCAATTGAACATCCCGATCTACAGCGGCGGGCTGACCAGTTCGCAGGTTCGCGAGTCGTACTCGCGCCTGGATCAGACCGAACAACAGCGCGAAGGCCTGCGTCGGCAAGTGGTGGAAAACACCCGCAACCTGCACCGCGCGGTGAACACCGATGTCGAGCAGGTACAGGCGCGCAAGCAGTCGATCATCTCCAACCAGAGCGCGGTGGAAGCGACCGAAATCGGTTATCAGGTGGGCACGCGCAACATCGTCGATGTGCTCGACGCGCAGCGTCAGCTGTACACCTCGGTGCGCAATTACAACAACACCCGCTACGACTACATCCTCGACAACCTGCGCCTGAAGCAAGCCGCCGGCACGCTGAACCCGGGGGATTTGCAGGACCTGAAACGCTATCTCAAGGCTGACTACAACCCGGACAAGGACTTCCTGCCACCGGACCTGGCCAAGGCTGCGGCTGAGCAGTTAAAGGCAAAACCGGGGCAATAGTATTCGACGCGACTCTTTGTAGGAGCCGGCTTGCCGGCGATGGCGATTCCGAAGACGCCATCGCCAGCAAGCTGGCTCCTACAGAATCGGGGATGACGGAGCTTCTGGGTTCACGCAAAACCCGTAGGAGCCAGGCTTGCCGGCGAAGGCGATTTCAAGGAAGCCTTCGCCGGCAAGCCGGGCTCCTACAAGTCAGCGATTGATCAATCGATCCAACCCATCCAGCAACCGCTGCAACGCGCCCTGATTGGTGCGCATCACTTTCAGCCCCGCGTCTGCCATTCGCTGCGCATCGCGCGGCAATTCGAACAACCGCTGCACCGCCAGCGCCAGCCCCTCGGCATCTTCCACTTCCTGCAACGCCCCGGCGCTGCGCAATTGCGCGGCGATTTCGAGGAAGTTGAACAGGTGCGGCCCACTGAGCACCGGTTTCGCCAGCGCGGCGGGTTCCAGCAAGTTATGGCCACCGTTCGGCACCAGACTGCCGCCGACAAAAGCGCTGTCGGCCAGGGCGTACAAAAACAGCAACTCGCCCATGGTGTCACCGAGCAACACCGACGTATCGGCGGTAACCGGCTCGCCGGAGGAACGACGCACCGTGGCGAAACCCTGCTGCCTGCAAAGCTCGAACACCGCGTTGAAACGCTCCGGATGACGTGGCACCAGAATCAGCAACGCATCAGGATGACCGGCAAGCAACTGACGATGCGCCGCCAACACCACTTCGTCTTCGCCGTCGTGAGTGCTGGCGGCGATCCACACCGGACGTTCCTGCGCCCGCCATTGCCCACGCAACTCGGTCGCACGCTGGAGCAGTTGCGGGTCGATGGTCAGGTCGAACTTGATCGAACCGGTCACTTCAACCGTTTCCGCACGGGCGCCCAAATCGCGGAAGCGCTGGGCCTCGGCTTCGGTCTGCACGGCGAACAGGCTCATTTCGGCGAGCATCGGCTGAGTCAATTTACCGAAGCGGCCATAGCCTTTGGCGGAACGCTCGGACAGTCGTGCGTTGGCCAGCGCCACAGGAATCCCGCGTTTGGCGCATTGATGAATGTGGTTGGGCCAGAGCTCGGTTTCCATGATCACCGCCAGTGTTGGCCGGACCCGGTCAAGAAACCGCGCCGCCGCGCATGGCAAGTCGTAAGGCAAATAGCAGTGCTGGATGCGCGGCTCGTTGGCGAACAAGGCGTGGATGCGTTCGGAGCCCGTCGGCGTCATGCAGGTCACGGTGATCGGCAGCGCGGGATAACGTTGCAGCAATGCGCGAATCATCGGCGCTGCGGCAATGCTCTCGCCCACGGACACCGCGTGCACCCAAATGCCGCCTGGCTTCATCGCCGGCAGCCCGAAGGAGAAACGCTCGCCGATGCGTTTGGCATACGCCGGTGCCTTGCGCGAGCGCAGCCACAGCCGAATCGCTACCAGTGGCAGCCCCAGGTAAAACAGCGCGGTGTAGAGAGTTCTATTCATGGCGGCGGAGTTTATCGGTTTTTTCGCCGATCGCCTGCAAGTGCACGGCAAAACGTTCCGCCAGCCAACGGGCTGCCGGGCCGAGCGGCTCATCACGGCGCCAGACCAGCTCCACCACCAGCGCCGGCGGCGTCCATTCGCTGGCCAGTTCGACCATCAACCCCTGATACGCCGGATACTGCACCACGTGCCGTGGCAGCCAGGCCCAGCCGAGGCCTCGCACCAGCCATTCGGCCATCACGTAGAAACTGTCGGCCCGCCAGACCTGCGGGCTGGCCGGCTCGCTGCCGGGATACACACTGGACTGGGTCGACATCAGCAACTGCCGATGCTGCGCCAGTTGCTGACAATCGACCGGAGCCTGCGTTGCCAATGGATGCCCGACGCCGCACACCGTGACCATTTCGACGCTGCCCAGCACTCGCCGTTCGAGCGCCTCGGGAATCTGATCGTGATAAAACAACAGACCGAGATCGGCCCGGCGCTCCACCAGCTTGCGCGCCACATCGCCCTGGGCAGCGCTGGTCAATTGCACTTCAAGGCTGGGAAACTGTTCCGCCAGGGCTTCGAAACTTTCAATGATCGGCTGATACGGCATCGCCTCATCCTGAGCCACGCGCAGGCGAGCTTCCTGCCCACGCGTCATTGCCAGCGCACGGCCATTCAGGCGCTCGCATTGACGCAGCACTTCCCGCGCCTCATCCAGCAACGCATTGCCGGCCTCAGTGAGTTTGGGCTGCCGGCCGCTGCTGCGGTCGAACAGGCTCACACCCAGGTCCTCTTCCAACAGCGCTATCGAACTGCTGACCGCCGACTGCGCCTTGCGCTGGTCCCGCGCCACCGCGGAAAACGATCGCTGCTCGGCAACGCTGACGAACAAACGCAACTGCTCCAGATTCCATTGAATGTTCATGGACAACCCATCTCCCATACAGATAGGTAATGACTTTACCCCATCTGAGCAACCTCTAAAATGCCGACCTCATAAAGCAACACTTCACACGAGGATGCACCCATGACCGCTTACTACTACCTGGCCATCGCCATCTGCGCCGAAGTGATCGCCACTGTTTCGATGAAAGCGGTCAAAGGCTTCAGCACACCGTTGCCGCTGATTCTGGTGATCGTCGGTTATGGCATTGCCTTCTGGATGCTGACGCTGGTGGTGCGCAGCGTGCCGGTGGGTGTGGCGTACGCGGTGTGGGCCGGCATGGGGATCGTGATGGTCAGCGTCGCGGCGCTGTTTATCTACGGGCAGAAGCTGGATGTACCGGCGATGCTCGGGATGGCGCTCATCGTGCTTGGCGTTGTGGTCATCCAGCTCTTCTCCAAAACCGCCGGGCACTAAGCCCTGAAACACAATCCCATTGTGGGAGCGGGCTTGCTCGCGAAGGCGGCGTGTCAGGCAATATAAAAGTTGCCTGACGCACCGCCTTCGCGAGCAAGCCCGCTCCCACAGTTTGATCACCAACAAATCCCCACTTCTTCGAGTCTGTATACTGCGCCCTCGTCTTGAACACTGAGGTCGCTGCATGCCATCCGTTATTTCCACCGACGTTTTGATTGTCGGCGCTGGTGTCGCCGGCCTCTGGCTGAATGCGCGCCTGCGCCGCCAGGGTTTTTCGACCGTGTTGGTGGAAAGCGCCACCCTCGGTGGCGGGCAGAGCCTGAAGTCCCAAGGCATCATCCACGGCGGCGCCAAGTACGCGCTGCATGGCGCCCTGACCGGCGCCTCGGAAGCCATCGCCGACATGCCGCGCCGCTGGCGTGAAGCCCTGGCCGGTGACGGTGAACTGGATTTGTCCGGTGTGCGCCTGTTGTCCGAAGCCCATTACCTCTGGTCCCCCGGCACGATCGCCGGCAACCTCACCAGTTTCTTTGCCAGCAAAGCCGTGCGCGGTCGCGTCGATCAGGTCAAGGGCGACCAATTGCCGCCGGCCCTGCAAGACAAGCGCTTCAAGGGCAAGGTCTATCGCCTGGCAGAACTGGTGATCGACGTGCCAAGCCTGATTCAGCGCCTCGCCGACCTGGCCGGTGACGGCTTGCTCGCCGGTAAGACGATCGAGCCGTTGCTGGACGCTGGCGTTCTGGTCGGCCTGAAGGTCGACGAGCGTGAAATCCGCGCCCAACGCATCATCTTGAGCGCCGGTGCCGGGACGGCAGCGCTACTCGAAGCCCTGGGGCTGACCAAGCCCGCCATGCAACGTCGACCGCTGCACATGATCATCGCCAAAGGGCCCGGCCTCAAACCGCTGTACGCCCATTGCCTGGGGGGCGGCACCAAGCCGCGCATCACCGTGACCACCCATCCGGCCGCCGATGGCCAATGGGTCTGGTACCTGGGTGGCGATATCGCCGAGGCCGAAGGGGTTGCCCGCGAACCCGCCGAGCAAATCGCCACCGCGCAAAAAGAACTCGGCCAATTGCTGCCATGGATCGACTTGAGCACCGCGCAATGGGCGACCTTGCGCGTGGACCGCGCCGAGCCGCTGCAATCGGGCCTGACGCGACCGGACAACGCCTTCCTTGCCGAAGAAGGCCGTTTGCTGGTCGGCTGGCCGACCAAACTGGCGCTGGCGCCGGACTTTGCCGACCGTGTCATCAGCTCATTGCAACGTGACGGCATCCAGCCAAGCCATCCCGCGCCGCTGCCCGAGTTGCCAAAGCCGCCGATGGGCGTCCCGGCCTGGGAGCAACTGCTGCCATGAGCCAACCGACCCTGCACGACTTGCATCGCCCGCTGGGCAGCACCGGCCTGATGGTTTCGCCCCTGGGCTTGGGCACCGTCAAACTCGGCCGTGATCAAGGCGTGAAATACCCCAACGGCTTCCAGATCCCCGACGATGACGAAGCGCGCATGCTGCTCAAACTCACGCGCGACCTGGGCATCAACCTGATCGACACCGCCCCGGCCTATGGCCGCAGTGAAGAACGACTCGGCCCGTTGTTGCGCGGTCAACGCCAGGACTGGGTGATCGTCAGCAAGGTCGGCGAAGAGTTTGCCGACGGCCAGTCCCGCCACGATTTCAGCGCCGCGCATACCCGGCTCTCGGTGGAACGCAGCCTGCAACGCCTGGAAACCGATTTTATCGATCTGGTGCTGGTGCACTCCGACGGCAACGATCTGGCGATCCTCAACGACAGCGAAGTCTACGCAACCCTCGCCGCGCTCAAGGCCGAAGGCAAGATTCGCGGCTATGGTTTCTCCGGCAAAACCGTCGAAGGCGGTTTGAAGGCTCTGGAACAAGGTGATTGCGCGATGGTCACCTACAATCTGAACGAACGAAACGAGAAGCCGGTCATTGACTATGCTGCTGATCACGGTAAAGCCATCCTGGTCAAAAAAGCCCTCGCCAGCGGTCACGTCTGCCTGAGTCCAGGTGTGGATCCGGTGCGCGCCAGTTTCGAGTTGTTGTTTGAACATCCGGGTGTGGCCAGTGCTATTGTCGGGACCATCAATCCGCTGCACCTCGCCCACAACGTCGCGACCGTTGCCCAGGTCCTACGTAGCAACTGATGCCGCCCCACGCGGCCTTAAGCAGGAGCCGACATGCCGCGTACGCTCATTAGAAAGAACCCGAGCAACTTCAAGACCCTGCCGTTATTCGTCGAAGCGACTCCCGAAGGCCTGAGTTATCAAAGCGTCGGGATGCCGCTGAATTTTTCCCAGACCTTGCAACGTCGCCGCCCGGTGACGGTGGCTGACAGCGAACGGTTCGCCGTGGAGCTGGCCAATCTCGGGGTTTCGGTACGCCTGACCCTGCATTGGCAGAATCGCGATTACTGGGTGTTGGTACGTCAGCGTCGGCAAGACCGTGGCGATGTGGTGCTCAAGCTGATCTCCGGTTACGTGCCGGCCCACGAACTGAACCTGCCGCTGCACACCGCCATCCAGGAGATTGCCGAAGAGTGCCTGCTGGAAACGCCGGAAGGCTGGCTCGGCGGGCGCTTCAACGACACCTGGCTGCCGGCGCCCTACTCCGCCGCGCTGCACTATCGCGAGGCGTTGCCGTTTCGATTGACGCCGCTATCAGGCTCGGCGCGGCCGGTGCGCTGCGCCAACCTGCAGTTGATCGAACGACCGCGCGCCTATGTGCACCTGCCGACCGCGTCGCTGCAACTGATCTATGACTTGCGCCTGGACGTGCCCAAGGAAGCCAAATCCCTGAGCCTGTTTCATGTCGACGAACGACTGGAGGGCGATCAACTGGTGGCCCGACTAGACCGCAAGCGTCCCGACTTGTACCTGATGCCGTTGCAGGACGGCCAGCCGATGGCCGAGTTGTATACCCTGAAAAAGGATCACCTTTACCCGGCGAGCACGCGCGGCTTGTATCTGGCAGAGAGTTTTGCCCAGCAGCAAGGCTGGCTGGTGCGCGATGAGCGGATTCGCTGGAAGGATTGGGTGCGCCAGCAAGGCTTGAACCCGCCGGGGAAAGATTCCGGTTTGGCGCGGTTGCGCGGGAAGGCGAAGCAATTGCTGAAAAAGATCGTGCCGCGCAAGAAGGTCAGTTCCTAAAAACCCAGCATGCGTACACCTAACCCTGTAGGAGCTGGCTTGCCAGCGATGGTCGTTAACGATGACGCGTGTCTACTGAGTAAACGCGGCGCCCTTGAGCCCATCGCTGGCAAGCCAGCTCCTACAAAAGTTTGGTATCACTCGGACTTGCGGATTTTTTCGACTATCGCGGTCGTGGAACTGTTTTCCACCAGCCCCAGCACTTTTACCGTTCCGCCATACGCCGTCACGATGTCCGCACCGACGACCTGGTCGATCCCGTAGTCCCCACCCTTGACCAGCACGTCCGGCTTGACCTCGCGCAGCAGGTTTTCCGGGGTGCCTTCAGGGAAGCTGATCACCCAATCCACCGCACCCAGACCTGCCAGTACCGCCATGCGACGGTCGACGCTGTTGATCGGACGACCTGGCCCTTTCAGGCGGCTGACCGAAGCATCGTCGTTGACCGCAACGATCAGACGATCGCCTTGAGCTCGCGCCTGTTCGAGGTACGTCACGTGGCCGGCGTGCAGGATGTCGAAGCAGCCATTGGTGAAGACGATCTTCTCTTTATGCGCACGCGCATCATCGACCGCCAGCAACAACTGCTCAAGACCCAGCACACCGCGCTCGGAACCTTCTTCACGCTGGATGGCGCGACGCAGTTCCGGGGCGCTGATGGCCGCCGTACCGAGCTTGCCGACAACGATGCCTGCCGCCAGGTTGGCCAGGGCCACGGCGTGAGGCAATTCCTCGCCCGCGGCAATCGCCGCCGCCAGGGTGGAAATCACCGTATCGCCAGCACCGGTCACGTCGAACACTTCACGGGCCCGAGCCGGCAGGTGCAACGCCGGATGATCCGGGCGCAACAGGGTCATGCCGTGTTCGCCGCGGGTCACCAGCAACGCGCCGAGGTCGAGGTCGTGCATCAGCTGCGCGCCCTTGCTCACGAGTTCATGCTCATCGGCGCAACCGCCGACGATGGTCTCGAATTCGCTGAGGTTCGGAGTGATCAGGCTCGCACCCCGGTAGATCGAGAAATCCTTGCCCTTGGGATCGGCCAGCACCGGAATGCCACGGGCACGGGCGGCCTGGATCAGCACTTGATGATTTCTCAACGCGCCTTTGCCGTAGTCGGACAGCACCAGCACCTTGATGCCTTCGAGCAGTTCATCGACTTGCTCGCTGAGCGCCAACGCGTCGGTGGCGAAGGGTTCTTCAAAGTCGATACGCAGCAGTTGCTGGTGACGGCTCATGACCCGCAGCTTGACGATGGTCGGCTGGTGCGCGATGCGCTGGAACAACGCCCGTACGCCAGCGCCCTTGAGGCTGTTGGCCAGGCTGTCGGCGGCTTCATCGTCGCCGGTCACGCCGACCAGTGAGGCCGGTGCGCCGAGGGCGGCAATGTTCAGGGCAACGTTCGCGGCACCGCCCGGGCGGTCCTCGATTTGCTCGACTTTGACGACGGGTACCGGCGCCTCAGGGGAAATCCGTGAGGTACCACCATGCCAGTAACGGTCGAGCATGACATCGCCGACCACCAAGACAGGGGCTTGATCGAATCGCGGCATGGACAACTTCATGGAGCAACCCACATACAGAATGAACAGGGGCGGGATATTAACACAGGGTTGGCGTGGGCTTGTGTGGCGGCTGCAACGGGATGATTTTGCAGGGTTTATTGCTCATTTATTGAGCAATAAACCCGATAACCGCCGGCAAGCGTCTGCCATCTCCAGCGTTTGCGTGTCGATTTCACACTCGGCGCACAACGGTGCCTCGTAGGGACTGTCGATCCCCGTGAAATCCTTGATCCGTCCTTGCCGGGCCGCCCGATACAAGCCTTTTGGGTCGCGCTGCGCGCACACCGCGAACGAGGTGCTCACATACACCTCGATAAAATCGCCCTCGGCGAACAGGCGCCGCGCCGCTTCACGCTCGGCCCGAAACGGCGAAATCGCCGCAACAATCACGATCAGGCCGGCATCGACCATCAGCCTCGCCACCTCGGCCATGCGCCGGATATTTTCCCGACGACATTCAGCCCCCATCCCCAGGTCACGGCACAGACCGGCGCGCAGATTGTCACCATCGAGCACAAAGGTATGCCGCCCGAGCTCGTTGAGTTGTAGCTCTAGGGCATTGGCCAGCGTTGACTTGCCCGCACCGGACAACCCCGTCAGCCAGAGGCAGCGCGGCCGCTGCGATTTGATCGCGGCACGATCGTTGATCGACAGCGACAACGCATAAGGCCTGATCCCGGGGACTGACATCGACAGCGCCTCATTCATAACCGAGCATCTCGTAATCGCGCTGGTACACCCGCCGTACCAACCGGCGGGTGCGCACCGAGCAGAAGTCACGGGCAGGCGCCGTGCGCCGCTGCTGCGAGCTGTTGATGTGCGGCAGCGGCACCGCGTCGCCCACCTGCTCGCACACGCGCTGAAAGTCGCGCTCCAGATGCTCCTGATAGCCAATGAAATCCAGAGCCAGGTGCCCGAAGGAATCGGTGAGAAAATCCGTTTGCGCAGCGAAATGCAGCTGCCGGTGGATCGTTTCCGGGTGCAGCCAACGTGCGACAAAATCGTCGAAGTCGCGGTAGTGGCTGACCAGTTTCTGCGCGGGCCGGTCGCGCAGGCTCAGCTCGTTGCCCCGCAGAAAAGCGTAGGCCGAGTACGCCCTTTCCAGCGGATCGCGAACAAAAGCAAACTTGAAACTGTCGGCAAACTGCTCGGGAAATTGCTGTTCGTACCAGTACAAGGGCAAGTGCCCCGGGCTCCAGCCATCGAACAGCGCCGCACAGACGCTGCTCCCGGCGCATTTGGGGACGTGAATGAACAGACAGGAACGCTGTGTGAAAGGCTGGGGATAACACAGGTTGGCCGACATCGACCGATTGACCACCTGACGGTCCACGACCGACAGACGCCCCAGCAAGAATTGCCGTTGCGCCTTGGGCAACAGCTTCCAGAGATAACGTTGCAACATTGCAGCACCCGCGCGAAGGGGATGGCCCCCTCGATTGAAGTCAAAGTTCGTTCAGGAACCTTAACAAGCGCGTTGCCGAGATTTATTCAGGTTTGGTCAAGAAAGGTAAAGGTCTGGATACAATTCACCGGACGCATTGCACGTCGATGAGCGCGAGGGTGAGCCAGGCTCACCCTCGCGTCGGGTCAGGCGATGTTTTCTGCCGGTGCATCGAGCCCCATCGCATGCAGGCGCGAGTAGTAGCCGTTTTGCGCCAGAAGCTGGGCGTGGGTGCCGCGCTCGACAATTTCCCCATGATCCATGACCAGGATCAGATCGGCCTTCTCGATGGTCGACAAGCGGTGAGCGATCACCAGCGTGGTGCGACCTTTCATGACCTGATCCAGTGCCGCCTGAATGTGCCGCTCGGATTCGGTATCGAGCGCCGAGGTCGCCTCGTCGAGAATCAGCAACGGTGCGTTCTTCAACAAGGCCCGGGCAATCGCCAGACGCTGACGCTGACCACCGGACAGCAACACGCCGTTTTCGCCGACCTGAGTGTCCAGGCCTTGCGGCATTTGCGAGATGAAGTCCATCGCATAAGCGTCCGCGGCGGCCTTTTCGATGTCTTCACGCGGCGCACCGGCGAGGTCGCCGTAGGCAATGTTGTTGGCGATGGAGTCGTTGAACAGGGTCACATGCTGCGTCACTTGCGCCACATGGCGACGCAGATTACGCAGACGGTAATCTTCGATTTCAACGTCATCGAGCAGGATTTCGCCGGTTTCATGGTGATAGAAACGCGGAATCAGACTGGCCAGGGTCGACTTGCCGCTGCCGGAACGCCCCACCAGCGCGATCATTTGCCCCGGCGCCGCGGTGAAGCTGATGTTCTTCAGCACTTCACGGTCGGTACCTGGGTAGGTGAAGCTCAGGTTACGCACTTCCAGGTGACCGCTGACGCGATCGCGCTCGACGGTGCCGGTGTCGATCTCAGGCTCGACGTCCAGTTGCTCGAAAATGCTTTCGGCACCGGCGACGCCTTTCTGGATGGTCGAACTGACTTCCGACAACTGGCGAATCGGTTTCGGCAACAGGCCGGCGGCGGTGATGTAAGCCACCAGGTCACCTGCGGTGGCATCGCCGCGCAGGAACAACACGAGGAACATCAGCACTGCCATGGCGGTGTAGATCACCAACTGCAGCATCGGCGTGTAGACCGCGCCGGTCTTGGTCATGCGCAATTGCTTGTCGGTGTTGCCCTGACTGGCTTCGGCAAAGCGCCGCTCTTCATAGCTTTCACCGCCGAAGCTGCGCACCACGCGATAGCCCTGAATGGTTTCGGACGCCACGTGTGTCACGTCGCCCATCGCCACCTGGATCTTCTTGCTTTGCTTGCGGAATTTCTTGCTGGCGCTGCTGACCATGATCGCGATGATCGGCAGGATCGCCAGCATCACCAGGGTCAGTTGCCAGTTCATCCACAACAGATAGGCAAACAGGAACACCACGGTCAGGCCTTCGCGAATGACCACTTTGATGGCATCCGTGGCAGCACCGGTGACCATGGTCACGTTAAAGGTGATGCGCGAAATCAGGTGCCCGGAGTTATGGGTGTCGAAATAGCGGTTGGGCAGCACCAGCAATTTGTTGAACAGCTCGACGCGCAGGTCATGGACCAGACCGAGGGAGACCTTGGCCAGGTAATAGTTGCCCAGGAACGACCCCAGGCCTTGCCATGCCGCGATCAGGATGATCAGCAGCGGCACGGCCATCAGCAACTGCAAGTCTTTTAGGTAGGGAACATTCGGGAACAGCACCGCTTCGGGGTTGCTCAAGCCGTCGACGAAGTATTTGAGAATCCCGGCCAGCATCGGCTGTGTCGAGGCAAAAATCACGAAGCCAATGATACTGATGGCAAACAGGCCCCAGTACGGGCGCACATACGACAGCAGGCGCAGGTAAATCTTCAAGCTCGACGGCGCAGGCGAATCAGGGCTAGTCATGAGAACCCGTTGTATGAGAAAAGAGCCCGCGAGTGTAACACAGGCCATTTTAGTCGCTGAGCTGCGGTAATATGGCCGGCTATCCATGCCTCACGGCGTCGACCCCGGAGTATTGATGCAAGCGCTTGACCACACCCGATACCTCGCCCTGCGCGAGGGTGCACAAGTCCTTGAAGCGGATGGTTCGGGAGACAAGGTGCTGCGGTTGACGGACGGCTCGATCCTCAAGCTGTTCCGCCGCAAGCGTCTGTTGACGTCGGCCGCCTGGTATCCGTACGCCAAACGTTTTGCCGACAATTGTGATGCATTGCGTGAACGGCACATTCCCTGCCCGTCGATTCGTCAGGTCTACCGCATCGCGAGTATCGAGCGCGATGCCGTGCACTACGATCCGTTACCGGGTCAGACCCTGCGCCAGTTGCTGGACGACGAAGGCGACGCTGATCCGCTGCGCGGCCAGTTGGGGGCCTTCATGGCGACCCTGCATGAGCGCGGGATCTATTTCCGCTCGGCGCACCTGGGCAACATCGTGCTGACGCCCGAGCATCAATTGGGTTTGATCGACATTGCCGATATGCGGGTCTATCGCCGTCCGCTGCGCAAGACCCTGCGGCTGCGCAACTTCAAGCATATGGTGCGTTACCCGCAGGATCGCCAGTGGTTGCTCGACGATCGCGGTGAGGTGTTCATGCAGAATTATGGCCAGACCCAGAGCGTTTGCTCTGCGGAAGAACTGAGCATCGCCCTGCAAAAATGATCTGGACACCTTCGCCTCCGGGGAGGAGGCGAAGGTCAGGCATTACGCCAGTGCCTGGCGTCGCGCTTTCAATACACGCGAGAGAATCATCGCCGAAGGCAGCAACACCAGTGGCCACAACTCGTCCGGGTTGCCGATCAGCAAACTTCCATCGAAGTTCAGCATCACCAACGCACACGCCAGGTAAACACCCCACGCATCGCGCAGACGCCAGGCTTGCCACAGCGAAGCCACCATCAACCCGACAAACAGCAGCAACGCCACCGCACCGCCGTAAAGCCCCATGGCCACGAAGATATTGTGCGGATGCTGGATCGGCATCGTGCCATCGAGCAACTGTTCAGTATGGAAACCGATGCCGCAGCCCAGCGCCCAACCGCAGTTGCGCCACTCGCCGATCATGATGTGGAAGATTTCGATGCGGTACGAATCACCCCGGTTCCACAGGGACAGGAACCAAAGCTCGTTGTGCACCATCCAGAACAACAGACCGAGAATCACCAGGCCAACCGCCATCGCACTGCCCACCAGCCGCGGCTTCTTGTAAAGCGCGTAAAGCAGCCAGGCGCCCAGCAGGAAGGCTCCGCCCACCAACGCGGTGCGTGTCTGCATGACAAAGACCACGGCGAACACCGCCAGGAAGACAGCCAGGCCACCTTCGATCAGCCTCCGCTCCTTGACCCACATCGGCAGCGCCAGCCCCAATGCGCAGAACAGCCAGATACTGGCATAGATGACATTTTCCAGACGCCCTGGAAGCAGTCCGACACGGATGCCGACGGCATACTCACCGGTCACCCAGGCGTAGATCGCCGAACTGAACACGTACAACGTCAGGACCCAGAACTGCGCACGAACGAAGGCCGAGCTGCGGAAAAACTGTGGATTGGTGAGGGCGCCCACGACCATCACGAACATCAGCACATAGAAAATGTGCTTGAAGAACTGCGCATGTCCGGCAATCGTCGCCGGAACCAGAAACCACAACAGGAAAGCCAGCCACCCCAGCGCCAACGGGAGCTTGAACAGGCCTGCACCGCGCTCCTTGACCAGAAAGACCAGCCCAGGCAAAACCATCAGGCCGTAATACAGGTTGTTGGTCCACTTCGAAGACCAGCCCACCACAAAACTCAACAGGAACAAGCAAAGTGCTGCCCCGAAGTACGACGTGATGGTGATTTTTCCTGGCTTCATGCCGCTAAATTCCATTGACTACCCAACCTATTGCCACACCAAGAATCAGGGCCACGACCAGCTTGATTCGATCGAGACGTTTACGCCTTAACTTGTTTTGCCGCTCCTGTGGAACCACCACGTGCTCACCGAAACCGGTGTGCAGTACCGCGTCGTTCTCCAGAATCAGCGCATAGCGGTTTTCGCCGGCATACAGGCGCGACAGGTCTTTCTCTCCGGAAAAAGCGGAGTACGGTGCATGAATCAGGTAATCGGCACGGCGTCGCAAGCCCGGGTTCAGGGAGAAGCCCTGCCAGTCGGCCTTGTGCGAGCCCAGCACATAGAAAGGAATGCCGTGGCTGACTTTGCGCTCGTTCAAAAACACATAAGGGCTGTGAACCTTGAGGTCATGATTGAAGCTGCGCAGCCACACCTGCAAGGCTTGCGGATCTTCTTCCAGCAAGCATTGGGACTCTTCGATAAAGCCTTCGCGGTAGAAGTCCCAGTCGTCTTCGCAGTGGAAAATCCACGAGGTCTGCACCTCGGCATAGGCCGCATCGATGGATCGTAGCTGGCCCAGTCGCGGATTGTTGATGAAGAACCGGGTATGCGCCCGCCAGTGCTCCGGAATGCAGGCCTCGACGGCACTGTCGCCGGAGTCCTCGGTAATGAATACCCTGCGGATGGGAGCCGTATTGAACCGGTCAAACGTCTCCAGGGTTCGCTTCAACAGATCGAAGCGACCGCAACTGGTGATGACGACCGAAATGTCGCTAGTCTCGCTGAACAGCATTTATTTACACCGCTCCATTAGTGGTTTTACCGCCGGCTTCACAGCCCGAGCGTTAAGCGTATTTTTTCTTTCCAGCCCAGCGGAACGTGCTCGCGCAGCGGCGCGCGCAAGGCGTCGACAATCGCATGCCCAACGGCGCGGAAGGTGTAACGCTGCTCTACCAGAGCCTGCCCGGCCAATGAAATGGACTCGGTCAGTTGCGGGGACTCACGCAACACCGCAAGTTTTTCCCTCAGCTCCTCGCGCGTTCGATAAAGCACAATGTTGTGCATATCGACAAAGCCCAGTGCGCGATTCTCTTCTTCGCCCTGATCGTAAGCAAACAACACACAACCACAGGCCATAGCCTCGAAATTCTTGATCATGTATTCGCCCATGCCGACATCGGCACTCACGAAACAACGGATCCGGCTCAACGTCTCGCAGTATTCCTCACCCGACTTGGTGCGCGTGATCAGCAGGTTTTCGACTTCGGCCACGGACTCGAGCATCGCCCTGCGTCCGGCATAGGCAACACTGTTCAGGCTGCCGACGAAACCCAACTCGATGTCACGTTCACGCTGACGGTTCTGCAACAGCGCCTGATCGTAGCCCTTGGGCACGAAATGCGCGTCAAAGCCTTCATCGCACAGGCGCTGGCTGACCATGTAACCCGAGCTGATCACCCGCGCCCAGGGCAACTTGCGGTAATGGGCGCTGAACTTTCCGGTGTACTTGCACGGAATGTAATTCTGGTACGCATCGTGTTCCAGAATAACCAGATTGGGCAGGGTCTGTATGAACCTCACCTGTCTGATTTCTTTTTTGAAGCGCAGGAAGAACACGATCCGGTCATAGCGAGAGACATCTACGTGCTTGCGAAAGTAGCCACGCAAGTCGTCCTGTTCCTCACTGGTCAATTCGCGCTTGTCACACTCGCACTGCTCAGCGATACCGTCATACAGCCGGTCGAGGATCGCTCGCTGCTCTTTCTGCACCAAAAACAGAACTTTCAATTGGTCTCTCTCTTTCCCGACAGCTCATGGACCCAGAATAATTCATGGCGTCGCACCGCTTTACGGAAGAACTCGTTTTCGCCGAAAGCCGGCCATTGCCTGGCAGCCAGGCAACGTTGTATCGCCCGGCGGAGTAAACGCTTGAGGGGAAGTCGCGGCTGAAGGTCGTGCATCATGCCCAACGACATGGCCTTGTGCCACTGTTTTTCGGTCGACAGACAAAGCGACCAGGGGCGCAATGGCTCTTCGGCACTGATCTGCGGAGGCATCGCCACACCCGCACCGGCATCGCCCATTGGCCAGCGATCGTTATCGTGCAGGTGATTGGCGTAATGCAACAAAGTCTCGGGCTGCCAGGCTGTACCGCCCAGCGCCTGCATCACTGCTTGTTGCGAACACAGGTGGTCCGGGTGCGGGTCAAAGCGCGGATGCGGCAAGACAATGACCTGGGGCTGAATGCGCTCGATCAGCTCTTTCAGGTCGGCCAGCAGGTTGTTCCAGGACGGCACGCCATCCACGTCACTGCCCAGGGCGAACGGATTGAATCGGCGAAAATAACGGGTATCGCCCAGTTGCGCCTCGCGGGACAACACGGCCTCGGCCGGCGCGTTTTGCATGGCAGGCAACTGTAGACAGAAGTAGCCCAGCTGGACACAGCGTTCCTGGGGTACGCCGCCCCACAATGGCACGCTGATACTGTCCCAGGCGCGAAGCGAACCTTTCAAGCGGGATGCTTCGACGCCTTTGAGCCCCATCTGCTGATAGTGTTCGGCCTCGATTTCACCGGCGGTCAAGGTCACGATCCAGCTTTCGCTGGCACTGCTGTACAAGCCGAACGCGGCCAATTCGGCATCGTCGGCATGGGGCGCGATCACCATCACCCGCCGATTGCTGTAATCCGGATGTTCGAACGCCCAAAGTACCGGTTCGCCGAGCAATCGGCAGAAACGCCCGCGCAAACGCAACTCGCCTTTGGACAGAACCTGCGCCTGGCCGCTGAGATTGAGGTAACGCAGACCGCTCACACCACGCTCAAAGACTTGCCGGTCCGGACTGTCGCCACCCGACAATTCCACTATCGGGTCGAGAAAGCGCCCCAGCCAGGTGCTTTTGATCCGTAACGCCAGCACCAGGGTCGCGTCGTCCACCAGCATGACGCCGTCATCCAGCCGCAAATGCTCACCGTCCAGGTGAACCTTGGGTTGTTGGGTATAGGGCGGAAAGCTGTACTCGTAATCGTCTTTGGGCGAATAAAACAAATGGTCGGCAAACCATGCTTCGTGAGCGATCCAGCCCAGGACCGCCAGAATCAGCGGCAACCACCAGGCCACCAGCACGCCGATGGCAATCAACAGCACCAGCGCGACCAGCAGGCCGATGCGTTTCTGGCGCCGATGGCGCTTGAGCAATTGCTGTTTACGGCTCATGGATTGGCTCATACGGTGAAGACTGGCACAGGATTGCACCAGCGATCCTTGTATTCACGATCGGCGCGACCGAAGGAGAAGCGCAGGGGCTTGTCCAGCGCTCGCGCATGCTCCCAGGCACTTTGCGTATTGAGAAAGCTCAGCACGCTGCCAGGGCTGAATTCACGGGTTTGCGGGTCCACGCCACCATTGATGTACTCGACACTGATCCATTGCGGCGCTTCGACGCGGTAAACCAGTTGAATCGCGATTGGCGCGTCGTTGAGGAAAATCACCGAGCCGATCAACAAATCACGCAACAACTCGATCACTTCGCCCATGCGCTCGGCGCCGGTGGCCGCAAAGCCCCAGCGACGCTGAAACAGGTCGCAATAAATCGCGGCCAGTTCGCGGCTGGAAAACTCGCTGACCGGCCGCACCACGCCGCCCGCCTCCTCCAGCAAGCGCAATTCGCGGCGCTGGTTGTAGCGAAACTTCTTCGACAGCTCTTCCGGAGTGCGGGCCATGGCCAATTGTTCAGCCTGCAACCTGATGCCTGCGAAGCGGCCTTCATTCAGTGCTGACAGATAACGGGCGCGATGGCGCAGGGGCGCTTGCGTATCAGCAGCGGCCGGCAGGATGAGCTCGGCATTGCCGAGGTCGAACAGGCCTTTTTTACCGTTGCGCTTGAGCACGTCCTTGGACAAGGCAAGGTCGCGGCCCCAGGTCGGGATGGCCGCCTGGACGTCACCGTTTTGCGCCCAGGCCAGATAGCGCACGGGAATGCCGGCCAAATGAGCCAGTCGTTCGACGACCATCGGATGCGTCGCGACGCTGCCGCCATAACGGTGCCAGGCCTCGGCGTATGTCGAGGCATCGACCACCGCCCAGCCACGCTCGCGCCAGCCTTGTAGTCGGTTGAGCATCAGCCCCTCGGCGCCAGTTCGGTAACGTGTGGCAAACGCCAGAAAGCATCGCGTACGGCACGGTCGGAGAAGCGCTCACGCAGGCGGTCGAGCATCAGCTCGGCGCACTGGCGACGTTGTTGCTCATCCATTGCGGCCAGATGGTGCAGCCCTTGAGCCAGGTGCCCGGCATCGCCCAACGGGAACAGAATGCCAACGCCTTCCACCACTTCCTTCGCGCCGCCACACGCCGTGGCGAGCAACGGCACGCCGGCAGCCATGGCCTCCAGCAACACCATGCCGAACGGCTCGTGATCGGAACTCAGGGCAAAAACATCGAAGGCACGGAAATAACGCCGAGCCTCGGGTACCTGCCCAAGGAACAGTACGCGATCGCCAATGCCCAACTCGCGGGCCTGGGCCTTGAGGTCCTGCTCCAGCCGACCGGTACCCAAAATGACCAGTTGGCTGTTAGCCGGCAAACCCGGCAGAGCCGTCGCAAAACCTTCCAGCAACGTGGCCTGATCCTTGTCCGGATGCAGCCGCCCGACGTTGCCGACAACCCAGGCATCCATCGACAACCCCAGGGTTTCCCGGGCTTCACGAACGGACACCTGGCTGTCTTGCAAGGTTTGCACATCGATGCGGTTATAGAGCGTCTGAATCCGCCCGGCCGGCCATTTCGGCAAGCAACCGCGCATGTCATCGCGCACCGCGTCGGAAACCCCGAGCAGGCTCAGGCGCTTGTGGAAAATATGGGCGAAGAGCTTGCGAGTGCCGCGTTTGTAGTCATCAAACGCATGATGCACACCGATGACCGGCAACGAAGTGCCCAACAAGGCGATGTAGATCGGCTTGAAACGATGAGCGATGCAGAAGCTGAAGTTGCGCGAAGCGGCGATCTTGCGCAGATCGCCGATGGCACCCAGCTTCAGGCCACGAATGGCCTTGGAGCTGTATTCCATGAACAACACTTCATCGGAAGCACAGCCCGCGGCAACCTCGCTGTCTGCAACCCCGGTCAGAAACACCGTGGTCACTCGATATCCGGTCCCCGCGAACAGGCTGGCGTACTGCCGGGCGCAGTCCAGAAACGGCCCGTCATAGCCGTGACAGAACTGCAGCACATGGCGTTCAGCCGAGCGTGTCATATGCGTCCGCGCCCTCTTTGACCACCAGGATGTCTTCCATGATCAGATACTGCAGGTCGGAGCCGAAGAACATGTTCAGGGCATCCGTCGGCGAGCAGATCATCGGCTCGCCACGACGGTTGAGCGAAGTGTTCAGCGACACGCCGTTGCCGGTCAGCACTTCCAGCGCCTTCATCATGTCGTAGTAGCGCGGGTTGTATTCGCGCTTGAGCACCTGGGCCCGGGACGTGCCGTCTTCGTGGACGACTTCCGGCACGCGGGTTTTCCACTCTTCAGCCACTTCGAAGGTGAAGGTCATGAACGGCGCCGGGTGATCGATCTTGATCATCTGCGGTGCGACGGTGTCGAGCATCGACGGGCAGAAAGGCCTCCAGCGCTCGCGGAACTTGATCTGGTGGTTGATGCGGTCAGCCACGCCGGTCGCGCTCGGGCAACCGATGATCGAACGACCGCCCAAGGCACGCGGACCGAACTCCATGCGACCCTGGAACCACGCAACCGGGTTGCCATCGACCATGATTTTGGCAATGTTTTCCGGCATGTTATCGAGCTTGCGCCATACCGGCTTGCTCGGGTGACGGGCGCATGCTGCCAGCACGTCTTCGTTGCTGTACGACGGGCCGAGGTAGACGTGTTCCATCTTCTCGACCGGCACGCCACGGGCGTGAGACACGTAAGCCGCCGCGCCGACCGCGGTGCCGGCATCGCCGGACGCAGGCTGGACGAACAGCTCTTTGACGTCGTCACGGGCGATGATTTTCTGGTTGAGCTTGACGTTCAACGCACAGCCGCCGGCGAAGGCGAGCTTGCCGGTTTCCTTGAGTACGTCGCCCAGGTAATGGTCGATCATCTGCAACGCCAGTTTCTCGAACAGCGCTTGCATGCTCGCGGCGTAGTGGATGTACGGCTCGTCGGCGATGTCGCCTTCGCGCTTGGGACCCAGCCACTCGATCAGCTTCGGCGAGAAGTAGAAACCCTTGCCCTTCTCTTTATAACGGCGCAGGCCGATGACGTTGGCGTAGTCGGTGTTGATCACCAGCTCGCCGTTCTCGAACGAGGCCAGGCGGGAGAAGTCGTATTTGCTGGCGTCGCCGTACGGCGCCATGCCCATGACCTTGAACTCGCCGTCGAGCATCTCGAAACCGAGGAACTCGGTGATCGCACCGTACAGGCCGCCGAGGGAATCCGGATCGAAGAATTCCTTGATCTTGTGGATCTTGCCGTTTTCGCCGTAACCGAAGAAGGTCGTGGCGTACTCACCCTTGCCGTCGATGCCGAGGATCGCGGTTTTCTCTTTGAAACCGGAGCAGTGGTAAGCGCTGGAAGCGTGAGCCAGGTGATGCTCGACGGGCTCGATCTTGATTTTTTTCGGGTCGAAGCCCAGTTGCTCCAGGCACCAGACGATCTTGTTGCGATAGCGCTTGTAGCGACGGTTGCCCATCAGGATCGCGTCGAGGGCGCGGTCCGGGGCGTACCAGTAACGCTTGGCGTAATGCCAGCGTGCCTTGCCGAACAGGCTGATCGGCGCGAACGGAATCGCAACCACGTCAACGTCGGACGGCTTGATGCCCGCCTGCTCGAGGCAGAACTTCGCCGATTCGTATGGCATGCGGTTCTTTGCATGTTTATCGCGCACAAAGCGCTCTTCTTCAGCCGCCGCGACCAGCTTGCCGTCGATGTACAAGGCTGCGGAAGGATCATGGCTAAGGGCGCCGGACAGGCCAAGAATCGTCAATGCCACAGGGGTCTAGCCTCTTTAGTCTGCATGCAGGCGCAACGCGCCTCAAAAATTAATGTGCCCTCGCAAGGGGCGAGAGACAGCTAAAGGGCGGGATTATAGCGTAAACATGCCGGGAATGACCCTACGGTTATCAGCGGCGTAAACATGACCCAAGGCCAGGACGCATGGCCAGGATCATCCGCGACCCGGCCGCCAGTAAATCCTGAGATTGCCATCGGCCCCCTGCCGGTAAATCGTGTACGGCAAGGCAACGGTGTCCAGTGCACCGGACAACGCCAGGTCCAGCAAAACCAGTGGTACAAGAAAACCCGTGGGGTCCGGCGGTGCATTCAGCACACAAAAATCGTAGGCCATCCCGCTGTAGATTCGCGGGATGGACTGGCAGTAGGTTTTTTGTTTGCGCAGGTCACGCGCCGCGTCTTCGTCATTTTGCAGGACGGTGACGGCGGTGCCGCAGCCAGATAGCGCCAGTGAGAATGTGCCGAGCAGAACAGCCGTTTTAATCGTCAAGATTTGCCCTCCATGAACGTCAGGCAAACTAGCATTGCGGCTATTCAGGGCACAGTTCATGGGGTCTGGGGATCATGTAGGACATTTCATAAGAACTTGTCCGCCTGATCTCCGGTGGCTGTGCCGGCCCCATCGCGAGCAGGCTCGCTCCCACAATGGATCTGTGTTCACAGCACTTCAATGTGGGAGCGAGCCGGCTCCGGGCGGCGTTCCGACGATAGGACCGCAGGTCCGATTCAAGCAGCGCTGGAAATCTCTTTGGGCAGCCGCTGATCGATAACCTGATACAGCGCGCTGCTCTCAGGCCAATTGCGCATGAACCGCGCCCGGTCCCGCGCATACGCCGGGGCGAAGCTGGCGAGCGAGCCGTGCTGACGCATCGCGTCCAGATCGATCAGCGCCCAGCGATCTTCCTGCCAGAACAGGTTGTGGCCCTTGAAGTCGCCATGGCTGATCCGCTCGCGAATCAGCTCTGCAAACAACTGATCCAGTGCCACCAGCTCTGCCTCGGGCGCTTCACCGCTTTCAACGTACGGCGCAAACCGCTCGATGATGTCCGGCCCCGCCAAATGCTCGGTCACCAGATACGCCCGGCTGCGCAACCAGAGAAAACGTTTTTCCAGCACGGCCAGCGGTTTCGGCGTGGCAATACCAAGGAATGCCAGCCGATTGCCTTCGCGCCATGAGTGCCAGGCACGGCTCGGGCGCCAGAAGCGCTTGAGCCAGTGGGCAAAGCCTTTGATGTTGTAGCGCTTGATTACCAGCGTCCGACCGTCCACCGCGACTTTTCCGACACTCGCCGCGCCGCCGGTCTTGTACAGATGGCCCTGATCGAGCAATGCATCGGCCTGCTCCAGCACCGGCAACATCGCTGCTTCTTCCTCGCGACGAATCGCCCGCAACCCGAAGGCCCCGCGCTGCACGCTGAACAGCGTGCATTCGCGTCCGACCTTGATCAGGAAGTCCTTGAGGCGCCAGCTGCGGACCTTGTCGATCTGCTTCTGCAACGCTTCCATGGGCAAGGCATGCTCGCCATTGCTCAGCAGGTAATAGACCAGCAATTCTTCGGTGAAAGGCTCCAGCGCCTTGGGCAACTGGGCGAAAAACACCCCGAGGTTTTCCAGGACTTTCTGCCGCGACAATGGCTGGCCGGGGGTTTCGCTGCAGATCCCCGCGCCGTCGATCAGATACAGTCGACCGCCCTGGCGCAGCAGGTTGTCCAGATGCAGGTCTTCCTGCCACAGCCCTTTGCGGTGCATCTGGCCGATCGCGCCCAACGCCTCGGCCAACACGGCCCCTTGCCCATCCGCGAGCACCGGCAGGTGCTCGACCTGTTTCCAGGTATCCCCCAGGCTCTCGGCGCCTTCAAGGAAATCGAACAGCAGCCAGCCGCCCTCGCCGTCCTTCAAGCCGTCGGCCAGCAGTTGCGGCGTGGTCAGACCTTGAGCGGCGAGCAAGCGCACACCGTCCAGTTCTCGCTGAAAATGCCGGGCCGCCTTGGGGCCGACCAACAACTTGGCCAGCACCGGACGGCCACGCCAGACACCGGCGCCGACATAACGCTGGCCCGGCAACACCCGCAACAGGCTCAACAATTGCAACTCGGCAGGGCCGGCGGCATCGGCCAGTGAAACGCTCAGCGGCAGAGCCGGGCTACGGCCGGTGTTTTTCAGTTCGGACAAACGCATCAGCGCGCCTCCTTGTGGCTGCGCCGCGCGGTCAGTCGCGCCAGCCAGCTGTCGATCAGCGAACTGTCCTGCGATTGATCCAGGTAAGCGGCCAGCAATTCACGTACCTGCGCATCGCTCCACTCGGGCGCCCGCCGCGTCAACGGCTCCAGATCCTTGACCCGGTCACGTCGGCCCCACAGCAGCGGCCGGGTTTTCTCCAGGTCGATCAATTGGGCCTGGTAACCGTCGCCGGTGGCCCGCAGGAAAATGTGTTTGGGATAGAAGCAGCCATGAACCTGACGCGCCGCGTGCAGGCGCCGAGCCAGCTCGCCACACGCCTGCAAAATCGCCGAGTGCTGCGCGCCACTTAACTCCGACCAGCGCTGCAACAGCGAATCCAGGTCATCCCAACCGTCCAGCGCACGGGTCAGCAGAATCGCCCGGACTTCGCCATCGACTTTGCGCTCACCGAAGAACGCCGCTTTCAGCGCCGGAATGCCAAGCTTTTCATAACGACTGATGTTGCGAAATTCCCGGGCAAAACTGGGTTCGCCAAACGGTGCATGCAACGTGCGCATCTGGTAGTTGCTTTGCCGCTTGAGGTAGAAGCCGTGACCTTCGAGATCCAGCCGAAACACGCTGCTCCAGCCACCGCGCACGGTGTTGGGCTCATCCACAGCATCAAGCTGCCTGGCCCAAAGCGCATCGAAGTTGCCGAGGCCGTGGCGCTCCAGTAGCGCACGGTCTTCAGCAGCCAGAAAATCAGTCATTCGCGTCCCTCGAAAAATCTAACCACGTGCCGGATCCGTTTTTTGTCGGCGGCATTGAGTCGTGTCCGTTGGCTGTATTGCAGGTAAAAGCGCAGGCGTTGAGTCGCCGACAGCTGATACTTGGCGACCTTGTCCAGGCACGCCAGATCCTTGGTGATACGGTACTTGAGCCAGAAGCCGCGCCAGAAATTACCGTTGGGGCAATCGATCAGGAACAGCCGGGCCTGGTCGTCGATCAACAGGTTGCGCCACTTCAGATCGTTATGGGTGAAACGGTGGTCGTGCATGGTCCGGGTATAACCGGCCAATTGCCGACTGACATGATCGACCCAGGCGCGGTCCGCCAGTTTTGGATCATGCCGTTCAGCCAGAATGGAAAGGTCTACGGTATGCGGCAGTTCAAGGGTAATCATCGCCCCGCGAGCGTACGCCGCACCACGCCGCTCCAGCCCCCAGGCCACCACTTCAGCAGTGGGAATGCCCCATTTGGCGAAGCGCTTGAGGTTCTGCCACTCCATTTTCACCCGTGGCTTGCCCAGATAACGGCGCAAGCCCTTGCCCGCGCCGACGTAACGCTTGACGTAATAGTTGACGCCATTGCGATTGACGCGGATGACTTCGGACAACGGGTCGTGAGTCAGTCGCTCGCCCTTAAGCGCAAACACCGCTTCAAGGCTGCCGAAATCTTCTGCCAGCTCGCTATAAGCAGGTTCCAGTTTCCAGCCCGACATCAGAGCGCATCCCCGTATCGCTGTTTACGGTCATAGAGTTTGTTGGCCTTGCCTTCCAGCCAGGCGAGCAGCCCCGCTTCTTCCGACAGAACCTGGCGCAGCGGTTGCTGGAAGTAGCCCTTGAGGAAACGCAATTTGTCGCGCTGGGTCAAGCCGATGTCCAGGGCCGAGAAGTACAGCGCCGCCAGATCCTTGTTACGCCAGCGCTGGGTAATCGTCGGACGGGTCTGGGCACGGTGCAGGTCGATCACCGAAAGTTTGAAATCGTCGGCGGTCACCGGCTTATCGGTGTGCAACAGGAAGTGGCAGATGTAGCAGTCGCGATGGTTGACCCCGGCGCGGTGCATCATGCCGGTCATGCGCGCGACTTCGGCGATCAGCGCGCGCTTGAGTTTGGGCTCCGGCGGTTGCTTGACCCAGTCGATACTGAAATCTTCGAGGCTGACGGTCGGCGCCAGCTCTTCGGTAACGATGAACGAATGCTGGTCCGCCGGGTTGCTGCCCTTTTCACCGTAGGCGACGGCGGTCATGGTCGGCACGCCGACTTCTTGCAGGCGCTGAATGGCTTTCCACTCCTGGCCCGCACCGAGCACCGGCAGTTTGGCGGTCAGCAGGTTCTTGAAGATCTCGCCCCAGCCAATGCCACGGTGGATCTTCACGAAAAAACCATGGCCGTTCACTTCGGTGCGCAAGGTCCGGCGCGCTTCCAGCTCGCGATAAACCTCGCCCTGCAAGCCTTCGACTTCGGCGAACGGGTCGCGCCCGGCCCAAAGGCTCTTGAACGGTTCAGCCAGCATCAACTTCATTTAGCGTGCTCCGCCAGAATCACATCGGCCGCGTGTTGCGGCATGCTGTAGAGGTCGGCTGTCTCGGCGAAAGCCAGACCGTTGCGGCTCCAGGCCGCCCGTGCTTGAGCGTCGTTCAACATGCTGGTCAGGTATTGCGTCAGTTGCGCCTGATCGAAGGGTTCATCCAGCACCAGGCCGGCGTCGGCCTCGGCGATGTAATGAGCGTAACCGCACACGGCGCTGACCAGTACCGGCAACCCGGCCACCAGGGCTTCGAGCAACACGGTCCCGGTGTTTTCGTTGTACGCCGGGTGGATCAACAGGTCGGCGCCCAGCAGAAAACGCGGGATATCGCTGCGGCCCTTGAGGAACGTCACGTTATCACCGAGCCCCAAGGTGGCGCTCTGCACCTGGAATAACTTGGGGTCATCCTGGCCAATTACAAACAGCCGGGTGCGTTTCTTCAGGTCAGCGGGCAATGCGGCCAGCGCCTTGAGGCTGCGATCCACGCCCTTGGTCTTGAACCCGGAGCCGATCTGCACCAGCAACAACTCGTCGTCCTGCAGGTTGAATTCACGACGGAACCCGGCACGAATCTCAGCCGCATTCGGTGGCGCGCGACGGTCCTGAGAAATGCCCGGCGGCAGCAAATGGAAGCGTTCCAGCGGCGTGTCGTAATGTTTGATGAACAGTGGTTGCTGGACTTCGGAGATCATCAGTACTTCAGTCTTGGCGTCCTTGGCGAACACCGCGCGCTCGTACTCGGCGAAGTGCCGGTAGCGGCCCCAACGACGGTACAGCGAGTTGCGCAGGTTCTGCGCCTTGTCTTCAAAGCAGCCGTCGGCGGCGTAGTAGACGTCCAGGCCTGGCATTTTGTTGAAACCGATCAGGCGGTCCACCGGACGCTTGGCCAGATCGGCCTCCATCCACTCGCTGAGTTTCTCGTTGCGACGGTGATTGAAGAACGCCTTGACCGGCGCCACCAGTACTTCGAAACCCGGCGGAATGTCGCCTTCCCAGATCAGCGTGTAGACACGAATCTGATGACCGCGCTGCTGACATTCCAGGGCAATGCGCATGAAATCGCGCTGCAAGCCCCCGAACGGAAAGTACTTGTACAAGACGAATGCCAATTGCATCAGCGCAGCTCCTCAGCCAGTAACAACGTGCTCAGTCGGGTCGCGACACGCTCGGGATTCAAACGCGTGAAGCACAGCGGCGACTCGCGTTTCAGGTCAAACCGGCGGGCATCTTCGGCCGTCGGTTGATAGGTGCATTTCTTTTGCAGGCAGGGTGCGCAGGGGAAATCGCTGGCCATGTGAATTTGTGCCTTGCCATACGCGCCGGTCAAGCCAGGGTTGGTCGGACCGAACAGCGACAGCGTTGGCACATCGAGTGCGGCCGCGAGGTGACCGAGACCGGTGTCCACCGCCACGCACGCTTGCGCACCGGCCAGCACTTTGCCGATGCCCGCCAGGTTCAACTTGGGCAGCACTTCAACGTGACGCATGTCTTTGGCGATGCGTTCGGCCCGGGCCTTCTCGGCCGGATTGCCCCACGCCAGCTTCACGCCGACGCCCAGATAGCCAACGCGCTCGGCCAGTTCGCGCCAATAGGCTTCAGGCCAGTGTTTGGTGTCCCAGGTGGTGCCGTGCAGGAACAGCACGTAAGGATTCTTGCGCGGCAATTCCACCAGGCGCTCGACGTTCAGACCGTAATCGCCCAGACCTTTCGGCAAGTCGTAACCCAGGGCGATGGCGAACAACTGACGCACTCGCTCCACCGCGTGTTGACCACGGGCGACCGCCAGGCGTCGATCATAGAAACGCGCAGCAATCGGCTCGCGCGCAGATCCTTTATCCAGGCCCGCCACCGGCGCCTTGACGTAGCGGGTCAGCAACGCGCTTTTCAACAGGCCTTGCGCGTCAATCACCAGATCATATTTGGTGGCGCGAACGCTTTGCTTGAAGCGCTTCCACTCGCCACTTTTGATGGTTTGCCAGATGTTCTTGCGCCAGCGACGGATCGCCACCGGAATCACCTTGCCCACGGCCGGGTGCCAGGTCGGGATCTCGGCGAAACCTTCTTCCACCACCCAGTCGAACGTGATGCCGGGAATCGCCCGGGATGCGTCGGTCAACGCCGGCAACGCATGAATCACGTCGCCCAGCGAAGAAGTCTTGATCAGCAGAACCCGCAAACTATTTGACCTCGACCACAGTGCCCTGCAACCGCTGCAAGGCTTCGTTCACTGCTTGCGGCATCAGCTGGCGCAGGCAGTTGTAATGACCGAAACGGCACGTGCGATCAAAGCACGGGCTGCATTCGATGCCCAGGCGCACGATCTCGACATGTTCGGCCAGCGGTGGCGTGAAGCCCGGCGACGTCGAGCCGTACACCGCCACCAACGGGCGGTTCAGTGCCGCCGCGACGTGCATCAGGCCGGAATCGTTGGACACCACCGAATCGGCGCAGGACATCAGGTCGATGGCCTCGGCCAGGGACGTGCCGCCGCTGAGGTTCACCGACTCTTCACGCAGGCCGGGAATCAGCCGCGCGCGAATGTCTTCGCCCACGGCGTGATCGTTTTTCGAACCGAACAGCCAGACTTGCCAGCCTTCGCGAATCTTCGCTTCGGCGACCTGGGCGTAATGCTCGGACGGCCAGCGTTTGGACTCGCCAAACTCGGCACCGGGGCACAGCGCCAACACCGGACGGTCGAGGCTCAGGCCGAATTTGGCCAGCGCCGCTTCGCGGGTGACCGGATCGATCTGCAAGCTCGGGCGCGGATACGGTTTCGGCAGTTCAAGGCCGGGCTCGTACGCCAGCGCCATGAAGCGCTCGATCATCAGCGGGTAACGTTCTTTGTCCAGTGTGCGCACGTCATTGAGCAAGCCGTAGCGGAACTCGCCACGCCAGCCGGTGCGTTTCGGAATGCCGGCGAAGAACGGCACCAGCGCCGACTTCAGGGAATTGGGCAGCAGGATCGCCTGGTCGTACTGACCGGCCAGGGATTTGCCGATGCGCCGACGCGTCGCCAGTTCCAGCGCGCCGTGGCCGAGCGGAAAGCTCAAGGCCTGGCGAACTTCGGGCATGCGCTCAAGAATCGGCCGGCTCCACTCGGGGGCCAGCACGTCGATTTCGCATTGCGGGTGGCGTTGCTTGAGACACTGAAACAGTGTCTGCGCCATCACCATGTCACCGACCCAACTGGGCCCAACGATCAGAATTTTCATGTGGTTTCCAAAAACGAACCGGGGAGGCATACGCCTCCCCGCCTCGAGAATTCTACAAAACACTGCAGATCTACTGTGGGAGTTTGCTCCCACATTGGGTAATGGTGCACATCCAGTGCGGTGCAGCTTAGCTGCCTCAATTTACAAAACAACGCAGATCTACTGTAGGAGCAAGCTTGCTCGCGATGAGGCCATCACATCCAGCATTGGTGGTGACTGACACTCCGCCATCGCGAGCACGCTTGCTCCTACAGGGGTATTCGGTGCTGCCACTGTCCGGTTTCAGCTCAATCCCAGCTCGCGCCAGATCCGCAATACCTGCCGCCGCTCGTCCGCGAACTGGTCGCCCGGTATCACCCCGGCGTCCTTCTGCAAGGCCTGCCGGTGCGCGGCGGAGCGGTAGGCTTTATAGGCCTCGCGCAACAGGCTGGCGTCTTCGGCGGGCATCAGCCCTTCGTGTTCCAGCTCTTCCAGAATGCGGATATTGTCGGTCCAGCGCAGCAATGGCGGGTGTGTTTCGGACCACGCCAGAGCCGCGTATTGCACCATAAATTCAATATCGACGATACCTCCCGCGTCCTGCTTGAGATCGAACGGCGCCGTGGCTTCGAAGGCATTCGCCCCCGTGCCGGCCGCGGTGCTCTTGCTGCCAAGGTTATCGCGCATCTTCGCGCGCATCTCGCTGACCTCCTGACGCAAGGTCGGCAAATCCCGAACTTTGCCCAATATCGCCGCGCGGACCTTCTCGAACGCCTGGCCGACATCCTGGCTGCCCACCAGCACCCGCGCCCGTACCAGCGCCTGATGCTCCCAGGTCCAGGCTTCGTTTTCCTGATAACGGGCAAACGCCCCGAGCGAACTTACCAGCAGGCCCGAAGCACCGGATGGTCGCAGGCGCATGTCCACCTCATACAGCTGACCAGAGTTGGTCTGGGCGGTGAGCAAGTGAATGATCCGCTGCCCCAGCCGGGTGAAAAATTGCGCGCCGTCGATCGGTTTCGGCCCGTCGGTTTCTGCCTGCGGATCGCCGTCATGAATGAACACCAGGTCCAGGTCCGAACCATGCCCGAGTTCCAGACCGCCGACTTTCCCGTAACCGACAATGATGAAGCCGGGATCGCACAAGGTGCCATCGGTGCGCTGCGGCGTGCCGTACTTGGCCACGGTCTGGCGCCAGGCCAGGGCCAGCACTTGTTCGAGGATCGCTTCAGCGAGCCAGGTCAGGTAATCGCTGACTTTCATCAGCGGCAGGCTGCCGGCGATTTCCGACGCGGCGACGCGCAAACGGTGCGCCAGTTTGAAATGGCGCAGGGCTTCCATTTGTTGTTCGAGGTCGTCCTCGGGGATTCGTGTCAGGCGCTCGCGCAACTCGGCGGCCAGTTCCGGCGCCAAGGGCGGCTTGAACAACCGGCCTTCGTTGAGCAATTCGTCGAGCAGCAGCGGGAAGCGCGTGATCTGTTCAGCGATCCACGGGCTCGCGGCGCACAAGGTCAGCAAACGTCGCAGCGCGCCGGGGTTTTCAGTCAGCAGCACCAGGTACGCGGAGCGTCGGGCCACCGCTTCGACCAGTGGCAGCACGCGCTCCAGCACCAGGTCCGGGTTGGCGTGCTCGACCGCCTGGGCCAGCAACCGTGGAATGAACGCATCAAGGCGTTCGCGCCCCAGACGCTGCATCGCGCGCAATTGCGGGCTGCTGCGCAGGCTGGCCAAGGCCTTCAGCGCTTTGGTGGCATCGGCGAAACCGCCCTCCTCCAATTGGCGACAAGCGGCCTCTTCGTCCTGCGCCTCCTCCCACAATGGCAGCCATTCACCGCCGACCACCACTTCGCTTTCGGTGCCTTCCTCTTCATCAGGGTCGGCGATCACCTGGCCAAAGTGCCAGGCCACGCGACCGCGCCAATACATCAACTTCTCATGGAAGGCGTTCCAATCGGCGAAGCCCAACATAAAGGCAATGCGCGCCTGATCCTGCGCCCCGTCCGGCAACATCTGCGTCTGGCGGTCGGCAATCGCCTGAATCGCGTGCTCGGTGTAACGCAGGAATTCGTAGCCTTCGCGCAGCTCGCTGACCACCGCCGGCGGCAGGTAACCCTGACCTTCCAGCGTGCTCAGTACTTTTAATAGAGGACGTTGTTGCAGGCTCAGGTCGCGGCCACCGTGGATCAGCTGGAACGCCTGGGCGATAAACTCGACTTCGCGAATACCGCCGGAACCGAGCTTGATGTTGTCGGCCATGCCCTTGCGCCGGACTTCCTGCTGAATCAACTGCTTCATCGTGCGCAGCGCTTCGATGGCGGAGAAGTCCAGGTAACGCCGGTAAACGAACGGGCGCAGCATGTCTTGCAGCTGCGCACCAGCCACCTGGTCGCCGGCCACCACCCGCGACTTGATCATCGCGTAGCGTTCCCAGTCACGGCCCTGATCCTGGTAATACTGCTCCAGCGCGTTGAAGCTCAACACCAGCGCACCCGACGAACCGTAAGGGCGCAGGCGCATGTCGACGCGGAACACAAAGCCGTCGACGGTCATCGGGTCCAGCGCCTTGATCACGCGCTGACCGAGGCGGATGAAGAATTCCTGATTATCCAGCGAGCGTTTCACGCCGACGGTTTCGCCGCCCTCGGGGTAGGCGAAGATCAGGTCGATGTCCGACGACAGGTTCAGCTCGACCGCGCCGAGCTTGCCCATGCCGAGGATGACCATCTGCTGCGGCTCGCCGCTGCGCCGGCCGGTGGGCACGCCGAACTGCTGGCAATGCCGCGAGTACAACCACTGATAGGCCTGATCGATGCTGGCATCGGCCATGTCCGAGAGGTCGCGGCAGGTCTGGACCAGATCGGCCTGACGGGTCAGGTCGCGCCAGATGATCCGCACTTGATGTCGGGTGCGCTGGCGGCGCAGGGCGCGACCGAGCTCGTCTTCGGTTTCAGCCGCGTTCACCGCTGCCGCAATCTGCGCGCACAGCTCGCCGGGAGCATAGCCACGATCCAGCTCACCGGACTGCACCAGCGCCAGCAACATCAAAGGGTCACGTACGCTCTGTTCAATCACGAAGTCGCTGGCGGCGGTGACGCGGGCGAATTGCGCCCAGCGCTCAGGCGTCCAGGCGGACAGGCCATGATCATCATCAAGAGCCTCGACGGCCGCACGGAACGACTGCTCGGCGCGGGTGACAAACGGCAGGAGAATGCCGGGCAGTTCAGCAAGCGTAGGGAGGCTCATGGTCTATCCTTGATCGGCGTGTAGGAGGCTGCATGTAGTGAATTTTCAAATTGCACTACCTGATCGACTGTCGAACAAAGGTTAGAAATAGCTGAAATTTCTTTATTTTTGGCAGGCAGCATCAAGCTTTCACCTTTTTCGGTTGGCAAAAGACCAACCTTAACGATTATTCTCACAACGTAGCCGGAGGCCACAAGCCGCTCATCTGTAGTTTTACTACTCGTATATACATTCGAATAGCTGAAATGCCCGATGATTTGTAGTAAAACTACACGCCGCCGAATCCTACCTCTCGGCAATCCAAGAATTTATATCGTCTGCCCACAAGGCCAGTCGCAAACTCAGGCAACCGATTCTGGAAGCCTTTCCGCCCTGGAGCAAGCCATGCAAGACCTCGATCCCGTCGAAACCCAGGAATGGCTGGACGCCCTGGAATCGGTTCTCGACAAAGAAGGCGAAGACCGTGCTCACTATCTGATGACCCGTATGGGCGAACTCGCAACCCGCAGCGGTTCGCAATTGCCTTACGCCATCACCACGCCATACCGCAACACCATTCCCGTTACCCACGAAGCACGCATGCCTGGCGACCTGTTCATGGAACGCCGCATTCGCTCGCTGGTACGCTGGAACGCGATGGCCATGGTGATGCGCACGAACCTGAAAGATTCTGACCTGGGCGGTCACATCTCCAGCTTCGCCTCCAGCGCAACCCTGTACGACATCGGCTTCAACTATTTCTTCCAGGCCCCGACCGACGAACACGGCGGCGACCTGATCTACTTCCAGGGCCACACCTCGCCAGGCGTTTACGCCCGTGCGTTCATGGAAGGCCGCATCACCGAAGACCAGATGAACAACTTCCGCCAGGAAGTGGACGGTCAGGGCCTGTCGTCCTACCCGCACCCTTGGCTGATGCCTGATTTCTGGCAGTTCCCTACTGTATCCATGGGTCTGGGCCCGATCCAGGCGATCTACCAGGCGCGCTTCATGAAGTACCTGGAAGCCCGTGGCTTCATTCCGGAAGGCAAGCAGAAAGTCTGGTGCTTCCTGGGCGACGGCGAGTGCGACGAGCCGGAATCCCTGGGCGCGATCTCGCTGGCTGGCCGCGAGAAGCTCGACAACCTGATCTTCGTCATCAACTGCAACCTGCAGCGCCTCGACGGCCCGGTTCGCGGCAACGGCAAGATCATCCAGGAACTCGAAGGCGTGTTCCGCGGTGCTCAGTGGAACGTGACCAAAGTCATCTGGGGCCGTTTCTGGGACCCACTGCTGGCCAAAGACGTCGACGGCATCCTGCAACGTCGCATGGACGAAGTCATCGACGGCGAGTACCAGAACTACAAAGCCAAAGACGGCGCGTTCGTGCGTGAACACTTCTTCAACACGCCAGAACTCAAGGCGATGGTTGCAGACCTGTCCGACGACGAGATCTGGAAACTCAACCGTGGCGGCCACGACCCGTACAAGGTCTACGCGGCGTACCACGAAGCGGTCAACCACAAAGAACAACCGACCGTCATCCTGGCCAAGACCATCAAAGGTTATGGCACCGGTGCCGGCGAAGCGAAAAACACTGCGCACAACACCAAGAAAGTCGACGTCGACAGCCTGAAGTTGTTCCGTGATCGTTTCGACATCCCGGTCAAAGACGACGAGCTGGAAAACCTGCCGTTCTTCAAGCCAGAACCAAACAGCGCCGAAGCCCGCTACCTGAGCGAGCGCCGCACTGCACTGGGCGGCTTCGTGCCACAGCGCCGCGCGCAGAGCTTCAGCGTACCGACGCCATCGCTGGATACGCTCAAGGCGATCCTCGACGGCTCGGGCGACCGTGAAATTTCCACCACCATGGCCTTCGTGCGGATCCTCGCGCAGCTGGTCAAGGACAAGGAAATCGGCCCGCGCATCGTTCCGATCATCCCGGACGAAGCCCGTACCTTCGGTATGGAAGGCATGTTCCGTCAGTTGGGCATCTACTCGTCCGTCGGCCAGCTCTACGAGCCAGTCGATAAAGACCAGGTGATGTTCTACAAAGAAGACAAAAAGGGCCAGATCCTCGAAGAAGGCATCAACGAAGCGGGCGCCATGAGCTCCTTCATCGCTGCCGGTACTTCGTACTCCAGCCACAACCAGCCAATGCTGCCGTTCTACATCTTCTACTCGATGTTCGGCTTCCAGCGTATCGGCGACCTGGCCTGGGCTGCCGGCGACAGCCGTACCCGTGGCTTCCTGATCGGCGGCACCGCCGGCCGGACCACGCTGAACGGCGAAGGCCTGCAACACGAAGACGGTCACAGCCACATCCTGGCTGCCACCATCCCGAACTGCCGCACCTATGATCCAACCTACGGCTACGAGCTGGCGGTGATCATTCAGGACGGCATGAAGAAGATGACCGAAGAGCAGCAGGACGTTTTCTACTACATCACCGTGATGAACGAGTCCTACCAGCAGCCAGCCATGCCGGCCGGTGTCGAGGAAGGCATCATCAAGGGCATGTACCTGCTCGAAGAAGACACCCGCGAAGCGGCGCACCACGTTCAGCTGATGGGCTCCGGCACCATCCTGCGTGAAGTCCGTGAAGCGGCGAAGATCCTGCGCGAGCAGTTCAACGTTGGCGCCGACGTGTGGAGCGTTACCAGCTTCAACGAACTGCGTCGCGATGGCCTGGCCGTCGAGCGCACCAACCGTCTGCACCCTGGCCAGAAGCCTAAACTGAGCTACGTCGAAGAGTGCCTGAACGGCCGTCAAGGTCCGGTCATCGCGTCTACCGACTACATGAAGCTGTTCGCTGAGCAAATTCGTCAGTGGGTCCCGTCCAAGGAATTCAAAGTCCTGGGCACCGACGGTTTCGGCCGCAGTGACAGCCGCAAAAAGCTGCGTCACTTCTTCGAAGTCGATCGTCATTTCGTGGTGTTGGCAGCCCTGGAAGCACTGGCTGACCGTGGTGACATCGAACCTAAAGTGGTGGCTGAAGCCATCGCCAAGTTCGGTATCAACCCGGAAAAACGCAACCCACTGGACTGCTGAGGAGAGATTCTGTGAGCGAACTCATTCGCGTACCTGACATCGGCAGCGGTGAAGGTGAAGTAATTGAACTGTTTGTGAAGGTCGGCGACCGTATCGAAGCCGACCAGAGCATCCTGACACTTGAGTCGGACAAGGCGAGCATGGAAGTGCCTGCGCCGAAGGCCGGTATCATCAAGAGCCTGAAAGTGAAGCTGGGCGACCGCCTGAAAGAAGGCGACGAACTGCTGGAGCTGGAAGTCGAAGGTGCCGCTGCTGCGGCTCCTGCGGCTGCCGCGCCTGCAGCCAAAGCCGCAGAGAAACCGGCCGCTGCTCCAGCGCCGGCCGCTCCTGCTGCTGCGCCAGCTGCCGCTTCGGTTCAGCAAGTGCACGTGCCGGACATCGGTTCGGCGGGCAAGGCCCAGATCATCGAGATCCAGGTCAAGGTCGGCGACACCGTCGAGGCTGATCAGTCGCTGATCACCCTGGAATCCGACAAGGCGAGCATGGAAATCCCATCGCCTGCCGCTGGCGTGATCAAAGCCATCAGCGTCAAGCTCAACGACGAAGTCGGCACCGGCGACCTGATTCTGGACCTGGAAGTGGCAGGTGCCGCGGCACCGGCTGCTGCCGCGCCAGCTCAGGCGGCTGCTCCTGCCGCTGCACCTGCGCCAGCCGCTGCCGCCCCGGCCGCACCGGTTGCCGACAGCGTTCAGGACATTCACGTCCCGGACATCGGCTCGGCGGGCAAGGCCAAGATCATCGAAGTATTGGTCAAGGCCGGTGACACCGTCGCCGCCGACCAGTCGCTGATCACCCTGGAATCCGACAAGGCGAGCATGGAAATCCCATCGCCTGCCGCTGGCGTGGTGGAAAGCATTTCCATCAAGCTGGATGACGAAGTCGGTACCGGCGACCTGATCCTGAAGCTGAAAGTCAAAGGCGCTGCGCCTGCTGCTGCCCCGGCTGCAGCGTCGGCTCCAGCCGCTGCGGCACCGAGCGCTCCTGCGCCAGCCGCCGCTGCTCCTGCTGCTCCAGCACCTGCGGCGGCTCCGGCCAAGCCAGGCGCCAAGGTTCACGCTGGCCCTGCGGTACGCCAACTGGCTCGCGAATTCGGCGTAGAGCTGAGCGCGGTCAGCCCAAGCGGCCCGCACGGTCGTGTGCTGAAAGAAGACGTGCAGATTTACGTCAAAGCCATGATGCAGAAGGCCAAGGAAGCACCGGCCGCTGCTGCCGGCGCAACCGGCGGCGCGGGCATCCCGCCGATTCCGGTCGTGGACTTCAGCCGCTTCGGTGAAACCGAAGAAGTGCCGATGACTCGCCTGATGCAAATCGGCGCGTCGAGCCTGCACCGCAGCTGGTTGAACATCCCGCACGTGACTCAGTTCGATTCGGCTGATATCACCGAGCTGGAAGCGTTCCGTATCGCTCAGAAAGCCGTTGCAGAGAAGGCCGGCGTCAAGCTGACCATCCTGCCGCTGCTGCTCAAATCCTGCGCGCACATGCTCAAGGAACTGCCGGACTTCAACAGTTCGCTGGCACCAAGCGGCAAGGCGATCATCCGCAAGAAGTACGTAAACATCGGCTTCGCCGTCGACACCCCTGAAGGCCTGCTGGTTCCGGTCATCAAGAACGTCGACCAGAAGAGCCTGTTGCAACTGGCAGCCGAAGCCGCTGCGCTGGCTGCCAAAGCCCGCGACAAGAAGCTCACCGCTGACGACATGCAAGGCGCCTGCTTCACCATTTCCAGCCTCGGCCACATTGGCGGCACCGGCTTCACGCCGATCGTCAACGCGCCGGAAGTGGCGATCCTCGGTGTTTCCAAGGCAACCATCCAGCCAGTCTGGGACGGCAAAGCCTTCCAGCCGAAACTGATGCTGCCGCTGTCGCTGTCCTACGATCACCGTGTGATCAACGGCGCCGCTGCTGCACGCTTCACCCAGCGTCTGAGCAGCCTGCTGGCGGACATCCGCACCATCTTGCTGTAACACCGGCCGGCCCTCCTTCACCGGAGGGCCGTTCGCGTTTCACGTTTTCCGAGCGCCACGCTCGTACCTCAACCCCGCCAATTTGGCGGGGCTTTTTTTGACTTGAAGAAAGTCACTTTCCTACGTTCGTGGTTGAGTTAGCCCACAACTCGAATCCACTTCGGCACGATATTTTTCGTCGGCCTCCCACTAGGCTTGGTTATACAAATGACTAACTAAAGGTTTAGTCGGCTTACTTATTTAGTTAATACCCCTTCGAATGGATTCGAATATGTTTAAACCTACAGTCGGCCCGATTATTGGCCACACTACAACTCAACACACTCGTATCTTTTTACGTGGCGAGTTACAAGAAGACACTTTGGTGTTTGGTGGAATTCGTTATCGACGCAGCGGTGATACGCCGTGGTCCAAAGCAATATTCAAACAACTGACAAGCGCGCGAGACATGTGCGACGTCTTTGCCCTCAACGATCTCGCCACCGATACCGAGTACGAATACCAGGCAGGCTGGTTCAGCCCCATGAGCCCCGTGCACACCGTGGAGACGGTTCAGGAACTGCCGCTGCAATGGCCCAGGCACGTCTACCGTTTCAGCACCCAGTCCAGTAATCCCGCAGCGTCACGGGCTTACATCGTCGGGTCATGCCGTTACCTGCGGATGACGGTCGGCGCACCTTCGTTCCCGCACCTGGGCGACCGGATCTTTGCCTCCATCACGAACCTGGCGCAGCGCGCCGAAACGCCCATCAGCGCCCTGTTGATGACCGGCGACCAAGTCTATATCGATGACTTGAACATCATCGCCCCTGATCGGGAATACAAAGAAATACTCAGTAAGTACCGCATGGCTTTTTCCCAGCCGCACATTTCAAAGTTGATGTCCGGCACGCCGACTTACATGATCCTTGACGACCATGAAATCGAAGACAACTGGCCCGCCAACAAAAACAAAAACGATGACCTTCTCTATAACAATGCCATCGCCGCATATGAGTTATATCAAGCCAGCCATAGCCCGGCCCATGAGTTGCTTGAAGATGGGAACATCCATCAGCACTTGGAGCGCTATTGGTATCAATTCACCAACGGGGATATCGAATGGTTTGTCACCGACAGCCGGACCCGACGCAACCTGTCGGTCGGCGACCGGCGCATTCTCGACGAAGAGCAGGAGCAGGCCCTGTGCGAATGGCTGATCCACAGCCCGGCCCGGGTCAAATTCGTGGTCACCAGCGTGATGTTCTACCCCGACCGAAAACGCCTGGGCGATGACGCCTGGAAAGCCTTTCCGGAGCAACGACTACGGCTGCTGGAGACCATTCGTACACGCCGCATCAAGAATGTGTTCTTCGTGTCCGGTGATGTGCACGGCTCCCTGACCAGTCGATTGACCCACAGCGAAGACCCGGACTTCGAAGTGCACACCATCGTCTCCTCGCCGCTGTGCAACAGCAAATTGCTGCCCTACGCCAAAGCCTCGACCTTCATCCTTGATCAGCCATTGGTGCGGACTGCCGCCGGAGATTATCGGCATGAACTGACCAGCCAGGTCATCAGCCAGGACAATTTCGCGCACCTGATCGTTGAATCGGAACAGATCCGCGTCAGCTATCACGACCGCGACGGCAAACTTTTACAGTCGACGAGCATAACGTTGCGGTGATGCCAAGAGCATCGCCAGCAAGCCGGCTCCTACAGAACTTGCGCGCCCCCCTGTAGGAGCCGGCTTGCTGGCGATAGCGACCTCAAACTCTGCGCCGCCCTTCAGGCCGCCATCGCTGGCAAGCCAGGCCCCTACAGGTCCGGTGTCGCCCCCGCAGATCGAGAATTCCCCCACCTCCCCTGTAGGAGCCGGCTTGCTGGCGATAGCGACCTCAAACTCTGCGCCGCCCTTCAGGCCGCCATCGCTGGCAAGCCAGGCTCCTACAGGTCCGGTGTCGCCCCGCAGATCGAGAATTACCCCACCTCCCCTGTAGGAGCCAGCTTGCTGGCGATAGCGGCCTCAAATTTTGCGCCGCCCTTCAGGCCGCCTTCGCTGGCAAGCCAGGCTCCTACAGGTCCGGTGTCGCCCCGCAGATCGAGAATTCCCCCACCTCCCCTGTAGGAGCCGGCTTGCTGGCGATAGCGGTCTCAAACTCTGCGCCGCCCTTCAGGCCGCCATCGCTGGCAAGCCAGGCTCCTACAGGTCCGGTGTCGCCCCGCAGATCGAGAATTCCCCCACCTCCCCTGTAGGAGCCAGCTTGCTGGCGATCAGCCGCAACGCTTTTTCCAGCGAAATACGTTAGTTTTCAGCCATTACTGAAGAAATGTTCACGCCGGCCGACATATTCTTATAGCACTTGGCCTTCATGTCTCTTGTCAGTCGGTGTCGCAATGATGCAACCTTGCCGCAGGCAACAGTAAAGAGGGCGAGAGCCCAGCGCGATCAGCACATTCGAAGCGAGTTACCCTCCATGAAAAGCCAACCCGATGCCGCCAGCCGTATGGTGGCCGAGGTAGTGACGCAGTTGCCGGTGCCCTCGCGGCTCGGCATGCTGCGTTTCGAACGGCTGAATGAACCCAGCTGGGCGCTGCTGTTTCTCGATCCTAACTGCGAGCGACAGTTCGGCCTGCCCGCGGTGGAACTCTGTGCGCTGGTCGGTTCGCCCTATGCCAGCCTGATGGAGCCCGAAGCGCGCTATCAGCTGCATGACGCGGTCCAGCAACAACTCACCGACAGCCCGCACTACCTGATCCGCTACACCTTGCACACCGCCGCAGGCACCCTGAGCCTGCTGGAACTGGGCGAAGCCTACAAACAACACAATCGACACCTGCTGCGCGGCTACCTGCTGGTGGTCGATGGCATGTTCGAAGGCGATCCGCTGCTGCCGGCGCTGGACCTCGAAACCCAGAACTCGCGCTTGCAGATCGCCCTGGAACTCAATCAGCGCGCCCAACAGGAGCAGCTCCTGCACCTGGACCGCGTACGCGCCCAGCAAGACTTGATCCTGCTGCTGACCCGCCAGCGCTACAGCACCGGCAATTCCCTGCAAGAAGCCGCCGAGCTGATCACCCGCAGCGCCTGCGACATCTACGAAATCGACTGCGCCAGCCTGTGGAACCTCGACGGTTCGATGTTGGTGCCGATCTCGGCGTATCACCGCGTCACCCAGGAATACGCCCTGCCGGAGCCGATCGACATCAGTGGCTTCCCCGATTACATGGACGCGCTGCACGGCAGCCGTGCAATCGATGCCCACAATGCGATTCGCGATCCGCGCACCCGGGAAATGGCCGAAAGCCTGCGCCCGCGTGATGTGAACGCGATGCTCGACGCCAGCATTCGTGTCGATGGCCAAGTGGTCGGCGTGCTCTGTCTGGAGCAGACCGGTGCGACCCGCGCCTGGCAGTCCGACGAAATCGCCTTCGCCGGCGAGCTGGCCGACCAGTTCGCCCAAGTCATCAACAACCACAACCGTCGCACCGCCACCAGCGCCCTGCACCTGTTCCAGCGTGCGGTCGAGCAAAGTGCCAACGCGTTTTTGCTGGTCAATTGCGACGGCGTGGTGGAATACGTCAACCCGAGTTTCACCGCGATCACCCAGTACTCCACCGAAGAAGTCCACGGCCAGCGGCTGTCGGAACTGCCGGCCCTGGAAAACCTCAGCGAACTGCTGTTCGACGCGCCCTCGGCGCTGGCCAAGAGCAACAGTTGGCAGGGTGAATTCAAGAGCCGCCGCAAAAACCTCGAACCCTACTGGGGCCAGTTGTCGATTTCCAAGGTGTACGGCGACAACCGCGAGCTGACGCACTACATCGGCATCTACGAAGACATCACCCAGACCAAACTCGCCCAGCAGCGCATCGAGCGCCTGGCCTACACCGACAACCTGACCAACCTCGGAAACCGCCCGGCGTTCATCCGTAATCTCGATGAGCGCTTCGCCCGAGACAGCGATACCCCGATCAGTCTGCTGCTGGTGGACATCGACAACTTCAAGCGGATCAACGACAGCCTCGGCCACCAGACCGGCGACAAACTGCTGATCAGCCTGGCCCGACGCCTGCGCAACAGCCTGATCCCGAGCGGCAGCCTGGCGCGCTTCGCCAGTAACGAATTCGCCGTGCTGCTGGACAACACCGACCTCGCGATGGGCCAGCAAGTCGCCAACCAACTGCTGGCGACCCTCGACAAACCGATGTTCGTCGACAACCAACTGATCAGCGTCACCGGCTCCGTGGGCCTGGCCTGCGCGCCGCTGCACGGCCGCGACCCGCAAACCCTGATGCGTAACGCCGGGCTCGCGCTGCACAAGGCCAAGGCCAACGGCAAGCATCAGGTTCAGGTGTTCACCGAAGCGCTGAACGCCGAGGCCAGCTACAAGCTGTTCGTCGAGAACAACCTGCGCCGCGCCCTGACGCAGAACGAGCTGGACGTGTTCTACCAGCCGAAACTGTGCCTGCGCAGCGGTCGCCTGCTGGGCATGGAAGCGTTGCTGCGCTGGAACCATCCGGAAAAAGGCATGATCCGCCCGGACCAGTTCATCAGCGTCGCCGAAGAAACCGGGTTGATCATCCCGATCGGCAAATGGATCGCCCGTCAGGCCTGCCGCATGAGCAAAGACCTGACGGCCGCCGGCCTGGGCAATCTGCAAGTGGCGATCAACCTGTCGCCCAAGCAGTTCTCCGACCCGGACCTGGTGTCGTCGATTGCCAACATCCTCAAGGAAGAAGCGCTGCCACCAAGCCTGCTGGAGCTGGAACTGACCGAAGGCCTGCTGCTGGAAGCCACCGAAGACACCCACTTGCAGCTCGACCAGCTCAAGCGCCTGGGCCTGACCCTGGCCATGGACGACTTCGGCACCGGTTACTCGTCGCTTAGTTACTTGAAAAAATTCCCCATCGACATCATTAAGATTGATCGAAGCTTCATTCACGAAATCCCGGACAACCAGGACGACATGGAAATCACCTCCGCGGTGATCGCCATGGCCCACAACCTGAAACTCAAGGTCGTGGCTGAAGGCATCGAGACGGCCGAACAGCTGGCTTTCCTGCGCCGCCACCGCTGCGACGTCGGCCAGGGCTACCTGTTCGACCGACCGATTCCGGGCTCCGAGCTGATCGAAAAGCTCAAGCGCTACCCACGCGGCCCAATCGCCTGACTGCCCCACCGCAATCCCCCCCTGTAGGAGCGAGACCGGCTTGCCGGCGATGGCGGTGTGTCATCCAACGTAGATGTTGGATTTGCCGACCTCTTCGCGAGCAGGCTCACTCCTACATTGGATAGTGCGTAACCAGGCAGCATTGGGCAAACTGGCGGTCTGACTACCTACATTTCAACCTGACTGAGAGGACTGATCATGGTTCTGCGCTCGGAAATTCTGGTGAACAAAAACGTGCTACCGACTAAAGAACAAGCTCTGCCTGGCCGCGAATCCCCGATGACCGTGCCGGAAAAACACTTCGTGCACGACGCGCCGCTGCTGGGCCCGTTCGCCATGGACGTGGATTTTGCGATCTTCGGCCTGGGTTGCTTCTGGGGTGCGGAGCGCAAGTTCTGGCAGCGCGAAGGTGTGGTGAGTACGGCGGTGGGTTACGCCGGTGGCTTCACGCCGAACCCGACGTATGAAGAAGTCTGCTCGGGCCTGACCGGCCACAGCGAAGTGGTACTGGTGGTCTACGAGCCGGCGAAAGTCAGCTATGAAGAACTGCTGAAAATGTTCTGGGAACTGCACAACCCAACCCAGGGCATGCGCCAGGGCAATGACATCGGCACTCAGTACCGCTCGGTGGTCTACGCCACCAACCCGACGCAACTGGAATCGGCCAAGAACAGCGAAAAAGTGTTCCAGGCCGAACTGACCAAGGCGGGTAAAGGCACCATCACCACCGAAATCGAAGAAGCTCCGACGTTCTACTTCGCCGAGGCCTATCACCAGCAGTACCTGGCCAAGAACCCTGAAGGCTACTGCGGGATTGGCGGCACCGGCGTCACCTGCCCGATCTGACCCAACGCAGATCAAAATGTAGGAGCCGGCTTGCTGGCGATGGCGGCGGGAAATCCAGCGCAAATCTCCCGGCCGCCATCGCCGGCAAGCCGGCTCCTACAGGGTTTTTCGTTTGCCGTGGTTATTCGGCGATCAACCAATCCATCTGCCACCCACCTTGGGTTTGTCCCAACTTCTTGGACAACCACGGCAGCAGCTCACGCAATTCCTCTTCCAGCCCCCACGGCGGGTTCGCGATCGCCAACCCGGAACCGTTCAGACTGTTCGGCGTGTCCAGCGGATGTACCAGCAACTCCACCCGCAACAACTTCGGCGCGCCCGTGCCGGCCAGATCCTGATAAAAACGCCGCAACATGCGCTGGTCCTTCACCGGGTACCAGATCGCCGCCACGGTTTGACGCATCCGGCCAATCGCTTCTTTCAGCGACGCCGCACAACGCTGCATCTCATCGAGCTGTTCAAACGGCGGATCAATCAACATCACCGCGCGCTTCTCCTGCACCGGTAACATCGCACGCGGCACATGCCAGCCTTCGCCTAGGTGAACCTTCACCCGACGGTCGCCAGCCATGTTGTCCTTGAGCAACACACCGTCTTCGGGGTGCTTCTCGTTGAGCATCACCCGATCCTGCGGCCGCGTCAGACGGCGCGCCAGCTCTGGCGACCCCGGGTAATAGCGCAACTGGCCATCCGGGTTCATGTCGTGCAGCACCTTCATGTAATCGGCAGTCAGTTCCGGCAGATCCGGCTGATCCCACAACCGCGCGATGCCTTCCAGGTACTCACCGGTACGGCTCGCCTGATCGCCTTGCAGGTCATACAGACCAATGCCGGCGTGAGTGTCGAGATAGGCAAACGGCTGCTCCTTGCGCGACATCAGGGCGATGAGGCGGGTCAAGGTCAGGTGTTTGAACACATCGGCGTGATTGCCGGCATGGAAGGCGTGACGATAATTCATGATTGCTCCTGCGAAGGCCGGGAAGTTTACCTTGTACCGAGGCGAACGTCAGGGCTTCGCGGCTGAGCGGGCAGTGATCGTTCCCACGCAGCACGTGGAAACGATCATTCAGCGGCGCTACGCAGAAGGCCGAGCCTTCAACCGCCGCCCCAACACGTCAAGCACATCACACCCATCGCGCAACGGAATGGCACAGAGCAAGGCAAAGTCACTGAGGATGAAGGACTGGCACTCGATAGAGCCACGCATCGACAGGTTTTCCATTACTTGGGTGACTGCGCGGATTCGATAGCTGGCGGCGTCGTACAAGACATCGAGCGGTGCGCGGGTATCGACGAACAGCGTGGGCATGTCGTCGCAGTTGCTGGTGAGCGCCATGAAGCGGTTTTCGGGGGGCGGGGTTGGTTTTTCGTAGGGTGGGTCGGGTTTGATTGTTGTCATCAGTCTGATTCCTAACGTATGGATTGGAACCGCCAGCAATCACTTCCACGCAATGGGTGGCGGCTGTACGCAGGTGTGGAAGACCGAGACGTTAGGCACTCGGCGCACTCGAAAGCGCCCCGCGCACAGCCACCATAAAACACAGACGATAAAAAACGCCGAACTGGTGGCGCTTGACGCGCCTAACGATAGAAGGGCTTCCACGCCCTGTCACTGAATTTGCAGTGACGGCCTGAAGACTATCGATGTGGCCCGAAGCGCACCAGTTCATGGAAACCGCTACAACTTGAAGGAAACTTCCGACGACCTTGCCCAGAAATTTCGCAGCCTGTAAGACCGCCTTCGCGGGCAAGCCTCGCTCCTACAGAATTGAGGCACACCGCCAAAAATGGGAACAACCTCAATCCTGTAGGAGCGAGGCTTGCCCGCGAATTGACTGCGAAGCGCTCATAAAATCTATCTGTCTCAGAGATAACGAGCCTTACCAGGTTGATTGGTCTTCAAGGCTGATACCTAAAAGGGACAAATTTTAATTTTCATCAGTTTTGCTATCCAGTTTGCTAGCAATATGACGCAACCATAATTCGCCGGATTCCCACACGTTCCAGTAGCAGTAGTAACAGCTCAGCTCTTTCAATAGATACTCCCTTAACTCCACTTCGTCCTTCCGCTGATCAAGCAGAAAATTGAGCTCTTCCCGGACCAACATTAAATCCCCGGGGTCAGCGTCAGCTAAAAAAGCATCTATAACTTGCTCAGCTGTCCCGTGTTCGACAGTCCAATCCTGATGAAAGTACGCGCCAAAAAAATCGTGTAACTCGGGAAGCTCTTTGTTCATATCTCTGGAAATCCTGTTAGCAAAAAATATCCCTCAGGCCGTCGGGCATCCTTTACCAGCACCAACAATACCTTCGAAGCTGGTAAATGGTTGTTACGTCCATTGGGCATACTTACCCCTACTGGGTAAGGGAACGTATGAGTAACTGTCGTCTTCGCCTTCTTCCCCTGAAGGAATTTTTCGATTTTTGCTTTATTTGCATCTAATGCTTTCGAAGAAGCCGACTCAGCAGTAGCTCGATCGGGAAACGTTGATGCAGCAGGAATATTTGGCTCAGCTTTTAACCTTTTAGCTAACTGCTTGTCCGTTCTCCCCACATGTTTCTTGATGAGGTGCCCTCCTTGAGCTTCATGCGCAGCCAAACCTCCACCTGGAACAATTTCGCTGTACGGCCCATCAACATCCAAATCGCCAGGACAAGCGGTACAAGCCAACCCCAACGGATCAACCCACCCCGTCGGATTCAGCGCGTACCGATACCCGTTCAGCCCACCCGCCAACTTGACCGGATCCGGCGTCAGGTACCGCCCCACCTCCGGATCATAGTACCGATGCCGGTTGTAATGCAGGCCGCTCTCGGCATCGAAATACTGCCCCTGAAACCGCAGCGGCTGCTCAAGTTGCTCGCCCCCGCCGAACGCTAACCGCGTAACTTTTCCGTAGGCGTTGTACTTCGCCGACCAGACTATCTCGCCACCAAAATCGGTCAGTTCCTGCGGCGTACCCAGGTGATCGAGCTGGTAGTAAAACGGGCAAGCCTTGCGCGGGCCTTTGCCGTCGAGCATGGCCAATGGGCGGAAGGTGCCCGGTTCGTAAACATAGTTGCGGTAGTGTTCGCGACTGCTTTCAGCGACGAGGTTGTCGCCCTGCCAGAAGAATTCGGTGGTTTTCCCCTCAACGGTTTTGGCAATGCGGCGGCCGAAGGCGTCGTAGCGATAGCTCGCGCAACGTCCGTCCGGGGTCGTGACGCTGACCAAGCGATGCTGGCAGTCGTAAGCATATTCGGTGACGAGTTTTTGCCCGGTGCCGCGACGCTCGCGGATGAGGTTGCCAAAGGCGTCGTAGTCGTAATGCCGGTCGCCTTGCATGAGCAGGCGATTGCCTTTTACGGCAGCCACACCGGGGCGGTTTTGCATCAGCAGGTTGCCGGCCGGGTCGTGGGCGAAGCTTTCCGGCGGGTCGTCGCGGGTGTGGCGCACGCGGGTCAGGCGGTTGAGGGCGTCGTAGTAATAGCTGCGCTGGCCGTGACGGCTGTCGGCGACGGTCGCCAGGTTGCCGTTGACCGCGTAGGTGTAGTGGCGCAGGTACAGCGGCCGGGTTTGTTGATTGATCGCGTGCGCTTGCAGGCGGCCCTGTTCGTCGTAGTGGTAGCGGCTGGTGAGCTGGCCTTGTTGGCGCTGTTGTTCGCGGCCAAACGTGAATTGGTGGGCGGTGAGCGGCGCGCCGTTGAGGTCGATGGCGGTCAGCGCGCCACCCTTGGCGTAGTGGTAATCGAGCTTGCTGCCGTCCGGCAGGCGCATGCGGTTGAGTTGGCCGCAGGTGTCGTAGCCGTAGCGCAAGGTGCCCCAGCCTTGGTGCTCGGTGATCAAACGGTCTTGTCGGTCGTACTCGAATTCCAGCGGATGATCGTGACCGTCGTCGACGCTGATCAGCCGTCCGAGGTTGTCGTAGCGGTATTCGACCTTGATGTCGTCGGGCAGCGTTTTGACCAGCAACCGCCCTGCCGAATCTCGCTCATAAGCGGTAACCCGCTGCGAGCCGTCTTCGCCGAACTCGGTTTTTTCCAGCAGGTTTCCATTGAGGTCATAGGTGTACGCCGTGCGCTGGCCGTCGAATCCGGTTTCCTGTCGGATCAATCCGCCAGGCGTGTAGTCCATCCGATGTGTCTCTGCAGAGTGAAGGCGGGCGATTCTGCATGAGCGGCAAGGGGTGTTGACGAAGGGACAGGAAACTCAGATTTGTCGTGCTTTTTTAAAGATTCTTCCTTCATAAATCAGGACAGCGAACTACAGACATTCCCTCAGGAAGGTCGGGGTTGAATCAAATTACGCCTTCGCGGGCAAGCCTCGCTCCTACGGTTTTTTGGTTGCGCCCATTAGTTTTGAATCAACGCAATCCTGTAGGAGCGAGCGGTGCGGCGATCCGACTTGCCCGCGAAGGCGGCATCGGCAACACCAAATTTTTCCCCGCCCAATAAAAACGGCCCGCCTCCAAAGGAAGCGGGCCGTTTTCATGTTCGGCGAAAGGTTTGAGCCTCAGCTCATCCCGATCACTTGTTCAGGCGGAAATCAGCCTCGGCAGCAGCGAAACGCTGCAGCATGCCGTGAGTCGGCGCGCCCAGTTTGCTGACGATGTAGATCGCCAGGCTGGCGAAGATGAAACCAGGGATGATTTCGTACAGGCCCAGCAGTTCGAAGTGTTTCCACACGATCACGGTGATCGCGCCGACCAGGATGCCGGCCAGTGCGCCGTTGCGGGTCATGTCTTTCCAGATCACGGAGATCAGGACCACTGGACCGAACGCAGCACCGAAACCGGCCCAGGCGTAGCTGACCAGACCCAGTACGCGGTTTTCCGGGTTGGCGGCCATCGCGATGGCGATCAGGGCAACCAGCAGCACCATGGCGCGGCCGACCCAGACCAGTTCCACCTGGGAAGCCGATTTACGCAGGAAAGTTTTGTAGAAGTCTTCGGTCAGGGCGCTCGAGCACACCAGCAACTGGCAGCTCAGGGTGCTCATCACCGCAGCCAGAATGGCCGACAGCAAAATACCAGCGATCCATGGGTTGAACAGGATTTTGGCCAGTTCGATGAACACGCGCTCGTGGTTTTCGCTGACGGGCATCGCCACGGCAGGGTTGGCCGAGAAGTAGGCAATACCGAAAAAGCCTACAGCCACGGTGCCGCCCAGGCACAGGATCATCCAGGTCATGGAAATGCGACGGGCATTGGCGATCGACTTGACCGAATCCGCCGCCATGAAACGCGCCAGGATGTGCGGTTGGCCGAAGTAGCCCAGGCCCCAGCCCATCAGCGAGATGATGCCGATGAAGGTGGTGTTTTTCAGCATGTCGAAGTTGGCTGGATCTTGCGCTTCGATGGCCAGGAACGCGGTATCGACGCCGCCGGTCGCCAGCAACACGATGATCGGTGTCAGGATCAGGGCGAAGATCATCAGCGTGGCTTGTACGGTGTCAGTCCAGCTGACTGCCAGGAAACCACCGACGAAGGTGTAGGCAATCGTCGCCGCAGCACCGGCCCACAGCGCGGTCTCGTAGGACATGCCGAAGGTGCTTTCGAACAGACGGGCGCCGGCGACGATGCCGGACGCGCAGTAGATGGTGAAGAACACCAGGATCACAACCGCCGAGATGATCCGCAGCAGGCCGCTTTTGTCTTCGAAACGGCTGGAGAAGTAGTCCGGCAGCGTCAGCGCATCGCCGTTGTGCTCGGTCTGCACGCGCAGACGGCCGGCGACGAACAGCCAGTTCAGGTAAGCACCGACGATCAGACCGATGGCGATCCAGCTTTCGGACAGACCGGACATGTAGATGGCGCCCGGCAGACCCATCAACAACCAGCCGCTCATGTCGGAGGCACCGGCGGACAATGCAGTCACGACGCTGCCCAGGCTGCGACCGCCCAGAATGTAGTCAGAAAGGTTGTTGGTGGAGCGATAGGCCATGAAGCCGATCAGCACCATTGCTGCGATGTAGATCACGAACGTGATCAGGGTTGGATTGCTAACGCTCATTAAGTGATGCCCTGGCTTTGTTTTTATGTAGCGGCAGAGTGTGAAAACGCCGACAAACGACAATGTTTGATCAAACGATTTGCGGGTCCGCGCATTTAGGACTGATGTTTCCCCAGGAAAGCCTTCAGCCGGTGCACCTGTCTTTTTAACCGGTTGCACCTTGGGCGCGAATCCTATTCAACAACACAAATAAGGTGCAACCCATTTTTTGAGAATAAGTTGCACCTAGTCGGATTTAGCTTGAAAAGGTCTGTTTTTGCTCCCTTTTAGAGCAGTCATGAGCGTTTACTAGAAGCAAAAGCACCAAGCAGGAGCGGTACGTTCGTACCGGAATTTAATTCCTGACGAGCTGCCTATTATTCCGACAAAAAAAGGGTTGCACCCGGTTGCACCTCAGAGAGCGCGCAGCTAATCTTGCCGCCAGCTGATGCCACGCGGTCGTGGCAAACATGAGGATAAAAATATGGCTACCACCACCCTTGGGGTCAAACTTGACGACCCGACCCGCGAGCGCCTCAAGGCCGCCGCGACTTCGATTGATCGCACGCCGCACTGGCTGATCAAGCAGGCAATTTTCAATTACCTGGAAAAACTCGAGGGTGGTGCAACCCTGACCGAGCTCAACGGCCTGACGGCCAAAGAAGCCGACGACAGTGGCGACGTCCACGTCGACCACGCGCACCAGTGCTTCCTTGAGTTCGCCGAAAGCATCTTGCCGCAATCGGTGCTGCGCGCCGCCATTACCGCTGCTTACCGTCGTCCTGAGCCGGAAGTGGTGCCGATGCTGATCGAACAGGCGCGCCTGCCGGTTGCCATGGCTGACGCCACCAACAAGCTCGCTGCCTCGATTGCCGAGAAACTGCGCAATCAGAAGAGCGCCGGTGGCCGTGCCGGAATTGTTCAGGGCCTGTTGCAGGAATTTTCCCTGTCGTCCCAGGAAGGCGTGGCACTGATGTGCCTGGCCGAAGCGCTGTTGCGCATCCCGGACAAGGGCACTCGTGACGCACTGATCCGCGACAAAATCAGCACCGGTAACTGGCAGCCACACTTGGGCAACAGCCCGTCGCTGTTCGTCAACGCCGCAACCTGGGGCTTGCTGCTGACCGGCAAACTGGTCGCCACCCATAATGAAGCGGGTTTGACTTCGTCGCTGAGCCGCATCATCGGCAAAAGCGGCGAGCCGATGATCCGCAAGGGCGTCGACATGGCCATGCGCCTGATGGGCGAGCAGTTCGTCACCGGCGAAACCATCGCCGAAGCCCTGGCCAACGCGAGCAAGTTCGAAGCCAAGGGTTTCCGCTATTCCTACGACATGCTCGGTGAAGCCGCCCTCACCGAACACGACGCGCAGAAGTACCTCGCGTCGTACGAACAAGCCATCCACTCGATCGGCAAAGCGTCCCACGGTCGCGGGATTTATGAAGGCCCGGGCATTTCCATCAAGCTGTCGGCACTGCACCCGCGTTACAGCCGTGCGCAGTACGAGCGTGTGATGGACGAGTTGTACCCGCGCCTGTTGTCGCTGACCCTGCTGGCCAAGCAATACGACATCGGCCTGAACATCGACGCCGAAGAAGCCGACCGCCTCGAGCTGTCGCTGGATCTGCTGGAGCGCCTGTGCTTCGAGCCGCAACTGACCGGCTGGAACGGCATCGGTTTCGTGATCCAGGCTTACCAGAAGCGTTGCCCGTACGTGATCGATTACGTGATCGACCTGGCTCGCCGCAGCCGTCATCGCCTGATGATCCGCCTGGTGAAAGGCGCGTACTGGGACAGCGAAATCAAGCGCGCCCAGGTCGAAGGTCTGGAAGGCTATCCGGTCTACACCCGCAAGGTGTACACCGACGTTTCCTACATCGCTTGCGCCCGCAAGTTGTTGTCGGTGCCGGAAGTCATCTACCCGCAATTCGCCACGCACAACGCCCACACTCTGTCGGCCATTTACCACATCGCCGGTCAGAACTATTACCCGGGCCAGTACGAGTTCCAGTGCCTGCACGGCATGGGCGAACCGCTGTACGAACAGGTTGTAGGTAAAGTTTCCGAAGGCAAGCTGAACCGCCCATGCCGCGTGTACGCACCGGTCGGGACTCACGAAACGCTGCTGGCGTACCTGGTACGTCGTCTGCTGGAAAACGGCGCGAACACCTCGTTCGTGAACCGTATCGCCGACCAGTCCATTTCGATTCAGGAGCTGGTGGCCGATCCAGTGGCCAGCATCGAGCAGATGGCGACGCTGGAAGGCGGCTTCGGCCTGCCGCACCCGCGTATCCCGCTGCCGCGCGATCTTTATGGTGCCGAGCGCGCCAACTCCAGCGGCATCGACATGGCCAACGAACATCGCCTGGCTTCGCTGTCGTGCGCTCTGCTGGCCACTGCTCACAACCACTGGAAAGCCGCGCCGATGCTCGGCTGCGTCTCCAGCACCGAAACCCCTGCGCCTGTTCTGAACCCGTCCGATTTGCGTGACGTGGTCGGTCACGTACAGGAAGCGAATGTCGAAGACGTCGACAACGCGATCCAGTGCGCCCTGAACGCTGCACCGATCTGGCAGGCCACCCCGCCGGCCGAACGTGCTGCGATTCTGGAACGTGCCGCCGATTTGATGGAAGGCGAGATCCAGCCGCTGATGGGCCTGTTGGCTCGCGAAGCCGGCAAGACCTTCGCCAACGCCATCGCCGAAGTGCGTGAGGCCGTGGACTTCCTGCGTTACTACGCGGTGCAGGCTCGCAACGATTTCACCAACGACGCCCACCGCCCATTGGGTCCGGTGGTGTGCATCAGCCCGTGGAACTTCCCGCTGGCAATCTTCAGCGGTCAGGTTGCCGCTGCATTGGCCGCCGGTAACCCGGTACTGGCCAAGCCTGCGGAACAAACCCCGCTGGTCGCTGCCCAGGCCGTGCGCCTGATGCTCGAAGCCGGGATTCCGGAAGGCGTGCTGCAACTGCTGCCGGGCCGTGGCGAAACCGTGGGCGCCCGTCTGGTCGGTGACGATCGGGTCAAAGGCGTGATGTTCACCGGTTCCACCGAAGTCGCTCGTTTGCTGCAACGCAACGTCGCTGGCCGCCTGGATGCACAGGGCCGCCCGATTCCGCTGATCGCCGAGACTGGCGGCCAGAACGCGATGATCGTCGACTCCTCGGCACTGACCGAACAAGTCGTGATCGACGTGGTGTCGTCGGCCTTCGACAGCGCCGGTCAACGTTGTTCGGCTCTGCGTGTACTTTGCTTGCAGGAAGATTCCGCTGACCGTGTCATCGAAATGCTCAAGGGCGCCATGGCTGAATGCCGTCTCGGCAACCCTGAGCGCCTGTCCGTGGACATCGGCCCGGTGATCGACGCCGAAGCCAAGGCGGGCATCGAGAAGCACATCCAGGCCATGCGCGACAAAGGTCGCAACGTGTACCAGGTGGCCATCGCCAACAGTGAAGAAGTGAAACGCGGCACCTTCGTGATGCCGACGCTGATCGAGCTGGAAAGCTTCGATGAGTTGCAACGCGAAATCTTCGGCCCGGTGCTGCACGTGGTGCGCTACAAGCGCAAAGACATCGACCAGTTGATCGGTCAGATCAACGCTTCCGGCTACGGCCTGACGCTGGGCGTGCATACGCGCATCGACGAGACCATCGCCAAGGTGATCGACAACGTCAATGCCGGTAACGTCTACGTGAACCGTAACATCGTCGGTGCTGTGGTTGGCGTGCAACCGTTCGGTGGCGAAGGCCTGTCGGGCACCGGCCCGAAAGCCGGTGGTCCGTTGTACCTGTACCGCCTGCTGTCGACGCGGCCTGCCGATGCAATCGAACAATCCTTCGCTCGTGGCGACGCCGCCACTGCACCGGATGTTCGTCTGCGCGATGCCATGAGCAAACCGCTGACCGCCCTGCAAACCTGGGCCGACAGCAACAAGTTTGCCGACCTGAGCGCCTTGTGCGTGCAGTTCGCGGCGCAATCGCAAAGCGGCATCACCCGTGTACTGGCGGGCCCGACCGGCGAGCGCAACAGCTACGCGATCCTGCCGCGTGAGCACGTGCTGTCCCTGGCCGAAGCTGAAGGCGACCTACTGACGCAACTGGCGGCGGTATTGGCCGTCGGCGGCTCAGCGGTATGGCCGGAAGCTGACCTGACCAAAGCCTTGTTCGCACGCCTGCCGAAGGAAGTTCAGGCGCGTATCAAGCTGGTTGCCGACTGGAACAAGGACGAAGTGGTGTTTGATGCGGTTCTGCATCACGGCCATTCCGATCAGTTGCGTGCGGTGTGCCAGCAAGTGGCCAAGCGTGCCGGGGCGATTGTCGGGGTTCATGGGTTGTCGCTGGGCGAGACCAACATTGCGTTGGAGCGTCTGGTGATCGAGCGAGCGTTGAGCGTTAACACCGCTGCGGCGGGTGGTAATGCGAGCTTGATGACCATCGGCTAAAACCGATAAGCCGGGCTGCCGCAATAGCCGCCCGGTACGCAATACCCCCTGTGGGAGCGAGCCTGCTCGCGATAGCGGCGTGTCATCCGACACATGTATTGGATGAAACACCGCTATCGCGAGCAGGCTCGCTCCCACATTTGTTTTGTGGTGCCTGTTAAGTCGTCGCTCTGCCCTACCATCACGCTCATCAATCATCCTGTTCAGCCTCTATTCCCACGCCTAGACTCGGTCCATTCCAAAAAAAGGTAGGCCGCCATGTCCGAGACGTTGCTCAGTTCCCGCAATCTGGCTTTCGAGCTGTATGAAGTCCTCGACGCCGAAGGCCTGACCCAGCGAGAGCGTTTCGCCGAGCACAATCGCGAGACCTTCGACGCTGCCATCGGCACCGCTCGCAGCATTGCCGAGAAGTTTTTCGCCCCGCACAACCGCAAGGGCGACGAGAACGAGCCTCGCTACGAGGACGGTCAGGCGATTCTGATTCCGGAAGTGAAACCAGCGGTGGATGCCTTCCTCGAAGCCGGTTTCCTCAACGCCGCGCGCAGTTTCGACGCCGGCGGCATGCAACTTCCTACGCTGTTGTCCCAGGCGTGTTTCGCGCACTTCCAGTCGGCCAACGCGGCCTCGACTTCGTACCCGTTCCTGACCATGGGTGCGGCGAACCTGATCGAAAGCTTCGGCACCGAGGAACAGAAGCAGCGCTTCCTGCAACCGATGATCGACGGCCGCTTCTTCGGCACCATGGCCCTGACCGAGCCCCATGCCGGTTCGTCGTTGTCAGATATTCGCACACGCGCCGAGCCTGCTTCTGACGGCACCTATCGACTCAAGGGCAACAAGATCTTCATCTCCGGCGGCGATCACCCGCTGTCGGAAAACATCGTGCACATGGTGCTGGCCAAGTTGCCGGATGCACCGGCCGGAGTGAAGGGGATTTCGCTGTTTATCGTGCCCAAGTTCCTGGTCAACGATGACGGCAGCCTGGGCAAGCGCAACGACGTGTTGCTGGCCGGGTTGTTCCACAAGATGGGCTGGCGCGGCACGACGTCCACCGCGCTGAACTTCGGTGATAACGGTGAGTGCGTCGGTTATCTGGTGGGCAAGCCGCACCACGGTTTGAGCTACATGTTCCAGATGATGAACGAAGCGCGAATCGGCGTCGGCATGGGCGCGGTGATGCTCGGTTACGCCGGCTACCTGTATTCGCTGGAGTACGCCCGCGAGCGTCCGCAAGGCCGCGTGCCGGACAGCAAAGACCCGAACACCGCACCAGTGGCGATCATTCAGCACGCCGACGTCAAACGCATGTTGCTCACGCAAAAAGCCTACGTCGAAGGCTCGTTCGATCTTGGGTTGTATGCGGCGCGACTGTTCGATGACACCACGACGCTTGCGACCGAAGCCGAGCGCAAACAGGCCCATGAGCTGCTGGATTTGCTGACGCCAATCGTCAAATCCTGGCCGTCGGAGTTTTGCCTGAAGGCCAACGAGCTGGCGATCCAGATTCTCGGCGGTCACGGTTATACCCGCGAATACCCGGTTGAGCAGTATTACCGCGACAACCGTCTGAACCCGATTCATGAAGGCACCCACGGCATTCAGTCACTGGACTTGCTGGGCCGCAAACTGGCGCAGAACGGTGGTGCGGGACTGAAGCAATTGATCCGCCTGATCGCCGACACTGCCGAACGGGCGCAAGCCTACGAATCGCTGAATGCGCTGCGTGAACCGCTGGAGAAACTGGTGGCCCGCCTGCAAACCGTAACCCTCGGTTTGTTGACCGACCTGGCTCAAGGCAAGGTCAACAGCAGCCTGGCGAACTCGGCGCTGTACTTGAAAGTGTTTGGGCACACAGTGATTGGCTGGCGCTGGCTGGAACAGGCGATTCGCGCCGAGGAAGGGTTGGCCAAGGGGAATGCGGCGGATGTGAGCTTCTATAAGGGCAAGCTGCAGGCGGCGCGGTATTTCCTGACCTGGGAAGTGCCGGGTTGCCACCATGAATTGGCGATTCTTGAGGCGCGGGATGATGTGTGTTTGAACATGCAGGATGAGTGGTTCTAAGCAACTGATTCAGTGCAGAGTATTGGTAATACATTGAGCGTTCATTTTGAAACACGCCAACTCTGCACTCGACACACCTGTTATTTCTGACAGCTGTGTAATCAAGGCAGCTCCGATAGGCTGGATTACCGACGTCACACTATTTGTCGGCAACGACGGACATCACCCTGTCCGTCGGTCCTCCTATATGAGAGAGCATGATGAATACGCCAAACACACTTGCAGACAAAACAATCAAAATTCCAGGACTTGTCGATCATGACTATTGCGTCCTGGCATCCATTTCAGCTGGACCTGGAAGAGCGGGAACGATTTGGACCGATTCCAAAGGGATTGAACACGTCGTTCTCGACAAAAATCATCACAGGCCTTCGAACGAAAAGTCCCTTATCACTATTGAGATGGTTTCCGTTGGCGCAACCGGTGAGAAGCAAGCTTCTGAGAGTGCTGAAACAACGGCTGTCGGTATGATGGAAATCGTTTCGCCCGACGAGCGATATGAGTGGGACTACCTCGTCGGGTACAAGGACTACGAGGCCATGTCTGCCAACGAGTGGCTAAGCGTTGTCTATGGCTTCCCTGCCGCAGAACGCACACCAAAAATAGACCCTTATATACGGCTCACCCACGACCAATTCATTCTGGCGACCAGAGTGGGTGACAAGGTAAGAGGTAATCGCAACAGCACCGTCACAGGCAAAGAGTATCGCTGGCAAATCGATAACGGCTATCGCGTAACCGTCAAAACCGAAGGTGATACCCAAATTGGCAATCGGTTGTTCAACCGCGATGACATGTTCAGATCAATGACCAGTGGCGACACCTATATCGATGAACAACAACGTTCCTGGGTCGTGAGAGAGAAACGAGTTTTTTATATCGATACCGTCAATGGTGCAGAGGTATACGGGAAAGAGCTTTTGGTCTCGTCATTCGTTTCTGACTGATCATCAGCGCCCCGAGAGCGCACACACTATTGTCGCGCTCTCGGCCAGCCTGTGCAGCCTTGGACTCGAACCTCAGCTCAACCGAAACCCACCCATCTGCCGCGCCAAATCATCCGCCAACCGCTGCAACGTCTGGCAATCCTCCCGGCAAGCCCTGACCTCCCCCGCTGTCGCCCGAGCCAGGTCGGAAATCCCCTGCACGTTGCGGTTGATCTCTTCGGTCACCGCCGACTGTTCTTCCGTCGCGGTCGCGACCTGGTGGTTCATGTCGCTGATACGCTCGATCTGCCCGGTAATCGCGGTCAGCGACGTCCCGGTGCGCTGGCTCGATTCGACACCGGTGCCGGTCGCCGCTTGACCGGTGTGCATCGACGACACCGCGTTCTCCGCACCTTGCTTGAGGCTGCCGATTATTTGCTGAATTTCATCGGTGGACGATTGAGTCCGCCGCGCCAGCGTCCGCACTTCATCTGCCACAACGGCAAATCCACGGCCCATGTCTCCAGCCCGCGCTGCTTCAATAGCCGCATTCAACGCCAACAGGTTGGTCTGCTCGGAAATCCCGCGAATCACCGCCAACACCTGATCAATCGACGCCACCTGATCAGCCAGTTCGCCCACCGCACTGGCGGCGACACCGATTTCATCGGACATGCTTTCAATATGTCGGATCGACCCACCCACCACTTCCCGCGCCTGCATCGCCTCATCGCGAGCATCCTGCGAGGCAACCGCCGCGTTACCGGCGTTCTGCGCGATTTCCTGCACGGTCAGGCCCATTTCGTGGACGGCGGTGGCGACCATGTCGGTCATTTCCTGCTGACGCCCGGAGCGTTCGGCGGTGTTGTCCACAACCTTCGCCACCTGGCTGACGGCGGTGCGCAAACGCTCACTGGTGGTCAGCACTTCGCCGATCATCTCGCGCTGGCTGTCAAGGAATCGATTGAAGCCGCGTGCCAGGTCACCCAGTTCATCGGCGCGGCTGGAATCTAACCGGTGGGTCAAATCTCCACCACCGCTACCGATGGCTACCAGCGCCGCTGTTACCTGACGAATCGGCCGCACCAACCCACGGGCCAGCAACACCACCAGCAACAGGCACACCAGCGCCACCGCCAGGCCAATGCCGCTGCTCATCCACATGGCGCGGCGGGCTTCGGCGTAGATCTGCGACTGTGGCACTTCGGCCACCAGGGTCCAGCCCAAGTCCCTCAGCGGCAGGCTCAACGCGAGGAAGTCTTCGCCATCACGCACGAAGCTGCTGCTGGCAGCTTTTTGACCCATGACTGCCTGCGCGGCCGACGCACCGATTTGCTCGACCAAGGTGCGTTTGCCACTGAATTGCGCTTCGGGGTGAACCTGGATCAAACCGTCGGAACGCACGAGATAGACCTTGCCGCGCTCACCGAAGGTGAAGTTGTGAATCAGCTCCGACAGCTCTTTCATGCTCAGGCCAAGCCCGGCAACGCCCACGACTTTTCCGGCCTGCTCGACCTTGAGGTCGATGAACAGCGCCAATTCTCCGGTGGCTGTGTCGTTGTCGATATTGAGGGTGCGCGGCTGGTTGCTGTCGAGGAACGAATAGAACCAGGCGTCTTTGGGATTGGAGCGGCTAAGGCTGCGGTCCAGGCCTTTTTCAGTGAAATAGTGGTTTGAAGCCGTACCGACAATTAACGCGGTAAAGGCTTTGTGTTCGGCGCGGATGCCTTCCAGATACTGCACGAACGCGGCGGTCTGATCACTGTTTTCGCCCCCGGCGAGCCAGTCGCGCACCATGCTGTTGCTGGCGATGTCTTTGGCGGCGGTGAGGGGTTGAACGAGGATGCGCTCGATGTCGTTGCGCATCGCTTCGATGCTCGACGGCAGCGCTTGTTCGACCAGGTAGCTCTGGGCGAGACGGTTGACCACGAGGGTATAAACGCCAACCACGATCAGAATACTGACCAGCAGGGCGGTGCCCATACTGAGGATCAACTGCCATTGAATACTGCGACGCCAGAACTGCATGGAGCACCCCCAAAGAATAAGAGGCTGAAACACTGCAACAGCCATGCCGATTGTATACAACTCAAACGACAATTTATTCTTTGGTTGTGCGCAAAGCCGATCAGGCTTGATTGATCGTCTTGGAGATCACTTCAACCGTGGCGCTGACTTGCTCTTGGTAACGGTCGAGTTCGAGCTTGTGCTGCTTTTTCATTTCGATCTGCTGAGAACACAGATTCATCGCGGCCAGCACCAGCAGTCGGTCACCGATCAGGGTCGGGTACTTTCTTTTGGTATCAGCCAAAGCAGCCTTCAACATCAATGCGGCGTCCAGCAGGGTTTGCTCTTCCCCGGCCGGCGCCTTGATCGAATAGTCCTCCCCCAGGATCGAGACGACTTTTACCCCTGCGGCGCCGACACTCATGCGCTGACCGGGCCGGCGCTGACGCGTTCAACCAGGGCCTGGATGCGAGCGGCGGTAGCGCCTTGTTTTTCTTCCTGTTCCATCAGGCTCAGTTGCAGGCTTTCGTTTTCATCCTTGGCCTGGGCCAGTTCTGCACTCAGGGTCTGGTTCTGTTGAACAAGGTCGCTGACCAGTTGTTCCAATTGGCTTAGGGATGCTTCCAACATTTTGATTTTCCAAGCATTTTCAAGGGGCGCGTACGATAAAGAAAAGTCACCACGGATGCCAGGGTTAATGGGGCGCAAGGCCTTGATTTTCCTGGCGGGCGACCTTCCTCGCGAACTTTAAAGACTGTGATTGGCGGATCTGGTTCCTGCACTTCGTCGCCATAGTTCCTGTAGGAGCGATGCTTGCTCGCGAAGGACGTCCAGACAACGCGTTCATCCAGACTGCACGCGTTACCGTTAACGTCCTTCGCGAGCAAGCTTCGCTCCTACAGGAAACGGTCTGACTGCGACAAATACGCGCAGCCCCTCAAGACTTTAGTCGTATGACCGATAAGTCATCCATACGTCAGTCTCAGCGCCGCACAGGTGCGCTCTTTTCGGTAAACACCATGTCCCTTCGTAATATGAATATCGCTCCGCGGGCGTTCCTCGGTTTCGCCCTGATTGGCGGTCTGATGCTGGTTCTGGGGGTGTTTGCCTTGAACCAGATGAGCAAGATTCGCGGTGCTGCCGAGGAAATCACCTTGAGCAGCGTGCCGAGTATCAAAAGCCTCGACGAGTTCACTCAACTCACCTTGCGCCTGCGAGTGCTGTCCTACCGTTTGCTGGTGAACCGCGAGCCCGACGTTCAGCAGAAAACCATGGAGCTGCTGGAGTCGCGCAACCAACAGATTCGTGCGGCTCAGGCGACCTACGAAAAGCTGATCAGCAGCCCGCAGGAGCGTGCAGCCTACGATCAATACGTACAGTTGCTGGGGCAGTACCGTCAGATCGAAGACCGGATGAAAACCCTGTCGCGCAACAATCAGGTCGATGAACTGCGCACCTTGCTCAACACCGATCTGCTGACCAACTCCGAAGCTGTCAACGCAGTGCTCAATCGCTTGCTGGAGATCAACACCCAGCAGTCCCTCGACACCAATCAGCGCGCCGCCGATCAATATGATTCGGCCTTCAATCTGGTGATCACCTTGCTGGTCATCGCCACCGGCCTGACCGTGCTGTTTGCCTGGCTGCTGACCAACAGCATCACCAAGCCAATCGCCAATGCCTTGAGCGCTGCCGAACAAATTGCCGAAGGCAACCTGACTCGCCCGATCACCGTTGATGGCGAAGACGAAGCCGGCCGTTTGCTGCTGGCCATGTCGAAGATGCAAGACAAGCTGCGTGACACCCTGCAGCGGATTTCCGGCTCGGCCACGCAACTGGCCTCCGCCGCTGAAGAGCTCAACAGTGTCACCGACGAAAGCGCCCGTGGCCTGACCCAACAGAACAATGAAATCGAACAGGCCGCCACCGCCGTCAATGAAATGACCAGCGCCGTGGAAGAAGTCGCGCGCAACGCGGTGAGCACCTCGGAAGCGTCGAAAAACGCCACCACGTCGGCCGGTGACGGTCGTGATCTGGTGCAGGAAACCGTCAGCGCCATCGAACGCATGAGCGCCGATGTGCAGAGCACGGCGACACTGATCGGCGATCTGGCCAATGAATCCCGCGACATCGGCAAGGTACTGGACGTGATCCGTGGCCTGGCGGACCAGACCAACCTGCTGGCCTTGAACGCCGCCATCGAAGCGGCCCGTGCCGGTGAAGCCGGGCGCGGTTTTGCGGTGGTGGCGGACGAAGTGCGTGCACTGGCGCACCGCACTCAGCAATCGACCAGCGAAATCGAACGCATGATCGGCAGCATTCAGACCGGCACCGAGCACGCGGTGGATTCGATGCGCAACAGCACCGAGCGCGCCGAGTCGACCTTGAACATCGCTCGCGGCGCAGGGATGTCGCTGGACACGATCAACAGCGCCATCGTCGAAATCAACGAACGCAACCTGGTGATCGCCAGCGCGGCCGAAGAACAGGCCCAAGTGGCCCGTGAAGTGGACCGTAACCTGGTGAACATTCGTGATCTGTCGGTGCAATCGGCCACCGGCGCCAATCAGACCAGCGCAGCGAGCAACGAACTGTCGCGATTGGCAGTGGACCTGAACACGATGGTTGGACGGTTCAGCCTCTAACCCGCTAACACCAGATGCTCGTGATACGTCGATCCGGAACATCCCCCGATCTGTAGGAGCCGGCTTGCTGGCGATGGCGATTTCACAGACGCGATCGCCAGCAAGCCGGCTCCTACAAGGGATCGCGTGTAGACGGAACATGCGTAGGGCTTTTGATCTGCAAAAGCTTTTTGACAGCATCACATTTCAACAGGTTAGAATCGCTGGCACGCAGACTGCATGGTCAGTGTGTGCCCGCCTTTCAGCTTTCTGGAGTATTGCCTTTGAATGCGACGACCATCAACAGCCTGTTCTTGATCGGCGCGTTGCTGGTAGGTGCGAGCATTCTGGTGAGCTCACTTTCGTCCCGCCTCGGTATCCCGATTCTGGTGATCATCCTGGCCGTGGGCATGGCCGCCGGCGTCGATGGCGGCGGGATTATTTTCGATAACTACCCAACGGCCTATCTGGTCGGCAACCTTGCACTGGCGGTGATCCTGCTCGACGGCGGTTTGCGCACCAGGGTGTCGAGTTTTCGTGTGGCGTTATGGCCGGCGCTGTCGCTGGCCACGGTCGGGGTGTTGATCACCACCGGGCTGACCGGCATGGCCGCGGCCTGGCTGTTCGATCTGAACCTGATTCAGGGCCTGCTGATCGGCGCCATCGTCGGCTCCACGGATGCTGCGGCGGTGTTCTCGCTGCTCGGCGGCAAAGGCTTGAACGAACGGGTCACCGCCAGTCTCGAAATCGAATCCGGCAGCAACGACCCGATGGCGGTGTTCCTCACCGTCACCCTGATCGACATGCTCGCCAGCGGCCAGACCGGCCTGCACTGGAGCCTGCTGACCCACCTGCTGCGCGAGTTCGGCATCGGCGGCGTGATCGGGCTCGGTGGCGGCTGGCTGATGCTGCAACTGGTCAACCGGATCAATCTGGCCACCGGCCTCTATCCGATTCTGGTGATCGCCGGCGGCCTGGTGGTGTTCGCCCTGACCAACGCCCTGCACGGCAGCGGTTTCCTCGCGGTTTACCTGTGCGGCCTGGTGATCGGCAACCGTCCGGTACGCAGCCGCCACGGCATTCTGCACATGCTCGACGGCATGGCGTGGCTGGCGCAGATCGGCATGTTCCTGGTGCTGGGCCTGCTGGTCACGCCGCACGACTTGCTGCCGATCGCCTTGCCTGCGCTGGGCCTGGCGCTGTGGATGATTCTGTTTGCACGGCCACTGTCGGTGTTGGTCGGCCTGCTGCCCTTCAAGGCCTTCCACGGTCGAGAGAAAGCCTTCATTTCCTGGGTCGGCCTGCGCGGCGCGGTCCCGATCATTCTGGCGGTGTTCCCGCTGATGGCCGGCCTGCCCAACGCCCAGCTCTACTTCAACCTTGCCTTCTTTATTGTGCTGGTGTCGCTGCTGGTACAAGGGACGAGCCTGCCGTGGATCGCCAAACTGTTAAAGGTGACGGTGCCACCGGAACCTGCGCCGATCTCGCGCTCAGCCCTGGAAGTGCATGTCACCAGTGAGTGGGAGCTGTTCGTTTATCGCCTCGGTGCCGAAAAATGGTGCATCGGTTCGCCCCTTCGCGAACTGAAAATGCCCGAAGGCACACGCATCGCCGCACTGTTTCGTGGCCAGCAACTGCTCCATCCGTCGGGTAGTACGGTGCTCGAAGTCGATGATTTGCTCTGCGTCATCGGCCACGAACACAACCTGCCGGCCCTTGGAAAACTGTTTAGCCAGGCGCCTCAACGAGGCCTCGATTTGCGTTTCTTCGGCGACTTCGTACTCGAAGGAGATGCCCAGCTGGCGGCGGTTGCTGCCCTGTACGGGTTGAAAGTCGAAGGCATCGATCCAGATATGACTCTGGCCAGCTTCATTGCTCACAAAGTGGGCGGTGCGCCAGTCGTGGGTGACCAGGTGGAATGGAACAACACCATCTGGACCGTCGCGGTCATGGAAGGGAACAAGATCGGCAAAGTGGGCGTCAGATTCCCCGAAGGAAGTCGCCCGGGTCCGGGACTCTTCCTCTAAACTTCATTCTTCGTCTCGTTTTCGATCGGTCTCTATGTCAACCCTGCGCACCTTTTTCATCATGGCCCTGCTGGGCTTGAGTCTGTCTGTCGGCACGTTGCAAGCGGCGGAACCACCGTCCAGCGAAGCCGTGCAGGCGAGCCTGGACAAGATCGCCGACCGCAAACTGCCGGAAGCTGATCAGAAAGCCCTGCAAACGCTGCTGCAAAGCACGCTGACCCAGCTCAACAACAAGCGTGATTACGAGCGCAAGCTGGCCGATCTCAAGCAGCAACTCGCTACCGCGCCCAAGCAGAACATCGAGAACCAGCGCGAACTGACGCGCCTCAAAGCCAGCAGCGCCATCCCCGTGGCGCAACGCTATGGCAAAGAATCCGTGCAGCAGCTCGAGCAAATGCTGACCGAGCGCGCGACCCAGCAAAGTGATATGCAGAAAGCCCTCGCTGATGCGAACAGCCTGGTCATTACCGCCCAGACCCGCCCTGAGCGCGCCCAGGCTGAAATTTCCACCAGCCAGACGCGCATCCAGCAGATCAATAACATCCTCAAGGCCGGCAAAGACAACGGCAAGACCTTGAGCAGCGAACAACGCGACCTGCTCAATGCCGAACTCGCGGCACTGAATGCGCTGATCCCGCTGCGTCGCCAGGAACTGGCCGGCAACAGCCAGTTGCAGGACCTGGGCAACAGCCAGCATGACCTGCTCTCGGAAAAATCCGACCGCCTGGATCGCGAAATCCAGGAGCTGCAAAACCTGATCAACCAGAAACGCCTGGCCCAGTCCCAGGAGACGGTGACGCAGCAGTCTATCGAAGCGCAGAAGTCCGGCGGCAGCGCCCTGCTGGCCACCGAAAGTGCGGCAAACCTGAAGCTTTCGGACTACTTGCTCAAGAGCACCGACCGTCTCAACGAAGTCACCCAGCAGAACCTGCAAACCAAGCAGCAACTCGACAACGTAACCCAGAGCGATTCGGCCCTCGACGAGCAAATCAGTGTGCTCAAGGGCAGCCTGCTGCTGTCGAAAATCCTCTACAAACAGAAACAGGGCCTGCCGCGCCTCAAGGTCGACCGCGACCTGGCCGACCAGATCGCCGACATTCGCCTGTATCAGTTCGAAGTCAGCCAGCAACGGGAATTGCTCAGCAACCCGGCGACCTATGTCGACAACCTGCTGTCGACTCAGCCGCCCGAGCAAGTCACCCCGCAACTACGCAAGAGCCTGCTGGAACTGGCCACGACCCGCGCCGACCTGCTGGAACGGCTGAACCGCGAACTGAGCGCGGTGCTCAACGAATCGATCACGCTGCAACTCAATCAGAAGCAACTGCTCAGCACCGCGCAAAGCCTGCGGGCGACCCTCGACGAACAGATGTTCTGGATTCCCAGCAACAAGCCGCTCGATCTTGAATGGATGCGCGGCGTGCCGGAACGTCTGCAACGCCAGGTGGCGACCCTGCCGCTGGCGTCGAGCGTGAGTGAATTGATTGACGGCCTGACTCAGCGACCGCTGCTGTTTCTCCCGTTGGTACTGGTGATCGGCGCCCTGCTGTGGCGGCGCAAAAGCCTGTATGCCCGACTGAACAAGGTTCACCAGGACATCGGCCACTTCAAACGTGACAGCCAGTTGCACACGCCGCAGGCGATTCTGGTCAATATTCTGCTGGCATTGCCGGTTGCGCTGGGCCTGGCCCTGTGTGGCCTGGCCCTGCAAATCGACGCTCGGGGGCAGAACGCCAACATGGGCGCGGCGCTGCTGCAAATGGCTCAGGCCTGGCTGGTGTTCTACACCGCCTACCGGATCCTCGCGCCGGGCGGCGTCGCCGAACTGCATTTCCGCTGGGAAAAGCCTCAGGTCGAATTTCTCCAGGGCTGGGTCCGCCGTCTCGGGCTGGTGGTCATGGCGTTGGTCGCGGTGGTGGCCGTTGCCGAGCTGCAACCGGCGGGGCTGGCCGATGACGTGCTGGGCATGCCGGTCGTACTGATCTGCTACGCCTTGATGACCTGGCTGCTCAGTCGATTGCTGATCAGCAGCCCGACGCACGAAAACGCCTCGTTGTTCCGCAAAGCGGTCGGGGTCATGTTCACCGTCCTGCCTGTCGCGTTGTTCGTGGCGGTGTGCTTCGGCTACTACTACACCGCGCTGAAGCTCAGCGACCGCTTGATCAACACGCTTTACCTGCTGATGTTCTGGCTGGTGATCGAAGCCACGTTCGTCCGCGGCCTGAGCGTTGCGGCACGCCGTCTCGCCTACCAGCGCGCCCTGGCCAAACGTCAGGCAGCGAAAGAGGCCGGCGATGGCGAAGCGGTGATCGAAGAGCCGACCCTGGACATCGAGAAGGTCAACGAGCAGTCGTTGCGCCTGATTCGCCTGGCGCTGCTCGGCGGCTTCATCGCTGCGCTGTACTGGGTCTGGTCCGATCTGATTTCGGTGTTCTCGTACCTCGATAACATCACCCTCTACGAATACACCAGCGGCACCGGCGCCAACATGAGCATGGTGCCGATCAGCATCGGCGACATGCTGGGGGCGCTGATCATCATCGGCATCACCTTCGCCCTCGCGCGCAACTTGCCAGGGCTGCTGGAAGTGTTCGTATTGTCGAAGCTGAACCTGGCGCAGGGCAGCGCCTACGCCACGACCACGCTGCTGTCTTACGTGATCGCCGGCATCGGTTTCGTCTCGACCCTGTCCACGCTCGGCGTGAGCTGGGACAAGTTGCAGTGGCTGGTGGCGGCGCTTTCGGTGGGACTTGGCTTCGGGATGCAGGAGATTTTCGCGAACTTCATCTCCGGGATCATGATCCTGTTCGAACGCCCGGTGCGGATCGGCGACACGATCACCATCGGCAACCTGTCGGGCACGGTCAGCAAGATCCGCATCCGCGCCACGACCATCACCGACTTCGACCGCAAGGACATCATCGTCCCGAACAAGACGTTCATCACCGGGCAACTAATCAACTGGTCACTGACCGACACCATTACCCGGGTGACCTTGAAGCTCGGCGTCGATTACGGTTCGGACCTGGACCTGGTGAAAGAACTGCTGCTCAAAGCCGCCCGGGACAACCCGCGCGTGCTGAAGGATCCGGAACCGCACGTGTACTTCCTGAACTTCGGCGAAAGCACCCTCGACCACGAGCTGCGCATGCATGTGCGTGACCTCGGCGACCGCAACCCGGTACTCGATGAGGTCAACCGCTTCATCAACCGCGAGTTCAAGAAGCAGCACATCAACATTTCGTTCCGGCAGATGGAGGTTTACCTGAAGAACCTGCACGGCCAGGAATACAAAATGGTGCCCATCGAGCCGGAAGCCAAAACCATCGTGCCGATGGCCGACGGCAAACCGCTGCAAGAGCCACCGCCCGCCAAACTCGACTAACCGCCCTATCCCTAGCAGAATGCTCGGACATTCTGCTGGAGATGGCCGGTGAAAGCCCTCGACGAACTGACCTTCGATAATCGCTTCGATCGCCTGGGCGATACGTTTTCTGCCCACGTACTGCCCGAGCCCATCGACAATCCGCGCCTGGTCGTCGCGAGCCCTGCCGCCATGGCGCTGCTCGACCTTGATCCGGCCGTGGCCGAAACCCCGGAGTTCGCCGAGCTATTCAGCGGCCACAAGCTGTGGGCCGATGCGATTCCGCGGGCGACGGTCTATTCCGGGCATCAGTTCGGCTCCTACAACCCACAACTGGGCGACGGTCGCGGACTGCTGCTGGGCGAGGTCTACAACGAGGCCGGCGAGCATTGGGACCTGCACCTCAAGGGCGCCGGTCAGACGCCTTTTTCGCGCATGGGCGATGGCCGTGCGGTGCTGCGTTCGTCGATCCGTGAGTTTCTTGCGTCCGAAGCGCTGCATGCCCTGAACATCCCGACCACCCGTGCGTTGTGCGTGATCGGCTCCGACACGCCGGTGTGGCGCGAAAAACAGGAACGCGCAGCCATGATCCTGCGCCTGTCACCGAGCCATGTGCGCTTCGGGCATTTCGAATATTTCTACTACACCAAACGCCCCGAAAAGCAGAAAGAGCTCGGCGAGCACGTGCTGGCCATGCATTTCCCGGAATGCCTCGAACAGCCAGAACCGTACCTGGCGATGTTCCGCGAAGTCGTCGAGCGCAATGCCGAGCTGATCGCCAAATGGCAGGCTTATGGCTTCTGCCACGGCGTGATGAACACCGACAACATGTCGATCCTCGGCATCACCTTCGACTTCGGCCCGTTCGCCTTCCTCGATGACTTCGACGCCAACTTCATCTGCAACCACTCCGATGATCAGGGCCGTTATTCCTTCAGCAACCAGGTGCCGATCGGCCAGTGGAACCTCAGCGCCCTGGCCCAGGCACTGACGCCGTTCATCAGCGTCGAAGCCCTGCGCGAAACCCTCGGGCTGTACCTGCCGCTGTTCCAGGCCCATTACCTGGACCTGATGCGCCGTCGCCTCGGCCTCACCACCGCCGAAGACGATGACCAGAAACTGCTGGAGCAATTGCTGCAACTGATGCAGAACAGCGGCGTCGATTACAGCCTGTTCTTCCGCCGCCTCGGCGAGGAATCACCCGAACAGGCCGTTGCTCGCCTGCGCGACGACTTCGTCGACATCAAGGGCTTCGATGCCTGGGCCGAGCGCTATGTCGCCCGTGTTGGCCGCGAAGGTGAAGTGGATCAGCAAAAACGCCGCCAACGGATGCACGCGGTCAATCCGCTCTACATCCTGCGCAACTACCTGGCGCAGAAAGCCATCGACGCGGCGGAAAGCGGCGACTATTCAGAGGTTCGCCGGCTGCATGCGGTGCTGAGCAATCCGTTCGAGGAGCAACCGGGGATGGAGGGTTACGCCGAACGGCCGCCGGAGTGGGGGAAGCATTTGGAGATCAGTTGTTCGTCTTGAGTGGTCTGCAGAATGCCACCTTGATAACCACTGACTTCGACTCCAGATCAGCGTCATGGATTGCCCATTTATTCAGAGCCCGATTATGTCCGAACCACTCCTCATCCCCTGCCCCCACTGCAACGGCCTCAACCGCATCCCCGCCGAGCGCCTCGGCGATCAGCCGAAATGCGGGCGCTGCAAAGCCGAGGTCTTGCTGAGCAAGCCTTTCGAATTGAAACAAGGTGATTACGCCAGTCAGATCAAGGGCGATCTGCCGTTGCTGGTGGACGTGTGGGCGGACTGGTGCGGGCCGTGCAAGTCTTTTGCGCCGGTGTTTGAGCAGGCAGCCAGTCAGTTGGCGGGCAAATGCAGGCTGGCCAAGCTGGACAGCGAGGCGAATCAGCAGTTGTCGGCGCAGTTGGGGATTCGCTCGATTCCGAGCCTGATTCTGTTCAAGAACGGCCGGGAAGTGGCACGCCAGAGCGGGGCGTTTCCGTTGCCGCAGTTGATGAGCTGGTTACGTAGCCAGGGGATCTGAAGCCACCCCAAATCAAATGTGGGAGCGGGCTTGCTCGCGAATGCGGAGTGTCAGCCAATGTTGATGTCGGCTGACACACCGCATTCGCGAGCAAGCCCGCTCCCACAGGTGTTCGGTGTCATCGCGAGATCAGGCGTTTTCGAGCAGGCTATGCAGCTCGACGAATTGCTGGGTCAGCTTGTGCCGTGGGTCGAGGTGGATCAGCGGCGTGTTGGCCTGATGCGATTCGCGCATGCGCACCGAAGTGCCCAGGTACACCGGCAGCACGGGCAATCCTTCGGCAATCAGCTCGTCGAGGATCTGCTGCGGCAGGCTGGCGCGGGCCTGGAACTGGTTGACGACGATGCCTTCCACTTCCAGCCCTTCGTTGTGGTCGTCCTTCAATTCTTCGATTTCCGCCAGCAGACCGTACAGTGCCTGACGCGAGAAACTGTCGCAGTCGAAGGGGATCAGCACACGATCGGCGGCAATCAAGGCAGAAACCGCATAAAAGTTTAGTGCTGGCGGCGTATCGAGGTAGATCCGGTCGTAATCTTCGGCCAACTCGTCGAGCAGTTTGCGCAGCTTGTTGATCTTGTGTTTCGCCTCAAGCTTGGGCTGCAAGTCCGCCAGTTCGGCGGTGGCGGTGATGACGTGGAGGTTGTCGAACGGGGTTTCGTAGATATCGACCTGGTTTTTCTTCGAAAACGGGCCTGAAGACAGCGTTTGCTTGAAGAAGTCGGCAATCCCCATCGGAATGTCATTACCGGTGAGCCCGGTGAGGTACTGGGTCGAATTGGCCTGAGCATCAAGATCCACCAACAGGGTGCGATAGCCCTCGCTGGCACTGACCGCCGCCAGATTGCAGGCAATGCTGGATTTGCCTACGCCGCCTTTCTGATTGAATACCACGCGCCGCATGTCAAAACCTCCGTGTATCAAAGAATGACCGAGTGTAGTAGTCCACGGCGTCGCTTAGCTACCTCGCCGGCACAGGGACTACGCAGTCAGGTGCAAACACTCACCGAAAAAGCCGCCTTCTCGTCCGGAAAAATGCTCTCGGCGCCGACAGACATCCGTCCACCGATGTGAATAATGGCCAAACGACAGCTTTTCACGAACCAATCGGTACATTTCGTTGAGCAAAATGTAACCAGCATTTGCTACGCGCTCGCCGCAACGGGATAATGCGCGCCACTCGACGCTCAGCGTCACGTCAGGTGAATCGCCGATTTTGCGACTTGCCGCGTCAAGAAAGCCCGCAGGGGCGGGATGAATGTCTGTGATCAACTTCAACATCGCCCAATGGCGCGCGTGGGCCCCTGGGCTCGAAAGCGTGGACGATTGGCAGGCCTGGAGCCGACAACCGGTCGTGCTGCCAAGCTGCGATGCCGCCCCCGACGTCTCGTTTCTGCCGGCCATGCAACGGCGGCGGCTCAGCCGCCTGGCGCGGATGGCGTTCAGTGTCGGCTGGCCATTGGCCGATGGTCGCCCTGACCTACCGTTGGTCTTTATTTCCCGCCACGGCGAAACCCCGCGCACCTTCGAAATCCTCAGCGATCTGGCCGCCGATCAGCCCCTGTCGCCGACTCAGTTCAGCCTGTCTGTGCACAACGCAGTCATCGGCCTGTGGTCGATCATGCGCGGCGAAACCAGCGAAATGACCGCGCTGGCTGCGGCCGGCGATGGCCTTGAACACGGCATGCTAGAGGCTGCGGCGCTGCTTGGCGAAGGAGCGCCCGCCGTCCTGCTGGTGGTCACCGAAGAGCAGCCACCCGAAGCCTATTCGAGCTGGATCGACGACGTGCCGTTTCCCTACGCGGTGGCTTTGTTGCTCACACCGGGCAATGACTGGCAACTGTCCTTGAACAGCACTTCGGATGAGTTGTCCAAAGCCCACTGGCCCCATGCCCTGAATCTCTTGCGTACCCTGCTGGGCCAGCAGACCACCTGCCAACATGCCTGGAAAAATCGTGTATGGAACTGGCAACGCAATCGGTAACCGAAAAAAACCGCGACGCCTATTACTGGCGTTTGCTGGCCACCGCCGCAAGCTTCACCCTCTTCGGATTGGGCGGGCTTTGCCTGCGCCTGGTGGTATTCCCGGTGCTAAGCTGTCTGCCCGGCGATGCCCAGACGCACCGCTTGCGCGCGCGGCAAACCGTCAGCCGCTGTTTCTGGTTTTTCGTCCGGTTCATGGCCCGCACCGGCGTGCTGACCTACGACATCGAGGGCGCGGAAAAACTCGGCCGCCCCGGGCAGATGATCATCGCCAATCACCCATCGCTGATCGACGTGGTGTTCCTGATCGGCCTGGTGCGCCATTCCAACTGCGTGGTCAAAAGCAGCCTGTGGGAAAACCCTTTCACCCGTGGCCCGTTACGCTGCACCGAATACATCAGCAACGACGGCAGCATGGACATGCTCGACGCCGCGGCCGACGCGCTGAAAAGCGGCCAGACACTGATCATTTTTCCCGAAGGCACCCGCACCCAACCCGGCGAAGCACCCGCCTTCCATCGGGGTGCGGCGTCGATCGCACTGCGCGGTGCGAAAATTCTCACACCGGTGGTCATCAAGGTCAGCCCGACCACTTTGACCAAGGCCGAACCCTGGTATCGGATCCCTAAACGTCGCGTGCACTTCAGTTTCCGTGTCGGGGCCGATATAGACCCACAGGCCTTCGCTGCACAAGGCCCGGCGCCTCAAGCCTCGCGCAAGCTCAATGATTACCTGCATCACTACTTTATTAAGGAGCTCGCCGAAGATGAGCGATCTGCACCGTGAAATAAAACTGTTGATCATCGACGCCCTTGGCCTCGAAGACATCAGCGTCGAAGACATCGGCAACGACCAGACGCTGTTCGGTGAAGGCCTGGGCCTGGACTCCGTCGACGCCCTGGAACTCGGCCTGGCGATCCAGAAAAAGTACGGCATCAAAATCGATGCCGACGCCAAGGACACCCGCAATCACTTCAGCAACGTGGCGAGCCTTGCGGCGTTCGTCACTGCAAAACAGGCAGCTTGAGACCGGACCATGCAAACTCGTGACGACATTTTCAACACCTTGCGCGATGCCTTGGTCGAACTCTTCGAGCTGGATCCAGAACGTGTCAGCCTCGACTCCAACCTGTACCAGGACCTGGAAATCGACAGCATTGACGCGGTCGACCTGATCGATCACATCAAACGCCAGACCGGCAAGAAAATCGCCGCCGAAGAATTCAAATCGGTGCGTACCGTCAGCGACGTCGTCGAGGCGGTCTACCGTCTGGTTCAGCCGGCCGCATGAGTCGACTGATCGGCCTCGGCCTGCTGCTCGCGGGGCTGCTGTACCCTTTCGCGGTGTATTTCGGCATGGAGCATTTCGCCCCGTGGCAGTTCGGCCTGCTGCTGGGCAGCCTGTGGCTGGCGCGAGCGGTGACGGGCGTGCGGCGACCAGGGAGCCTGTGGATGGCCATCGTCGCCATCGTGTTTTGCCTGTTGCTCGCACTGTTCGACAGCCCCGCCATGCTGCGCTGGTACCCCGTGCTGATCAGCGGCTTCATGCTGGTGCTGTTCGGGTTGAGCCTGAAATTCGGCCCGCCGATGATCGAGCGCCTGGCCCGCCTGCGTGAGCCACGCTTGCCGGCCAAGGCCATTCGTTACACCCGCCAGGTCACCATTGCCTGGTGCTGGTTTTTTCTTTGCAACGGTTTGTGCGCCGCCGCCCTGACCCTCTGGGCGCCGCTAAGTTGGTGGATGTTGTACACCGGCCTGATCTCCTATGGGTTGATCGGCCTGATGTTTGCCATTGAATGGCTTATACGACAACGGGTACGAGGCCACCCATGAATTGGATAAAACTTGAGCACCTGTTGCTCAAGGCTCAGCCGGAACGCGCCGTAACGGCCGGGCCGGTGCTGAATCACGCACAATTGTGCGAACAGGCCCTGAGCCTGGCCGCCGGCCTGCAAGCGCAGGGTGTGCAGCGCATTGCCGTGCATCTGGAAGACGCCGCCGACCTGGCGATTGCCCTGCTTGGCGCCTGGCGGGCCGGGGTCAGCGTGTTGCTGCCTGCCGACCTGCAACCCCAGACGCGCCAGCGCTGGTCGAGCGAAGTCGATCTGTGGCTGACGGATCAGGCCGATGACGCTCAGTTGAGCGACTATCGCCATGCGCCGCTAAGTGCAGCAGCGCTGGACCTGGATCGCTGCACGCTTAGCCTGTGCACCTCCGGCTCCAGTGGCGCGCCCAAACGCATCGACAAAAACCTGCGCCAACTGGCCAATGAAGTCGAAGCCCTGGAACAACTCTGGGGCGCCGATCTGGCTGAAGCCTGCATCATCGGCAGCGTCGCCACCCAACACATCTACGGTTTGCTGTTTCGGGTGTTGTGGCCGCTGTGTGCCGGGCGCTCGTTCGTGCGCAAGCAACTGGCCTTTCCGGAAGATTTGCAGCGCGCCAGCCGCGAACACCCGGCCTTCGCCTGGGTCGCCAGCCCGGCGCTGCTCAAGCGCATGGGCGACAACCTCGACTGGCCGGCCTTGAGCGCAGTTCGTCGGGTGTTTTCCTCGGGCGGCGCATTGCCGGCCGAGGCGGCGCAAAGCCTGCAGCAACGCCTGCAACAGTGGCCGACGGAAATCTTCGGCAGCTCGGAAACCGGCGGCATTGCCTGGCGCCAGGGACTTGATTTGTGGCAGCCGTTTGCCGGCATCGAATTGAGCCAGGACAGCGATGGCGCGCTGCTCATTGCCTCGCCGTACCTGCCACCGGGTCATATTGAACACACCGCGGATGCCGCGCGAATCGCTGCCGACGGCCGCTTCGAATTGCTGGGCCGTCTGGACCGGATCGTCAAACTGGAAGAAAAACGTATCTCCCTGCCGATGCTGGAACACGCGCTGATGGCCCACGACTGGGTCGCCGAAGCGCGCCTGGGCGTGGTTCAGGAAAATCGCGCGTCACTGGGTGCATTGCTGGTGCTGAGCGAGCAAGGTTTGCATGCCTTGCGCAATCAAGGTCGACGCACCCTCACTCAGGCATTGCGCCAACACCTGAGCCAGCATTGCGAAGCCCTTGCCTTGCCTCGACGTTGGCGTTTACTGCGGCAGTTGCCGCTGAACGCTCAGGGCAAACTGCCTCAGGCCGACGTCGAGGCGCAGTTGCTGGCGCCGCGTCCAAAGGCGCCGCAAGTGCTGGAGCAGGTCGAAACCGATGGCGAATGGAGCCTGCAACTGGCGGTGCCACCGGACCTCGCCTACTTCAGCGGCCATTTCCCTCAGGCGCCGGTATTGCCCGGCGTGGTGCAAGTGGATTGGGCGTTGAGCCTTGGCCAGCAACTGATGAACCTGCCAGAAAAATTCGCCGGCATGGAAGTGCTGAAGTTCCAGCAACTGGTGCGCCCCGGCGATGAAATCCAGTTACACCTGCGTTTCGATCCGGTACGCAGCAAGTTGTATTTCGCCTATCGCAACGAGACCGCCACGTGTTCCAGCGGGCGGATTTTGCTGGAGGCTTCGAGTGATGCATAAATTTGGTGAGTGCTACGCACTCAATCGCGAGCAGGCTCGCTCCCACAAGGGGCCGTTTTGCACAATTCCAATGTGGGAGCGAGCCTGCTCGCGATGGAATCAACGCGGTCTCCCAGGTGTACGCCAACATGCATAACCCCTGCGCCGTCGTGCCCGTCTACAACCACGAAACCGCCATCACCACGGTGGTCGACGCCCTGATTACCTGCGGCCTGCCGTGCATTCTGGTGGACGATGCCAGCAGCCCGGCCTGCGCCAAGGTGCTCGATCGCCTGGCGGAGCGCGAGATGGTCTACCTGATCCGCCTCGCCGCCAACCAGGGCAAGGGTGGCGCGGTCATGACCGGTCTGCGCGAAGCCTCACGCCTGGGCTTCAGCCACGCCTTGCAGGTGGACGCCGACGGCCAGCACGACCTGCAAGACGTCGCGACGTTCATCGAACACTCACGCACCCATCCGCGCGAAGTGATCTGCGGCTATCCGCAATACGACGCCAGTGTGCCGAAAGGTCGGTTGTACGCTCGTTACCTGACGCACGTGATGGTGTGGATCAACACCTTGTCGTTGCAGATTCGCGATTCCATGTGCGGTTTCCGCGTCTATCCATTGTCACCGACCCTCGCCGTGATCGAATCGGCCAAAGTCGGCAAGCGCATGGACTTCGACTCGGACATTCTGGTGCGCCTGTCCTGGCGCAATCAGCCGATGCAGTGGTTGCCCACCAAGGTGCATTACCCGCTGGACGGCGTCTCGCATTTCCGCATGTTCCACGACAATGTGCTGATTTCGAGCATGCATACCCGGTTGTTCTTCGGCATGTTGCTGCGGGCGCCGGTGATTCTCTGGCGGCGGTGGCGAGCATGAGCAGCAACGTCGACAAAAAGCATTGGGCCGACCGCGAGGAGCGCGGCAGTTTCTGGCTGATGAAGCTCACTGCGTTCGGCGCCAAAGTCCTTGGCCGCCGACTGTTGAGCCCGCTGTTGTACGGCATCGTTCTGTACTTTTTCCTGTTCGGTCGCAGTGCCCGCCGCAGTGCCTGGCAATACCAGCAACGCCTCGCAGACTGGAGCGCCCGCACTGAATTGCGCCCGACCCATTGGCGGGTATTCGGTCAGTTCATGGCCTTCGCAGATTCGATGCTCGACAAACTCGACGTGTGGAACGGCAAGCTGAGCATCGAGCAGATCGAAATCGTCGACCCGGCGTTGCTGCGCAATCAGTTGCGTGGCAGCCGCGGGCAACTGCTGGTGGGCGCACACCTGGGCAATCTCGAAGTCTGCCGCGCGCTGGCGGAGATCGGCGAAAAGGTCACGATGAACGTGCTGGTGCACACCAAGCACGCCGAGCAGTTCAATCGTCTGCTGGGCGAAGCCGGGGCCACCAATCTGCGGCTGATCCAGGTCAGCGAACTGGACCCGGTGATCATGCTGCAACTGCACGAGCGCCTGGAGCGCGGCGAATGGCTGGCGATTGCCGGTGATCGCGTGCCGTTGCACGGCGGTCGCAGCGTGACCGTGGATTTCCTTGGCCATCCGGCAAAGTTTCCGCAGGGCCCGTGGTTGTTGGCCGGCCTGTTGAAATGCCCGGTCAACCTGATGCTGTGCCTGAAAAAACCCGACGGCGATTATCGACTGACCCTCGAACCGTTCGCCGATGCGATCACCTGGAAGCGCAGCGACCGCGAGCAGGTCATTCATCAGTGGGCGACCCGCTACGCCGAGCGCCTGGGTCACTATTGCCTCGAAGCACCTCAACAATGGTTCAACTTTTACCCTTTCTGGAAGACCGATGACGACGCCAACGCTTGAGCCGGTAACCTTCGGCGAACTCCCTTTGCGCATCGAAGACGTGCTGGCCCTGGCCAACCGTCAGGTGCCGACGCAGTTGCAGGCTGACCCTGCGTACCGCGAGCGCATCGCCAAGGGCGCACGATTCCTCGATTCCCTGCTGGACAAGGAAGGCGTGATTTATGGCGTGACCACCGGTTACGGCGATTCCTGCGTGGTCGCGGTGCCGCTGCATCACGTCGAAGCGTTGCCGCGTCATCTGTACACGTTCCACGGTTGCGGCCTGGGCAAACTGCTCGACGCCCAAGCCACCCGCGCGGTGCTGGCTGCACGTTTGCAGTCGCTGTGCCACGGCGTGTCGGGGGTTCGCATCGAGCTGCTGGAACGCCTGCAAGCATTCCTTGAACACGACATCTTGCCGCTGATCCCGGAAGAAGGTTCAGTGGGCGCCAGCGGTGATCTGACGCCGCTGTCCTACGTCGCGGCGACCCTGTCCGGCGAACGCGAAGTGATGTTCCGTGGCGAACGCCGCCAGGCCGCCGATGTGCACCGCGAACTCGGTTGGGAGCCGCTGGTGCTGCGCCCCAAAGAAGCGCTGGCGCTGATGAACGGCACCGCCGTCATGACCGGCCTCGCTTGCCTCGCCTATGCCCGCGCCGATTACCTGCTGCAACTTGCCACGCGCATCACCGCGCTGAACGTGGTCGCGTTGCAAGGCAATCCGGAGCACTTCGACGAGCACCTGTTCGCCACCAAACCGCATCCGGGGCAAATGCAAGTCGCCGCGTGGCTGCGCAAGGATCTGGCGATCGACGCGCCGACCGCACCGCTGCATCGCCTGCAAGACCGCTATTCCCTGCGCTGCGCGCCGCACGTACTGGGCGTCTTGGCCGACAGCCTGAACTGGCTGCGTTCGTTCATCGAGATCGAACTCAACAGCGCCAACGACAACCCGATCATCGACGCCGAAGCCGAGCGCGTGCTGCACGGCGGGCATTTCTACGGCGGCCACATCGCGTTCGCCATGGACAGCCTGAAAAACCTGGTGGCCAACGTGGCCGACCTGCTCGACCGTCAACTCGCGTTGCTGGTGGACGAGCGTTACAACCATGGCTTGCCGAGCAATTTGTCCGGCGCCACGGCAGATCGAGCGATGCTCAACCACGGCTTCAAAGCCGTGCAGATCGGCACCAGCGCCTGGACCGCCGAGGCGCTGAAAAACACCATGCCGGCCAGCGTGTTTTCACGCTCCACCGAATGCCACAACCAGGACAAGGTGAGCATGGGCACCATCGCTGCCCGCGATGCCATTCGTGTGCTGGAGCTGACCGAACAGGTCGCCGCTGCCACACTGCTCGCCGCCAATCAAGGCGTGTGGCTGCGCAGCAAGGCCGAGGACGCGCGCCCGTTGCCGCCGGCCCTTGCTGCCATGCATGAAGAGCTGGCCAAGGACTTCCCGCCGGTCATCGAAGACCGCGCGCTGGAAGGCGAATTGCGCCTGTGCCTGAAACGGATTGCCGAGCAACACTGGAGGCTGCATGCGTAGCAAGGGAGTGCTTCACACTGATACGGAAATCCTCGTGCCGTTCTTTGACGTCGACAGCATGAACGTGGTCTGGCACGGCCATTACGTCAAATACCTGGAAATCGCCCGTTGTGCGCTGCTGGATAAAATCGGCCACAACTACACGGCCATGTCCGAGTCGGGTTACGCCTGGCCGGTGATCGACCTGCAATTGCGCTATGTGCGTGGTGCCGTGTTCGGCCAAAAGCTGAACGTGCGCGCCAATCTGGTGGAGTGGGAGAACCGGCTGAAGATCAACTACCTGATCAGCGACCTGGAAACCGGCGAACGCTTGACCCGCGCCGTCTCCGTGCAGGTTGCAGTCGACATGAGCAGCCGTGAGATGCAATTGGCCTCGCCCAAAATCTTCACCGACGCCGTCGAGAGGGCCCTGCCATGATTTTCTGCCCTCCCCCTGTGGGAGCGAGCCTGCTCGCGATGGTCGTTAACGATGACGCTGGACACGTGACACTCCGCGGCGCTCTCAGGTTTTTCGCGAGCAAGCTCGCTCCTACAGTGTTGTGCCTGTTGCTGGGCATTCCAGGCCTGGCCCATGCCTTCGATCTGCAACAGCTCAGCGATCAACTGGCCAAACCCGATGTGATCCACGGCCACTTCATCCAGGAAAAACACCTGCGCGCCCTGCCCCAGCCGCTGACCAGCAAAGGCACGTTCGTCCTCGCGAAAAACCACGGCCTGCTGTGGTTGCTGAAAACTCCGCTGCAACAGGATTACCGCATCACCGGCAAAGGCATTGCGCGACGTGACGCCAGCGGCTGGCAAATGCTGCCCGGCAAGAGTGCCGGCGCCGAGCAGAACCGCTTGTTCCTCGCCGTGCTGCAAGGCGACAGCAGCGGACTGCAACGGGACTTCGAACTGTCGCTGAGCGGTGAGGCGCAGAACTGGAAACTGACGCTGACCCCGCGTTCGCTGCTGCTCAAGCAGGTGTTCAATCAGATCAACATCACCGGCGGCGAATTGGTGAACACCATCGAGCTGCTGGAAACCCAGGGTGACAGCACCTTGCTGCGGATGCAGGACAGCACCAGCACCCAACCGTTGAGCGACGCGGAGCAACATGACTTTGCCGAGTGAACGCACGCTTCCACGGCTGTTTCTGATCCTGCTGCTGGCGGTGCTCGCGCTCGCCGGTTGGCAATGGCGGGACGGCGCGCCGCTGTCCGCCAACCTGATGGAACTGGTGCCGGGCACGGCGCCGGACGCGCTGGAACTGCGCGCCGAACAACGCATGCAAGAACCGCTGAACCGCGAAATGCTGGTGCTGGTCGGTCACACAGATCGCCAGCAAGCCGTCGCCATGGCGCAGAAACTGGGCGAGCAATGGCAGGCCAGCGGTTTGTTCGAAAAGGTCCAGTGGACCCTGCAAGCCGACTTGCCGGCGCTGCGCACGCAACTGCTGCAAGGCCGGTTGGCGATGCTCTCGGCAGCGGATCGCCAGCAACTGATTGAGCATCCCGACGCGTTCATCCAGCAACGGGTGCAGGCATTGTTCGACCCATTCACCGGTTTCAGCCTGGTGGCGAGCCAGGATGACTGGCTGGGCCTGACCGGGCGCATCCAGAACAGCCAGCCGCAACACGGTTCGGTGCAACTGGACATCGGCAGCGGCGCACTGGTTGCCGATGCCGACGGCAAGAGCTGGGTGTTGCTGCGGGCGCGCACCACCGGCAACGCTTTCGACATGAACCTGCCGCTGCAAGTGGCCGATCTGCTCAAGCACAGCCGTGAAGAAGCGGCCCAGGCTGACGTGCAACTGCTGGCCGCCAGCGGCTTGCTCTACGCGGCCAACGGGCAGCGGCAAGCCTCACGCGAGATAACCTGGGTCGGCGGCGGTGCCACTGTCGGCATTCTGTTGCTGTTGTTGCTGGCCTTCCGCCGTTTGCGCGTATTGCTGGCGTTCGTCCCGGTGCTGGTGGGCATGCTGTTTGGCGCGGTGGCGTGCGTGGCGCTGTTCGGCCATATGCATGTGATGACGCTGGTGCTCGGCTCCAGCCTGATCGGCGTCGCAGTCGATTACCCGCTGCACTATTTGTCCAAGAGCTGGAGCCTGAAACCCTGGCACAGCTGGCCGGCGTTGCGCCTGACCTTGCCGGGGCTGACGCTGAGCCTGATCACCAGTTGCATCGGTTACCTCGCGCTGGCCTGGACCCCGTTCCCGGCCCTGACCCAGATCGCCGTGTTCTCCGCCGCCGGGCTGCTCGGCGCCTACCTGTCGGCGGTGTGCCTGTTGCCTGCGCTGCTCAAGGGTTCGGATTTGCGCCCGGCGCAATGGCCATTGCGCGTCGCCGAGTATTTGCTGGCGCTGCGCGAAAGGCTGTTGAAAATCGCCCGTACGCCCGTGCTGCTGGTGCTGCTGATTGCCTTCTGCGTGGGCGGTCTGTTGCAGCTCGATACCAAAAACGATATTCGCCAATGGGTCGGCGCACCGCAGCAATTGACCGACGAAGCCCAGACCATTGCGCGCATCACCGGCTACCAACCCACCAGCCAGTTCTTCCTGGTGCGAGCGGCCAATCAACAAGCATTGCTCGAACGCCAAACCGCGTTGAGCGAGCGGCTGGATCAGCTGGTCAATCTGAACAAACTTCAAGGCTATCTGTCGCTGAATCAACTGGTCAGCCAGCCCAGCGAGCAACGGCAAGTGCGCGAAGCGCTGAACAAGTTGCCGGGGTTCTGGCAACCGTTGCTCGACGTCGGCGTGCCGGTCGAAGCTCTGAAAACCGAATTGGCGAAGTTGCAGGCCCTGCCGGTCGAAGACATCGACAGCGCACTGACTGGTCCGCTGGCCGAACCCTATCGCACGCTATGGCTGGGCCCGACCGAAGACGGCGTGGCGGCGATGGTCAGCCTGCAAGGCCTGAACAACCCTGCACTGCTGCGGGTGCAAGCGCTGGACTTGCCGGGGGTGGAACTGGTGGATCGTCTGGGCGAATTGAATAACGTGTTCGCCAAAACCCAGATCAGCGCTGCGGAACTGAAACTCGCCTCCTGCGTGCTGATCGTACTGGTGCTGATCCTGCCGTTCGGCCTTGGCGGCGCGTTGCGCATCGTCGCCCTGCCGTTGCTGGCGGCGCTGTGCAGCCTCGCCAGTCTCGGCTGGCTCGGACAGCCGCTGACGTTGTTCAGCCTGTTCGGCCTGCTGCTGGTGACGGCAATCAGCGTCGATTACGCGATCCTCATGCGCGAACAGGTCGGCGGTGCCGCCGTCAGCCTGCTGGGCACCCTGCTGGCGGCGTTGACCACGTGGCTGTCGTTCGGATTGCTGGCCGTGTCCAGCACCCCGGCGGTGAGCAACTTCGGGTTGTCGGTGAGCCTCGGCCTGGCGTTCAGCTTCATCCTCGCGCCGTGGGCCGGACGGCACGTGCAAGCGGCCACGGTCGCGGAGTCGGCAGCGTGATGGTCGTGTTGTTCTGGGCAATGGCCCTGGCGCTGTTCGCCGTGGCCACGCGTGTCGGGCAGCACTTCGGTTTGATCCCGATCGTCAGCCAGTTGTTGCTGGCCACCGTCGGTTTGCCGCTGCTGATGTACTTCTGGATCGAACCTCAATGGCACTTGAGCGGCGCAACGCTGGTCGCTCCGATCTGGCTGAAAAACCTCTACAGCCTGAGTTTCGCGCTATTGCTGGGCTACATCCTCAGCGACGTGATCGACCTGCGCCTGGACCGCCAGAGCCTGAAAATCGCCCTGCCGAGTTTCTGCATTCCGTTCGCCGGCGGGCTCGCGACAGCGATCTGGCTGCTGCCGCCACAGCCGTGGATCAGCTCTTTGGCGGTCGGGCTGCTGTTCGCCATTACCGCGATTCCGGTGTTGTACCTGTACCTTCGGCATATCGACTACCCGGTCGCCGCGACCCGGCGCCTGGTACAAACCGCGATCCTCATCGACCTCACGTGCTGGACCGTGTTCGCCATCGCTCAAGGCAGCCTGCACCTGAGCAGTTTGTTGCTGCCCTTGGTCTGCGCATGTGTGCCCTTGCTGCTGCGGGTGCTCGGCTTGCGCCAGCCACGGCTCTACAGCGGCTGTTTCTTCGGGTTGCTGGTGGTGGCCGAGCACTACAAGCTCAATGCGCTGATTGTCGGCATCGGTTATTTGTTGTGCATGGCCGCGCTGAAGGTGCCGCTGGTGCTGCCAATGCCGGCGGCGTGGATGAATCGCCTGCAGACCTGGATCGCGATCCCGTTGATCCTGACGTTTGGCATCGTGCAGATCAACGTCCACAGCGCCATGGACAGCCTGAGCTGGGCGCAACTGGCTGCGCTGCTGCTGTTCCCGATTGCCAGCAAACTGCTGGGCAACTGGCTGGGACTTGGCTGGGCCGGCGCTTCGTTTGCGGGCGCCAGCCGCTGGCGCGAAAGTGTGCTGCTCAATATTCGCGGCTTGAGCGAGATCGTCTTTCTCAACCTGCTGCTGCAACAACAGCTCATCAGCCCGCCGCTGTACTTTGCGCTGATGCTGATGGGTCTTATCGCGACATTGCTGCCGGCATTGGCCGGCATGCACCGAATCCCTTTGAAAGCTGCCGTCCCGGCAAGGAGCCCCCATGCCAATCGTTGAAATGGAACGTCGTCAGGTAGTGATCATCGGCGCCGGTCCATCGGGCGCCATCGCCGCCGCGCTGCTCAAGCGCAAAGGCCACGATGTGTTAGTGATCGAACGCCAGCATTTCCCACGGTTCTCCATCGGCGAAAGCCTGCTGTCGCACTGCCTGGATTTCGTCGAAGAAGCCGGCATGCTCGAAGCGGTTAACGCTGCAGGTTTCCAGCTGAAAACCGGTGCGGCGTTCGCCTGGGGCGAGCAGTACAGCGCCTTCGATTTCGGTGACACCTTCAGCAACGGCAAGCCGACCACGTTTCAAGTCCAGCGCGCCGATTTCGACAAACTGCTGGCCGATCAGGCCGCGCTGCAAGGCGCGGAAATCCGCTATGGCGAAGCGATCGTCAGCGTCGATATCGAGCGGGAAAAACCGCTGCTCGGCGTGCAGCGCGAGGATGGCAGCGAGTACCGCGTCGAGGCTGATTTCATGCTCGATGCCAGCGGCTACGGCCGCGTCCTGCCGCGCCTGCTCGACCTTGAGGCACCCTCGAATTTCCCGGTGCGCCAGGCGGTATTCACCCACGTCGAAGACCACATTGACCACCCGGGTTTCGACCGCACGAAAATCCTCGTCACCACGCATCCAACCAAACGCGATGTCTGGTTCTGGACCATCCCGTTCAGCAACGGCCGCTGCTCGGTGGGCGTGGTCGCGGCGGCGGAGCATTTCGCCGGTCGTGCCGATAATCTGGACGATTGCCTGCGCGGTTTCATTGCCGAGACGCCAAGCCTCTCCGGCGTGTTGAACAACGCGGTGTGGGATACGCCGGCGCGCACCATCGGCGGCTACTCGGCCAACGTCAAAACCTTGCACGGACCAGGCTTTGCGCTGCTGGGCAACGCGGCAGAATTTCTCGACCCGGTGTTCTCCTCCGGCGTGACCATCGCCATGCGTTCGGCGAGCATGGCCGCCGGGGTTTTGCATCGCCAGCTGCAAGGTGAACGTGTCGACTGGCAAACCGAGTTCGCCACACCGCTCAAGCGCGGCGTCGACACCTTCCGCTGCTACGTTGAAGGCTGGTATGCCGGGACGTTCCAGGACGTGATTTTCCATCCGGACAGCTCGCCGGACATCCGCCGCATGATCAGTTCGATCCTCGCCGGTTATGCCTGGGATGAACGCAATCCGTTCGTCGCCGAACCGAAACGCCGACTGCGGATGCTGTCGGAACTCTGTGCAAGGGATGCCACATGAGCTACTTGAGCGACAACTACGTCGAGGAGACGCGCTTCGGGTTCTGGTTCCTGCGCAGCCACACCTGGCAGCACCATGTGCTGCGTGTGGCAATCAATGACCTGCGCAGCCTCTTCAGCGAACCGTTGCCCGTCCATCCAGTGTTGCTGGATGCCGGTTGCGGCCAGGGCAAGTCGTTCCAGTACCTGCGCCAGACCTTTGCGCCACAGCGCCTGATCGGCGTGGACGCCGACCCGCACAGCCTCGACCTGAGCGGCGCAGAAGCCACCCGTCAGGGCATGAACGTGGAGTTGATCGGCAGCGACTGCGCCACGCTGGCCGTGCCGGATGCCAGCGTCGATCTGCTGTTCTGCCACCAGACCTTCCATCATCTGGTGGAACAGGACAAAGCGCTCGCCGAGTTCTACCGTGTGCTCAAGCCCGGTGGTTATCTGCTGTTCGCCGAATCCACCGAGGCTTACATTGATACCTGGGTGATCCGCTGGTTGTTCCGCCATCCGATGCACGTGCAGAAGAGCGCCGCCGGGTACCTTGAAATGATTCGTCGCCAGGGTTTCGAATTTGCCCCGCACAACGTGTCGTATCCCTACTTGTGGTGGAGTCGCGCCAAGGATTTCGGCCTGCTTGAACGCTGGGGTCTGCGCCAGCCAAAACCCTTCGGCCAACGGGAAGAAACCCTGGTCAATGTGGTGGCGCGCAAACCGCTTGAAGGTGCTGTGTGATGTTCACTGTCATTGGCTTAAACGGCGCACCCTGTGGGAGCGAGCCTGCTCGCGATAGCGGTGTGTCAGTCAGCATAAATGTCGACTGTATGGCCGCCATCGCGAGCAGGCTCACTCCCACAGGGTATGCGGCGGTGTTGAGATTTTTGCTCATTGGCGCGGTCCTGCTGATCAGCGCCTGCGCCAGCAAGGCACCGCTGCCCGAGCAAACCCCGAGCCTGCCGTTGCCGCAGCAATTGCACATTCAGCGTCTGGCGGACGGCCAGCGTCAGGACTGGGTGCTGGTGATTGCGCGTGAAGGCCCGGGCATTCGCTGGTCGATGATGGACCTGCTGGGTATTCCACAGGCACGTCAGAAACTGATCGACGGTCAATGGCAAGCGGACGGCCTGTTGCCGCCCAACCCGGAAGCCCGTGAGCTGTTCGCGGCGTTGGTGTTTGCGCTGACGCCCAAGGATGAATTGCGCGGCAACTACCCAACGGCCTGGCAGCATGGCGCACAACGCTCCCTGCCCGAGTACTGGGAAGTCCGTTATTCACAACCGATGAGCTTTGAATTGAACCTGCCCAAAGGTCCGACGTACCAAGTCACGCCCCTGTCCGGTGAGACACCATGACCGCCTACCTGAACGCCCTCGGGGTGATCTGCGCCCTGGGCCGCGACAAGCACGAAGTCGCGCGCAACCTGTTTGCCGGCGATTGCTCCGGCATGCGCAGCGAGGCCGGCTGGGTGCCGGAACGTTCGTTGCCGGTGGCCGCAGTTCGCGGTGCACTGGCGCCGATCCCGGCGGAACTGGTGAAGCAAAGCACCCGAAACAATCAGTTGTTGCTGGAAGCGGCGCTGCAAATCCGCGACGACATTGATCAAGCGATCCAGACCTACGGCCGCGACCGCATCGGCGTGATCCTCGGCACCAGCACGTCCGGCATCGATGAAGCCAGCCGCGGCCTGGCCCATTACATCCGCGAACATCAGTTCCCGGACTATTACGACTATCAGCAACAGGAACTCGGCGCGCCGGCGAATTTCCTTGCCGACTGGCTGCAACTCAGCGGCCCGGCCTATGTGATTTCCACCGCCTGCACCTCCAGCGCCCGTGCGCTGATGAGTGCCCAGCGCCTGTTGGACCTGGGCCTGTGCGACGCAGTGTTGTGCGGCGGCGTCGACAGTTTGTGCAAATTGACCCTCAACGGCTTCTCGGCGCTGGAGGCGGTGTCCGAACAACGTTGCAACCCGTTCTCGGTCAACCGCAACGGCATCAACATCGGTGAAGCGGCGGTGCTGTTCCTGATGACCAAAGTGGCTGGCGATAAACCATCGATTGCACTGCTCGGCAGTGGCGCCAGCTCAGATGCGCACCACATTTCCGCGCCGGAACCGACCGGCCGTGGCGCCCTGCAAGCGATGCGCAAGGCCCTGGGCCGCGCGAACCTGCAACCCGAACAGATCGGTTACCTGAACCTGCACGGCACCGCCACGCAACACAATGACGCCATGGAAAGCCTCGCGGTGTCGGCCTTGTTCCCGACCGGCGTGCCGTGTTCTTCGACCAAACCGATGACCGGTCATACCCTCGGCGCGGCCGGCGCGCTGGAAGCGGCGTTCTGCTGGCTAAGCCTGAGCGCTGACAATCAAACACATACGTTGCCGCCACATGTCTGGGACGGCCAGCCTGACCCGCAACTGCCAGCCCTGAATTGGGTGACCCCGGCCGATCGCCTGGCGTCCATTGCACCTCGCTACCTGATGAGCAATTCCTTTGCCTTCGGTGGCAATAACGTCAGCCTGATTATCGGAGACGCCCCATGATTGACTGGCCGCTCGCCGAACTGCTGCCGCACGCTGGCGACATGATCCTCATCGATCAGATCCTCGCGTTCGATGACGAGCAGATCCACACCCGCCTCACCGTCAAGCCCGATGGCCTGTTCAACCGTCCCGACGGCAGCCTGCCGGCGTGGGTCGGCATCGAACTGATGGCCCAGAGCGTCGCCGCCTTCGCCGGCTGCCATGCGCGCCAGCGAGGCGATGCGGTGGAGCTGGGTTTCCTGCTCGGCACCCGCAAATTCGAATGCAATGTCGACCACTTTCCCGCCGGCACCGAGCTGACTATCCATGGTCTGCGTTCGCTGGAAGACGACAACGGCATGGGCGTGTTCGAATGCCACATCAACGCCCCCGGCATTCACGCTACCGCCCGTCTGAACGTGTTCCGCCCGCCTCAGGCCGCTCAATATCTTCATGAAACCCCACAAAGCTCTTCACAAGGCTTTTCACAAGGAACGCAGGCATGACTGAATCCGTACTGGTCACCGGTTCCAGCCGTGGCATCGGCCGCGCTATCGCGTTGCGTCTGGCTCAGGCCGGGCATGACATCGTGCTGCATTGCCGCAGCGGCCTGGCTGACGCCGAAGGGGTGAAGGCCGAAATCGAAGCCTTGGGCCGCAACGCACGCATCCTGCAATTCGACGTGTCCGACCGCGCCAGTTGCAAAGCCATTCTCGAAGCCGACGTGGAAAGCCATGGCGCCTATTACGGCGTGGTGCTCAACGCCGGCCTGACGCGTGACGGTGCTTTTCCGGCGCTGAGCGAGGATGATTGGGATGTGGTGATGCGCACCAACCTCGACGGTTTCTACAACGTGCTGCACCCTGTGATGATGCCGATGATCCGTCGTCGCGCCGCCGGGCGAATTGTCTGCATCACTTCGGTTTCCGGTTTGATCGGCAATCGCGGGCAGGTCAATTACAGTGCCTCCAAGGCCGGTTTGATCGGCGCGGCAAAAGCGTTGGCGATTGAACTGGGCAAGCGCAAAATCACCGTCAATTGCGTCGCACCCGGCCTGATCGACACCGCCATGCTCGACGAAAACGTGCCAGTGGAAGAACTGATGAAAATGATTCCCGCACAGCGCATGGGCACCCCGCAAGAGGTGGCCGGCGCGGTGAATTTCCTGATGTCGGCGGAAGCGTCGTACATCACCCGGCAGGTTCTGGCCGTCAACGGAGGCCTGTGCTGATGAAGCGCGTCGTCGTCACCGGCATGGCCGGCATCACCTCACTGGGCAGCGACTGGGAAACCATCGCCGGCAACTTCGCAGCCAACCGCAGCGGCATCCGCCGCATGGACGAGTGGGACCGTTTCACCGAGCTCAACACGCGCCTGGCTGGTCCCATTGATGATTTCAAAGTGCCGAGCCACTGGACCCGCAAACAACTGCGCAGCATGGGCCGCGTCTCGCGCCTGGCCGTCGGCGCGGCGGAACAGGCGTTGGCCGATGCCGGTTTGCTCGGTGACCCTTCGATCAAGGACGGGCGCATGGGCGTCGCGTGCGGCTCATCCACCGGCAGCACCGACGAAATCAAGGCATTCGGCAACATGCTGCTCAACTCGGTGGCCGAAGGCCTGAACGCCAACTCCTACGTGCGCATGATGCCGCACACCACGGCGGCGAACATCAGCATCTTCTTCGGCCTCACCGGCCGATTGATCCCGACTTCCAGTGCTTGCACCAGCGGCAGTCAGGGCATCGGTTATGCCTACGAATCGATCAAGTTCGGCCGCTTGCCATTGATGCTCGCCGGCGGCGCCGAAGAGCTGTGCCCCACCGAAGCCATGGTCTTCGACGCGCTCTACGCCACCAGCCTGAAAAACGACGCGCCGCAGACGTCACCACGCCCTTACGACAGCGCTCGCGATGGCCTGGTGATCGGTGAAGGCGGCGGCATGCTGGTGCTGGAAGAGCTCGAACACGCGCTGGCACGCGGCGCACACATTCACGCCGAACTCGTCGGCTTCGGCAGCAACGCCGACGGCCAGCACACCACCCGTCCAGAGCAGGCCACCATGCGCCGCGCGATGGAACTGGCCCTGGAAGACGCCGGTTTGCAGCCATCGGACATCGGCTACGTCAACGGTCACGGCACCGCGACCGAACAGGGCGACATCGCCGAAACACTGGCGACCAGCAGCCTGTTCGGCGAACACATGCCGATCAGTTCACAGAAGAGCTTCCTCGGCCACACCCTCGGCGCCTGCGGTGCATTGGAGTCGTGGTTCAGCATCGAAATGATGAACCGCGATTTGTACGCGCACACCTTCAACCTCGATGAGGTCGATCCGCACTGCGGCAAGCTCGATTACCTGCGCGGCGAGTTTCGGCAGATGAGCAATCAGTATGTGATGAACAACAACTTCGCGTTTGGCGGCGTCAACACCTCGTTGATCTTCAAGCGCTGGTCGTAACGCAATCCCTTGTAGGAGCCGGCTTGCCGGCTCCTACAGGTTTACGGGTTGACGACGTTGTGGGGTCATTCAGCTCGTTAGAGATGTCTTAGGAAACGTCCCACAACTACTACTGAAAAAATGCAAAACCTGTAGGAGCCGGCTTGCTGGCGATAGCGGTGGATCATTCAACATCGATGTCGCCTGATAGTCCGCTATCGCCGGCAAGCCGGCTCCTACAGGTTTGCGGGTGTGACGATGTTGTGGGGTCATTCAGCTCGTTAGAGATGTCTTAGGAAACGTCCCACAACTGCAACTGAAAAAATGCAAAACCTGTAGGAGCCGGCTTGCTGGCGATAGCGGTGGATCAGTCAACATCAATGCCAACTGACAATCCGCGATCGCCAGCAAGCCGGCTCCTACAGGTTTGTGTCGTTCATGACTTGAGGGGTTCGACCTTGCGCGTCAGCAGGTCCACAAACGCCTTGGCCATGGGGGATTTCTGATCCTTGCGCTGCACCAGCCACACCGCCGAAACCGCTGCAGGGTCGAGCAGAGGTCGGTACACAACGCCATCAATCCGCATCCGCTGATAAGACGCCGGCAGCACCGACACGCCGAGCCCCGCCGCCACCAACCCGATAATGGTCATCGCCTCACCCGCCTCTTGCGCGAAGTGCGGGCTGAAACCGGCATCCCGCGCCAGGCTGAGCAATTGTGCGTACAGACCACTGCCGTAACTGCGTGGGAAAAATACGAACGGTTCCAGGGCCAGAGCTGACAGGAATATTCCCTCTTCACTGTCCTGCACCAGCGGATGCTTGGAACTGAGCACGGCCACCAGCGGCTCGCGCATCAACTCCACCACGCTGAGCGAATCCGGCAAACCCAACGGCCGCATGATTCCGACTTCGATCGACTCGTCCACCAGCGCTTCGGCCACCTGGGTGCTGCTCATTTCCCGCAGGTTCAGGTGCACCGCCGGGAACCGCTGGCGGAATGAAAAAATCGCCTGGGGAATGGTCGAGTTGAACGGTGCCGACGAGGTGAAACCGATTTTGAGTTCGCCCAACTCACCGAGCTGCGCCCGCCGCGCCACATCCGCCGCCTTGTCGACCTGCGCCAGCACCAATCGAGCTTCTTCCAGAAACAATCGCCCGGCCTCACTGAGCTCGACCCGACGATTGGTACGCTCGAACAATCGCGCACCGACTTCCTGTTCCAGCGCCTGAATCTGCTGGCTCAGCGGCGGTTGCGAGATGCCCAGCACCTGAGCGGCGCGGCCGAAGTGCAGTTCTTCGGCGACAGCAATGAAGTAGCGCAGGTGACGCAATTCCATGAAAACTCCATTAGGTCGTAAAACCTCTCAAACAGGTCGAACAATATATTGGATTGAATCATTAGGCAGCTATATGCTTTTTTCATTGCCTGACCGGCTGCGCTCCCCCGAGGTCTGAAGTGAAAACTGCTGTCGCCCCACTCGCCCATGAAGTTCCGCCCGCCGCGCTGGACGATGCCGTCTCTGAACTGAAGGAGATCTACATCGAAAAGGGCACGCCGATGTTCATGCGCACGGTACTGGCGCTGTTCTCCGGCGGCTTTGCGACCTTCGCGCTGCTGTATTGCGTGCAACCGATGATGCCGCTGCTGTCCCACGAATATTCGATCAACGCGGCGCAGAGCAGCCTGATTCTGTCGGTGGCCACGGCCATGCTCGCTATCGGCCTGCTGATCACCGGGCCGATCTCCGACCGGGTCGGGCGCAAACCGGTGATGGTGGCGGCGCTGTTTGCCGCGGCGCTGTGCACCATCGCCAGTTCCATGATGCCGAGCTGGCACGGCGTGCTGGTGATGCGTGCGTTGATCGGGTTGTCGTTGAGCGGCCTGGCGGCGGTCGCGATGACCTACCTGAGCGAAGAGATCCACCCGCAACACATCGGCCTGGCGATGGGCCTGTACATCGGTGGCAACGCGATTGGCGGGATGTGCGGGCGCTTGATTACCGGGGTGTTGATCGACTTCGTCAGCTGGCACACGGCGATGCTGGTGATCGGCGGCCTGGCGCTGATCGCGGCGGCGGTGTTCTGGAAAATTCTTCCCGAATCGCGCAACTTCCGCGCCCGTTCGCTGCACCCGCGCAGCCTGCTCGACGGTTTCACCATGCACTTTCGCGACGCCGGTTTGCCGCTGTTGTTCCTAGAAGCGTTTGTGCTGATGGGCGCGTTCGTCACGCTCTTCAACTACATCGGCTATCGCCTGCTGGCCGAGCCGTACCACATGGACCAGGCCTTTGTCGGGCTGCTGTCGGTGGTGTACCTGTCGGGCATCTACAGCTCGGCGAAAATCGGTTCGCTGGCCGACAAACTCGGACGCCGCAAAATGCTCTGGTCGACCATCGTGCTGATGCTCGCCGGTCTCGCCCTGACCATGCTCACGCCGCTGCCCGTGGTGATCATCGGCATGCTGATTTTCACCTTCGGTTTCTTCGGCGCGCACTCGGTGGCCAGCAGCTGGATCGGCCGTCGCGCCACAAAGGCCAAGGGTCAGGCATCGTCGTTGTACTTGTTCAGTTACTACGCCGGGTCGAGCATTGCCGGTACGGCAGGCGGTGTGTTCTGGCACCTCGGCGGGTGGAACGGGATTGGTGTGTTCATCGGTGCGCTGCTGGTGGTGGCGTTGCTGGTTGCGTTGAAACTGGCCCGCCTGCCGCTGCTGCCGGGGAATGGCTCGACTACCTGAGCACCACCCGCGCCTCAAGCACCGCGTCACGCTTTTCCAGGGTCAGCGATTGCAAGGCGACGCCGTCACGTTCGGTGCGGTCCAGCCATTGCAACAACGCCTGCGCATCGCCGCTGAGGGTCAGGCGCAACACGTCGTTGTCGGTGTCCATCTGATGGATCTCAAGCCCCGCCGCTGTGGCGCTTTCGCTGACACGCAGCGACAACGACTGATGGCTGACGACGGGCGGGGTGCTTCGCGGTTGTGCCCGTTGCAGTTGCGCAGACACGGCCAGTTGCTGTTGGTGCTGGCGTTCCATGGTTTCCAGGCGTTGACGTGTCGGTTGCCAGATCAGGCTGAACGCCACGACAGCCAATAAAAATGCGCCCATGGCCAGCAACAGTCGTTGCTCGCGAAGGGACAGCCGTTGCCAGGCCGCTTTCATGCGCGGTCCTCCACTGTAAGGGTCGCCTGCACGCGGTCGCGCTCTTTGCTCGCACTGTCGAGCCGCAGTGGCACGCCTTGTTGTCGCCCGCGCTCGCGCAGTTGTTCCAGCTCGGCAAAGCTGTTGGCGCTCAGCTGGATTTTCCAGCCATCGCCGGCACGAAACTCAATACGCCGGACCTCGACATTGCTTGCGCCGATCACCTGCTCGACCAGCGTCACCAGCTCGGCGACGCGCGTACGCTGCGGCTCGGCGGTCTGCTGTTGTAGTGCGTTGAGCTGCGTTGCCAGATCGACGATGCGGCTCTGCTCGGGGTCAAGCGCCTTGAACCGTTGCTCGTTCTGGCTGTAGAGCCTGCGTGTTTCACTCTCCAGAAAATGGATTCGCGCAGCGCTGGCGCCCCAGGTCAGCAACAGCAACGTCAGGATCGTCAAACCGCCGAGGCGCCAGGGCAGACGTTTGTTGCGCAGGGCGAATTCGCCTTGCAGCAGATTGATGGCCTGCGCTGGTCGGTGGGCCAGGTATTGATCGACATCCGTTGCACCCTGACGCTCGTCGACCCATTGAATCCCCGCAGGCAAGGCCGGTCCCAGTAACTTCACCCCGTCGTCCGTTAACGCCAGGCGGGCCGGCAGCCCTCCGCCGACCAGCCATCGACCGAACCACCAAACACCGAGTGCCTGATCCAGGGGCAAGACATCGGCATCGACGAACACCGAACGCACCTCAACGCCCTCTTCGGCCAGTAACGCGAGCATCGCGGCAAACCGCTGACGGTCGATCACCATGACCGGATAACGCCCTTCCTGATCGCGAGCGCCGATGCTCAGGTGCAACGTTTCCAGCGCTTCGCTCAATTGATCTTCCACGGCAAACGCGACGGCTTGCGTGCCGGGTTGGCGTTTGGAAGGCCATGGAGCGCTGCGCACCCAGCTGCACAATTCCATGGGCAACAGCAGGTCCACCGCCTGCCCGTTCAGCAGCTGCGCCGCTTGATTCAAGGGCATGAGTTGGCGTTGCCGAGTCGAGGACCAGACGCAGCAAGGCCAGTCTGCCGACGGTTCGCCCAGGCCCTCGGCTGTCAGGTAAAGCCAGGTATTCATCGCGGCATCTCGTGGGCAGTCGAAGGAAGAAGGCGTCGTTGCAGAACGTTGAATTGGTGCGTGTCGGCGTCGCGTTCGACCTCCGTGGCCAGCCGCAATCGGCGCTGTCCCTGAGTGACCTGCACCGTGATGCGGAACCAGCGGCTGCCGGTGCCAAGTCCATGACTGCTCAGGCCTGCACCGGAGAGCAGCGGGTCTTGCGTAAAGGCCTGTACGCTGGCCCATCCCGTCGTCGAAGCCTGACGAACCAGCGCCGCAGCCGTGGTCGCGTCCACGTCATCGAGCGTCCTCAGCACCAACGCCGGGACCGTGTTGACGTTCAGCGTTGCGTGGCCGGGCAACATCGCCACCCAAGGCTCAAGTTGACGCAGCACATGAGCATCAACCCCCGGCAGCAGGCGCAGTTGGCTCAGTTCTCGGAACGCTCCCACCTGAGCAAGTTGCAACGGTGGAAGATTCAGCACGTCGAGCAAGCGCGCCCAGCGGTTGAGGGTGACTTGGTCGATCTGCCCCTGAGTCAACAATGAGTTGAGATTGAAGCGCCCGGCGAGGTCTTCGATATCAACTCGGATCTGCGCGTCTTCGACGTCGAAGTCGGGAGTCATCCGCGCCCAGTCCTGGGTCAGGTCGACGGTTTTTTGCGAGCCCTGCGCCGCGTCCCGCAAGCGCAAAAGCGCCCAGCTTTCCCCCGCAACGGCGAGTTGGCGCATTTGAATGTGCTGCAGGGCCTGGCCGCTGCTGTGCAGCGACAGGCGATGGCTGCGCAGCAAGCCGCTGGTGATCAACAACGCCAGACTCATGACCAGCAACACGCTGATCAACGCGATGCCGCGTTGATGCCTCCTCATGGCAACGCGCCGGGCAACAGCAATACCCGACGAATCGCCTCGAAACGGCCCGTAGAGAATTGCACTTCCACCGCCATCGGCCGCTTCACGCCCCGCCCGGATGGCCAATCGCTGCTCCAACCGGACTGTGCGTCAAACACCCGCCAACTCAAGTCTCGAACATCGCCCAGCAGTTTTTGCCGCTGCACGATCGGCACCCCCTCCCCCTGACTTTCACGCCACAGCGTGCCGTTATCGAGTCGATAGGTCAGCAACTGGCGCTCGCTGCGCGGCTGGTCCAAAGGGTTGCGCCAATGGCTGCGCTGCAACTGCAACACCGATTGCTGGAGCACGACAGGTTGATCGGTGGCGTGCAGCACATCCCGTTCGATCACCGCCACCGCCCGTTGCAGGCTTCGGAACTCACGCTCATGCGCCGTCGTCCCTCGTTGCACGCGCACCACGCCATCGAACAGCCCCCAACTGGCCAGGCCCAGCAACGCGAAGATCGCCATGGCGATGACCAGTTCCAGCAAGGTGAAACCGCTCTGCTTATTCATCACGATGAGGTATCCAGCCACTGGCGCGGTGTACGGTTTGCTCACGCCCGGAAAGGCTGACGTCAACATCGACCTTGAGCAGGCGCGGATCAGGCGAAACGCTGATGCGCTGGCGCAGCAACCAGTCGCGGCGATCCATCGACACGATCCGTTGTTGCTGGTCGAGGGGCCATCCGGTTTGCAGGCGCAGTTCATTCAGATGGTTGTCTGCCAGCCACGCGGCGAAGAGCCGTTCCTCGACCGCGCCGGTTTGCCTGACCACGTATTGGCTCGCCGACAACACGGCGGCCGCCAGCGTCGAAAAGATCGCCAGGGCCACCATGATTTCCAGCAAGGTGAAGCCACGCATGCGTGAAGCAAACGGCCGGCTAGCCATCGATCACCACCTGGCCAAGGCCATCGCTGGACAGGCTGAGCCACGTCTTTTTGTCGCTGCCAAACGACAGCGTAAAGACGCTGGTTTCATCGTTGCTGAACATCAGCAACTGAGGAGGTCCATCGTCGGCGCCAAGGGTTACCGGATGACCGTCCTGCTCAAGCTGTAGCCGCACGTTTTCGGGCCATCGATAAAAAGCCGCCATCGGTTCCCAGCCCTGAACATCGAGCCTCATCACCCGATAACCCTCGACACTCAGCCGCAGGCCGAACTCCTGGCCATCGAGCACTGCGCGTTCGCGCAACTGTTGAATCACGCCCACGATCCCGTGCGCTTCCTGCCGGGCCTGACGCGCCGGATTCGACCCGGTGGCGAAGCTCACCATGCCCAACAGCACGCCGATCAAAACGATCACGATCATCAGTTCGAGCAAGGTGAATCCCCGACAACGCTGGCGCATGATTCAGTCGCCCCAGTTGCCGATATCGGCCGCATGCCCTTCGCCACCCTTCACGCCATCGGAACCGAGGGAGTACAAGTCATAGCTGCCGTCCACCGAATGCACACCGGGATTGAGGTACTGATAGGGCGTGTTCCACGGATCGACCGGCAGGCTTTTCAGATAACCCTGAGGGTTCCAGTTCCTCGCCGCCGGCAGGCCGGAAGGTGGTTTGTTCAAGGCTTCCAGCCCCTGTTGCGTCGAGGGGTAGTTGAAGTTGTCGAGGCGATACATTTCGAGGGCCGTGGCGATGGCCTGGAGATCAATTTTGCTGGCGGTGACTTTGGCCTGGTCGGGACGGCTCATGAACTGCGGCACCACAATGGCCCCCAGCACGCCGATGATGACGACCACCACCATGATTTCGATCAGGGTAAAACCGCGTTGAGCGCGAGGACTGTTTCTCTGTGCTGCATTCATGGGTCAATTCACCAATTGGTTGAGGCTGAGAATCGGTAGGAGGATGGCCATGACGATCAGCAGCACCACGCCGCCCATCAGCACCAGCATGGCCGGTTCAAAAAGGCTCACGACCAGTGCGATACGCGCCGCCAGACTGCTTTCCTGCTGCTCGGCAGCCCGCACCAGCATGCGATCGAGCTCACCGGCGCGTTCACCGCTGGCGATCATGTGCAGCATCATCGGCGGGATGTCGCCGCTCAGTTCCAGGCCGCGGGTCAGCGTTCCACCTTCACGGACCGAGCGCGCGACATCGGCCATGCGGCTGCGGATGGTCAGGTTGCCGATGACGGCCGCCGCGATCTCTAGCGCGTCCACCAATGGCACTGCACTTTTGCCGAGGATTGCCAGCGTGCTGGCGAACCGTGCGGCTTCCATCGCCCGCAACACCTCGCCCATGACCGGCAGTTTCAACGCGAGACGATGCCAGCGCAGGCGCCAGACCGGCTGGCGCAGGCTCCAGCGCCAGAGGCCGAGCAACGTCGCCAGCACGCCCATCAACAACAGAAAGTGATTGCGCAGCCCATTGCTGAGGGCGATCAGTGCCTGTGTCAGCCAGGGCAACGGCTGGCCACTGTCGACGAAGATCTTCACCACGTCGGGCACCACGTAGCCAAGCAGAAAACCAACAATCGCGACGCTGGCCAACATCAGGATCAACGGGTACACCAGGGCCATCTGGATTTTCTGCCGCGACGCCTGGCGGGCCTGGGTGTAAGCGGCCAGTTGTTCCAGCACATGCCCCAAGTGACCGGAACGTTCGCCAGCCGCGACAGTGGCGCGGAACAATTCGGGGAACGCCTTGGGAAATTGAGCCAGCGCCGTCGACAGGGCATGACCTTCCATCACCCGACTCCTGACCGCCGACAACAAACCGGCAACCTTGCGCTTCGCACTCTGCTTCGTCACCGCTTCAAGGGCTTCCTCCAGAGGTAGCCCTGCCTGAACGAGGGTGGACAGCTGCAAGGTCAACAGTGCCAGATCCGCCGCGCTCAGACGTCCGCTGCGAGGCTGCGTCCCCGTGTCGCCACCTGCCCTGACCTCGCTCAACTCACGCGGCCACAAGCCGCGTTCACGCATCAGTTGCCGGGCATGTCGCGGGCCGTCGGCCTCCAGTCGGCCTTTGCAGCGTCGACCCTGGGCGTCGTCAGCGCGGTAATCGAACGTCGGCACTCGCTAATCCTCCTGCGTCACGCGCAGTAATTCGTCGAGGCTAGTCACGCCCTCCAGCACCCGCTGGCGACCGTCCTGAAACAGGCTGCGGGAGACCTTGCGCGTCTCTTCTATCAACGCCTGCTCACTCGCACCTTGATGAATCAGAACCGAGACGGCGGGCGTCACGCTGATCAGCTCGTAGATCCCGATCCGCCCGCGATAACCGTGCTGACACTGGTCACATCCCACGGCCCTGAACAGTTGCGGTGGCGCTGCCGAATCGAGCCCGAGGCGCTCGCACGTGGCCTCATCGGCGCTGTACGCCGTCTTGCAATGGGGACACAACGTGCGCAGTAAACGCTGGGCCAGAATGCCCACCAGCGACGATGCCAGCAGGTAGGCATCGACGCCCATGTCCACCAGCCGCGTCACTGCACCGACGGCACTGTTGGTGTGCAACGTCGAGAGCACCAGGTGCCCGGTCAGCGATGCCTGGACGGCGATTTCCGCCGTCTCGCGATCACGGATTTCGCCGACCATCACCACGTCCGGATCCTGACGCAAAATCGCCCGCAAGCCGCGGGCAAACGTCATGTCCACTTTCGGATTGACCGGCATCTGCCCCACACCCGGCAGGTGATATTCGATGGGGTCTTCGACCGTGAGGATGTTGCGTGTCTGATCGTTCAGGCTGCTCAGCGCGGCGTACAGACTGGTGGTCTTGCCGGAACCGGTGGGCCCGGTCACCAGCAGAATGCCGTGAGGTTTTGCGAGCAACTGGCGCAACGCGGCGAGGGTATCGGCAGGCATACCGAGTCGCGGCAATTCCAGGCGCCCGGCCTGCTTGTCGAGCAGGCGCAGCACCACCCGTTCGCCGTGGGCCGAAGGCAGCGTGGAGACCCGCACATCGACTTCGTGCCCGGCCAGTCGCAGGGCCATTCGACCATCCTGCGGGACCCGTTTTTCAGCAATGTCCAGGCGTGCCATGACCTTGATCCGCGACACCAGCAAGGTGGCCAGTTCGCGTCGGGGCCTGAGCATTTCGCGCAATTGCCCGTCGACGCGCATGCGTACCGACAAGTACTGCTCGAAGGTTTCCAGGTGCACGTCCGACGCGTGCTCGCGCACCGCTTCGCTGAGCAGTGCGTTGATCAACCGGATGATCGGCGCGTCGCCCTGCTGCTCCAGCAGGTCGGCGGTTTGCGGGACTTGATCGACCAGGCTGAGCAGGTCCAGCTCTTCGTCCAGCCCTTGGGCAACTTGCTCGGCTGCGCTCTGACCTTCGCGATAAGCGACGGCCAGACGTGCGGCGAATACATCAGGCTCAAGCACCCGCATCGACAGATTCCGAGCGCTTGCCCGACGGGCTTCCGACAGGGCCGTGAGCGGCGTATTGGCGCGCAGTACAAGGCTTGAGCCCGGCCCGTCGTGCTCCAGCAGTACGCCGAAACGCCGGGCGAAACCGAAGGGCAATGGCTGGAGGGATTCACGCGACTCGCTCATGGCGATTCCGCCGCCTGCTTGCGCAAATCGAACACGGGGGCGTCGGGCGCGGGGTCGAACAATTGACGCGCCTCGGCCGGCAGCAGCAAGGAGTTGTTCCCTCGCGCGCCGGGCTTGCTCAATTCACGCAGCGCGTTGTAACGCTGCTGGCTGACGTCTGACAGGTCTTCCTTGCTGCGCACGATGGTCGGCCGCAAAAACACCATCAGGTTGCTTTTGGTCTGGGTGTCGCGGGTCCAGCGAAACAGCGCACCGAGGTAGGGAATGTCGCGCAGCAACGGCACCCCGCTCTGTTGGGTGCGGACGCTGTCCCTGATCAGCCCGCCGATGACGATGATTTCGCCATCGTCCGCCAGGATCGTGCTCTTGAGCGCACGCTTGTTGGTGATCAGGTCCGAAGAATCGATGCCCGATACCGAAGGCGCGATGTCCGACACTTCCTGCGCGACCTCCAGGCGCAACGTCGAGCCTTCGTTGATGTACGGCTTGATCTTCAGGCTGATACCCACATCCTTGCGCTCGACGGTGGTAAACGGATTTTCCGCGCCGTTGCTGTTGGTGGCGTAGGAGCCGGTCTTGAACGGGACGTTTTGGCCGACGATGATTTCTGCCTCCTGATTGTCCAGGGTCAGCAGGCTCGGCGTGGACAACAGGTTGCTGCGGGTGTTGCTGGCCAGCGCCGAAACCAACGCGCCGAAGCGGTCATTGCCCAGTTGCAGGATGGCGCCTTCCGGCGCGGATTTTTTCTCGTCAAAGTTCAGCCCGCCGATGATCGGAATGTCGGTGCCGGGGAAGTTGATGAAGCCTTTTGCATCGCTGCCGCTGACGCTCCACTGAACACCCACGGCCTCGGCGATGTCCCCGGAAATCTCGACGATGGCGGCATGGATCAGCACCTGCGCCCGAGGCTGGTCCAACTGACGCACGATGTCCTCGATGGTGCGGATTTGCGCCGGTTCGGCGATCAGCACCAGCGCATTCTGGCTTTCGTCGGCCTTGATCATGAACGTCGTGCCGGGTGAGTTATCCCGGGCGCCACCGACGGCCGTTGCCGGCTTTCGGCCCTGGCCCATCGTTTCGAGGACTTCGGCCAATTGCCTGGCATCGCTGTGACGCAGGCGAATCACCCGCGCATTGTCGAGGGTGGCGGTCGCGGGGGTATCGAGACGGCGTGCGAGGTCGATCAGGCGCTGGCGAACCGACGGTGGACCAATGAGAATCAGCCGATTGGTTCTGGCGTCGGCCAGCACCTGGATCGCCGTATCAGCGCTGCGTTTGCCCAGCGAGGACTCCATGACAGTCGCTACATCAGCAGCCTGTGCGTGCTGCATTTGCACCACGGCATGCTGGTTGTTCTGCCCGGAATCCAGTTGCCGGACCACCTGCGCGATACGGTTCACATTGGCCGCAGTATCGGTGACCACCAGCGCATTGGCTGACACCGAAGGACCGACATAGCCGTTGGCCGACACCAGCGGCCGAACCAGGCCGGCGATGTCGGAAGCGCTGCTGGTGTTCAGTTCGACGACCCGGGTGATGAATTGCGAAGCCGTGGCGTTTTTTGCAATGCCTTGGCCGGCGCGGGTTTTCGCTTCGGTGACCGGCGTAATCAGGATCCGGTCACCCTCGTCGATGACCGTGAAGTTGTGGGCATCCAGCACCGAATAAAACAATCGGCGAACACCTTCGCGGTCGAGGGCCTGACGGGACATGACGGTGATGCGCCCGGAGACTCTGGGATCAAGCACCACCGTGGTCCCGAGAATGGTGGAGATTTCCTCGACGATGTCGCGCAGCTCGGCATTGTTCATCGCCAGTTGCCATTTTTCTTCCTCGGCCCGTACCCCGCCGTGAAAGAGTGACAGCGTCAACGCAGCGAGAAAAAGCAGGGTGCGCAACGCCTGCGCGCTGATGAAACAATTCATGGGCTGATCACTCTGACGGCCCGGAGAGCGGGCGTAGAAAATGCGCAGGAGTCGCGGGGGCCGGAGCCTCGGTTTGCGGGTCGAATCGACGCAAGAGCTGCGTGGCAGACGTCTGCAGCGTCAGCACTTCTTCTCGCCCCTTGTTCCACAACACCGCCTGATTCGCCTCGACGCGGCGCAGGACGCTGCCGCCCGGCAACGGATCGCCCACCTGATAAATCCGCGAGCCTTGAGCGTCTGCCAGCAGCGCTCTGGACAACCCTCTGGCCAGGACAAAACTGGCCTGCAGGGTCAGCGGCTCGGCGCTGGCCAACAACGTGGCTCCCGCCGTCAGACCGAGTACCGTCGCCACCGCGGTGGTATCCAGAGGTGCTCGGGGCGGTGGCGTCGCTATCGTTGAAACGACAGGCATCGGTGCGACACGGCTTTGACGAAATCCCCACTCTTGCCACACCAGAAAGGATCCGTACGCGACGGTCACCAGCAGCAGGCAGAGGGAACAGAGTCGCCCGTTCACTCGGCGCGGCCACTGCCAAACTTGCTGCACAAGGACATTCGCCGCAGTACGCGGTGACCGCACAGTTCATGGAAAATCACCGCACCGACATGCATCGCGATCAGCAGTGAAAGCACCAGGCACGACCAAACGTGAATGGTGACAAACAGCGCGATAAGCGCTGGATCACTCAGCGGCTGCGCAATATCGAACCACCCGAATACATCAATCGGGCGGTCCATCATCAACACACCGGTCACCAACACGACACTCACCGTCAGGTAGATCAGTGTGTGGGCATACAGCGCGAGTTTTTCCATGGGCGACAAGGTGTTCACGCTCGTCTGCCGGGCGTGAACGACAAAAATAAACAGCCGCCAGACAAAAAACGGGATGAACACCGTCGTCAGCGACACATTGATAAAGGCAACCCGCTCACCGACGCGGGCTGGCACGTCCACAAAGGCCACGTAGAACCCCGACGCCAGCGTCCAGATGATCACCGCCGCCGACACCCAGTGCAGCCATACGCGTTGGGTGGAGTAACCCGAAACCGTCATTTTCGACTCGACTTTTCAACAGGAAGATAAGCCTTCAGGCAATCCTGTTCCGGATCGCCTGAAGTGTTACGAGAGACTTAGATTTTGTCCCACGCCATGTGCCAGTGCGCCCCTACACCAGGCTCAAAGCCGTTGGCCGTCGGGGTGTATTGCTTGCAGTAACCGGACGCGGGGAATGGCTTGCACTCGAAGATTTCATTGGTCTTCGGTTGCAGCACTTTGGTGCCGGCGGTGTACTCGCTGATGCCTTCGGGGAACACGAAGTCGTGCTCGATGCCCGCGCCTTCACCGGTCATGTGGGTGGGTTGGGTGTCCTGGCGAGTGGTGCGGCCATCCAGCGTGGTGCCGACCAGCGTCAGGGTGTGTTTGCCGGGATTGCTGCGAACATCCATGGTCAGCCAGGTCGGACCGCTGTCTACTTGCTTCGCGACAGAGCCGACCGGCTTGTTGTTCTCGTCGAACAGGGTCGCTTCGACGTTCATCGCACGGTTCGAGATCATGCTGAACTGGACGTTGGCCAGGCCTTTGTCCAGAACGTATTCGGCTTGCTGGGAGGCCACCGACATGCGCGCGGCGGTGTCTTCCTTCATGTCCAGCTGAACTTCGAATCGGGTTACGCCGCTTTCTTTCTGGGCGTAGAGGGTGTTGTTACCCCGGACCGGTTCGATGTTGCCGCTCTCATCACGAATACCGGCACGGATAAGCGATTGGGTGCTGTTGATTTTTTCTGCGAGTTTGAACGCCCATTTGTTCGGCGAGCCTTCCTCGGCAGTGTCGATGGAGATCTCGACGTCGAAATTCGGGCTGACACCGTTGGCAGAGAATGCACGGGCCTTGACCTTGTCGCCGATCATCAATTGGGCCGATGGCGTGATGCCGCCAACGGAAGACCAGCCACCGGGCAACGACGGTTCGCCGAGGATGTTCACATCGACAGCATTGTAAAACGCCGCGTCGGTATCACCGACGGTCCAGATCCCGAGGATGACGTGCTGACCGGATTTGTCGTCAGGAATGTTGCAGTTGTGTTTGGCGCCGGACACCGGCAGCTGATGATTTCCCTCGACGACGCAGAACGGGGTGCTTTCGAACGAGGCGCGCTTGAGGGATTCGTTAACGTTCCAGCCGTTGCGAGTGATGAAGTACTCATGCTTGGTGGCCGGGTGAGCCTGGGTGTAGCGCCATTGGAAATCGATGTTGCGGTCTTTGATCTCCGTTAATTGCCAACGGGTAGCGGACTGAGCATCCATAGCGGAGAACGATGGATGACCGCCACTCGGAATCTTGCCATCGATCGGCCCTTGCAAAGGCGCACCGCCTGTACCAGCCGGAAAACCTTTGAACGTTTCGCCAACACTTTGAGGCTCGTATTGCGCGGCACCACAGTTGGTGTTCCCCCCTTTCTGGCACAGCAGCGCGCGCGAAGGCGGCACTTCCATATAGCCATGGGCCGAAACAGTTTGAGACGCCAGCATTGCCGATAACAGGATCATTGAAGAGGAGCATGCGCTTAGCGCACCTCCCTTGTAGAAGGTCTTTTTCATGAGTGTGTTCCAGACTACTTATCGAAAATTAAGGCGCCACAAGGACGCCGCTGTTCGTAATCTCGTTCGGTGGGCGGCACCGGACGAAGGTCTGAAACCTTACGGAGATGGGCACGAATTCTATGTAGGACAAGTCGCCGTTTAGATGGGGATTACTCTCTCTCTTCACTTGTCTGACAAAGAGGGAAAACATTCTTACAGGATGAAACGGATTAGGCGGGCACACGGTATTTCAGACAAAAAAAAAGCCTGCCCGGCGTTGGCCGGACAGGCTTGATGGAACCTGAGAGAACTACTCGTGATACTGCGCCGACAGCTCATGCACCGCGCGCAGGAACGCACCCGCATGTTCCGGATCGACTTCCGGCGTAATGCCATGACCCAGGTTGAACACGTGGCCGCTACCCTTGCCATAGCTGGCGAGGATCCGTCCGACTTCGGTACGAATGGCTTCCGGTTTGGCGTAGAGCACGGTCGGGTCCATGTTGCCTTGCAAGGCAACTTTGTCGCCAACGCGAGCCCGGGCATTGCCGATATCGCACGTCCAGTCCAGGCCCAGCGCATCAGCACCGGCATCAGCGATGCTTTCCAGCCACAGGCCGCCGTTCTTGGTGAACAGGATGACCGGAACCTTGCGGCCTTCGTGTTCGCGGATCAGGCCGCTGACGATTTTGCGCATGTAGGCCAGGGAGAATTCCTGGTACGCCGCCGCCGACAGGTTGCCGCCCCACGTGTCGAAAATCTGCACCGCTTGCGCGCCGGCCATGATCTGGCCGTTGAGGTACGAGGTCACCGACTGCGCCAGCTTGTCCAGCAGCAGGTGCATGGCTTGCGGGTTGTCGTAGAGCATGGCTTTGGTCTTGCGGAAGTCTTTCGACGAGCCGCCTTCGACCATATAGGTGGCCAGGGTCCATGGGCTGCCGGAGAAACCGATCAGCGGTACACGACCGTTCAGTTCGCGGCGGATGGTGCTGACCGCGTCCATCACGTAACCGAGGTCTTTGTGCGGATCAGGAATCGGCAGGGCTTCGATATCGGCCATCGTGCTGACGACTTTTTTGAAGCGCGGACCTTCACCGGTTTCGAAGTACAGGCCCTGGCCCATGGCGTCCGGGATGGTGAGGATGTCGGAGAACAGGATTGCCGCGTCCAGTTGCGGATAGCGGTCGAGCGGTTGCATGGTGACTTCGCAAGCGAACGCCGGGTTCATGCACAGGCTCATGAAGTCGCCGGCCTTGGCACGGCTGGCGCGGTATTCAGGCAAGTAGCGACCGGCCTGACGCATCATCCACACAGGGGTGACGTCTACAGGTTGCTTGAGCAGGGCGCGAAGGAAACGGTCGTTCTTCAGGGCAGTCATGTCGGCATCCGGAAAAAAAGTGCGGGCATTTTCTCAGAGCTCGACGCAAAAGGCACGGATGCAGGTCAGCCTTTTGTCTATCGGGTCAATTTGTCGCGGGGGAACCACATCTTCGCAACACCACAAAGCACTGTAGGAGCTGGCTTGCCGGCGATGCGGACACCTCGGTCTGTCAGTCAGACCGAAGTGATGCTATCGCTGGCAAGCCAGCTCCTACAGGGGTTGCATTCCAATGTTGGAGTGCGATCAGACGCCCAGGTAGTCCAGGATCCCTTCCGCCGCATTGCGGCCTTCGAAGATCGCCGTCACCACCAGGTCGGAACCGCGAACCATATCGCCACCGGCGAAGATTTTCGGGTTGCTGGTCTGGTGCTTGAACTGACCTTGTTCAGGCGCAACTACGCGGCCCTGGCTGTCGGTCTGGATGCTGAACTGCTCGAACCACGGAGCCGGGCTAGGACGGAAACCGAAAGCGATGACCACGGCGTCGGCCGGGATGATCTCTTCGGAGCCCGGGATCGGCTCGGGGCTGCGACGGCCACGAGCGTCCGGCTCGCCGAGACGGGTCTCGACCACCTTCACGCCTTCAACCTTGTCTTCACCCACGATGGCGATCGGCTGGCGGTTGTAGAGGAATTTCACGCCTTCTTCCTTGGCGTTCTTCACCTCTTTGCGCGAGCCAGGCATGTTCGCTTCGTCACGACGATACGCACAGGTCACCGACTTGGCGCCCTGGCGGATCGACGTACGGTTGCAGTCCATCGCCGTGTCGCCGCCGCCCAGTACCACAACCTTCTTGCCTTTCATGTCGACGAAATCTTCCGGCGACTTTTCAAAGCCCAGGTTGCGGTTGACGTTGGCGATCAGGAAGTCCAGCGCGTCATGCACGCCCGGCAGGTCTTCACCGGCAAAGCCGCCCTTCATGTAGGTGTAGGTGCCCATGCCCATGAACACGGCATCGTATTCTTCGAGCAGTTGCTCGACGGACACATCCTTGCCCACTTCGGTGTTCAGGCGGAACTCGATGCCCATGCCGGTGAAAACTTCGCGGCGATTGCTCAGCACGGTCTTTTCCAGCTTGAACTCCGGGATGCCGAAGGTCAGCAGACCGCCGATTTCCGGGTTCTTGTCGAACACCACCGGGGTCACGCCGCCGCGTACCAGCACGTCGGCACAACCGAGACCGGCCGGGCCTGCGCCGATGATCGCGACACGTTTGCCGGTCGGCTTGACCTTGGACATGTCCGGGCGCCAGCCCATGGCGAACGCGGTGTCGGTGATGTACTTCTCGACCGAACCGATGGTCACCGCGCCGAAGCCGTCGTTGAGGGTGCAGGCACCCTCGCACAGACGATCCTGCGGGCACACCCGGCCGCAGACTTCCGGCAGGGTGTTGGTCTGGTGCGACAGCTCGGCGGCCTGGAGGATGTTGCCCTCGGCCACCAGTTTCAGCCAGTTCGGAATGAAGTTGTGCACCGGGCACTTCCATTCGCAATACGGGTTACCGCAACCCAGGCAGCGGTGGGCCTGATCGGCCGAATGCTGGGGTTTGAAGGGTTCGTAGATCTCCACGAACTCTTTCTTGCGTTGACGCAACAGTTTCTTCTTCGGATCTTTGCGCCCGACGTCGATGAACTGGAAGTCGTTATTCAGACGTTCAGCCATTGTTAAAACCTCATCAAACTCTTCAGGCGCATATCACTGCGGGTTGGCACGGGTGCTGGAAAGCAACGTTTTCAAGCTGGCAGCCTTGGGCTTGACCAACCAGAAACGGCGCAGGTAGTCATCGAGGTTTTCCGCGAGTTCACGACCCCACTCGCTGTCGGTTTCCTCGACGTACTCGTTCAGCACGCGTTGCAGGTGGCTACGGTAGGCTTCCATCGCTTCGCCGCTGATCCGCTGGATTTCCACCAGTTCGTGGTTGACCCGGTCAACGAAGGTGTTGTCCTGATCGAGCACGTAGGCGAAACCGCCGGTCATGCCTGAGCCGAAGTTGTAACCGGTTTTGCCCAGGACGCAGACGAAACCACCGGTCATGTACTCGCAGCAGTGATCGCCAGTGCCTTCCACCACGGTGTGAGCACCGGAGTTACGCACTGCGAAACGCTCGCCCGCAGTGCCGGCAGCGAACAACTTGCCGCCGGTGGCGCCGTACAGGCAGGTGTTGCCGATGATGGCACTGTCCTGAGTCTTGTAGGCGCTGCCCTTCGGCGGAACGATGACCAGTTTGCCACCGGTCATGCCTTTGCCGACGTAGTCGTTGGCGTCGCCTTCCAGGTACATGTTCAAACCGCCGGCGTTCCACACACCGAAGCTCTGACCGGCCGTCCCTTTGAAGCGGAAGGTGATCGGCGCGTTCGCCATGCCTTGGTTGCCGTGCTTGCGCGCGATTTCACCGGAGATCCGCGCGCCGATCGAACGGTCGCAGTTGCAGATATCCAGCGCGAATTCGGCGCCGCTCATGTCGTTGATGGCCGAGGTGGCCATGTCGATCATTTTCTCGGCCAGCAGGCCTTTGTCGAACGGCGGGTTGCGGTCGACCTGGCAGAACTGAGGCTTGTCTGCCGGGATGTGATCGCTGCCCAGCAACGGGGTCAGGTCCAGGTGGTTCTGCTTGGCGGTCTGGCCTTCGAGGACTTCCAGCAGATCGGTGCGACCGATCAGCTCTTCGAGGGAGCGCACGCCCAGCTTGGCCAGCCACTCACGGGTTTCTTCGGCGACGTAGGTGAAGAAATTCACCACCATGTCGACGGTGCCGATGTAGTGATCCTTGCGCAGCTTCTCGTTCTGAGTCGCGACGCCGGTGGCGCAGTTGTTCAGGTGGCAGATACGCAGGTATTTGCAGCCCAGCGCGATCATTGGCGCGGTGCCGAAACCGAAGCTTTCAGCGCCGAGGATGGCCGCCTTGATCACGTCGAGGCCGGTTTTCAGGCCGCCGTCGGTCTGTACCCGGACTTTGCCGCGCAGGTCGTTGCCACGCAGGGTCTGGTGGGTTTCGGCCAGGCCGAGTTCCCACGGAGCGCCCGCGTATTTGATCGAGGTCAGCGGCGATGCGCCGGTGCCGCCGTCGTAGCCGGAGATGGTGATCAAGTCCGCATAGGCCTTGGCCACACCGGCGGCGATGGTGCCGACGCCCGCTTCTGCTACCAGCTTCACCGAGACCAGCGCCTTCGGGTTGACTTGTTTCAGGTCGAAAATCAGCTGCGACAAGTCTTCGATCGAATAGATGTCGTGGTGCGGTGGCGGCGAAATCAGGGTCACGCCCGGCACTGCGTAACGCAGCTTGGCGATCAGACCGTTGACCTTGCCGCCTGGCAGTTGACCGCCTTCGCCGGGCTTGGCGCCCTGAGCGACCTTGATCTGCAGCACTTCAGCGTTGACCAGGTATTCCGGGGTGACACCGAAACGGCCTGTCGCCACTTGCTTGATTTTCGAGCTCTTGATGGTGCCGTAGCGCGCCGGGTCTTCGCCGCCTTCGCCGGAGTTGGAACGCGCACCGAGGCGGTTCATGGCTTCGGCCAGGGCTTCGTGAGCTTCCGGCGACAGTGCGCCAAGCGAAATGCCGGCGGAGTCAAAGCGCTTGAGCACCGATTCCAGCGGTTCGATCTCGCTGATGTCCAGCGGCGTGGCCAGCGTCTTGACGTTGAACAGGTCGCGGATCATCGACACCGGACGGTTGTCCACCAGCGACGTGTATTCCTTGAACTTGCTGTAGTCGCCCTGCTGCACAGCGGCTTGCAGGGTGTTGACCACGTCCGGGTTGTAGGCGTGATATTCGCCACCGTGGACGAACTTCAGCAGACCGCCTTGCTGGATCGGCTTGCGCGGGCTCCAGGCTTCGGCGGCGAGGGCTTTCTGCTCGGCTTCGATGTCGACGAAACGTGCGCCCTTGATGCGGCTCGGCACGCCACGGAAGCTCAGGTCGCAGACTTCCTCGGACAGGCCGATGGCTTCGAACAATTGAGCGCCGCGGTAGGAGGCGATGGTCGAGATACCCATCTTCGACAGGATTTTCAGCAGGCCTTTGGTGATGCCTTTGCGGTAGTTCTTGAACACCTCATAGAGGTCGCCCAGGACTTCACCGGTACGGATCAGGTCGCCCAGCACTTCATAAGCCAGGAACGGATAGACCGCCGAGGCGCCGAAGCCGATCAACACCGCAAAGTGGTGCGGGTCGCGTGCGGTGGCGGTTTCCACCAGGATGTTGGAGTCGCAACGCAGGCCTTTTTCGGTCAGGCGGTGGTGTACCGCGCCGGTGGCCAGGGAAGCGTGGATCGGCAACTTGCCCGGTGCAATGTGACGGTCGCTCAGGACGATCTGGGTGCGACCGGCGCGAACGGCTTCTTCAGCCTGATCGGCGACGTTGCGCACAGCCGCTTCGAGGCCGACGCTTTCGTCGTAGTTGAGGTCGATGATCGCGCGCTCGAAGCCCGGACGATCGAGGTTCATCAGCGAGCGCCACTTGGCCGGGGAAATGACCGGCGAGCTGAGGATTACGCGCGAGGCGTGTTCCGGCGACTCCTGGAAGATGTTGCGCTCGGCACCGAGGCAGATCTCCAGCGACATGACGATGGCTTCACGCAGCGGGTCGATCGGCGGGTTGGTCACCTGCGCGAACTGCTGACGGAAATAGTCGTACGGCGTGCGCACGCGCTGGGACAGCACGGCCATCGGCGTATCGTCGCCCATCGAGCCAACGGCTTCGTAGCCTTGTTCGCCGAGCGGACGCAGCACCTGGTCGCGCTCTTCGAACGTGACCTGATACATCTTCATGTACTGCTTGAGCTGATCGACATCGTAGAACGCCGAACCGTGGTCGTTGTCTTCCATGGTCGCCTGGATGCGCAGGGCATTCTTGCGCAGCCATTGCTTGTACGGATGACGGGACTTCAGACGGTTGTCGATCGCGTCGGTGTCGAGGATCTGGCCGGTTTCGGTGTCCACGGCAAAGATCTGGCCCGGGCCAACGCGGCCCTTGGCGATCACGTCTTCAGGCTGGTAGTTCCAGACACCGATTTCCGACGCCAGGGTGATGAAACCGTTCTTGGTGGTGACCCAACGCGCCGGACGCAGACCGTTACGGTCGAGCAGGCACACCGCGTAACGACCGTCGGTCATTACCACGCCGGCCGGGCCGTCCCACGGTTCCATGTGCATCGAGTTGTATTCGTAGAACGCACGCAGGTCCGGGTCCATGGTTTCGACGTTCTGCCACGCAGGCGGAATGATCATCCGCACGCCACGGAACAGGTCGATGCCACCGGTGACCATCAGCTCGAGCATGTTGTCCATGCTGGAGGAGTCGGAACCGACGCGGTTCACCAGCGGGCCGAGTTCTTCCAGATCCATCAGATCGTTGGTGAACTTGGTGCGACGGGCCTGGGCCCAGTTGCGGTTGCCGGTGATGGTGTTGATCTCGCCGTTGTGGGCGAGGAAGCGGAATGGCTGGGCCAGCGGCCATTTCGGCAGGGTGTTGGTGGAAAAGCGCTGGTGGAACACGCAAATCGAGGTTTGCAGGCGCTGATCGCTGAGGTCTGGATAGAAGGCGGTCAAATCCGCCGGCATCATCAGGCCTTTGTAGATGATGGTCTTGTGCGAAAAGCTGCAGATGTAGTGATCGACGTCTGCGGCGTTGGCCACGGACGAGCGACGACGTGCGCTGAACAGCTTGATCGCCATGTCCTGATCGCTCAGGCCTTCACCGCCGATGTAGACCTGCTCGATCTGCGGCAGGCGCTCAAGGGCCAGGCGGCCGAGGACGCTGGTGTCGATCGGCACTTTGCGCCAGCCGACCAGGGTCAGGCCTTCGGCCAGGATCTCGCGGTTCATGTTCTCGCGAGCGGCTTCGGCTTTGACCGGGTCCTGGTTGAAGAAGACCATGCCCACCGCATATTGCTTGGGCAGTTCGACGCCGAAGGTTTCCTGGGCGATGGCTCGCAGGAACACGTCCGGCTTTTGAATCAGCAGACCGCAACCGTCACCGGTCTTGCCGTCGGCGTTGATCCCACCGCGGTGGGTCATGCAGGTCAGGGCCTCGATGGCCGTTTGCAAAAGGGTATGACTGGGCTCGCCCTGCATATGGGCTATCAGGCCGAAACCGCAGTTATCCTTGAATTCATCTGGTTGGTACAGACCTGCTTTCATAGACACTTTCTCACCAGGCTGCCTCTTATCGAGGCAAATTTCTTTTCAATTCAACCACTTACCATCCGCGCCGAACGTACGCCAGCTTTGCGGGGGCAAAAGGGAGGTCATTGTACACACCGACACAGAGGCTCACAAATTTGACGACGAAATGTCGCAAATCTATGTCGCATTTGTGAAAGGTTTAAAGCGATCTGCTGTGCTAGTCAAAACTTTTTTAATTTTGACTGCAACGACTCAAAGACTACTGTGACGCAGACACCACAAGGCACGCGGCCTGTAGAGGCGGCATGCGCTTGTAGAAATTTTGAGGTGCCGGGAGAGGCGGCCTGGGTAAGGCCGCCGAATCTTCAGCGAGTTGTTGCCAGTTCCTGTTGGACGCTGGCGACAGTGCGAGGCCAAGGTTTACCAGCCTGAACCTTCGCTGGCAAGGCCTTGATGGCGGTAACGGCTGCATCGCGGTTGGCGAAGTTACCGTAAGTGATGACGTAAAGCGGCTTGCCGTTGAGGACTTTCTTGAAATAACGGTACTCGCCGCCCTGCTCTTTCACGAAGTTTTGCGCGGTCGCCTCGGAGCTGGTGCCGAGGATCTGCACCACGTAGTTACCCGGAGCCTGACCGGCGTACCAGGTGCCGCCGGCAGCCTTGGCCGCAGCCGCTGGTTTCTCGGCAGGCTTGGCGGTTGCGACGGCCGCTGGCTTGGCTGGCGCAGGCGCTGGTGCAGGCTTCGCTGCAGGCGCCGCCGGAACCGGCTTGGCCGTCGCGACCTGAGTCGGTGCTGGTGCAGGCGTCGGCTTGGCGGCTGGCGTCGGCGCAGGACCGGCCTGGATGCCCGCAGGAGGGGCGATGGTGGTCACGGTCGGCGGTGTAGCGCTGGAACCCTCTACCGGCACGCCATCGTCGCCCTCGGTGATGCCACCGGCGGCTTCAGCCAGCGGGCCACGCATGACCGGCTGCGAGTTGCCGACCAACGGCAATGGCATCGGTTGCGAATTACCGGCGAATTCCACGGCAGGTGCGCCGCCGCTGTTAGGTTGTGGCGTGCCCTGCCCAAGCGGCAGTTGCGCCTGTTCGTTGGCAGGTGCGCCGGTGGTCGGTGCTTTGCTGCGACCCGGCATCAACCAGGCGGCGGCTACCGCGACCACGACGACGGCGGAAATCGCCAATACGTGTTTCTTCGGCATGTTGAACCCCATACTTGGACGCTTGACCGCTGAGCGGCTGGCAATCATGGCTTCGATCATTGCATCGCGGGCAACCTGGTTGATGTTGCCAGGCCAGCCGTCGGAGCTTTCGTGAATATCAGAGATCTGTTCTGCGGTGAAAAGTTCGATACCCCGTCCAGCACCTTCGAGCCGCTGGTCCAGATATTCGCGGGTTTCTTCTTCGGTGTAAGGCTGCAGCTCGATGACGTGGAAGCGCTCTTCTTCAAGGCTCAGCGCCTCAAGTTGAGCGATCAGCGAGGATTCGCCGAACAGGAACACGTGCGGGCGGCCTTCCGGCGCACCGGCGGCCAGCTCCATCAAGGCTTCGAGCGCGGACTCGTCGAGCTGCTCGGCGTCGTCCACCAGCAAATAGACTTCCTGACCGGTCAGCGCGAGCTGCACGACCTGAGCCAGAATCGCGCCGGTCTCGGCCTCGGCGACGTTCAGCGCCTGAGCCACTTGACGCAGCACGCCCGCCGCATCACCGGCGCCACGGGCGGAAACCACCACGCTTTGAACGGACTGTTTATTGGTGCTGGCCACCAGGGCCTGACGCAACAGGGTCTTGCCACTGCCTTGCGGGCCGGTGACCACCAGCAGCAACTGGCTGTAACGAGCCAGGTGGTGCAGCTGACCCAGCACAGGTTTGCGCTGGGCCGGGAAGAATTTGAAGCCAGGCACCCGTGGAGCAAAAGGGTCATGACTCAACTGGTAATGGCCGAGGAAAGCCTCGTCGGCGTGCAAACTAGTCATCGGGATCTTATTAACCTTTAAGCTGAGCCAGGGCGCGGTAATCCGCTCCCAGCGTGGCCTGTAGAACCTCTTTCGGATAATCGTCGGTCACCACTGCTTCGCCCATGTGGCGCAGCAGCACCAGGCGCAAACGACCGTCGATCACTTTCTTGTCAATTGCCATGTGTTCGAGAAAATCGGCTTCAGTCATCTCTTCAGGCGGGATGACCGGCAGGCCGGCACGCTGGAACAGGCGAATGCCGCGATCACGCTCTTGCTCACTGATCCAGCCCAGACGCGTGGACATTTCCAACGCCATTACCGTACCGGCAGCGACCGCTTCACCATGCAGCCAGACACCATAGCCCATGTGGGTTTCGATGGCGTGGCCGAACGTGTGGCCCAGGTTCAACGTGGCGCGAACGCCGGTTTCCTTTTCATCGGCGCCGACCACCGCTGCCTTCGCCGCGCAGGAGCGTTCGATGGCATAGGTCAGGGCGACCTGGTCCAGGGCGCGCAGGCGATCGACGTTTTCTTCGAGCCAGGTCAGGAAGGGCTCGTCGCAGATCAAGCCGTATTTGATGACTTCAGCAAGCCCGGCGGACAACTCGCGGGCCGGCAGGGTATTGAGGGAGGCGGTATCGATCAGCACCACGTTCGGCTGATAGAACGCGCCGACCATGTTTTTGCCCAGCGGATGATTGATCCCGGTCTTGCCGCCCACCGAGGAGTCGACTTGCGACAGCAGTGTGGTTGGGACCTGGATGAAATCGACGCCACGCTGGTAACAGGCGGCGGCAAACCCGGCCATGTCGCCAATCACGCCGCCACCGAGGGCGATCACGGTCGTGCGACGGTCGTGTCGTGCGGTCAGCAAGCCGTCGAAAATCAGTTGCAGGGTTTCCCAGGTCTTGAAGGCTTCACCGTCGGGCAGCACCACGGAAATCACCGAATACTGCGCAAGGCTGCGGGTCAGACGTTCAAGATAGAGCGGCGCAACGGTTTCGTTGGAGATGATCGCCACTTGCCGTCCGCGAATATGCGGGGCCAGCAGCTCAGGCTGATCCAACAAACCTTCGCCAATATGAATCGGGTAGCTGCGCTCGCCTAGATCGACCTTGAGTGTCTGCATGTGTCCCCACAGTGAAGATGAAATCAGGCATCCCGCCTTGAGTTATCGAGTATCCAGGGCATCTGATGGTGTGACGCCGTTCGGTAGCCATCCGCCACAACCTTGAGCGGTCGTGGCAGGACGCCGAGGATAGCGCATTTCGCGCTGCGCTTTAACGGGGAGGCAGCTGCTGCAAGCGCTCGAGAATATCGAGCACCACCATACGCGGCGGCCGCTCATCCGTTTCAACCACCAGGTCGGCGATTTCCCGATAAAGCGGGTCGCGCAACTCCAGCAGATCCCGAAGGGTCTTGGCCGGGTCGGCAGTACGCAACAGTGGCCGATTGCGGTCGCGGGCAGTGCGGCCGACCTGCTGCTCCACGGAAGCGTGCAGATAAACCACCCGACCACCGGCACGCAGCGCCCGACGATTGGCTTCGCGCATGACTGCACCGCCACCGGTCGCCAGCACCACGCCGTCGCAATCGCACAGCTCGGCAATCATCGCCTGCTCGCGGTCACGAAAGCCCGGTTCGCCTTCCTTATCGAAGATCCATGGGATATTGGCGCCCGTGCGCAATTCAATTTCCTTATCGGAATCTTTGAATGGCAGGCGCAGCTCTTTGGCCAGCAACCGGCCGATGGTGCTTTTTCCAGCCCCCATCGGTCCAACAAGAATCAAATTTCGCACAGAATCAATGACTCACAGCAATCGCCTGGTTGTTCATGATACGCGGAGTGAGAAATACCAGCAGCTCGGATTTTTTCTCCGAAACCACGTCACGCCGGAAAAGGCGGCCAAGATACGGCACATCGCCGAGAAATGGCACCTTATCTACAACCTTGCTCTGAGTATTTGAGAAAACGCCACCGATTACGATGGTCTCGCCGTCATTGACCAGGACCTTGGCGTTGACCTCGTTTTTCTTGATCGGCGGTACATCCTGGACCTTGTTCAGGTAGTCCGGTTCGTCCTTGGTGACCTTGACCTCCATGATGATCCGGTTGTCCGGGGTGATCTGCGGCGTCACTTCCAGCGACAGCGAGGCCTCTTTGAAGGACACCGATGTGGCGCCGCTGGAGCTGGCTTCCTGGTACGGGATCTCGGTGCCTTTGAGGATTTTTGCGGTTTCCTTGTCGGACGTGACCACTTTGGGCTGTGAGACGATTTCGCCGTTACCGGTTTTCTCCATCGCGGTCAGCTCAAGATCCAGCAGCACATTGTCGGTGATGAAGGCGATACCGAGCCCCGAGGTATTGGCGGCGGCGCCCATATCGACGAACGGCGAGTTGGTACTGGTGCTGCCAGGCGTGCCGATGGTCGACGAAGCATCGGCGCCGTTGCTGACCCCGGACGTGTTCCAGTTGCCCTTGTTCTGCAACGAACCACCCCAGCGCACGCCGAGGCTTTTGTCGTAGTCGACGTTGGCTTCGACGATTCGCGCCTCGATCATCACCTGACGCACCGGGATGTCCAGTTGCGCGACGATCCGGCGAAGTTCGTCGAGGCGATCCTGGGTCTGATAGGCAATGATGTTGTTGGTCCGGTCATCGACAGTGATCGAACCCCGCTCATCCACTTTTGCCTCGGCACTGGTCACCGACGTGAACAACTTGGCGATATCCGCCGCCTTGGCGTAATTGACCTGCAGCAGCTCACGACGCAATGGCGCCAGATCGGCAATCTGCTTCTGCGATTCCAACTCCTGACGTTCGCGCGCGGCAATCTCGTCGGCCGGCGCTACCAGCAGCACGTTGCCGATCTTGCGCTTATCCAGCCCCTTGGTTTTCAGCACCAGGTCCAGCGCCTGATCCCATGGCACGTTTTGCAGGCGCAAGGTGATGCCGCCCTGCACCGTGTCGCTGGCCACCAGATTGAGGTTGGTGAAGTCGGCGATCAGTTGCAGCACCGAGCGCACGTCAATGTCCTGGAAGTTCAGCGAGAGCTTTTCACCGGTGTAGGCAAAACGTTCGGCGTTGCGCTTTTGCAGGTCATCGACGGTCATCGGGCGAATGCTGACGGTCAGCTTGTTGTCGGTCTGGTAGGTCGAGTAATCGAAGGTGCCGCTGGGCTCGATGCTGATGGTCGCCCGGTCCCCGGTGGCACTGGCGTTGACGAACTGCACCGGCGTGGCGAAATCCTTGACGTCCAGGCGCACTCGCAGAGGTTCTGGTAATTGGGTTCTGGCAAAATTAAGGACGATCTTGCCATCGCGTTCCTGAATGTCCGGGGCGATGGAAGGGTCCGACAGGTCGATGACCACGTTGCCTTCGCCTTGGGTTCCACGCTGGAAATCCACGCCGCGAATGGCCTTGCTCGCCGGCGCATAAGCCTTGGCCGGCGCCGCAGTTGCCGTGGCGACCCGCGAAGGCCTGGCGGCAGGCGCGGCAGCGTTACTGCCTCCCCGCCCGACCACAACAAACAGGTTGTTGCCTTCGACCCGTGCGGTGTACGGGGTCAATTGAGTCAGATTGATGATCAGCCGTGTGCGGTCCTTGGCTTCCACCACTGTGGCGCTGCGGGCGTTGCCGCCACCAAGATCACGGGTCTTGCTCGCCAACTGACTGACCACGCCAGGCAGATCCAGCGCAATCCGCGCAGGCTGCTCCGTCGTGTAACCATGGGGCTCCGGCGGCGCGCCATCGAATGACAACTTCAACTCGACGCGGTCTCCCGGCAGCGCGGCAACATCCAGCGCCTTGAGGTTGGCCGCTTGTACCATCGGCGACAGCAACGCTATCCATAGCGAAATACCGAAGGTTGCGAAAATCCTGTTCATTATTCGAGTTCCACTATGAGTGCTCTTTCAAAGGGATAGTCCGTGGCCGCTCCAGCCAGGCGCCTTCGCCGTCAGGAACGATTTCGACCACATCGACTTGCGAGCCGCTGATGGCGACGATCCGGCCATCGTTGCGCCCCAGGTAATCGCCGACTTTCAGCCGATGCACACCGCCCGCCCCGCGCAACAGCGCAAAGGAGCCCGCCGCATTGGAGATCGTGCCGACCATTTCAAACTGCTCGATGTTGAAACCTTCGAGGTACTGCTTGACCCGGCTGGGGTCTGGTTTGACATTGCGCGCGCCATGCTTTTGGCCGGCCAGATCAATTCTGAGCTGCCGGGAAAACGGGCTTCGCAAGTTAGCCGCGCTGTAGGTGAACGTTGGGTAAGACCGGAATGTCGGCGTTGGTTCAATCCTGCCGGGCGCACGCAGACGCATTTCGTTCATGTAAGCGTCGAGATCACTGAAGTCATTGCTGCCATCACAACCGGCCAGGGCGGCCAACATCCCGATCATCGGAAAAATACGAACCGGGCTCATTTTTGCAGCCCCTTGTCGTTGTAGCGGTAAGTCTTGGCGAGGATGCTCATGCGCAATTTCGCGCCGCCTTCGGGGTTGGCCGGGGCAAGGTCGAAGTCATGCAGGGTGACGATCCGTGGCAGCCCGGCCACGCCACTGACGAACGTGGCGAGGTCATGATAGGCACCGGTGACGGTGATCTGGATCGGCAGTTCGATGTAGAAAGGCTGGGCCACCTCTGGCAGCAGTTTGATCTCTTCAAACTCCAGCCCGCTTCCGAGGCCGGTACGGGTGATGTCCTCCAGCAGACCGGGCACTTCGGTGTCGCTGGGCAATTGCCGCAGGAGCACGCCGAAGGAGTTCTCCATTTCCTTCATCTGCTGGGTGTACAGCTCAAGATTCGCCGCCATGTGGGCCTTGGTGGCGAATTGCTCCTTGAGGGTCGACTCTTCCTCGCGCTTGAGTTCAAGCTGGCTCTCAAGGTCGCTGATGGAAAAGCTGTAGCCCAGCGCCAACACCAGAATCATCAATAGAAGACCCGCCAGCGCTTTTATGGCGGGCGGCCAGGACCCCATGTTGTTGGTGTCCAGATCGTTGATGTCGATCTTGCGCAGCCCTTCGATCCATTCGGCCGGCCTCATTGAACGGCCTCCACGGCAGCAGGCTGGGTCTGGCGCACGGTCAACTGAAAGACGTTGGCCTGATCCAGTTGGCCTGCGGTGGTCGCCTTGACCTCTGTCAGGGTGGGCGCATCGAACCAGTCCGATGCATCCAGATTGCGCATCAAGTCGGAAACTCGGTTATTGGATTCTGCCGCGCCGGTGATGGACAGGGTTTTACCTTCCATTTTTACCTCGGTGAAATAGACCCCGTCCGGCAAGGTGCGCGCCAACTGATCGAAGATCCGCCCGCTGATCGGACGATTGCCTTGCAGGTCCTGAATGATGCGCATGCGTTCGACCAGTTGCTGACGCCGGGCCTTGAGGTCGCTGATCTGTTTGATCCGCTCGTCGACCACCGCAATCTGTTTACCGATGTAATCGTTTCGGGCGACCTGTCGGTCGATGGCGCCGTTGATGGCCCGATCCGCGACCAGCACCACTGCCACAGCGCCCACCAGCACGCCGACCAGCGCCAGCAAAAAGCGTTTGCGACGTGCGTCCCGCAGCTCTTCGCGCCAAGGTAAAAGGTTGATCCGCGCCATCAGTCAAAGCTCCTGAGGGCTAACCCACAGGCGATCATCAGCGCCGGCGCGTCGCTGGCTAGGGCACCGGCGTTGACCTTGCTGCCCAGGGTCATGTCGGAGAATGGATTGGCCACTTGCGTCGAAGTGCCCAGTCGCTCCTCGATCAATCGGTCCAGCCCCGGAACCGAAGCGGTGCCGCCAGCCAACAGAATATGGTCGACCGAGGTGTACTGGCCGGAAGCGAAGAAAAACTGCAACGAACGGGACACTTGCTGCACCAGCGCATCACGGAAGGGCTGCAACACTTCGCTGACGTAATCGTCCGGCAAACCGCCCTGCTTCTTCGCCAGCCCCGCTTGCTCAACGGTCAGGCCATAACGCCGCTGGATTTCTTCCGTCAGTTGACGACCGCCGAACAACTGTTCGCGGGTGTAGATGATTTTCCCGTTGCGCAGCACGCTCAGGGTGGTCATGGTCGCGCCGATGTCGACCACGGCGACTGTCAGATCCTCGCGAGACGCCGCCAGATGCCCGGTCAGCAGGCCGAAGGAGCGTTCCAGCGCGTAAGCCTCGACATCAACCACGCGCGCCGTCAGGCCGGCCAGTGCGAGCGCCGCTTCACGGACTTCGACGTTTTCCTTGCGACAGGCTGCCAGCAGCACACTGACCCGTTCCGGGTTGCGTGCCGATACGCCCTGAACTTCAAAGTCGATGGCGACTTCGTCCAGTGGATAAGGGATGTATTGATCGGCCTCGATCTTCAGCTGGTTTTCCAGCTCGTCGTCGGAAAGACCTGCATCCATTTCGATGGTTTTGGTGATGACGGCGGAACCGGCCACGGCCACGGCCACATTCCTGAGGCTGGTTCTGGCCTTGAGCAGCACGCGTGAAAGGGCCTGACCCACGCCTTCGAGCTCGGCGATATTTTTCTCGACCACCGCGTTGGCGGGTAGCGGTTCTACCGCATAAGCCTCGACCCGATAGCGGTCGCCCTGGCGGCTAAGCTCAAGCAGCTTCACCGACGTGGAGCTGATGTCGATCCCCAAAAGCGTATTGGCTTTTTTATTGAAGAGTCCTAGCACTACCAATTCCCTATGACTATCCGTGTCTTACGGACTCTGTAATGTCCGTTGCGTTCAAACCACCCGTCTTGACAGCAGCGCAAATGACGCTCTCGACGTAAAAATGCTTATAATGCCCAGCGTTTTTTTCCGGTTTTTACTGCAAGCGCGGGTCGTTCCCTGTTTATCTGAACCCTGCTGCCTAATTCATTCTTTGCCCTGGATATCCCAAAGCCTTGATTCGTCTGCTGAAATTCTTCGGTTGGTCCATCGTCGCCGTTTTCTGCGGACTGCTCCTTGGTCTGAGTGGCGCGTTTCTTTACCTTAGTCCGGGATTGCCTTCTGTGGAGGCACTGCGAAGCATCCAGTTGCAGATTCCATTGCGCGTCTACAGCAGCGACAACAAGTTGATCGCAGAGTTTGGCGAAATGCGCCGCACACCGATCCGTTTCGCCGACATTCCCCCCAATTTCATTAATGCGTTACTAAGTGCTGAAGACGACAATTTCGCCAACCACTACGGCGTCGATCCCAGCAGCCTGATGCGTGCCGCTACCCAATTGGTAAAAAGCGGACACATCCAGTCCGGCGGCAGCACCATCACCATGCAGGTGGCGAAGAACTTCTTCCTGACCAGCGAACGCAGCTTCTCGCGCAAGACCACTGAAATCCTCCTGGCCCTGCAGATCGAACGGCAGCTGACCAAGGACGAGATCCTCGAGCTGTACGTCAACAAGATCTATCTGGGCAACCGCGCCTACGGCATCGAGGCCGCGGCGCAGGTTTACTACGGCAAGTCGATTCGTGACGTCAGCCTGGCGCAGATGGCGATGATCGCCGGCCTGCCGAAAGCTCCGTCGCGCTTCAACCCGCTGGCCAATCCGGCTCGCAGCAAGGAACGTCGCGACTGGATCCTTGGCCGCATGTACAAGCTCGGCAAGATCACCGAGAGCGATTACACCGCCGCGATCAACGAGCCGCTGAACGCCAGCTATCACGTGCCGACCCCGGAAGTGAACGCGCCGTACATTGCTGAAATGGCCCGCGCCGAAATGGTCGGCCGCTACGGCAGCGATGCCTACACCGAGGGTTTCCGCGTCACGACCACCGTGCCGAGCAACCTGCAGGAAATGGCCAACACGGCCGTCCACGAAGGCCTGATGACCTACGATCAGCGTCACGGCTATCGCGGTCCCGAATCGCGCCTGCCGGGCAAGACCCGCGAGGCCTGGGTCTCGGAGCTGACCAAGCAGCGCACCATCAGCGGCCTTGAGCCGGCCATCGTCACGCAGGTCGAGAAGAACGGCCTGCAAGTGCTGACCCGTACCGGCGACGAACACATCGGCTGGGACAGCATGAAATGGGCGCGGCCGTTCCTGAACACCAACAGCATGGGCGCCAATCCGAAGCAGCCCTCGGATGTGGCTCAGGTCGGTGATCTGATTCGCGTACAGCGTCAGCCGGACAACTCACTGAAATTCAGCCAGATCCCGCAAGCTCAGGGCGCACTGGTCTCCCTTGATCCGCAGAACGGCGCAATTCGCTCGCTGGTCGGCGGCTTCGCCTTCGAACAGAGCAACTACAACCGTGCCCTGCAGGCCAAGCGTCAGCCGGGCTCAAGCTTCAAACCGTTCGTGTACAGCGCCGCGCTGGATAACGGCTACACCGCCGCCAGCCTGGTGAACGACGCACCGATCGTGTTCGTCGACGAATACCTGGACAAGGTCTGGCGTCCGAAGAACGACACCAACACCTTCCTCGGCCCGATCCGCCTGCGTGAAGGGCTGTACAAGTCGCGCAACCTGGTGTCGATCCGCCTGGTGCAGGCGCTGGGCGTCGATCGCACCATCGACTACATCAGCAAGTTCGGCTTCAACAAGCAGGACCTGCCGCGCAACCTGTCGCTCGCCCTGGGCACCGCGACCCTGACGCCAATGGAAATCGCCACCGGCTGGAGCACGTTCGCCAACGGCGGCTTCAAGATCACCCCGTACATCATCGACAAGATCGAAAGCCGCAATGGCGACATGCTGTTCGTCGCCAATCCGCCAAGCGTGCCGAAAGGCGATGCGGCCACCGACGGCATCGCCGCGCCGACCGCCGAGGCCTTTACGGTCAACGCGACGCCGGGCGAAGCTCCAGGTCTGCCAACACCTCAGGCGCCGGCCGTGGCCGAACGCATTGTCGATGGTCGCACCACTTACATCCTCAACAGCATGCTCGAGGACGTGATCAAACTCGGCACCGGCCGTCGCGCACTGGCCTTGGGGCGCCCCGACATTGCAGGCAAAACCGGTACGACCAACGAATCGAAGGATGCCTGGTTCTCGGGCTATAACGCCGATTACGTGACCACCGTCTGGACCGGTTTCGACCAGCCGGAAAGCCTGGGCAAACGCGAGTTCGGCGGCACCGTCGCCCTGCCGATCTGGATGAACTACATGGGCGCCGCGCTCAAAGACAAGCCGCCGCACACGCAACCAGAACCGGAAGGCATCCTCAGCCTGCGGGTTGACCCGATCAGCGGCCGGGCAGCCACCCCAGGCACGCCTGGAGCGTACTTCGAACTGTTCAAGGCCGAAGATACGCCACCGTCGGTGAATGAGCTGGGCAACGGCAATGCACCGGGCAGCCCGCTGCCAGCGGATGAAGCGGCGCCGATCGATCTGTTCTGATCGCAGCACCACCCGAAAAGCCCCGCCTTCGAGAGAAGTGCGGGGCTTTTTGTTGTCTGCGATTTATGGGTTGTGTTACCCGGCCTCTTCGCGGGCGAGCCTCGCTCCTACAGGTTTTGTGTTGTACGCAGTATTCGCGACCGGCACAAAACCCGTAGGAGCGAGCGGTGCGGCGATCCGACTTGCCCGCGAAGAGGCCCGCACAGGCAACACACAAACCACAGGCAATAAAAAACCCCGGCTCACAAGAGCCGGGGCTTCGGTTGAAGCGTTACAACGGCTTAGCCGTTGAACACATCATCCACGCTTTTCAGCGGGTAGTTCTTCGGATACGGCAGAGTTGCCACGCCGGTCTCGATTGCAGCCTTGGCCACGGCATCGGAGATCAGGGTGATCAGACGCTTGTCCATTGGCTTCGGAATGATGTACTCACGACCGAATTCCAGCTTGATGCCGCCGTAGGCGTCGCACACTTCCTGAGGAACCGGCAGTTTGGCCAGTTCACGCAGGGCGTTGGCTGCTGCCACTTTCATTTCTTCGTTGATGCGCTTGGCGCGAACGTCCAGGGCACCACGGAAGATGAACGGGAAGCCCAGTACGTTGTTGACCTGGTTCGGGTAGTCCGAACGGCCGGTCGCCATGATCACGTCGTTACGGGTGGCGTGTGCCAGTTCCGGGGAGATTTCCGGATCCGGGTTCGAGCACGCGAACACGATCGGGTTGGCCGCCATGGACAGCAGGCCTTCAGCGCTCAGCAGGTTCGGACCGGACAGGCCAACGAACACGTCTGCGCCTTGCAGGGCGTCAGCCAGGGTGCGCTTGTCGGTCGCGTGAGCGAAGACAGCCTTGTACTGGTTCAGGTCGTCACGGCCGGAGTGGATCACACCGGTACGGTCAACCATGTAGATGTTTTCGATGTTGGCGCCCATGCTCACCAGCAATTTCATGCAGGAGATGGCGGCCGCACCGGCACCCAGGCAGACGATCTTGGCGTCGGCGAGGGTTTTGCCAGCGATTTCCAGGGCGTTGATCATGCCGGCGGCAGTCACGATTGCGGTGCCGTGCTGGTCATCGTGGAACACCGGGATGTCGCACTGCTCGATCAGAGCGCGCTCGATCTCAAAGCACTCAGGTGCCTTGATGTCTTCCAGGTTGATGCCACCGAAGGTGATGGAGATGCGCTTGACGGTGTCGATGAAGGCTTGCGGGCTTTCGGAGTCGACTTCGATGTCGAAAACGTCGATGCCGGCGAAGCGCTTGAACAGCACGCCTTTACCTTCCATCACTGGCTTGGAAGCCAATGGGCCGAGGTTACCCAGGCCCAGAATCGCGGTGCCATCGGAAATGACTGCAACCAGGTTGCCTTTACCGGTGTATTTGTAGGCCAGTTCAGGATCGCGGGCGATTTCGCGTACTGGTTCGGCTACGCCGGGGCTGTAGGCCAGCGACAGGTCGCGGGCGGTAGCGGTGGCCTTGGTGAGCTCGACACTCAGCTTACCTGGACGAGGATGGGCGTGATATTCGAGAGCGGCAGTTTTCAGATCAGACATGGGGGCATTCCGCTTTTACTGTTGGACAGACTGGTCAGCGAGGATACGCGCCTCGCAAAGTCCCCACAAGACTGACCAGTCACCCCTGTCAAGCGCCCCGCCCTACGACTTTGGGCCAAGAGCCACGGAACACAAGGGATAGACTGTTCACAATCGACAATAAAAATGTCTACAATTTTTTTATCAAGGCGCCGCTTGCAACATCGCCGGATCGGTCAATGGAAGGAGCCAGCGCGCTTGCCCCGCTTGCAATCCGCCACGGCGCGAACGGTCCACGACCCAGCCACGGGCCTCGACCTGCTTGCCTTTCAGGCGCTCCAGCGCCGCACCATCAAATTGCTCCAGCAAATTGGGCGCAACACGCAGTACAAGAGAATCCTGCAACTCGATCCAAACACCGCCGCGATTGCGCTGAACCTTGCTCACACGCCCACTGACCACCGCGAAGCCGGACGTGTTGATCTGCTCCGCTTTCAGTACAGGCGACTGGCGCCACACACCGAGCCCGGCTTGCCGTGCACTGCGTTCCGCTGCTTGCTGACAGGCCACCAGATCGACATTCGGCGCGACCGCCACCTGGAAACCGAGCCCTTCTGCGAGCATCTGCGCTTCGAGGTTGGCGCCATCGGCGCCATAAAGATGCGCAAGGGTACGACCGTAGTGATCCTTGCTCTCTTTACCCGGCAGCACACCGACCCGCCCGCCGCTGGCAGCCACCAATGCTTCCAGGCGCTTGCGCGCCGCCACGGCAAACGGCTCGTCGGAGCGGCCCTGCTTGCCCAGCTCGGGCGTATTCAAGCCGATCATGCGCACGCTGCGGCCATCGCTCAGGCGCAGCGTGTCGCCATCCACCACCCGTTGCACCGCGACTGACGTCAGCCCGCTCGGCACCGGGCAGAAGGCCTGGGCGCCCGAAAGCCAAATCGCGGACACAAAAAAGGCGCCCGCAAGGGACGCCTTTTTTATCAGTCTGGAGAAGCCGGAACGACCTTCCAAAATGATTGGCCTTAGGCCTTTTTCGCGCCGAAAGCACCGAAACGGTCTGCGAAGCGCTGAACGCGGCCGCCAGTGTCCAGAGTCTTTTGCTTACCGGTGTAGAACGGGTGGCATTCGTTGCAAACGTCGATCGCCAGGGCTTTGCCGAAGGTCGAACGGGTTTCGAACTTGTTGCCACAGCTGCAGGTAACAGCGATGGCTGGGTATTCTGGATGGATATCAGCTTTCATGGTGTCTTCCTCAGGCTGCGTGCCGCCACCCAACACTATTGTTGAATACCGCACGTAATTAGGCCGCGGATTCTACCAGACAATCTCAATCACGCAAGCTGTCGCTGAGACCGACCGTCTGCTAGGCTCCCGACCCAATACGCGATCCCCTGTAGGAGTGAGCCTGCTCGCGATAGCGGTCTACCAGTCGCCTCAATGTTGACTGCAAGATTGCTATCGCGAGCAGGCTCACTCCTACAGGTTATATGTCACGCCCCCTATTGTTTGCTGATCGAGACCCCCCGCGTGCCCGACGCCATTTTGCGCCTCGCCCTGCCTTCGCCCCTGCGCCGCCTGTTCGATTACCGTGCCCCGGCCGGAGTCCTGCGCGCCCAGTTGCAACCGGGCATGCGCCTGCGCGTACCTTTCGGCCGGCGGGAGATGATCGGGATTCTGGTAGAGGTCACCGACACCAGCGAAGTGCCGGCAGAAAAGCTCAAACCGGCCCTGGCCCTGCTCGATGCCACGCCGCCCTTGCCGCCAGCGCTGTTCAAGCTGTGCCTGTGGACCTCTAAGTATTATCAGCACAGCCTCGGCGACACCTTGAGCTGGGCGCTGCCGGTGTTGTTGCGTCAGGGCGAGCTGGCCGAAGCGCGCCAGGAACGTTTCTGGTCCGCCGCGCCTGGCGCCAGCCTCGATGACCCGCGCATCGCCCGGGCACCGCGTCAGCGTGAGGCGTTGGCAACCCTGGCGCAGCATCCTCATGGCGTCGCCCATCAGTTGCTGAGCAAGCTGATGCTGAGCAAGGACAGCCTGGATCTGCTGCTGGCCAAGGATCTGGTGCAAGTGGAGATCCGCAAGCACGCCCCCGGCGCACGCCACGAGCACTGGCTGGCGCAACCGGAATTGCCGCTCAACCCTGAACAACGCGCCGCCTATGAAGCGATTCGCGCCGGGTTCGACAGTTATCACGCGTTCCTGCTGGCCGGGGTCACCGGCAGCGGCAAGACCGAAGTCTATTTGCAGTTGATCCGCGAAACCCTTGAAGCCGGCAAGCAAGCACTGGTGTTGATCCCGGAGATCAACCTCGGCCCGCAAACCCTGGCGCGCTTCGAACAACGGTTCAATGCGCGGATTGCGCTGATCCACTCGGCGGTCAACGATCGCGAGCGCCTCGAAGCCTGGCTCGCCGCGCGCGACGGCGACGCCGACATTATTATCGGCACCCGTTCAGCGCTGTTCACGCCGATGAAAAACCCCGGCTTGATCATCATCGACGAAGAGCACGACGGCTCTTATAAACAGCAGGAAGGCCTGCGCTATCACGCCCGTGACCTGGCATTGGTGCGCGCACGGCAGGAAAACATCCCGATCGTGCTCGGTTCCGCCACGCCTTCGCTGGAAAGCCTGCACAACGCCTACACCGGGCGTTACGGCCTCCTACGCTTGAATGAACGCGCTGGCGGCGCCAAGCAGCCGCGCTTCCTGCGCCTGGATGTGAAAAGTCGCCCGCTCGACAGCGGCATTTCCGGGCCGATGCACCAAGCCATCGGCCAGACACTCGCGGCCGGCCAGCAAGTATTGGTGTTTCTCAACCGTCGAGGTTTCGCCCCGACGCTGTTGTGCCACGACTGCGGCTGGATGTCCGAATGCCAGCGCTGCGATGCGCGAATGACCGTGCACCAGCGCTCCGGCGAACTGCGCTGCCACCATTGCGGCTACGTCGAACGCGTGCCCCGGCACTGCCCGAAGTGCGGCAAAGTGGATTTGCGGCCGGTAGGCGCCGGCACCGAGCGTGCCGAGGAACGCCTGGCCATTCTGTTCCCGGATGTTCCGGTGCTGCGGGTCGACCGCGACAGCACGTCGCGCAAGGACGCGATGAATCAGCTGTTCGCGACCATTCAGAAGGGTCACCCGTGCATTCTGGTGGGCACGCAAATGCTTGCCAAAGGGCATCACTTCCCACGGGTGACGCTGGTGTCGATTCTCGATGCCGACGGCGGATTGTTCTCCGGTGACTTCCGCGCCAGCGAACGCATGGCGCAACTGATCGTGCAGGTCGCCGGTCGCGCAGGCCGGGCTGAAGAGCCGGGCAAAGTGATCATCCAGACCCATCTGGCGGACCATCCGCTGCTGGTGCAACTGACTGAACAAGGCTACTTCGCGTTCGCCGAACAGGCGCTGAGCGAACGACGCTCCGCCGGTTTGCCGCCGTTTGCGCATTTGGCGCTGCTGCGGGCCGAAGCACACAAACCGGGGCAGGCTGAAGGGTTTCTCGACGAGGCGTGCAGCGAGGCCGAGCGTTTGCTGGCTGAACAGAATCTGACCGGGATCGAATTGCTCGGGCCGGTGCCTGCACCGATGGAACGTCGGGCCGGGCGTTATCGCGCGCAGTTATTGTTGCAGGCAACGGCCCGGGCGCCGCTGCACCGGTTGCTGGCCAGTTGGTTGCTGGTGCTGGAGCAGATGCCGAGCGGGCGGGCGGTGCGCTGGTCTTTGGATGTCGACCCGGTCGATTTGTATTGATTTCAATATTGCCTTCGCGGGCAAGCCTCGCTCCTACGGGTTTGTGTCGTTCACAATATTGGCAAACGACTCGACCCTGTAGGAGCGAGGCTTGCCCGCGAAGGGGTCCTATTTATCACCACATATCCACAACCTGCCCGCTATAGTTGGCAAGCCCGCCTTCGCAACGGATAATGCCCAGTTTTTCCACCAGCGCATCGAAGCGCCGCCGCGCTTGCGGTCGAAAGAGAAGACCATGAAAGACACCATTCGCCAGTTGATCCAACAAGCCATCACCCAACTCGTCAACGAAGGTGTGTTGCCTGAAGGCCTGACGCCGGCGATCCAGGTGGAAAACTCCCGAGACAAGAAAAACGGCGACTTCGCCAGCAACATCGCCATGATGCTGGCCAAGCCGGCCGGCATGAAGCCGCGCGATCTGGCCGAGAAAATCATCGCTGCGCTGCCGGCTGACGAAAACATCACCAAGACCGAAATCGCCGGTCCTGGCTTCCTGAATTTCTTCCAGAACACCGACGCCCTGGCCACCCGCCTCGACGCCGCACTGGCCGACGAGCACATCGGCGTGCGCAAGGCCGGCCCGGCGCAACGCACCGTGGTCGACCTGTCGGCACCGAACCTCGCCAAAGAGATGCACGTCGGCCACTTGCGCTCGACCATCATCGGCGACGGCGTGGCTCGCGTTCTGGAGTTCCTCGGCGACGAAGTGATCCGTCAGAACCACGTGGGCGACTGGGGCACCCAGTTCGGCATGTTGATGGCGTACCTGCAAGAAAACCCGATCACCAGCGACGAGCTGTCGGACCTGGAAAACTTCTACCGCGCCGCCAAGGGCCGTTTTGACGAATCCGAAGAGTTCGCCGACCGCGCCCGTGGCCTGGTGGTCAAGCTGCAAGCCGGCGACCCGGATTGCCTGGCACTGTGGACCAAGTTCAAGGACATCTCGCTGTCGCATTGCCAGAAAATCTACGAACTGCTGAACGTCAAACTGACCATGGCCGACGTGATGGGCGAAAGCGCCTACAACGACGACCTGATCAATGTGGTCAACGACCTCAAGGCCGCTGGCATGCTGGTCGAGAGCAACGGCGCGCAGTGCGTGTTCCTCGACGAGTTCAAGAACGCTGACGGCGACCCGCTGCCGGTGATCATCGTCAAGGCGGATGGCGGCTACCTCTACGCCACCACCGACCTGGCGGCAGTGCGTTATCGCAGTGGCAAGCTGAAGGCTGATCGCGCGCTGTACTTTGTCGACCAGCGCCAGGCGCTGCACTTCCAGCAAGTGTTCGCCGTCGCCCGCAAGGCCGGCTTCGTGACGCACCCGATGGAAATGGAACACATGGGCTTCGGCACCATGAACGGCGCCGATGGCCGTCCGTTCAAGACCCGCGATGGCGGCACCGTGAAGCTGATCGACCTGCTGACCGAAGCCCAGGAACGCGCCTACAACCTGGTCAAAGAGAAAAACCCGGAGCTGGCCGAAGACGAGCTGCGCAACATCGCCAAGGTCGTGGGCATCGGCGCGGTCAAATACGCTGACCTGTCCAAGCACCGGACCAGCGACTACAGCTTCAACTTCGACCTGATGCTGAACTTCGAAGGCAACACCGCACCGTACCTGCTGTACGCCTACACCCGCGTGGCGGGCGTGTTCCGCAAGCTCGGCAAGGACTTCAGCGAAGTCGAAGGCCAGATCGTCCTGGAAGCCGCGCATGAACATGAGCTGGCAGCCAAACTCGCGCAATTCGGCGAAATCCTGAACAACGTGTCCGAGAAAGGTACGCCGCACATCCTCTGCACCTACCTGTACGACGTTGCCGGCCTGTTCTCCAGCTTCTACGAGAACTGCCCGATCCTCAGTGCTGAAACCCCGGCGCAAATGCAAAGCCGCCTGCGTCTTGCTGCGCTGACCGGCCGCACTCTCAAGCAAGGCCTGGAACTCTTGGGTCTGGAAACTCTGGAGCGTATGTAAGTTGGCTGCCAAGAAAAAACCTGCACCCAAGCGTGGCGCCAGCCGTTACCAAGCTCCTGCAAAGCAACCGATCCCGGGCTGGCTGTGGATGGCCATCGGCCTGACGGTCGGCGCGTTCATTGTGTTCCTGATGAAGCTCGAACCGGGCAAGGGCAGCGACAGCGTCAAGCGCGAGAAGATCGAGCAGCAGAAAGCCACCAAGGTCGCCGAGGCCAACAAGACCCCGCCGAGCCCGACGCAACCGGTGAAGCCGAAGTACGACTTCTACACCTTGCTGCCGGAATCGGAAGTCATCGTGCCGCCGGACGCCGTGCCGGAGAAAACACCGCCGACGCCGGCTGTACCGACCACGCCGGTAACCCCGGCGGAAGCGGCGAAGATCGACACGGCGCGGGCTCAGGCGGCATTGGCTGGCATCACCCCGCCGCCACCGCCACCCGTGGCCAAGGCGGCACCGGTGACCAAGTTCTTCCTGCAGGCCGGTTCGTTCCGCAAGGAGGCTGATGCAGACAAGGTGCGCGCGCAGATCATCCTGCTCGGTCAGGCGGTGTCGGTTGAGTCCGGCACGGTGAAGGACGAGACCTGGTATCGGGTGTTGGTCGGGCCGTTCAGCAACCGCGAACAGCTGACCACCGCGCAGAAACAACTGTCCGGCGCCGGGTTCAGCAACCTGTTGTTACAACAACGCCAGAACCGCTGATACCGTCCGCAAGACCGCGTTATCGTTCTTCGCGGGCAAGCCTCGCTCCTACAGGTAACGGGGCGTTTGCGATATTGCGAACGCCGTCAAATGCACCGTTCGCCGTATTTGTGAACGGTGCATTACCTGTAGGAGCGAGGCTTGCCCGCGAAGGCGTCAAACCAGACAACACACCTCCCCCGCGCAACACCGCTCGTCCCCTCTCCCGCCCCGCAGTTGAAAAACGCTCCACCACCCCCATATGAGTTGGCATAAGGCATTTTCGCCCCGCTGCGTGGAGACTCTCCCTTGACCACCATCGTTTCAGTTCGCCGCCACGGCAAAGTCGTCATGGGCGGCGACGGCCAGGTTTCTCTCGGCAATACCGTGATGAAAGGCAACGCGAAGAAAGTTCGTCGCCTCTACCACGGCGAAGTCCTCGCCGGTTTTGCTGGCGCCACGGCTGACGCCTTTACCCTTTTCGAACGCTTCGAAGGTCAACTGGAGAAACACCAGGGCCATCTGGTTCGCGCCGCCGTCGAACTCGCCAAAGAATGGCGCACCGACCGCACCCTCAGCCGCCTCGAAGCCATGCTCGCGGTCGCCAACAAAGACGCGTCCCTGATCATCACCGGCAACGGCGACGTTGTTGAGCCTGAACAAGGCCTGATCGCCATGGGTTCCGGCGGCGCCTACGCCCAGGCCGCCGCCAGTGCGCTGCTGAAGAAAACCGACCTGTCAGCCCGGGAAATCGTCGAAACCGCCCTCGGCATTGCCGGCGACATCTGTGTATTCACCAACCACACCCAGACCATTGAGGAGCAGGACTGCGCCAAAGGCGACGAGTAAGTCTGTTTCGGCCCCACGCCACGACTCATCTTGTTTAAGGTCCGTCAAAATATTATGTCCATGACTCCCCGTGAAATCGTCCACGAACTCAACCGCCATATCATCGGCCAGGACGATGCCAAACGCGCCGTCGCCATCGCGCTGCGTAACCGCTGGCGCCGGATGCAACTGCCGGAAGAGCTGCGCGTTGAAGTAACGCCGAAGAACATCCTGATGATCGGTCCGACCGGTGTCGGCAAAACCGAGATCGCCCGTCGCCTGGCCAAACTGGCCAACGCTCCGTTCATCAAAGTCGAAGCGACCAAGTTCACCGAAGTCGGCTACGTCGGCCGCGATGTCGAGTCGATCATTCGCGACCTGGCCGATGCTGCCATCAAGCTGCTGCGCGAACAGGAAATGACCAAGGTTCGCCACCGCGCCGAAGACGCCGCCGAAGAGCGCATCCTCGACGCCCTGCTGCCACCGGCGCGCATGGGCTTCAACAACGATGACGCCCCGTCGGCCGACTCCAACACCCGCCAGCTGTTCCGCAAGCGCCTGCGCGAAGGCCAGCTGGATGACAAGGAGATCGAAATCGAAGTCGCCGAAGTGTCCGGTGTCGATATCTCCGCGCCACCGGGCATGGAAGAAATGACCAACCAGTTGCAGAGCCTGTTCGCCAATATGGGCAAGGGCAAACGCAAGAGCCGCAAGCTCAAGGTCAAGGAAGCGCTGAAACTGGTCCGCGACGAAGAAGCCAGCCGCCTGGTCAACGATGAAGAGTTGAAGGCCAAGGCGCTGGAAGCGGTCGAGCAGCACGGCATCGTGTTCATCGACGAAATCGACAAGGTTGCCAAGCGCGGTAACTCCGGTGGCGTCGACGTGTCCCGTGAAGGCGTGCAACGCGACTTGCTGCCGCTGATCGAAGGCTGCACCGTCAACACCAAACTGGGCATGGTCAAGACCGACCACATCCTGTTCATCGCTTCCGGTGCGTTCCACTTGAGCAAGCCGAGCGATCTGGTGCCTGAGCTGCAAGGCCGCCTGCCGATTCGTGTCGAGCTGAAGGCGCTGACGCCGGAAGACTTCGAACGCATCCTCAGCGAACCGCACGCCTCGCTCACCGAGCAATATTGCGCACTGCTGAAAACCGAAGGCCTGGCCATCGAGTTCCAGCCGGATGGCATCAAGCGCATCGCCGAGATCGCCTGGCAGGTCAACGAGAAAACCGAGAACATCGGTGCCCGTCGCCTGCACACGCTGCTTGAGCGCCTGCTCGAAGAGGTGTCGTTCAGCGCCGGCGACCTGGCCAGCGCTCACGACGACAAGGTGATCCTGATCGACGCCGACTACGTCAACAACCACCTCGGCGAATTGGCGCAGAACGAAGACCTGTCCCGTTATATCCTGTAGGTATGCGACCTCCTGTAGGAGCCGGCTTGCTGGCGATGGCGTACTTGAAATCGCCATCGCCAGCAAGCCGGCTCCTACAGAGGTTCAGACCTCGCGCTTCAATACGGACTTTGGTCATGATCCCCACCGACATCAAACTGCACAAAGCCTCGAAAACCCTGTCGCTGAAATACGCGTCCGGCGAGGAACATCACCTGCCCGCCGAGTTCCTGCGCGTGCACTCTCCTTCCGCCGAGGTCCAGGGCCACGGCAAACCTATCCTGCAATTTGGCAAGATCGGCGTAGGCCTGACCAAGGTAGAACCGGCCGGTCAGTACGCACTGAAATTGACCTTCGACGACGGCCACGACAGCGGCCTGTTCACCTGGGAATATCTGTACCAGTTGGGCGTGCGCCAAGAGGATCTCTGGAACGATTATCTTGCCGAACTGAAAGCCGCCGGAAAGACCCGCGACCCTAACGAATCTGTCGTCAAGCTGATGCTCTAACCCGCGCCTCTTGCGCATTAGAAGGCATTTTCTAATTTCATCTGTTTGAATGCTTGGCCGCGAGGTCAGTCATTAGCCTGCTTGCGAAAAAAATTAAACTCGGGTAACCAATGGAGCTGGCAAGTTACCTGCAGTGCTCTCTGAACTAAAAAGCAGCGATGCAGAATTATCGGTCACCCGAGCAGTAGTACCTGGCATTGGCTGTGTGACTACACGGCTGGACTCAGGTACTCGTCTCAGGACAATGGAGCGTCGTAGATGAGTAACAAGAATAACGATGACTTGAAGAATCAAGCCTCGGAAAACACCTTGGGGCTTAATCCTGTCGTTGGGCTGCGTGGAAAGGATCTACTGGCTTCTGCTCGAATGGTGCTCAGGCAGGCCATTAAACAACCGATTCACAGTGCGAAGCATGTCGCTCATTTCGGTCTTGAACTGAAGAACGTGCTGTTCGGCAAATCCGAGCTGCTACCGACCAGCGATGACCGTCGCTTTGCCGATCCGGCCTGGAGCCAGAACCCGCTCTACAAACGTTATTTGCAAACCTACCTGGCGTGGCGCAAGGAACTCCACGACTGGATCGACGACAGTAACCTCGGGCCCAAGGATGTGGCACGCGGGCATTTCGTGATCAACCTCATGACCGAAGCCATGGCCCCGACCAACACGGCGGCCAACCCGGCAGCGGTCAAACGCTTCTTCGAAACCGGTGGCAAGAGCCTGCTCGACGGCCTCTCGCACCTGGCCAAGGATCTGGTGCACAACGGCGGCATGCCGAGTCAGGTCAACATGGGCGCATTCGAAGTCGGCAAGAGCCTGGGCGTGACCGAAGGTGCGGTGGTTTTCCGTAACGACGTGCTGGAGCTGATCCAGTACCGGCCGACCACCGAGCAGGTGCATGAGCGTCCATTGCTGGTGGTGCCGCCACAGATCAACAAGTTCTACGTTTTCGACCTGAGCCCGGACAAAAGCCTGGCGCGTTTCTGCCTGCGCAATCATGTGCAGACCTTCATCGTCAGCTGGCGCAACCCGACCAAGGAACAGCGCGAATGGGGCCTGTCGACCTACATCGAAGCGCTCAAGGAAGCGGTTGATGTGGTCACCGCAATCACCGGCAGCAAAGACGTGAACATGCTCGGCGCCTGCTCCGGCGGCATCACCTGCACCGCGTTGCTGGGCCACTACGCCGCAATCGGCGAGAAAAAAGTCAACGCCCTGACGCTGCTGGTCAGCGTGCTGGACACCACCCTGGACAGCGACGTCGCACTGTTCGTCGACGAACAGACCCTCGAAGCCGCCAAGCGCCATTCCTATCAGGCCGGCGTACTCGAAGGCCGCGACATGGCGAAAGTGTTCGCCTGGATGCGCCCCAACGATCTGATCTGGAACTACTGGGTCAACAACTACCTGCTCGGCAACGAGCCGCCGGTGTTCGACATTCTGTTCTGGAACAACGACACCACCCGGTTGCCCGCCGCGTTCCACGGCGATCTGATCGAGATGTTCAAAAACAATCCGCTGATCCGCCCGGATGCACTGGAAGTGTGCGGCACGCCAATCGACCTGAAGCAGGTCACGGCCGACATCTTTTCCCTGGCCGGCACCAACGACCACATCACGCCGTGGAAGTCCTGCTACAAGTCGGCGCAACTGTTCGGCGGCAAGGTCGAATTCGTACTGTCCAGCAGCGGGCATATCCAGAGCATTCTGAACCCGCCGGGCAACCCGAAATCGCGCTACATGACGAGCGCCGAGATGCCGTTGAAGGCTGAGGAGTGGCAGGAAAACTCCACCAAGCACACCGATTCCTGGTGGCTGCACTGGCAAGCCTGGCAGGCCGAGCGTTCGGGCGAATTGAAAAAAGCCCCGACAAAACTGGGCAACAAGGCTTATCCGGAAGGTGAAGCAGCACCGGGCACTTACGTACATGAGCGGTAACTGACACACCCGCCCCCCGTAGGAGCGAAGCTTGCTCGCGAAAGCGGTCATTCATTCAACGTAGATTTCGACTGATCTGACGCCTTCGCGAGCAAGCTTCGCTCCTACAGGGGACCGGGATAATTAACCCACAGGGCTTGAAGCATGCCGCAACCGTTCATTTTTCGTACCGTCGACCTGGATGGCCAGACCCTCCGCACGGCAGTACGCCCCGGCAAGCCTCACTTGACGCCCTTGCTGATATTCAACGGCATCGGCGCCAACCTGGAGCTGGTGTTTCCGTTTGTCGCCGCATTGGACCCGGACCTCGAAGTCATCGCTTTCGACGTGCCCGGTGTCGGCGGTTCGTCGACGCCGAACCGGCCGTATCGTTTTCCGGGCCTGGCCAAACTCACGGCGCGGATGCTCGACTATCTCGATTACGGGCAAGTGAACGTGATCGGTGTGTCATGGGGTGGCGCCCTCGCCCAGCAGTTTGCTTACGACTACCCCGAGCGCTGCAAGAAACTGGTGCTGGCGGCGACGGCGGCGGGTGCGGTGATGGTGCCGGGCAAACCAAAAGTACTGTGGATGATGGCCAGCCCACGGCGCTACATCCAGCCATCGCACGTGATCCGCATTGCGCCAATGATCTACGGCGGCTCGTTCCGTCGCGATCCGACACTGGCGGCCAGCCATGCGGCGAAGGTGCGCTCGGCAGGCAAGCTCGGTTACTACTGGCAGCTGTTCGCCGGGCTCGGCTGGACCAGCATTCACTGGCTGCACAAGATCCACCAGCCGACGCTGGTGCTGGCCGGCGACGATGACCCGCTGATCCCGTTGATCAACATGCGCGTGCTGGCCTGGCGGATTCCCAATGCCCAGTTGCACATCATCGATGACGGGCACCTGTTCCTGATCACCCGCGCCGAGGCCGTGGCGCCGATCATCATGAAGTTTCTCGAGGAAGAACGGCAGCGCGCCGTGATGCATCCGCATCCGGCCCCATCGGGCGGCTAACCGACTTATCGTCGGTCGGCAGGACGCCGCGCCGCGCAACAACCCGTTACAGCGTCTATGGTGTTCTGGTTCGGTGTGTTTGTATTTGGCCTGAAGACGAAGGAGTGTTGAGTCATGCGCGACAAGCCAGCGAGGGAATCTTTACCGACTCCCGCAGCGTTCATCAACGCACAGAGTGCGATTACCGGCCTGCGTGGTCGGGATCTGTTTTCGACCCTGCGCAGCGTTGCCGCCCATGGTTTGCGCAACCCCGTGCACAGCGCCCGCCATGCGTTGAAGCTGGGCGGTCAACTGGGGCGCGTGTTGCTGGGCGAAACCCTGCACCCGACCAACCCCAACGACAATCGCTTTGCCGACCCCGCATGGAGCCTCAACCCGTTTTATCGCCGCAGCTTGCAGGCCTACCTGAGCTGGCAGAAACAGGTCAAAAGCTGGATCGACGAGAGCAACATGGACCCGGACGATCGCGCCCGCGCCCACTTCGCGTTCGCTTTGCTCAATGATGCGGTGTCACCGTCCAACACCCTGCTCAATCCGCTGGCGGTCAAGGAAATCTTCAACTCCGGCGGCAACAGCCTGGTGCGTGGCATCAGTCACCTGGTCGATGACTTCCTGCACAACGACGGCCTGCCCAGGCAAGTGACCAAGCAGGCCTTCGAGGTCGGCAAGACGGTCGCGACCACCACCGGCGCCGTGGTATTTCGCAATGAGCTGCTGGAACTGATCCAGTACAAGCCGATGAGCGAAAAGCAGTATTCCAAACCTCTGCTGGTGGTGCCGCCACAGATCAACAAGTACTACATTTTCGACCTGAGCCCGAACAACAGCTTCGTCCAGTTCGCCCTGAAAAACGGCCTGCAAACCTTCATGATCAGCTGGCGCAACCCCGATGTGCGCCATCGCGAATGGGGCCTTTCGACCTACGTCGAAGCCGTCGAAGAAGCGATGAATGTATGCCGGGCGATCACCGGCGCCCGGGAAATCAACCTGATGGGCGCCTGCGCCGGCGGGCTGACCATTGCCGCGCTGCAAGGTCATTTGCAGGCGAAGCGGCAACTGCGCCGTGTATCCAGCGCAACCTATCTGGTGAGCCTGCTCGACAGCCAGATGGAGAGCCCCGCGACCCTGTTCGCCGACGAACAGACCCTGGAAGCGGCCAAGCGTCGGTCCTATCAGAAGGGCGTGCTGGACGGTCGCGACATGGCCAAGGTCTTCGCCTGGATGCGCCCCAACGATTTGATCTGGAGCTACTTCGTCAACAACTACCTGTTGGGCAAGGAGCCGCCGGCGTTCGACATCCTCTACTGGAACAACGACAACACACGCCTGCCGGCCGCCTTTCACGGTGATCTGCTGGACTTCTTCAAGCACAACCCGCTGAGTCATCCGGGGGGCCTGGAAGTGTGCGGCACGCCGATCGACTTGCAGAAAGTCACCGTCGACAGCTTCAGCGTGGCCGGCATCAACGACCACATCACGCCGTGGGATGCGGTGTATCGCTCGACGCTGCTGCTGGGTGGCGAGCGACGCTTCGTGCTGTCCAACAGCGGTCATGTGCAGAGCATCCTCAACCCGCCGTCCAACCCGAAAGCCAACTTCATTGAAAGCACGAAACTGAGCAGCGATCCGCGGGCCTGGTATTACGACGCCAAGCAAGTCGATGGCAGCTGGTGGACGCAGTGGCTGAGCTGGATTCAGGAGCGTTCGGGCGCGCAAAAGGAAACCCACATGGCCCTCGGCAACCAGAACTATCCACCCATGGAGGCGGCACCCGGTACTTACGTGCGCGTGCGCTGACACCCAACACACCACTGCCGCCTCCGTAGGAGCCGGTTTGCTGGCGATCGCATCACCGCGGTTCACGACCCACCGCGGTGATGCGATCGCCAGCAAGCCGGCTCCTACAGGATTTGAGCGCGGCAGGACTTGAACATTAAGAAGACTGGATGAAAACCCGCGACCGGATCCTCGAATGTGCCCTGCAGTTGTTCAATCAGAAGGGCGAACCGAACGTCTCCACCATGGAAGTTGCCAACGAAATGGGCATCAGCCCGGGCAACCTCTACTACCACTTTCACGGCAAGGAACCGCTGATTCTCGGGCTGTTCGAGCGCTTCCAGGCGGAGCTTGCGCCGCTGCTCGATCCACCGTCCGATGTGGAATTGGCACCGGAAGATTACTGGCTGTTCCTGCACCTGATCGTCGAGCGCCTGTCGCACTATCGGTTTCTCTTTCAGGACCTGTCGAACCTCGCCGGGCGCCTGCCGAAACTGGCCAAGGGGATTCGCAACCTGCTCAATGCGCTGAAGCGCACACTGGCTTCATTGCTGGCGCGATTGAAGGCTCAAGGGCACTTGGTCAGCGACACTCAGGCGTTGGGGCAGTTGGTGGAACAGATCACCATGACGCTGCTGTTTTCGCTGGATTACCAGCGGATTCTGGATCGCGAAGGAGAGGTAAGGCTGGTGGTGTATCAGATCATGATGCTAGTGGCGCCGCATCTGCTGCCGCCGATCAAGGTGGCGACGGAGCAACTGGCACTCCAATACCTCGAAGAACACGGATAACACCTGAATACCACGGTCCCCTGTGGGAGCTAGCCTGCTAGCGATAGCGATTTATCCGGCGACATTGTTGTTGACTGATGAACCGCTATCGCTAGCAGGCTAGCTCCCACAGGGGGCCGTGGTGTTTGCTGAACCGTGCACAAACAAAAACGCCCGACCTTTGCAGGCCGGGCGTTTTTTTGAGCCCTGAAATCAGGACTGACTGGTTGGCGTCGATGGAGCTGGCGCGGCAGTCGGGGTTACAGCAGGGGTCGGCGCGGTAGCAGAGTTCGAGCTGCTCACCGGAGTCGACGGGGTTGCCGGTTTGGCGGCAGCCACTGCTGGTTTTGGAGCAGCAGCTTTCGGCGCTGCCGGTTTTTTCACTGCTGGTTTTTTCGCGGCGGCAGGTTTTGCCGCAGGCTTGGCTGCTGCAGGTTTAGCAGCCGGTTTAGCGGCGGCTTTGGCGGCAACCGGCTTCGCTGCTGGCTTGGCTGCGGCAGGTTTTGCTGCGGCCGTTTTGGCAGCCGGCTTGGCCGCTGCTTTCGCGGCGGGTTTTGCAGCCGGTTTAGCGGCAGCTTTTGCCAGTGGCTTGGCAGCGGTTTTCGCCGCTGGTTTGGCTGCTGCGGTTTTCGCCGCAACAGGCGCAACCTTGGCACCGGTGAGTTTTTCGATTTGCTTGGTCAGGGTATCGACCTTGCTGTGCAGCGCTTTCACTTCGTTGCGGCTCGGGACACCCAGGCGCGAAATGGCGCTGTTCAGGCGCTTGTCGAAAGCCCCTTCCAGCTCATCCCACTTGCCCAGCGCACGATCTTTCACGCCAGTGATGCGCGATTTGGCAGAGGTAGCGGAGTCCTTGGCGGCATCGACTTTCTTGCCGACAGCGCTCTTGGTTAGCTTCTCGGCTTTCTCGCCGTCTTTGACCAATGTATCGAAGAGCTTGCTGCCGTCAGTGTCGATCTTCGAGTACACGCCTAAACCAGCAAGCCAGATTTTGCGGGAGTAGTCTTCGACTTTCCCGATCCACGAGCTGCCTTCTTTTTCGGTGTTCTTTTTACCAGCCATCCCGTTCTCCTTAAGATTTACGCGCGACGCGTTCGAGCAATGCCGTCAGCTCATCGAGCTTAGCAGAGAGTGCCTCAACGTCATGTTTAGACGGAATGCCAATACGATTCAAGGTACTTGCGACACGCGAGTCAAAAGCCTTCTCGACCTTGTCGAGTTGAACTTCGACCTTGCCTTTGAAAGTGCTTACTTCGCTCTTGGCTTCATCAATCTCGGCGTTAGCTGCTTCAAGTTTCTCGGCAACTACCTTTTTGCCTTTCTTTTCAACAGTTTGACCAGCCTTGATCAACTCTTGAAAGTAATCGCTGCCCTCTTGGCCGACCTTGGCGTAGGCACCCAGGCCTGCCAGCCAGATCTTGCGGGCATAGGATTTGACGTCGCTCAGAGCAGTTGTCGAAGCGTCGATTTTTTTCTTCAAAATAACTTTGGCCATGGTGCACCTCACGCGCAGAAGGTTTGAGGAACTGCCCGCGAAAGTGTCGGGCTCATGCACAAAGTAGGGAGAAAAATTAGAAACGGCACCCTAACAACTGACATAAACCTTTGGATTCACCACAAACAAATGTGGGAGCGGGCTTGCTCGCGAAAGCGTCGTGCCAGTCGACATCTCAGTTAACTGACAGGCTGCATTCGCGAGCAAGCCCGCTCCCACATGATCGTATTCCAAGGGAACAATCGGATTTACGCGAGGGCTTTATCGAGGGCCTTTTCGATTTCCGATTTGATCATGCCGCTCATGGCCGACATCATCAGGCCCAATTCCACATCAACGCGAATCGAATCCTCAGCAACATGCACCGCGCCTTTCACCCCGGAACGCTTGAGGTTCAGGGTGTCGCCGGACCACTGCGGCTCCAGGCCATATTGATCGGACAGTTTCTGCGCCAACTGGTCGGCCTTCTCGCGGGCCGCTTCCTTGCCCAGGCCGTGGGCACGTTCAACACTAATACGGGCCATCGAATGACTCCTGCTTTATGAATACTTTCCTGAAGCATCTTGACCGCGCCTGCGGCAAAACGTCCCGGCGGTTCTACATCTTACCTTCAGCCTTGCCAAGACAAAGCAGGCCACCGGGATTAGAATGTCCCGCATTCTCTTCTGGTGACAGCGATATGACTGATCAGCGCAAAGGCAGCGATGCCGAACCCACCACGCACTTCGGTTTCAAAAACGTTCCGGAAAGCCAAAAAGCGGAAAAAGTCGCTGAGGTTTTCCACTCGGTAGCCGCCAAGTACGACTTGATGAACGACCTCCTGTCGGGCGGCATGCACCGTTTGTGGAAGCGTTTTGCGATCGAGCTGTCGGGCGTTCGCACCGGCAACCGCGTGCTGGACATTGCCGGCGGCACCGGCGACCTGACCAAAAAATTCTCGCACCTCGTGGGGCCGACCGGCCAGGTGGTGTTGGCCGACATCAACGAATCCATGCTCAAGGTCGGTCGTGACCGCCTGCTGGACCTGGGTGTGGCCGGCAACGTCGAATTCGTTCAGGCCGACGCTGAAAAGCTGCCGTTCCCGGACAACCATTTCGACTGCGTGACCATCGCATTCGGCCTGCGCAACGTGACGCATAAAGAAGACGCACTGCGCTCGATGCTGCGCGTACTCAAGCCGGGCGGCCGTTTGCTGGTGCTGGAATTCTCCAAGCCGACCAACGCGCTGATGTCCAAAGCCTACGACGCCTACTCGTTCGCCTTCATGCCGCTGATGGGCAAGCTGATCACCAACGACTCGGAAAGCTATCGCTACCTGGCCGAATCGATCCGCATGCACCCGAACCAGGAAACACTGAAGTCGATGATGGTCGAGGCCGGTTTCGACCGCGTGACTTACCACAACATGACCGCAGGCATCGTGGCCCTGCACCGTGGCATCAAACCCTGATGTTGCTGGCCGGTCTGCTCGCCAGCATTGAACTCGGCCTGAACCGGGTGCTGCGTCTCGACAGCACGGCGCTGCCGCGGCTGGCGCATTTGAGCGGCCGGGTGATTGCCGTCGATTGCCGCAGCCCGGCACTGCAACTGTTCATCCTGCCCAGCGACGAAGGCTTGATGCTGGCGACCCACTGGGAAACCGGCGCCGACTGCACCTTGCGTGCACCGGCTTCCAGCCTGTTGAAACTGGCGATGAGCAAAGACAAGACCTCGGTTTTGCATGCCCCTGAAGTCGAACTCGACGGCGACAGCGGCGTGCTGCTGGAACTGGCCGCGATCCTCCAGGACCTGGAGCTGGACTGGGAATACGAACTTTCGCGCTGGCTGGGACCTGTGGCCACGCAACTGGTCGGCGGTCACCTGCGCAGTCGCGCACGCTGGTATCAGCAAGGATTTGCCAGCCTGGGTCAGAACCTGGGCGAATACCTGGCCGAAGAATCGCGCACCCTCGTCGGTCAGCGCGAAGCCGAAGCCCGATTCAGTGAACTGGACCAGATCAAACTCGATCTGGAACGTCTCGAGGCGCGTTTCGAGCGCCTTTCCCGATCCCTCGACCCAAGCGATAACGCATGAAGCTGCTTGCCGTCCGCCGTTTGTTGCGCATCCAGCGCGTTGTGATTCGCTACCGCCTCGATGACCTGCTGTTTGCCCTGCCGCTGCCGTGGTTTCTGCTGGCGCTGCGCTACGCCTTGCCGTGGCGCTGGTTCCCGCGCAAGCCGCTGGACCTGAGCCGTGGCGCGCGATTGCGCCTGGCACTGCAGGACCTGGGGCCGATCTTCATCAAGTTCGGGCAGATCCTGTCCACCCGCCGCGACCTGCTGCCAGAAGACATCGCCGATGAGCTGATGAAGCTGCAGGACCGCGTGCCGCCGTTCGATTCGCAAGTGTCGGTCAAGTTGATCGAAGAACAGCTCGGCAAAAAGATCAGTGAAGTGTTCAGCCGTTTCGACGTCGAACCGCTGGCCTCGGCTTCGGTGGCGCAGGTGCATGCCGCGCAGTTGAAAACCGGTGAAGAAGTCGTCGTCAAAGTCATCCGCCCCGGCCTGAAACCGATCATCGCGCAAGACCTGGCGTGGTTGTTCATCCTCGCCCGCGCAGCGGAAAAACTCTCCGCCGACGCGCGTCTGCTGCACCCGGTGGACGTGGTCAGCGACTATGAAAAAACCATCTACGACGAACTCGACCTGTTGCGCGAGGCGGCCAACGCCAGCCAGTTGAAGCGTAATTTCGACGGTTCGCCGCTGCTGTACGTGCCACAAGTCTATTGGGACTGGTGCCGGCCGAAAGTGCTGGTGATGGAGCGCATCTACGGCATTCAGGTCACCGACCTCGCGACCCTGGCCGACCAGCGCACCGACATGAAAATGCTCGCCGAGCGCGGCGTCGAGATCTTTTTCACCCAGGTGTTCCGCGACAGTTTCTTCCACGCCGACATGCACCCCGGCAACATCTTCGTCAGCACCGTCAACCCGTGGAGCCCGCAGTACATTGCGATCGACTGCGGCATCGTCGGCAGCCTGACCCCCGAAGACCAGGATTATCTGGCGCGCAACCTGTTCGCGTTCTTCAAGCGCGATTACCGGCGTGTGGCGCAACTGCACATCGACTCGGGCTGGGTACCGGCGGAAACCAAACTCAACGAATTCGAAGCGGCGATCCGTACCGTTTGCGAGCCGATCTTCGAAAAACCGTTAAAAGATATTTCCTTCGGTCAGGTGCTGATGCGCCTGTTCCAGACCGCTCGACGCTTCAACATGGAAGTGCAGCCACAACTCGTTTTGCTGCAAAAAACCCTGTTGAACATCGAAGGCCTGGGCCGTCAGCTGTACCCGGACCTCGATCTGTGGAACACCGCCCAGCCGTTCCTCGAACGCTGGATGCGCGAGCGCGTCAGCCCCAAAGCCTTGCTCGGCAACGTGCAGAACCAGTTCGAACAACTGCCGCACCTGGCCAACATGGCGCGCGATCTGCTCGAACGCATGTCGCAGCCCCACGCTTACGACCCGCCGCCATCGTGGCATCGACGCCGGGACGACTGGTTCCTGCGCCTGCTCGGCACCGCGCACCTGGCCGGCGGCGCAATACTGGCCATGGGCGGGCCGTTGAACGAACTGGCCTACTGGCCGGCAGGAATCATGATGGCCGTCGGCTTGTATCTGGTCGTTCGCCGATAGCCAGTTGTGTGATCCACTGGCACACTGTTTGAACGTTGGACTCTGCTCATGTAGTGCGGAGCCCGCTGTCGGAGTCGAAGATGAAAAACTGGCTGGACGAGATCAAGTGGGACGCCGACGGCCTGGTGCCGGCAATCGCCCAGGATCACAAGACCGGGCGCGTCCTGATGATGGCCTGGATGAACCGCGAAGCGCTGGAACTGACCGCTGTCGAAAACCGCGCCATCTACTGGTCACGTTCCCGTGGCAAGTTGTGGCGCAAGGGCGAAGAGTCCGGCCACGTGCAGACCCTGCATGAGATGCGCCTGGACTGCGACGCCGACGTGATCATCCTGATGGTCGAGCAGATCGGCGACATCGCCTGCCATACCGGTCGGCAGAGCTGCTTCTATCGCGTCTTCGAGAACGGCGACTGGAAAACCGTCGACCCGGTTCTCAAAGACCCGCACGCCATCTATTCCGCAGGACACACACATGAGTGACACTCTGACCCGACTGGCCGAGGTACTGGAAGCGCGCAAAGGCGCCGCCGCCGACAGCTCGTACGTCGCCAGCCTGTACCACAAGGGCTTGAACAAGATTCTGGAAAAAGTCGGCGAAGAGTCGGTCGAAACCATCATCGCCGCCAAGGATGCCGCCATCAGCGGCGACTGCAGCGATGTGATCTACGAGACCGCCGATTTGTGGTTCCACAGCATGGTCATGCTCGCCCAACTGGGGCAGCATCCACAGGCTGTACTCGATGAACTGGACCGTCGTTTCGGTCTGTCCGGACACGCAGAGAAAGCCTCGCGCCCGTCCGCCTGAACAACTATTAGAGAGGAGCAGCAACATGGGCATTTTTGACTGGAAACACTGGATCGTCATCCTGGTTGTTGTCGTGCTGGTGTTCGGCACCAAGAAACTGAAAAACCTCGGCACTGACGTCGGCGAATCGATCAAGGGCTTCAAGAAAGCCATGAACGACGACGAAAAACCGGCCGATCCGGCAGCGGCCCAACCGGTTCCGCCTGCTCAGCCACAGACCACCCAGTCCGTGAACCAGCCGCACACCATCGACGTGCAGGCGCAAAAAGTCGAAGAGCCGATCCGCAAAGACGTGTGAGCACTGACTAATGTTTGGTATCAGCTTCTCTGAACTGCTGCTCGTCGGCCTCGTGGCCCTGCTGGTGCTGGGCCCCGAGCGTCTGCCGGGTGCTGCGCGCACCGCCGGCCTGTGGGTCGGTCGCCTGAAGCGCAGCTTCAATGCGATCAAACAGGAAGTTGAGCGTGAAATCGGTGCCGACGAGATTCGTCGGCAACTGCACAACGAGCACATTCTGTCGCTGGAACAGGAGGCGCGGAAGATTTTCACGCCGACCCAGCAGGAAGCCACTCCGGTTCAGCCGGTGGCGGAGCAGACGATCCATGCATCGACGACAGAATCCGCGCCTGCTGCTGCGCCGACGGAAACCGTGAAAGCGGTGGAAGCGGTTGAAGCGGCGCCGGTCGTGGCGCATGCAGAACCCGTTGCTCCTGCCGCCGCGCCGACAACGCCGGCTCCTCACGACACCACTTTGCCGCCGCGAGCCTCATGAGCGATCTCCCAGAAAACGACCAGCACATGCCGCTGGTTTCGCACCTCACCGAGTTGCGTACCCGTCTGCTGCGCTGTGTAGCGGCGATCTTCATCATCTTCGCCGGGCTGTTTGCGTTCACCCAGCAGATCTACACCTTCGTCTCCACGCCGCTGCGCCAGTATCTGCCAGTGGGCGCGACGATGATCGCCACCGACGTGTCGTCGCCTTTCCTGACGCCACTGAAGCTGACCATGATGGTGTCGCTGTTCCTGGCGATCCCGGTGATCCTGCATCAGATCTGGGGTTTCATTGCGCCGGGCCTGTACAAGCATGAAAAACGCATCGCTGTGCCGTTGCTGGTATCGAGCATCATGCTGTTCTACGCCGGCATGGCATTCGCCTATTACCTGGTATTCCCGCTGATCTTCAAATTCTTCGCCGCCGCCACCCCGGCCGGCGTGGAAATGATGACCGACATCAGCAGCTACCTCGACTTCGTCATGACGCTGTTCTTCGCCTTCGGCGTGGCGTTCGAGATTCCGGTGGCCGTGGTGCTGCTGGTGTGGATCGGCGTGGTCGACGTCAAATACCTGAAGAAAATCCGCCCGTACGTGATCATCGGCTGCTTCGTAGTCGGCATGATCCTGACGCCACCGGACATCTTCTCGCAGACGCTGCTGGCCGTACCGATGTGGCTGCTGTTTGAAATCGGCATCCTGTTCGGCGGCTTGATCAGCAAGCGCGGCGACCATCCGGACGACCAACCGGTTGACGATCACAACGACCAGCCGCCAGCGACCCAAGCGTGAACCTGCTGCTCCTCGAAGAGGCCGATTTCATTGCGGCCGACCGGGTGATCCTGCGTGATCGGCGGTTGACGCACATGCAGGAAGTCCACCGCTGTGAAGTGGGCGACAGCATGCGTGTCGGGCGTATCGGCGGCCTGATGGGCTCGGCCGAAGTGCTGCGCCTGGACGCCGATGAAGCCGAACTGCGCGTCACCCTCGACCAACCGCCACCGGCCAAGCTGCCGCTGACCCTGGTGCTGGCCCTGCCACGTCCCAAAATGCTGCGCCGGGTGTTTCAGACCGTGGCGGCCATGGGTGTGCCACGGATCGTGCTGGTGAACAGCTATCGCGTCGAGAAAAGCTTCTGGCAGACCCCGTTCCTGGAACCGGAAGCGATTCGCGAACAACTGATCCTCGGCCTCGAACAGGCTCGGGACAGCGTGTTGCCTGAAATTGTCATCGAGAAGCGCTTCAAGCCGTTTGTCGAAGATCGACTGCCAGCGATTGCCGAAGGCACCCTTGGCCTGGTCGGCCATCCGGGCAACTACCCGCCCTGCCCCCGCGGCCTCGACGAGCAGGTCACGTTGGCCATCGGCCCGGAAGGCGGCTGGATCCCCTACGAAATCGACCTGCTGGCCAAGTCCGGCCTGCAACCGGTGCAGCTCGGCGAGCGCATCCTGCGCGTCGAGACCGCCGTCACCGCGCTGCTCGCCCGCCTCTTCTAGCCATTACGCTCCTACAGAATCCTGACCGCCTGCCGATACAGTTCCCATAAAACCAACTTGTGGTCCGTGGGAGTTGCAGCATGTACCGATGGCTAGCCGAGAAACTGGGGAACGTCAGCGTCAATCGCAAACTGGGTGTCGGCTTCGGTCTGGTGCTGCTGCTGACATTGTTGATCACCGTCACGGGCTGGACCGGCCTGAGTGACGTGGTAAATCGCGGCGACAAGCTCGGGTTTATTGCCAGCCTCAATGAACTGACCAAAGACCTGCGCCTGGCCCGCCTGGACTACGAAATGCGCCGTGGCGAACAAGGCCCTGGCGCCGTCAACGACCTGCTCGGCCAACTCGACACCGGTTTGAAAACCGCCCGCACACTGATCGAGCAACCTGCCGACGCAGCCATGGTCGATCAGCAACTGGCCGCAGTCAGCGAGTACAAACAAGCCTTCGCCGCCATGACCCAGGCCGGCGCCAACCGCGAAGATGCTCGCAGCAAACTCGGCGCCACGGCCGATAACGCCGTGGCGCGCGTGGGTGAAGTCGAGAAATCCTTGCTGCAAGGCGACAGCGTCGCCGATTTCAACAGCGTTATCGACCTGAGCAAACTGATCCAGCAAGCTCGCTTCCAGGTGCGCGGCTATACCTACAGCGGCAAGACCGAAGCCGAACAACCGGCGCTGGACGCCATCGACAATGCGTTGAAAAACCTCGAAAGCCTGCCGTCCAGATTGCCGGAACAGCACATCGCCAACCTGCAACAGGCCAGCGATTCACTCAAAGCCTACCGCGCCGCCGTCAGCCAGTTCCGTGACTCCCAGGTCGCCAGCGCCGCCGCGTTGAAACGCATGGCCGCTCAAGGCGACATCCTGTTCGACGTCAGCAAAAAGCTAACTGCCTCGCAAACCATCATCCGCGACACTGACGCCGCACACGCCAAGAACATGCTGTTGCTGGCCACCGCCCTGGCGCTGGTCTTCGGCCTGTTCGCGGCATGGGCCATTACCCGGCAGATCGTCGTTCCGCTGGGCCAAACACTGAAAGTGGCCGAGCGCATCGCCGCCGGCGACCTGACCCAGAACCTCGTTTCCGAGCGTCAGGACGAACTCGGTCAGCTCCAGCGGGCGATGCAAAGCATGACCCTGGGCCTGCGCGAATTGATCGGCGGCATCAGCGATGGCGTCACGCAAATCGCCAGCGCCGCTGAAGAACTGTCCGCAGTCACCGAGCAGACCAGCGCCGGCGTCAACAGCCAGAAGGTCGAGACCGACCAGGTGGCGACCGCGATGAACGAAATGACCGCCACGGTGCAGGAAGTTGCACGTAACGCCGAAGAAGCCTCCGAAGCCGCGCTCGCCGCCGATCAGCAGGCCCGCGAAGGCGACAAGGTGGTCGGCGAAGCCATCGCTCAAATCGAACGCCTGGCCAAGGAAGTCGGCAACTCCACCGACGCCATGGGTCATCTCAAACGCGAAAGCGACAAGATCGGCAGTGTGCTCGACGTGATCAAATCCGTGGCTCAGCAAACCAACCTGCTGGCGCTCAACGCCGCCATTGAAGCCGCTCGCGCCGGTGAAGCCGGACGTGGTTTTGCGGTGGTCGCCGACGAAGTCCGCAGCCTCGCGCAGCGCACCCAGAAGTCCACCGAAGAAATCGAAGAGCTGATCGTCGGCCTGCAGAGCGGCACCCAGCAAGTCGCGACCATCATGGACAACAGCCGCACCCTGACCGACAGCAGCGTCGAACTGACCCGCCGCGCCGGTGGCTCGCTGGAAAGCATCACCCGCACCGTGTCGGCGATTCAGTCGATGAACCAACAGATTGCCGCCGCTGCCGAACAGCAAAGCGCGGTGGCGGAAGAGATCAACCGCAGCGTGCTGAACGTGCGCGATGTGTCCGAGCAGACCTCGGCAGCCAGTGAAGAAACCGCGGCGTCCAGCGTTGAGCTGGCGCGGTTGGGGACGCATTTGCAGATGCTGGTGGGCAAGTTCAGGGTTTAAAACCGAGTCGCCCCCCTTCGCGGGCAAGCCTCGCTCCTACAGTTAATCGCAGATCCCTGTAGGAGCGAGGCTTGCCCGCGAAGGCGTCAGAGGACCTGACGAAGGAAGGCCTGCGCCCGCGGATCCTTCGGCGCATCGAAGAACTCGGCCGGCGAGGCGTCTTCCAGCAATTTGCCGTGATCGAAAAACAGCACCCGATCCGCCACTTCCCGCGCAAAGCCCATTTCGTGGGTCACGCAGACCATGGTCATGCCTTCTACGGCCAGGGTTTTCATCACATCCAGCACTTCGCCGACCATTTCCGGATCGAGCGCCGAGGTCGGTTCATCGAACAGCATGACCTTCGGCTCCATGGCCAGCGCCCGTGCAATCGCCACGCGCTGCTGCTGACCGCCGGACAGGCGTGACGGAAACTCGTTGGCCTTCTGCGCAATGCCAACCTTTTCCAGCAATGCCAAAGCCTTGGCTTCACGCTCCTTCTTGCCGCGTTTGCGCACGACTTTCTGGGCGAGGCAGAGGTTTTCCAGCACGGTCATGTGCGGGAACAGGTTGAAATGCTGGAACACCATGCCGACTTCGCGGCGGTAGGCATTCACGTCGGTTTTTGGATCGGCCAGTTGCAGGCCGTCGATGCTCACCGAGCCCGAATCAAACTCTTCCAGGCCGTTGAGACAGCGCAGGAAGGTCGACTTGCCGGAGCCGGACGGACCGATCACCACCAATACTTCGCCCTTCGCCACCTGGGTGGAGACGTTATCCACCGCGCGCACCACGTGGCCACGGGTGTCGAAGACTTTTACCAGATCGCGGACTTCAATCACTTTGCGCGAGCCTCCGCTCAAGCCGGCTGGCGATTTTCGACAGCGGCAGGTTGATCAACAAATACAGGCCAGCCACGCAGAACAGGATTTCGAATGGCGAAAACGAGGTGGTGATGACTTCGCGACCGCTTTTCAACAGCTCGGTAATCGCAATCACCGACACCAGCGAGGTGTCCTTGACCAGGCTGATGAACTGCCCGGCGAGCGGCGGCAGCACGCGCTTGAACGCTTGCGGCAGCACCACGTGGCGCATCGACTGACCCGCGCTCAAGCCCAGGGAACGCGCAGCTTCGTTCTGGCCACGGGCGATGGATTGCACGCCGGAGCGGATGATTTCCGCCACGTAGGCGCCGGTGAACAGCGACAGTGCGGCGATCCCGGCGAACTCCCGGGACAGGTTCATCACGGTGCCGATGAAGAAGTAGAAAATGAAAATCTGCACCAGCAGCGGCGTACCGCGCACCAGTTCGACGTAAATCGTCGAGAGGTCGCGCAGGGTCGGATTATTCGAGAGACGGCACAAGCCCGTGGCGAGGCCGATCAGCAGACCGAGCACGCCAGACACCACGGACAACCACAAGGTGGTCCAGAGGCCCCACATCAGCGGTCCGGCGGCCCAATGGCGAGTCACGCCGATCACGTCGCCTTCGGCCACATCATCGCCTTGGGCGACTTGCAGGCTGTTGTCGTCGACGGTCACGCGTTGCTCGTCACCCGCGTCGTTGCGCAACGTGACTTCAGCCTTGTCGCCTTTGCGCACCAGTTCGCTGACGGTGGAGATGTCGGCGGCGCGCTGGGATTCTTCGGCGTGGTAGGCGAAGTACTGCGGGACGCGGTTCCAGCGCCATTCGTAGGACATCAGCGAGGTGGCGTAATACAACGCGCCGGCCAGGCCGATCAGCACCAGCACGGTCAACACGTGCCAGGGCCATTGGGCTTTTTTCTGTTTCATTGCAGGTTCCGGATTCTATGTCGCCAGGGAGGCCGCCTTCGCGGGCAAGCCTCGCTCCTACAAAGTCATATCCTGTAGGAGCGAGGCTTGCCCGCGAATGGGAGCGACGCGGTCTATCTGACCGGGCCTTATTCCATATCCTTCAACCAAGCGGTGTCTTTGAACCACTTGTCATGGATGCGATCGTAGGTGCCGTCTTCGTGGATCTGGTGCAGGAAGTTGTTGATGAAGTTGATGCTGTCGTAGTCACCCTTCTTCAGACCAAAGGCCAGCGGCTCGTAGGTGAACGGCTTGTCGAGGAACACCAGTTTGCCGTTGCCGACCTTGTTCACCGCCACGACGTTGTAAGGCGCGTCATAGATAAAGGCGTCGGCCTTGCCGTTGACCACGTCGAGCACTGCTTCCTGCTCATTGTCGTAGCCGTGGTACTTGGCTTTGGAGATCAGCTTCTTGGCGACCATCTCGCCGGTGGTGCCGAGCTTGGAGGTAATGCGGTAGTCGGCGGTGTTCAGGTCTTTGTAGGACTTGATGGTGCCTTCCAGCTCTTTGCGAATCAGCAGCGTCTGGCCGACCACGATGAACGGTTCGCTGAAGTTCAGGCGCAGGTTGCGTTCCTGGGTCAGGGTCATGCCGCTGCCGATCATGTCGAACTTGTCGGTGAGCAGGGCCGGGATAATGCCGTCGTAGCCGGTGGACACCAGCTCCAGCTTGACGCCCATGGCCTTGGTCATGGCTTTGAGGATGTCGACTTCGAAGCCGATGATCTCGCCGCGCTTGTTGGTCATTTCGAACGGCATGTAGGTCGGGTCCATGCCGACTTTCAGCGTGCCGCGCTTGACCGCGTCATCGATGGCACCGGCCTGCGCCGCGCTGACTGCAACCAATGCCGTGACGCCGACCAGCAGCATCGAGAGATACTTCTTCATCTTCATGTCCCCAAAACCAGTGCGTTATGAGGCGCGCAAACGGCGGCTCCCCTCAGGAAACGCATCGATACGGACAAAAATTATCCGGGCGCACCAATTCGGGGACGGATGCTAACGTACTCGCTCGTTTGCACAAGTGTTTGGGAACGATGAGGCAAAAAAAACCCCGCTTTCGCGGGGTTCTTTATTATGCCAACTGCGGTTGTGCACTCAGCGGCTTGAGCGGCAGCAACGGCGCATGGGGATCGGATTTCACCGATTTGCGCCAGGCTTCCAGCCACTCGGGATGACCTTCGCTCCAGACCTGCTCATGCAAACGAGCCAGTGCTACCGGATCGCTCAGCAGTTGCACACGCTCATTGTTGTTCAGACCGTCAGGCCCGACTTTCAATGCATGGCGAACCCGCTCGATCCGCAGCCACTCGATTGGCTCGGCCTGACCGTGGCGCGACGTCGCCAGCGAACACGCCAGGGCGTTCTGCTGTGGATCGACCACCGACCGGATGAAGCCGTCTTTCAGCGCATGCCAACGGTTTTCATGGGTGTACTGGTCAGTTGCCAGCAACGCCTGTGGCGGATTGTATTCCTCAGGGATCAGGAACAGGCTCTCGTCACGGGACTTCAGGCCCAGGCCGACACGGCTGGAGATCACGGAAACCGGGATCGACAGCATCAACGAACCGACGATCGGCACCAGCCACCAGAGGAAGCTCGGGTTCAGCCAGATCACCAACAGGGCCCAGAAGAAGCCCAGCAGGGTTTGCGGACCGTGGCGCTTGACCGCTTCGCTCCATGGCGTGGAGTCGTCGTCACGTTGCGGCGAGTTCCAGGTCGCGGCCCAGCCGAGGAACGCGGCGAGTACGAAACGGGTGTGGAAAATCATCCGCACCGGCGCCAGCAACATGGAGAACAACATCTCCAGCAGCATCGACAGGGTCACCTTGAACTTGCCACCGAACTCTTTCGCGCCCTTGGCCCAGATCAGGATGATGCTCAACAGCTTCGGCAGGAACAGCAGCACGATAGTGGTCGAGAACAGCGCGATGGCCTTGTCCGGGTGCCATTGTGGCCACAGCGGGTAGAGCTGACGCGGTTCAAGGAAGTACTGCGGCTCCATCAGCGTGTTGACCGCCAGCAGCGCCGTCGACAGCACGAGGAAGAAGAACCACAACGGCGCCGACAGGTAAGACATCACGCCGGTGAGGAACACCGCACGGTGAACCGGGTGCATGCCCTTGACCAGGAACAGGCGGAAGTTCATCAGGTTACCGTGGCACCAGCGACGGTCACGCTTGAGTTCGTCCAGCAGGTTCGGCGGCAACTCTTCGTAGCTGCCCGGCAAGTCGTAGGCAATCCACACGCCCCAACCGGCACGGCGCATCAGCGCGGCTTCAACGAAGTCGTGGGACAGAATCGCGCCGGCGAACGCGCCTTTACCGGGCAACGGCGCCAGGGCGCAGTGCTCGATGAACGGCTTCATGCGGATAATCGCGTTGTGGCCCCAGTAGTGCGATTCGCCCAACTGCCAGAAGTGCAGACCGGCGGTGAACAGCGGACCATACACGCGAGTCGCAAACTGCTGCATGCGCGCATAAAGAGTATCCATGCCCGACGCACGCGGCGCGGTCTGGATGATCCCGGCGTCCGGCGTGGCTTCCATCAGGCGCACCAGACTGGTCAGGCATTCGCCGCTCATCACGGAGTCAGCGTCGAGCACGACCATGTACTTGTAGTCACCGCCCCAGCGACGGCAGAAGTCGTCGAGGTTGCCGCTTTTGCGTTTTACGCGACGGCGACGGCGGCGATAGAAGATCTTGCCGAAACCCTTGGCTTCGCGGCAGACGTCCAGCCAGGCCTGCTGTTCAGCGACGCAGATGTCGGCATCGTTACTGTCACTGAGGACGAAGAAGTCGAAGCGGTCCAGGTCACCTGTGGCAGCGACCGACTCGAACGTCGCGCGCAGACCGGCAAACACCCGTGGCACGTCTTCGTTGCAGATCGGCATCACCAGTGCGGTGCGCGCGTCTTTGGGGATCGGCTCGTTGCCGGCACTTTTACCGGAGATGCGGTATTTATCGTGACCGGTGAGCAACTCGAGGAAGCCCATCAGTGCGGTCCAGAAACCGGCCGAGACCCAGCAGAACAGAATCCCGAACATGATCAGGATGGTGGTCTGCAGCGCGTACGGCAGCACTTGCGTGACGGTTTGCAGGAGCGGCTGATGCAGGACTTCGTTGAGGTCGACGAACGACCAGCCCTGGTACGGCATGATGCCTTTCATGTACCAGCCGGCGACGATGGTTTGACCGAGCATCAGTACCAGCAGGATGTAACGACGGATCGAACCCACGGTACGCCAGCGGGCCGCCGGCAGCACGTTCTCGTCTTTCGGCGGAGCCGGCGGGTTGGTGCGACCGGTCAGACGCCGCCAGCCACGCACCAGAATATTGGTGCGCCAAGGCTCCGGCACGACTTTGGTCCGGCGGATCGGCGGGGTTGCCTTGAGGCAAACACGCCCGCTGGCGTCGAGCACCAGCATTTCCGCCTCTTCCAGCTCTTCAGCGGTGCTCAGGGTCAAGCGACGGCCGACCGAGGCTTGAGCCGCCTCGACCGGTGCATCGAACGTCGAGGACGACAGACGCTCGTGAAGTTCGCTGAACGATTTGCAGCCCGCGAGTTCCGCGCGCTGCTCGTCGGTCATCGGCAGATGCGCCAGATACTCGGCAAGAGTTTCTGGCTGAACTTGAGAATTACTCATCGGCAGGCAACTGATAGCTCCAGGTCTCGGTCAGGACTTCTTCAGTCGGTGCCGATTCCGGTGTGGCTGGGGCCGCGTCGGCAGCGACAGGCTGCTTGGCGTCTTTGTTGTTCGCCTTGTCCTTGGCATCTGCAACTGGCTTGGCTTCGGCCTGCTTGGCCTCGGCGGCCTTCGCGTCCTTGTCCGCTTTCTCCGCTTGCTTGGCGGCCACTTTGTCGGCCTTGGCAACAGAAGAGGTGGACGATGGGATCGAAGTCTTGGCCAGATCGGCAGGCACGATGTTCTGCACCAGTGCGGCACGCATCTCGGTGGACTTGCCCGGATCCTTGATCTTCATGCGCAGGGTCAGGCGCCAGCCCTTGGTTTCAGGGTTGTAGCGCACGCTGTTCTCGACCAGCTCGGCATTATCACCCACGCTGACCTGGCTGCGAACGTCTGTATCGGCCGGCAACGCTGCCAGGGACGGGCCTTCGAAATCCACCAGATAGGCAACGCTGCCGTCCGGCTGACGAATCAGGTTGGACTGCTTGACGTCGCCGGTAGAGCGCAAGGTCTGTTTGACCCAGGCGCTGTCCGGTGCGTGAATCGCCGCTTCGTCCATGGTCCAGTGCAGGCGGTAGCCGAATTCCAGCGGCTGACCTGGCTCAGGCAGTTTTTCCGGGCTCCAGAAGGCAACGATGTTGTCGTTGGTTTCATCGGCAGTCGGAATTTCGACCAGATCGACAGAACCCTTGCCCCAATCGCCTTTTGGCTCGATCCAGGCACTTGGGCGCTTGTCGTAGCGGTCGTCGAGGTCTTCGTAGTGGCTGAAGTCACGGCCACGTTGCAGCAAGCCGAAACCGCGCGGGTTCTCGATCGAGAAGTTGCTCACCGCCAGGTGTTTCGGGTTGTTCAGCGGACGCCAGATCCACTCGCCGTTGCCGGCATGGATCGACAGGCCGCTGGAATCGTGCAGTTCGCGGCGGTAGTTCAGCACTTTCGACGGCTGGTTGGCGCCGAACAGGAACATGCTGGTCAGCGGCGCAACGCCAAGCTTGGTGACCTTGTCACGCAGGAACATCTGCGCCTTGACGTCGACAATGGTGTCGCTGCCCGGACGCAGGGTCAGGCGATAGGCACCGGTGGCGCGTGGCGAATCCAGCAGCGCGAAGATCACCAGGTGCTTGTCGCCCGGCTTCGGCTGTTGAATCCAGAACTCACGGAAACGCGGGAATTCTTCGCCGGACGGCAACGCGGTATCGATTGCCAGGCCGCGAGCGGACAAGCCATAGGTGTGACCCTTGCCGACAACGCGGAAGTAACTCGCGCCCAGCATGGTCATGATTTCGTCTTGCTTGTCGGCCTTGTTGATCGGGTACAGCACACGGAAACCGGCATAACCCAGTTGTTCGGTGGCTTTAGGATCGAATTTCAGGTCGCCGAAATCGAAACGAGACGGGTCGTATTTGATCTCTTCGACGGTGTTGGCCGTGATTTCGTTGATTTTCACCGGAGTATCGAAATGCATACCCTGGTGATAGAACGAAAGCTTGAACGGGGTTTTCTGATCGGCCCATTCGGCTTTTTCGGTCAGGAAACGAATTTTCTGATAGTCCGCGAATTTCATCTCACGGAATTCGTTCGGCAGGTTACTGCGCGGGGCTTCGAATTTCTGCCCGGCCAGCTCTTTTGCCTTGACCGATACATCATCCAGATTGAATGCCCAAAGCTGGCCGGCGCCGAACAGGCAGAGCAGTGCAGAGCCCGCTACCAGTGCGCTTCGTAGCCGTTTGGCTGACAATCTTGGTGCATTACAGGGACTAACAATCACGAGCAACCCTCGCCGAAAACAGATCAAAAAACCAACGGCCAGTTAAAGGGCCTGTGAGGTAAACGGGATGAAAAACCCGTCCCTACAAACCACTCTTGCCAAGTTGGCGAGCATTGTTCCGACTCCTATGGGGCTAAATGATTCCCCAACAGGCCCAGGACAAGTCTCTACCTAAGTCAAAACGGACCAACGAACGCTGATCCCCGTAGCGCGCGATTATCTAGCAGGCCGCGTTACAACGCATCAGGCGCAACAAAGTATTTCTCGCGAAAAACCCCTGTTTTCAGTGAAAAAGCGCTTAAAAACTTGTTTCAAGCGCTTTCAGGTCTGTAACAGGAAGGTTACCGGGCCATCATTGACCAGGTGCACCTGCATATCCGCGCCGAATCTACCTGATGCCACTGTGCCATGCACCTGTTTCGCTTTCTCTAATAGATAGTCGAAAAGCTCCTCGCCCAGCGCCGGAGGGGCAGCGGTTGAAAAACTCGGGCGCAACCCGTTTTTGGTGTCGGCGGCCAGGGTGAACTGAGAGACCAGCAGCAACCCGCCCCCGACATCCGCCAGGGACAGATTCATCTTGCCCTCGGCGTCACTGAACACACGATAGTTAAGCAGCTTATGCAGAAGTTTGTCGGCACTGGCCCGAGTGTCCTCGGGCTCGACCGCCACCAGTACCAGCAAACCCTGATCGACGGCACCGACCACCTCCCCCGCTACCTCGACGCGCGCGCCACGCACGCGCTGCAACAGGCCCTTCATGCTTCTGCTGGGGACAGGTCGAGCAGGCGCCGGGCCATCTGATCGGCGGCGCGTACCAAGGCATCGGTAATGCCGGGTTCGGAGGCGGCATGCCCGGCATCACGGATGACCTGCAGTTCACTGTTCGGCCAGTTCTGATGCAGTTCCCAGGCGTTATCCAGCGGGCAAATCACGTCGTAGCGACCGTGAACGATCACGCCCGGCAGATGGGCGATCTTGCCCATGTCGCGGATCAACTGATTCGGCTCAAGGAACGCATTGTTGGTGAAGTAGTGACATTCGATGCGCGCGATGGACAACGCCCGTTGCGGTTCAGAGAAACGATCAACCACCAACGGGTTCGGACGCAAGGTCGCGGTCCGCCCTTCCCAGGTAGACCAGGCTTTGGCCGCGTGCATCTGGGCGATCTGATCGTTGCCGGTCAGGCGCTTGTGGAAAGCGCCGAGCAAGTCTTCGCGCTCATCCAGCGGGATCGGCGCAATGTAGTCTTGCCAGTAATCAGGGAACAGACGACTGGCGCCCGCCTGATAGAACCACTCGATTTCCTGCGGACGGCAGAGAAAAATCCCGCGCAGGATCAGGCCGTGCACACGCTCCGGATGGGTTTGCGCGTAGGCCAGCGCCAGGGTCGAGCCCCACGAGCCGCCGAACAGCACCCATTTATCGATGCCCAGATGCTGGCGAATCCGCTCAAGGTCGGCGACCAGATCCCAGGTGGTGTTGTTTTCCAGGCTGGCGTGGGGCGTGGATCGACCACAACCGCGCTGGTCGAAGGTGACAATGCGATACAGGTTCGGATCAAAAAAGCAGCGACTCTGTGCATCACACCCGGCACCGGGGCCGCCGTGGATGAACACCACCGGCAAACCTTCCGGTGAACCGCTTTCGTCTACATACAGGGTGTGGGTTTCATCGACAGCCAGATCGTGCCGGGCGTGGGGTTTGATCTGCGGGTACAAAGTCTGCATTGCGCGCTCCGTAAGGGGTCGAGGTCATCCCTGGGGGGACTTCTATTATTCTGCCGTTGGGCATCATAAACCCGATTTACGTCAATGAGCATGTCCATGCAGAGTCAGAGTTTTGCCACCCGTTTTTTTGCCAAATAGCCGAGCAGCGTTTCGTAGAGCGCATCGACCTCCGCGACCTGACCCCGCGCCCGCAGACAGCCATGAACCAGCCCTTCCCCGTAATAAAGCGTCGCGGCCACGCCTGCAGCGTTCAGGCGCTCGGCGTACAGCACGCCGTCATCGCGTAGCGGGTCGAACTGCGCCACCGCGATCAATGCCGGCGGCAATCCGCGCAAATCCCCGGCGAGCAACGGCATGGCATAGGTGCCAGGCGTTTGAGTGCCGCGCAAATACAAGGCGTGATAACAATCCACGTCACTGCTGCTGAGCAGAGGCGCGTCACTGCATTCACTGCGTGAAGGCAAACGGTGATCGCCACCGAGGCCGGGATAGATCAGCACTTGCGCCGCCGGCAGTGGTTCGCCCGCATCGCGCAGTGCCAGGCACAGCGCGGCGGCGAGATTGCCACCGGCGCTGTCGCCGGCCACCAGCGTACGTGCGGGGTCCAGTTGAAACGGCCCGGAGCGCAGCGCTCGCCAGACCTTCAGGCAGTCATCGAACGCCGCTGGAAACGGATGCTCCGGCGCCAGACGATAATCGACCGCGATCACCAACACGCCGAGCGTCGACGCCAGCTCGGCGCAGATGAAGTCGTGGGAATCCAGATCCCCCACCACCCAACCGCCACCGTGCAGATACACAATGCACGGGCTACCGTCGGTCGATGGCAAAGCTGCGGGCTGATAGGACCGAATCGGTACACCGGCCAATACAAAGTCCACTACGTATAGCCCGGCGGGACGCGGCGGGGTGAACGCCCGGCACATCTCGCTGTAGGCCTGGCGCAGTCCGGCGAGGCTGGTGTCGGTGGCGTTGAAGCTGACGGTTTTCTCGACGAATGCCGTCATTTCGTTGGAAAGAAGGTAAGGAGCCATGGGCCTGCTGCCGAGGATTTGTGGACAGTGGGATAACCCCTGTAGGAGCGAGACCGGCTTGCCGGCGATGGAGTGTCAGGCGACATCAATGTAGCTGACAGACCATCGCGAGCAGGCTCGCTCCCACAGGGGTTTTGCGTTACGGTCAGTTTTTCAGGCTGGCCTGGACGGTTGCAACGCCATCCTTGCCATCAAAACTGCTAACACCGGCCAACCAGCGCTGCAGGTCTTGCGGATGATCACGCAGCCACTGCTTGGCCACGTCCTGCGGCGTCTTGCGCTCCATGATCGGCACCATCAGCTGGCTTTCCTGGGCGGCGGTGAACGTCAGGTTCTCCAGCAAGCGGTTCACGTTCGGGCAACGCTCGGCGTAGTCCGGAGACGTCACGGTGGAGACCGTCGCCGCGCCTTCGTTCGGCCCGTAAACATCTTCGCTGCCGGTCAGGTAAGCGATTTTCATGTTGATGTTCATCGGGTGCGGAGTCCAGCCGACGAACACCACGAACTCCTTGCGATTCACCGCCCGTTGCACAGCGGCAAGCATGCCGGCCTCACCGGACTCGATCAGTTTGAAATCCTTCAAGCCGAACTGATTGGACTCGATCATGGTTTTGATCGTGGTATTGGCGCCACTGCCCGGCTCGATGCCGTAGATTTTGCCACCGAGCTTGTCTTTGAATTTGGCGATATCGGAAAAGGTTTTCAGCCCCGCCTCGGCCACGTATTCCGGCACGGCGAGAGTTGCCTGGGCGTCGGCCAGGCTCGGTTTTTCCAGGACCTTCACTTGATTGGCGGCCAGGAACGGCGCGATGTTCTTGTCCATCGCCGGTTTCCAGTAACCGAGGAAGATGTCCAGGCGCTTGTCGCGGATGCCGGCGAAGATGATTTGCTGCACGGCACTGGTTTGCTTGCTTTCGTAGCCAAGGCCGTTGAGCAACACGTCGGCCATGCCGCTGGTGGCGATGACGTCGGTCCAGTTGACCACGCCCATGCGCACGGCTTTGCAGGAAGCATCGTCACTGGCCAGAACAGGGGTGCTCAGAAGAGCGGTACCGCAGAGGATTGAGAGACAGCAGGTCAACAGTCTTTTCATTGGGAATGATCTCGTGCGGCAGAATTATTATGGGTCCGGTGTCTTGATGCACCGTGTCCAGAACATTACGCAGCGTCGAGAGGGTAAAAGCGAACTGTGGCGACCGAGATTTGCACGGTGGCGACTAAAGTGAACGCGTTACCTGTGGGAGCGGCGGTGCGACGATTCGACTTGCTCGCGAAAGCGGTGTGTCAGTCGACATCAATGGTGTCTGACACACCGCCTTCGCGAGCAAGTCGAATCGTCGCACCGCCGCTCCCACCAGGGTCAGGCGTTGTAGTGTTTTTGGCCCCAGGACAGCAGCCCTTGCAGCAGCTCCTTGAGCACCACTTGCGTCGGCTCTGCCAGGTCCGGGCGATAACGGAACGGCTCGAACTCTTCCATGTACGTGCACTGGCCCAACTCCAGTTGCACGGCGTGGATGTTTTGCGCCGGATTGCCATAGTGCCGGGTGATGTGGCCGCCCTTGAAGCGCCCGTTCAGCACATGGCTGTAATCGGTGTGCCTGGCGCAGATCGCTTCCAGTTGAGTCGCCAACTGTGGATCGCAACTGGCGCCGTTGAACGTGCCGAGGTTGAAGTCCGGCAGCTTGCCGTCGAACAGGTGCGGGATGATCGAGCGGATCGAGTGCGCATCAAACAGCAATGCATAGCCGAATTCGGCTTTCATACGCGCCAGCTCGTTCTGCAAGGTGCTGTGATACGGCGTCCAGACCTGCTCCAGATACGTGGCGCGCTCAGCCGCCGACGGCTCCATGCCTTCACGGAACAACGGAATGCCGTCGAACAGCGTCGCCGGGTACAAACCGGTGGTGGCGCCGACATACAAAGGTTTGTCGTCGGACGGGCGGTTCAGGTCGATGACGAAGCGCGAGTACTCGGCAGCCAGGGTGCTGGCGCCCAGTTCGGCAGCGAATTCGTAGAGTTTCGGGATGTGCCAGTCGGTGTCCGGCAAGCTTTTCGCGTCGGGGATCAACCCGGCTTCAACCGCCGGGGTCAGGCGCACGCCGGCGTGGGGCATGCTGATCAGCAGCGGCACGCGGCCTTGTTTGAAGTTCAGAACCTTATCCACAACTGCTCTCCTAAACGCTTGTTTCGACGCCGTGACGCACGACGCGTTTTTCCAGGTCACCGCCCAGCCAGTACGACAGGTCGGCGGGACGATCGATTTGCCAGGCGACGAAGTCCGCGACCTTGCCGGCTTCCAGCGAACCATGGGTGTCGGCCATGCCCAGCGCGGTGGCGGCATGGATCGTCGCACCGGCCAGGGCTTCTTCCGGGGTCATGCGGAAACAGGTGCAAGCCATGTTCAGCATCAGGCGCAGCGACAGCGCCGGTGACGTGCCGGGATTGAGGTCGCTGGCGATGGCGATTTTCACCCCGTGTTTGCGCAACGCATCCATCGGCGGTAATTGGGTTTCGCGCAGGAAGTAGAACGCGCCGGGCAACAACACGGCGACCGTGCCGGACGCGGCCATGGCGATGGCGTCTTCTTCGGTCATGAATTCCAGGTGATCGGCGGACAGAGCGTGATAACGCGCCGCCAGGCTCGAACCGTGCAATGACGACAGTTGCTCGGCATGCAGCTTCACCGGCAAGCCCAGTTTTTGCGCAGTGACGAACACGCGCTCGACCTGTGCCGGCGAGAACGCCAGGTATTCGCAAAACGCGTCCACCGCATCCACCAGCCCTTCGGCGGCCAGGGCCGGGAGCATCTCGGCGCAGATGTGATCGATGTAGTCGTCGGCGCGATCCTTGTATTCCGGCGGCAAGGCGTGGGCCGCCAGGCAGGTGCTGCGCACACTGATCGGCAGTTCGGCCCCGAGACGGCGGGCCACGCGCAGCATCTTGCGTTCGTTGGCCAGGTCGAGACCGTAGCCGGATTTGATTTCGATGCTGGTCACGCCATCGCGCATCAAACTCTTCAACCGCTTGGCGGCGCTGGCGAACAACTCGTCTTCACTGGCCGCGCGCGTGGCGCGCACGGTGCTGGCGATGCCGCCACCAGCTGCGGCGATTTCCGCATAGCTGACGCCTTGCAGACGCTGTTCGAATTCACCGCTGCGGTTACCGCCAAACACCGTGTGGGTGTGGCAGTCGATCAGGCCCGGCGTAACCCAGGCCCCGTTCAAATCGTTGACGGCCGGATATTCACCCGCCGGCAGTTCAGCACGTGGGCCGATCCACTCAATGTGCGCACCGGACGTCACGATGGCCGCGTCCTCGATGATCGAGTAGACGCCTTGCGCCATGGTTGCGACGTGGCAGTGTTGCCAGAGAGTTTTCATCCCGTAATCTCCACAATGTTCAAAATCGGTTCGCGGGCAAGCCTCGCTCCTACAATGTAGGAGCGAGGCTTGCCCGCGAAGAGGCCATCACAGACTAGGCAGCAACTTCGCCGTCACCAGTTCATTCAGGCAACGCGTCGCCAACAACTCGCTAGCCGCATTGATGTCCGGCGCAAAGAAACGGTCCTTCTCATAGAACGGCACTTCTTTACGCAGAATCGCCCGAACCTTTTCCAGTTTTGGCGAGGTCTTCAGACCTTCACGCAGGTCAAGGCCTTGAGCCGCGGCCAACCATTCCACCGCCAGAACGCCGCGGGTGTTTTCCGCCATTTCCCACAGACGCTTGCCGGCAGCCGGAGCCATCGACACGTGGTCTTCCTGGTTGGCGGAGGTCGGCAGGCTGTCCACCGAATGCGGATGGGACAACGCCTTGTTCTCGCTGGCGAGTGCCGCAGCGGTCACCTGGGCGATCATGAAACCGGAGTTCACGCCGCCATTGGCCACCAGGAACGGCGGCAGTTGCGACATGTGCTTGTCCATCATCAGCGAGATGCGGCGTTCGCTCAACGAGCCGATTTCAGCGATGGCCAGGGCCATGTTGTCGGCGGCCATCGCGACAGGTTCGGCGTGGAAGTTACCGCCAGAGATCACGTCACCTTCAGCAGCGAACACCAGCGGGTTATCCGAAACGGCGTTGGCTTCGACGGCCAAGACTTCGGCAGCCTGACGGAACTGGGTCAGGCAGGCGCCCATGACTTGCGGCTGGCAGCGCAGGGAGTACGGGTCCTGGACCTTTTCGCAGTTCTCGTGCGAATCGGACACTTCACTGCGCTCGCCCAGCAAGTCGCGGTAAGCGGCAGCGGCGTCGATCTGGCCTTTCTGGCCACGGGCGGCGTGGATGCGGGCGTCGAACGGCGAGCGCGAACCCAGCACCGCTTCGACGGTCAGGCCGCCCAGGGCCAGGGCGCCCGCGAACAGATCTTCACCTTCGAACAGGCCGCGCAATGCGTAAGCGGTGGACACCTGAGTACCGTTGAGCAGCGCCAGGCCTTCTTTCGCGGCCAGGGTCAGCGGGGTCAGACCGGCGACTTTCAGCGCTTCGGTCGCTTCCATCCACTCGCCTTTGTAACGAGCCTTGCCTTCACCCAGCAGCACCAGCGACATGTGGGCCAATGGCGCCAGGTCGCCGGAAGCACCGACCGAACCTTTCAATGGAATGTGCGGGTAAACCTCGGCGTTGATCAGGGCGATCAGCGCGTCGATGACCACGCGACGAATACCGGAGAAACCACGGCTCAGGCTGTTGACCTTGAGCACCATGACCAGACGCACCAACGCGTCGCTGATCGGCTCGCCGACGCCGGCAGCGTGGGACAGCACCAGCGAGCGCTGCAGGTTTTCCAGGTCTTCGCTGGCGATGCGGGTCGAGGCCAGCAGGCCGAAACCGGTGTTGATGCCGTAAGCGGTGCGGTTCTCGGCGAGGATCTGTTCCACGCAGGCAACGCTGGCTTCGATCTGGGCAGCAGCGCTGTTATCGAGGGTGATTTTGACCGGTTGCTGATAGACATCACGCAGTTGGGCAAGGCTCAGTTGGCCGGGGATCAGGTTTAGTGCAGTCATTTTGTGCTCCTTTTGAGAGTTTTTATTCTTCATAAACGAAGAAGACTCACCAGACGCTCCGGAGATATCCGTTGTCCGTCGCGACTCGCTTTTTGGGAGTCGCGCCTTGGCACGTTGGTGTTGTGTGGAAATCAGTTCAGATTCGGTAAAGCCTTGTGCAGCAAATTCGAGTCTTTCAATACGCCGGCAGCGGCGGCGATGTCCGGCGCCAGCCAGCGATCCTGGTCGTAGGCCGGAACACGCTCACGCAGCAGACGCCACGCCGCATCGGTGCCGGCGCCGAAGCGTTGCTCTTTGAGGAATTCAAAAGCCTGGGCCGCCAGCAGGTACTCGATGGCGAGGATCTGCGTGCAGTTTTCCAGCGCGCGATGCAGCTTCAGCGCGGCGTTGGTGCCCATGCTCAGGTGGTCTTCCTGCAAGCCGGAAGTGACGTAGTTGTCGAGCACCGCCGGTTGCGCCAACTGGCGGTTTTCCGCACACAGCGAAGCGGCGACGTATTGCACGATCATCATCCCGGAGTTCACCCCCGGATTGGCCACCAGGAACGCCGGCAAACCGCTGACGTGCGGGTTGATCAAACGGTCCAGACGTCGTTCTGCGATGGAGCCGATTTCGGCCATGGCGATGGCCAGCAAATCAGCTGCCAGGGCCACGGACTGACCGTGCGGGTTGGCTTGGGACATGACGCGGAAGTTGTCCGGTGTGCCCAGCAGCAACGGGTTGTCGGTGCAGCCGTTAAGCTCGGTTTCGATCTGTTGAATCGCGTGGGTCAGTTGATCCCGTGCGGCGCCGTGGACTTGCGGGATCGACCGGATGCTCAGCGCATCCTGCGTACGAATGCCTTTGCTGCTGGCAATCACTTCGCTGCCATCGAGCAGCGCCCGCAGGTTGATCCCGACCTGTTGCATGCCCGGATGCGGTTTGAGCGCGATGATCTCGGCGTCGAACGCAGCGATCTGGCCACGCTGGGCTTCGAAGCTCATGGCACTGATCACGTCGGCCCACTGCAGCAGGCGCGTCGCATCGGCAATCGCCAGGCAGCTGAGGCCGCTCATGCACGGCGTACCGTTGACCAGGCACAAACCGTCCTTGGCGCCGAGTTGAACAGGTTGCAGGCCTTCTTCAGCCAGCGCCTGTTGAGCGGAAACAATCTGCCCGCGATAGCTGACATTGCCGACACCCAGCAGTGCGATGCCGATGTGTGCCATGTGGGTCAGGTAACCGACCGAGCCCTGGGACGGCACTTGCGGGGTGATGCCCCGATTGAGCAGCGCCAGCAAGGCTTCGACCACTTGCCGGTGAATGCCGGATTTGCCCTGGGAGTAGTTGCGGATCGCTGCGCACATGATCGCGCGGGTCTGCTCGTCGGCCAGTGGTGCGCCGACGCCACAGGCGTGGCTGAGCAAGGTGTTGCGTGACAGTTGGCTGAGCTGTTCGTCTTTGAGCGATACGTTGCAAAGCGCGCCCAGACCGGTGTTGACGCCATAGGCGCGTTCGCCGCTGGTGACGATGCGCTGGACGATCGCCTGGGCATTGTCGATGCGTGCCCAGGTCTGGGCCGACAGCTCGAGTTGTGCGCCGTGACGGGCTACCGCGACCACATCCTGCCAACGCAACGGGGCATCGGCGATAACGATTTTTTCAGCCTGGGACATCATTAACCTCAACCGTACAACCAGAATATTGATGCAGCTTCACCGGCGCCTTCGCGGGCAAGCCTCGCTCCTACAGGTGTGGGAGCGAGCCTGCTCGCGATGGGGCCGGCACAAACGCCGCAAACCTTTAAACCACCGCCGCCCGCCGCTGTACGAACCGGTCGACATACTCATCCGCCGGCGAATGCAGGATCTCTCGCGGGGTGCCGACCTGAATCAGGCGGCCATCCTTGAGGATCGCGATGCGGTTGCCGATGCGCACGGCCTCGTCGAGGTCGTGGGTAATGAAGACGATGGTCTTGTGCAGGGTCTTTTGCAGCTCCAGCAACTGGTCCTGCATCTCGGCGCGAATCAGCGGATCGAGCGCACTGAAGGCTTCGTCCATCAGGATGATGTCGGTGTCCGCCGCCAACGCACGCGCCAGGCCCACACGCTGACGCATGCCGCCCGAGAGCTGATGCGGGTATTTGTTTTCGTAGCCCTTGAGGCCCACGGTGTTGATCCAGTGCAGCGCGCGTTCGGTGCACATCTGCTTGCTCTCGCCACGCACTTTCAGGCCGTAGGCGACGTTGTCCACCACGGTCTTGTGCGGCAACAGGCCGAAGCTCTGGAACACCATGCTGATCTTGCGACGTCGAAATTCGCGCAGGGCTTCCATGTCGTACTGCAGGATGTCCACGCCATCCACCAGGATCGCACCGCTGGTCGGGTCGATCAGGCGGTTGAAGTGGCGCACCAGGGTCGATTTTCCGGAACCGGACAGGCCCATGATCACGAAGATCTCGCCGCTGCCGATGCTCAACGACAGGTCGTTCACACCGACTACGCAACCGGTTTCGGCCAGCACCTGATCCTTGGTCTTGCCCTGGCCGATCATGCCCAGCGCTTCCTTGGAACGGTTACCGAAAATCTTGAAGACGTTTTTGACTTCGATCTTGCTGATGGCTGCGTTGCTCATTTGCTCACCTCATGCCGTGCACGACCGTACGCCTGTGTAATGCGGTCGATCACCACTGCCAGAATCACGATCGCCAGACCGGCTTCAAGGCCGCGTCCGACGTTGAGGGTCTGAATCCCCACCAACACATCTTCACCCAGGCCACGAGCACCGATCATCGAGGCAATCACCACCATCGACAGGGCCATCATGGTGGTCTGGTTGATCCCGGCCATGATGCTCGGCAGGGCCAGCGGCAATTGCACGCCAAACAGTTGCTGCCAGCGGTTGGCACCGAAGGCGTTGATCGCTTCCATCACTTCACCGTCGACCTGGCGGATACCCAGATCAGTCAGGCGGATCAGCGGCGGCGCGGCGTAGATCACGGTAGCGAAAATCGCCGGGACCTTGCCCAGGCCGAACAGCATCAGCACCGGGATCAGGTACACGAAGCTCGGCATGGTCTGCATGATGTCCAGCAACGGCATCAGCACCGAACGCAGGCGATTGCTGCGTGCCGAGAGAATGCCCAGCGGAATGCCGATCAGCACCGAAATGACCGTCGCGACCATCATCAGCGCGAGGGTCTGCATCAGCTTGTCCCAGAGGCCGACCGCGCCCACCAGGAACAGCAAACCGACGATCACGGAGGTGGTCACGACCTTGCGGGTCGCGTGCCAGGCAACGCCCGCCACGATCGCCAGCATCAGCCACCAGGGCGCCGCACGCAGCAGCCCTTCAAGATTGACGATGGCCCACAACAGGGTGTCGGAGATGCTGCGGAACACATCGCCGTAGTTGGTAACCAGCGAATCGACCCAACCGTTGACCCAGTCGGCGATGGAAAAGGTAAAGCTTTCGGGAAACATAAGAGACTCTCAATCAAGGGGTTGCGATCAAGCATCCGACTGCCGCTGACGGCAGTCGGAGAAGCTCAACCTACAAGGCCGCGTCGATCTTTTTGGCTGCGTCTTCGCTCACCCATGCGTGCCAGACTTCAGGATGTTCCTTCAAGAAGATCTTGGCCAGTTTTGGCGACTCGATCCGCTCTTTGGCCATACGCCCGAGGTTCTGGTTCAGCAGGTCGATCGGCAGGTTGACCTTTTCCAGCACGGCCACCAGTTCCGGGGCTTGCTCGTGGAAGGTCTTGGACAGGCCGACCTTGATGGTCACGCGCTTGTCCACGCCCGGCTTCTCTTCGAGTTTCACCAGGTCAACCTGGCCCATCAGCGGCGTTGGCGACCAGTAGTAGAACAGGATCGGCTCGCCACGCTTGTAGCTCGACAGCACTGCGGCATCCAGTGCCGGGCCGGTGCCCGGACGGAAGTTGGTGTAGCTGCTTTCCAGGCCGTAGCTTTTCAGCATTTCGCTGTTGTCCAGCTCACAGGTCCAGCCCGCCGGGCAGTTGTAGAAGCGGCCCTTGGCTGGCTCTTCGGCGTCCTTGAACACGGCGGCATACTTGCCCAGGTCGGCAATGTTTTTCAGGTCCGGCGCCTTGGCTTCCAGTTTGCGCTTGGCGTCGCCTTCGATCACGTAGCGCGGCACGTACCAGCCTTCGACTGCGCCCACGACTGGCGCGCCGACACCGACAACTTTGCCGGCCTTCTCGGCCTTGTTCCAGACTTCACTGCGGCCGACCCACTCTTCGGCAAACACTTGAATGTCGTTGCTGCTCAGGGCGTTTTCCATGGTGATGGAGTTGCCCGGCAGGCTGTCGGTCTTGCAGTCGTAGCCTTTCTCCAGCACGACTTGCAGCACGTCGGTCAGGAGCATGGCGCTTTCCCAGTTCAGGCCGGCGAATTTCACCGGTTTGCCCGATTCGCACCAACCGGCTGCCTGAGTGGCGCCGGCGCTGGCCAGCAGGCCCATGGAAAGCAATGTGGTCAGCAGGGTCTTGTTCGATTTCATTGTTGTGACGCTCCTAATCATGAATTGGCTTACGGCAGTCAAGAGGCATCCAGCCCTGTCCACGTCCAATCAGGCCTGCGCCGCAGCGCGACCGACATTCAGCTTTTGTTCGGTAATAACGTCCCGCTCGACCGGCAGGATCAGTTGATCGGGCACTGTGCCGTGCCATTTTTTTGCACACACGTAATACAGGGCGGCGGGAATCACCAGGCCGATGATCCAGGAGATATCCACATCACCCAGAGCGGCCACCAGCGGACCTGTATAGAACTTGCTGGAGATGAACGGCAGCTGAACCAGCACACCGAAAACATAGACGCTGATACCCAGAACGTTCCAACGACCGTAACGACCGTTCGGATCGGACAGCGCCGGCACGTCATAGCGCTCGCGGGTGATGCAGTAGTAGTCCACTAGGTTGATCGCGCTCCATGGCGTGAAGAACGCCAGCAAGAACAGGATGAAGGACTTGAACGCACCGAGGAACGAGTGCTGGCCGAGCAACGCCATCAGGGTCGCCGTACCGACGATGACCAGTACAAACAACAGACGCTGCAAGCGCGTTACTTTCAGGTCACCACGGAAACCGCTGATGATGGTCGCGATGCACATGAAGCTGCCGTAGGAGTTCAGCGTGGAGATGGTGACCTTGCCGAACGCGATGCTGAAGTACAGCAGCGCAGCAGTGGCACCGGTACCACCCAGACCCACGATGTAGGCCACTTCGTGACCGGCGAATTGCCCATTGGCCGAGGCGGCGGCAAACACGCCGAGGATCATCGCCACCTGCGCGCCAATGACCGAACCTGCACCCGCGGCGAAAAAGGTTTTCACCGAGGAAGTCTTGCTCGGCAAGTAGCGTGAATAGTCAGCCACGTAAGGACCGAAGGCGATCTGCCAGGACGCCGCGAGCGACACCGCAAGCAGAAAGCTGCTCCAGCTGAAGTGGCGGATTTGCAGGAGTGCGCCAACGTCAGTCTGGCTCATCAAACGGCTGAACAGGTAAACGAAGGCAATCACACCAATGACGCTGGCAATACGGCCAATCCAATGGATCACCCGATAGCCCAGCACCGTGACCAGCACGATGACACTGGCGAAGATGAGGATACCGACGGTGTCACTGACGCCAAACAACTGGCCCAACGCCTGACCGGACAGCACGGTGCCCGTTGCGGTGAAACCCAGGTACATCAGGCATACCAGCACGATCGGGATCGCCGCGCCATAAACGCCGAACTGCACACGGCTGGAGATCATCTGCGGCAGGCCAAGCTTGGGCCCTTGCGCAGCATGCAGCGCCATCACCCCGCCGCCGAGCAGTTGACCGATCAACAGACCGATCAACGACCAGAACACGTCACCACCCAGCACCACGGCCAGGGCCCCGGTGACAATCGCGGTGATTTGCAGGTTGGCACCCATCCACAGCGTGAACTGGCTGAACAGACGACCGTGTCTTTCCGCTTCCGGGATGTAGTCGATCGAGCGTTTCTCGATCAACGGTTTGCTGCCTGCACGATCGTTGTTAACAGCCATGATTCAACCTCTGTGGATTGTTCTTCCGGGTTGGTGATCTCCTGTAGGAGCGAGGCTTGCCCGCGAACCGCGGTGGGTCAGTAAAGACGCCTTCGCGGGCAAGCCTCGCTCCTACAGGTTTTGCGTAGTGCCTAAGGCTGTTTTATTTACCGGTAATCATCGGCAGGTTCAGCCCTTGTTCCTTGGCGCAGTCGATCGCGATCTGGTAACCCGCATCGGCGTGACGCATAACGCCGGTGGCCGGGTCGTTGTGCAGAACGCGGGCAATACGCTCGGCCGCTTCGTCAGTACCGTCGCAGACAATCACCATGCCGGAGTGCTGGGAGAAGCCCATGCCGACGCCGCCGCCGTGATGCAGGGAAACCCAGGTCGCGCCGCTCGCGGTGTTGAGCAAGGCGTTGAGCAGTGGCCAGTCGGACACGGCATCGGAACCGTCTTGCATCGATTCGGTTTCGCGGTTCGGGCTCGACACCGAACCGGAGTCCAGGTGGTCGCGACCGATCACGATTGGCGCGGACAATTCACCGCTGCGTACCATTTCGTTGAATGCCAGACCAAGCTTGGCGCGCAGACCCAGGCCAACCCAGCAGATACGCGCCGGCAGACCCTGGAAGCTGATGCGCTCGCGCGCCATGTCCAGCCAGTTGTGCAGGTGGGCGTCGTCCGGGATCAGCTCTTTGACCTTGGCGTCGGTTTTGTAGATGTCTTCGGCGTTGCCCGACAGTGCAGCCCAACGGAACGGGCCGATGCCACGGCAGAACAGCGGACGGATGTAAGCCGGTACGAAGCCTGGGAAGTCGAATGCGTTTTCCACGCCTTCTTCCTGAGCCATCTGACGGATGTTGTTGCCGTAGTCGAAAGTCGGGATGCCCATTTTCTGGAAATCCAGCATCGCTTTAACGTGCACGGCCATCGATTGCTTGGCGGCTTTCACCACGGCAGCAGGCTCGGTCTTGGCGCGAGCGCGATACTCTTCCCAGGTCCAGCCGGCCGGCAGGTAACCGTTGAGCGGGTCGTGGGCGCTGGTCTGGTCGGTGACCATGTCCGGGCGCACACCGCGACGGACCAGTTCCGGCAGGATTTCAGCGGCGTTACCCAGCAGGGCGATGGAAATCGCTTTGCCTTCCTTGGTGTATTTCTCGATGCGGGCCAGGGCGTCGTCGAGGTCTTTGGCTTGCTCGTCGACGTAGCGGCTGTTCAAACGGAAATCGATGCTGACCTGTTGGCATTCAATGTTCAGCGAGCAAGCGCCGGCCAGGGTTGCAGCCAGAGGTTGAGCGCCGCCCATGCCGCCCAGGCCTGCGGTCAGGACCCAACGACCTTTGAGGTCATCGTTGTAGTGTTGGCGACCGGCTTCGACGAAGGTTTCGTAGGTGCCTTGAACGATGCCCTGGCTACCGATGTAGATCCAGCTGCCGGCGGTCATCTGGCCGTACATGGCCAGGCCTTTGGCGTCGAGTTCGTTGAAGTGTTCCCAGCTCGCCCAGTGTGGCACCAGGTTGGAGTTGGCAATCAGTACGCGCGGAGCGTTGCTGTGGGTCTTGAACACGCCGACCGGCTTGCCGGATTGCACCAGCAGGGTCTCGTCTTCGTTCAGGTTGGTCAGGCTTTCGACAATCTTGTCGTAGCATTCCCAGTTACGCGCCGCACGACCGATACCACCGTAAACCACCAGTTCTTTAGGGTTCTCGGCGACTTCCGGGTCGAGGTTGTTCATCAGCATGCGCAGCGGCGCTTCGGTCAGCCAGCTCTTGGCGGTCAGCTTATTACCGCGGGCGGCACGGATTTCAACGTCACGAAACTTAGTAGGTTTCTGGGTATTGTCAGTCACGAAAAAGACTCCTCAGCGATCAATTCAAACCAACCCTGGCGGTGGGTAAGCCAGCCTGTGCGCGTCAACGCGACACAAGCGAATCAGTGGACGCTGCGGAGAGTCTCGATCGACTCATACGCATACGTCTTTACTTGTACATACAAGCATATGCAATCAAGCGGCCAACTTGTTGGATGGGTGTTCAAGAAAAGTTTCTGGAAGGCTGGAAGCCCCCTGGATCAAGGGTTTTGGAGAAGATGAAATTTTTCGGGAGGATTTTGCGGAGGGGAGGACTGTTGTTACTTGAGCGTGGTTTTGCGCCACGCTGGGGCGTTCGGTAACAAAGTGGTGCGCATTAGGGAACGGATTTGATCGGTGGAAAAACTTCGCGGGCAAGCCTCGCTCCTACAGGGGATCTGCGGTCCACTGTAGGAGCGAGGCTTGCCCGCGAAAGGATTTTGGATCAGCGTGCAGTCAGCTCGACCACACAGCATGGGCCTTTACTGGAGACTTCCAGCAGGCCGTTATTACCGTCGAGTTGCAGGCAGTCATGGCGACCCAATTGCTGGGTGTTGTTACCGACCTGCAATTCCAGCGCCTCGCCGACACTGAACACCAACACCGTGCCCGCCGAACTGAAAAACCGTTGTTCGCCATCCAGCCACTGCAACCGTGCGCTGTAACGCTGCGGCGCATAAATCAGGTTGAAATCGCGGATCGCCCCGCCAAGCAGCGTGCACGACACCTGGCTCTCGCCACTGAACGCAAACGGTTCCAGCGGTAACAACGGATGCGTGTCCTGGCCGTCGACGCGCAAGGTCATGCCGTCGCCTTGCAGCACGGTGATCACTCGCTCATAGCCAGTGAACGTCGAGAAGCCACCCGACTCACCAATATCGGCAATCGACAGGCGCCAGCCGAAACCATCCAGGCCAGTACCCGCATCGCGGGTGATTTCTTCAGTGCTGCCGCCGCCGTTTTTCCACGGCATGCGCGGGTAATCAACGGCACGTAAAACCTTTATCTGACTCATTTATGAAACCGACCTTCCAGACGATGACGGGAACCAGGGTGGATCAAACGGGCGGCGGTCACCGGCTGACGGCCAGACCAGGTGCGGCGACGAATCAGCAGGCACGGCTCGCCTTTCTCAATCTGCAGCAATTTGCACTCGCTGGCCTCGGCCAGAATCGCCTCGACCACATGCTCGCCTTCGGTCAGCGGCGCGACCTGGTTCAGATAGGCGTAAGGCGTTTGCAGGGTGAAGTCCTGCTTGAGGTAGTCCGGGGCGACCAGCGCGTTGACGAAACGGTCTTCGATTTGCACCGGAATATCGTTTTCGAAATGCACGATCAGCGAGTGGAAGACTTTTTGACCTTCACGCATGTCCAGCGCCAGGGCGCGCTCGGAACCGGCGGCCTCTTCTTCAAGGGTAATGACCTTGCAGGTATGGCGATGGCCACGGGAGGCGATTTCGTCGGCGATGTTGTGCACTTCGAACAGCGCGGACTGGCTTTTCGGTTCGGCGACGAACGTACCGACGCCTTGCATACGCACCAACAGACCGTCGGCAGTCATCTCGCGCAACGCGCGGTTGATGGTCATGCGGCTGAAACCGAGTTGGCTGACCAGCTCGCTTTCCGACGGAACGCGGTAGTGCGGCGGCCAGTTTCCACTGTCGATTTGCTGGGTGATCATCTGTTTGACGCGGGCGTACAAGGGCGCCGGACTGTCGCCCATGTTCGCGGCCAACGGTGACACTGCAGGCGGAGTCGGCACGGTTAATCCTTGTTCGTTGAAGAGAGGTTGCTAGCTTGCCGGAGTTTACCGGGCAGGCAAACGTCTGTATATGTATATACAAATAACACACGATGGGGTGCTGAACCATGTCCGCCTTCTTTGCCGAACGCGCGCTGCTGCCTAGTGGATGGGCCAACAATGTACGTCTTGAGGTCAGCGCCGACGGCGTTTTGACCCATATCCAGGCCGATTCCCACGCAGATGGCGCCGAACGGCTAAGCGGTCCGCTGCTGCCAGGCATGCCGAATCTGCACTCCCACGCGTTCCAGCGAGCGATGGCCGGGTTGGCGGAAGTGGCAGGCAATCCGAACGACAGTTTCTGGACCTGGCGCGATTTGATGTACCGTCTCGTCGGAAAAATCAGCCCCGACCAGCTCGGCGTAATTGCCCGGCAGCTGTACATCGAAATGCTCAAGGCCGGTTACACCTCGGTGGCGGAATTTCATTACGTGCACCACGACACAAGTGGCCAACCCTATGCAGATCCGGCCGAACTGGCGCTACGCATCAGCCAGGCGGCCAGCTCGGCCGGCATCGGCTTGACCCTGCTGCCGGTGCTCTACAGCCATTCCGGTTTCGGCGGCCAGACGCCGAACGACGGCCAACGTCGCTTTATCAACAGCACTGAAAACTACCTCAAGCTCCAGTCGCGCTTGCAGCCGATCCTGGCGCAGCAACCGGCCCAATCGCTGGGTCTGTGTTTCCACTCGTTGCGCGCGGTAACACCGCAGCAGATCAGCGAAGTGCTGGCGGCCAGCGACAAGCAGTGCCCGGTGCACATTCACATCGCCGAGCAGCAGAAGGAAGTCGACGACTGCCTGAGCTGGAGCGGCCGCCGGCCGCTGCAATGGCTGTACGAAAACACCGAAGTCGACCAACGCTGGTGCCTGGTCCACGCGACCCACGCCAACCCGGAAGAAGTGACGCTGATGGCCAAGAGTCGCGCCATTGCCGGTTTGTGCCTGACCACCGAAGCCAACCTCGGCGACGGGATTTTCCCGGCGGTGGACTTCCTCGCTCAAGGTGGGCGCATGGGCATCGGTTCTGACAGCCATGTGTCGCTGAGCGTGGTGGAAGAATTGCGTTGGCTGGAATACGGCCAGCGCCTGCGCGATCAGCGGCGCAACCGGTTGTATGGCGCGGATCAGCCGATGGTCGGCCGTACGCTGTACGACGCGGCACTCGACGGCGGCGCGCAGGCGATGGGGCAGCCGATCGGTGCACTGGAAGTTGGCAAACGGGCAGATTGGCTGGTGCTGGACGGCAACGATCCGTACCTGGCGACCGCCAGTGGCGACGGGATTCTCAATCGTTGGTTGTTTGCCGGCGGCGATCGCCAGGTGCGCGATGTGCTGGTCAATGGCCAGTGGGTTGTGCGCGATGGGCGACATGCCGCAGAAGAGGAAAGTAACCGCGCGTTCACCCAAGTCCTGCGCGACCTCTTGGGCTGACACCAAGCAAATGTGGGAGCGAGACCGGCTTGCCGGCGATAGGGCCGTCAAATTCAACAGAAGTGTTGACTGACATTCCGCTATCGCCGGCAAGCCGGTCTCACTCCCACAGGGTTATGCGTGATCAGTTAGAGGTCTTGGCCATCTGCGTATCCGTCGCACGCCAGATCAGCCGCGTGGTGTCATACCCCTGCTGGCGCGCCTTGCTCAGCAGTTCTTCGCGCACTACACCGTTGACCGTCGGGGTTCGCGACAGCAGCCACAGATAGCGGCGGCTCGGGTCGCCGACGATCGCAGTCTTGTAGTCTTCGCTGACGAACAACACCCAGTATTCGCCCTTCGCCACGCCCGGTATCAACCGCGAAAACCAGGTATCGAACTCGACCCACAACTTGTCGGTCTTGCCCGGCACCTGTGGATAAGCCGTGCCCTTGGCCTCTTCCCACTGCCAATCCGCCGTCAGGCAGCGATTCAGCACCAGGATGTTGCCGTCCGGCTTGAGCGTGTAATGCGCTTCGGATTGCGCGCAGTTGCGCTGGAAATACATCGGCAGACGCGCCAACTCGTACCAGGTCCCTTGGTACTTCTTGAGATTGACGCTGTTGACCGTTTTCGGCGCCAACGGATTTTCACCAGAAGTGGCGCAGCCGGCCAATACCAGGCTGGCAAAAAGGAGGATCAATAACCGCTTCATTGTTTTTCTCCCGTGGGCGTATCGCCCCGGTTTACTTCAGGCCTTGGCCGGAAAACATCAACACTTTGTCACCGGCGTACTGCACGCTGATAAAGCTGTTCTTGTCGCCCCAGGTGCAACTGGACATGCCGAGCGCGCCCGCGCAGTCGGTAGGTTTGCCCAGCAAGGTTTCCACCTCGGCCTTGGCCATGCCTGTCGACAACTTGGAGTAGTTTTCCTGATTGATTTTGCCGCACGCGGCCAGCAAGACGCAGAACGAAAGCAGGGCGATGGAACGCAGCGACATTGTGTAGCTCCTGGGACAAAGGGGAATGGCATGACAGCCAAGCTGAAGCTTAGAAGAGAAAACCCCTGTCTGGTTCCCTGACCGAGCGCCTATTTATTGGGCCGCTCGTCTGCCTTTTGCCGAAAAATCAGCCACTTTCTCGTGTTGTTGAGCATTTCGTCGGTTTTGACAGAATTCGCCTAATCTTTGGCGCCGCTCAGTCGACATAAAAGCAGCGCAAAGCCCGTTCCTGTGGCAAATTGACACCCCTTGTCGACCAGCACCTCCGCGGTAGTTCATTTAATGACCAGAAACATGAAGTTCAGCCACAAAATCTTGTTGGCTGCTGCCCTCGTGGTGGCCGTTGCATTCGCCTGTTTCATCCTCTTCAACGATTACCGCCAGCGCCAGACCTTGCGCAGCAGTACCGAATCGTCGATGCAGGAACTCGGCAGCCTGACCACCAGCAACATTCAAACCTGGCTGGAAAGCCGCATCCAGCTGCTGCAATCGTTATCCCAACAGATCGCCGTGGACGGCAGCGCCCAGGCCAGCCTCAAGCGCGCCATCGACCTGCCGGCCTACACCAGCAATTTCCAGCTGAGCTACTTCGGTGGCACCGACGGCGTGATGTTCTCGGTTCCGGCCGGCAATCGCGCCGCCGATTACGACCCTCGCGCACGTGGCTGGTACAAGGCGGCCAACGGCGCGCAACAGACCATCGTCACCGAACCGTACATCGCTGCGTCCTCCGGCAAACTGGTGATCACCGTGGCCACACCGGTGAAGCATCAGAACCAGATGATCGGCGTCGCCGGCGCTGACATTGACCTGTCCAGCGTCAGCGCGATCATCAACTCGCTGAACTTCGGCGGTCACGGCCATGCGTTTATCGTCAGCGCCGACGGCAAGATCCTGATCCACCCGGACAGCAAACTGGTGCTCAAGAACCTCGCCGAGGCCTACCCGAACGGCGCACCGCAAGTCAGCCCGGGCATGAAAGAGGTCGAGATCGACGGCAAGCGCCAGTTCATCTCCTTCACCCACGTCAACGGCGTGCCGTCGGCGGATTGGTATGTGGCGCTGGTGCTGGATCAGGACACCGCGTTCTCGATGCTCAGCGAATTCCGCACCTCGGCGATCATCGCCATGGTTATCGCCGTATTGATCATCATCGCGCTGCTGGGCATGCTGATCAGCTTCCTGATGCAGCCGCTGCTGACCATGGGCCGCGCCATGCATGACATCGCCGAAGGTGAAGGCGACCTGACCAAGCGCCTGACCATTCACGGTCACGACGAGTTCGGCGCGCTGGGCACTTCGTTCAACCGCTTTGTCGAGCGTATTCACACCTCGATCCGCGAAGTGTCCTCGGCCACCGGCCAGGTCAACGAAGTCGCCTTGCGTGTTGTCGCCGCGTCCAACTCGTCGATGTTCAACTCCGATCAGCAAGCCTCGCGCACCAGCAGCGTGGCCGCCGCCATCAATGAGCTAGGTGCCGCCGCTCAGGAAATTGCCCAGAACGCCGCCCTCGCCTCGCAGCATTCCAGCGACGCGCGCGCATTGGCCGAAGACGGTCAGCAAGTGGTGGATAAAACCATCGCGGCGATGCAGCAGCTCTCGGCGAAGATCAGCGATTCGTGCGGCAACATCGAAACGCTCAACAGCAACACGGTGAACATCGGGCAGATTCTGGAAGTGATCACCAGCATCTCGCAGCAGACCAACCTGTTGGCGCTGAACGCCGCCATCGAAGCCGCCCGTGCCGGTGAAGCCGGGCGCGGTTTTGCCGTGGTGGCCGACGAAGTACGCAACCTGGCGCATCGCACCCAGGACTCGGCGCAGCAAGTGCAGAAGATGATCGAGGAACTGCAAGTCGGTGCCCGTGAAGCGGTGAGTACCATGACCGACAGCCAGCGTCAGAGTGAAAGCAGCGTCGGCATCGCCAATCAGGCGGGCGAGCGTCTGGGTAGCGTGACGCAGCGTATTGGCGAGATCGACGGGATGAACCAGTCCGTGGCCACGGCGACGGAAGAGCAGACTGCGGTGGTGGAGTCGATCAACGTCGACATTACCGAGATCAACACGCTGAACCAGGAAGGGGTGGAGAACCTGCAGGCGACGTTGCGGGCGTGTTCCGATCTGGAGCAGCAGGCGGCGCGTCTTAAGCAGTTGGTCGGTAGCTTCAGGATTTAAGGCGCTCTTGCGGGCCCCTTCGCGGGCAAGTCGAATCGTCGCACCGCTCGCTCCTACAGGTTCACGCTACCCCTGTAGGAGCGAGCGGTGCGACGATTCGACTTGCTCGCGATGACGGCATCAGCCGCAATGAAGATTTAGAACCTTGAACCTGGCTGCGAAAGAAACGCCAACTCCTCAGCCGTAGACTCCCTTCCCAACACCGCATTGCGATGCGGAAACCGCCCAAACCGCGCAATCACCTGCTGGTGCTTCTCGGCGTAGCTCAGATAGTTGCTAAAGAGTTTCCGGTCGCCCTCTGGCTGTTGCGCCACCAGATCGATATAGCGTGAGACGGCCTCATTCTGCACCGCCAGATTCTCGCAGTGCTCGAACACCAGATAGATGAACACCCGCTGAATCGGCTTCAACTGCCGATCGAAATCCGCAGCTATGCCTTGCGCCACCAGTGCCTGAGCCCTGAGATCGCCGGAAAAGGATTTGGGTGTTTCGCGAAAGATCATTCGCGGCAGTTGATCGAGCAGCAGCACCAAGGCCAGCCAACCTTCCGGGCGTTGCGCCCAGTCAGTCAATCCGCCGGCCAGTGCCTGCTCGACCCAGTCCCCGAAACGCGTCTGCGCTTCGAGGTCCTGGCTGTCGTGCTTGCCGAACCATAACCTGCCCTTCTCAGCCGCTACTTCATTCGACGATTCGGAATTTCCGAACCACCATTCGAGCAACGGCTGCCAGGGCGCGGTCATGTTTATTCCTTGTGGTAAGCCGTGACGCGTGCGACTTCTTCTTTCGAACCGAGGAACACCGCTACGCGCTGGTGCAGGCCTTCCGGTTGAATGTCGAGGATGCGCTGGTGGCCGTCGGTGGACGCGCCGCCCGCCTGTTCAACCAGGAACGACATCGGGTTGGCTTCGTACATCAGGCGCAGTTTGCCCGGCTTCGACGGCTCACGGCTGTCGCGTGGGTACATGAACAGACCGCCACGGGTCAGGATGCGGTGCACGTCGGCAACCATCGCGGCAACCCAGCGCATGTTGTAGTTCTTTTTCAACGGGCCTTCATCGCCAGCCAGCAATTCGCTGACGTAACGCTGTACCGGCGCTTCCCAGTGACGCTGGTTGGAGGCGTTGATCGCGAATTCCTGAGTGGACTCAGGGATCGTGATGTCTTCATGGGTCAGTACGAAGCTGCCCATTTCACGGTCCAGGGTGAAGCCTTTGACGCCATTGCCCAGGGTCAACACCAGCATGGTCTGTGGACCGTAGATCGCGTAACCGGCGGCAACCTGCTGAGCGCCTGGCTGCAGGAAGGCCTTTTCGTTCAAAGGCTCGTTCTGGGTCAGGTATTCGTTCGGGCAACGCAGCACCGAGAAGATCGTACCGACCGGCGCGTTGATGTCGATGTTCGACGAACCGTCCAGCGGGTCGAATACCAGCAGGTACGCGCCTTTCGGGTATTTGCCCGGGATCTGGTAGGCATTGTCCATTTCTTCGGACGCCATGCCGGCCAGGTGACCGCCCCATTCGTTGGCTTCGAGCAGGATGTCGTTGGACATCACGTCCAGCTTCTTCTGCACTTCACCTTGGACGTTTTCAGTGCCCATGCTGCCCAGAACACCACCCAGGGCGCCTTTGGAGACGGCGTGGCTGATTTCTTTACAGGCGCGCGCCACCACTTCGATCAGGAAACGCAGATCGGCAGGGGTGTTGTTGCTACGGGTCTGCTCAATCAAATAGCGACTCAGGGTAACGCGGGACATGGAAGGCTCCGGTGGAATGGGGGGCTAAAAACCCGCGCAGTTTAACGCGAGTCGGGGCGTATTTCCTCCTATCAGACGTGATACGTCCAACAGAGTTCATGTGCCGGGTTTAGCGTAGATCGAAACCGGCCGGATGTGGGCCGGCGACGGGCGGCAGTTTTGGGATTTTTGGTGCCTGACAGTCAGTCTTCGCGGGCAAGCCTCGCTCCTACAGTGGAACGCGTACACCTGTAGGAGCGAGGCTTGCCCGCGAATGGCGCGCAGCGCCAGCCTTTCTCAGGAATTGGCCGGAGGTTTACGCAACAAGCTGAACGCCATCGCCGCCAAAAACAAAACACCCAGCAACAACACCGCCCACAACCCGAACTTCTTCCAGTTCGGTTCAGCCTGTGCAACGGATGTGAGTGTGGAGCTCGGCGTCTCTACCACCCCGCCCGACACCGTCGCCTTGCCCAACGCCGCCCACTTCGCCGCGCTGTAATCCGGAATCAGCGTTGCCAGCGGCAGGTTCGCCGCTTTCACCGTCGCATTGCCCAACGCCAGCGTATAAGGCCCGGCGCCGCGCGCCAGGAACACCAGTTGCGTCGAACGCACAGCGAAACGCACCGTCGGCGCCTCAGCGCCCAAGCCACCGCCGCGCTCGTCCACCGTCAACTTCAACTGCTGCACGGTTTGCCCCGGCAACTGCAATTCGTTCTGCACCACGTCCTGGCCACTCTGGGTCAGGCGATAGAGCAAACCACTGCTCAACGGCTGCCACGGCAGGCTGCTTTCCCGACGACCGGACAACGTCACCGGCGCCAGGCTGTTTGGCTGATTCAGCTCGACCTGCACGCGCTCGACGTTCAACCCCATCGGCAATTGCCAGGTGTATTCACCCGCCTTCACGCTGGCGCCCGCCAACGGCTGCGACCAGACCAATGGCAGCGGCAGGCTGCGCGTGCTGGCGCTTTGCAGTTGCGCCGAGGTCAATATCGGCGCCGATTGCGGCGTGCTCCACAACAAACGCAGATAACGCGCTGATTGTCCCGGCAAGCCGACCTCATGCTGCTCGACCCGCTCGTCGGCAAACGTCAGCCGCGCCACCTGCCCGTCACCCCACGACTGCCAATGCTGCAAATCGTCGCTGGCTTCGATGCTGAAACGCTGGAAGCCATCGCGTTCGCTGGTCCAGTCGAGGATCAATTGCTGCAACGGTGCCTTGATGCCGCTGGCGTCGAGCAGCCAACCGCTCAGCACTTCTTCGCCCACCTCCAGCTGACTCGACGGCTGCACTTCGACCAGCGTGCCATTGGCGCTCGATTGCACCCGCACACTCGGCGCGCGCTCGGTGGCGTCCGCCGAGTTGTACAACGGGAACCATTTCACGTCGGTCAGGGTGGGGGTTTCGCCGGTTTTCGCGGTCTCCCGCGCCACGGCGTAGGCCTGAGCCTCACCGGCCGCGTTGAACACGCGCACATCGCTAAGGTCGGTTTGTCGCGCATTCAGCTGCACGGCCAAGGGCAATTCGAGGCGATACCACGGACCTTCGCCGCTCACGGTCAACGGCACTTGCGTGGCGAAGTCCGCCGGTTTTTCCTGCGCGTTGGCCGACAGCGCCACGCCCAACGCAACAGCGCCCAACCAGACCAGGTTCAGCTTCTGACTCAAGACGACACTCCTTCGGTTTCCGGGGCCGGTTTTTCAGATTCCGGCGCAGCATCGACGCGCTTGGGCGGCAACGGGGCGAAATAGCCCACCACCAACAGCAACACGCCAACACCGATAAACGAGACGATCCGGGCGAGTCCGCCACGGTTACTCAATTCGACAAAGAACAGTTTCGCGACCACCACGCCGATCAGCGCCGCGCCAATCAGCCAGACTTCGCGACGATGACGCAGATGGCCACCGATCATCAGACTCAGCGCCATCAAGGTCCAGACGATCGACAGACCGGCCTGCACCTGCATCGACGCGAGCAGCAAATCCAGCTCGAACGGTACGCCGCCCCAATGGTGAGCCGTGCGATTCACCAGCGCGGTGAAAAACGCGAACAGCGAAACACCCGCGATCAGCTGCGTGGCGTGATCGAAGATGTCCTTGCGGAGTGCCAATTGCGTCACGGCGCTGCGGGCCCACACGTAAACGCCGAACAGCGCAAACAGCAGCCCCAACTCCAGCGGATTGATCAGCGGTACATAGGGCAGCGGCTCGGCGGTGCCGTCGCTGACAATGTTCGCCAGCCAGAACCAGCCGAGCATGAGCAAGGCCAGCGGTGCCGCCGCGTACAGTCGATACTCGCGCGGATAAGCCGACACCGGCCACGGCCAGGCACGCGGTGCGGCCATCAACACCAGATAAACACTCGGCAGAATCGCCCAACCCAGCCAACGCCAGGCGTTGTATTGCTCGGACAACAGCAGCAAGCCGTAACGCAACTCCAGCGCCAGTACACCGATCAATAGCCAGCAACCGAGCACATGAGCCGTACTCAGGGCACGAGCCGGCAACATCGGCGCCAGACGCCGCAGCGAGATGAAATGCACGACGAACACCGCCGCCCAGGCGAGCCAGCCGAAGTCAGCCGCCGGGTGGTAACGCGCGTGCCATGCCCCGAGCAATACCACACCCGCCACAGGAATCAGCAAAGTGCAGAGCAAACCCAGCGACGGCCATTTCAGGCGCAACGCCAACACGGCCCACAGCGCGACGCTCAGCGCCGCGACTGCCAGCAGCAACGTCGCCTGAAGATTCATCGGTGCAAAACGCAGCACTTCACTGATCCACGCCAACGCCCACCAACCCGCGCCCCACACCAGCAGCACTTCGGACAAACGCTGCAAACTCAGGACATCGAACGCCGAAGCATGGTTGCCGAGCTGCAAGCGCCAGGCGCCGACCAACGCCGCCAGCCCCAGCACCAACGGCGTCCAGAATCCGCTATGCGCCAATGGTTTCAACCCTTCGCTGGCCAGCGGCCCCAGCAGGTCCGGCCCGGCGAACAGGAACGCCGCCCCGCCAATCACCTGCAACAGCAGACCGAAGACGAAACTCACGCGCTGCTTCAGATAAAGGCTCAGCCAGATAATGAACAGACCACTGGCCGCCCACACCGCACTTGCGGTTTGCCATGGCAGCACGAACAGAACAGCGAGGTTGATCAGCACCAGGCCGGCCAGCAACACCACCGACAAACCGCGCAACAGCCGAGCATCGCTGCGCACCATGTCATCGCGGGCGGCCAGCAACATACCGGCGATCAACGCCAGGCCGATCAGCGACGCGCTGAGCAAACCGCTCCAACCCGCGCTGAACACCGCGCCAGACTCACCGCTCGCACCTTGCAGGCGCAGCAGGAACAACGCGCCGCCCAGTAATTGCACAGCGAACGCGGTGAAGAGGAAGGTGCGCGATTGCAGACGCAGACCGACAAACAACGTCGCCAGGCCGGCCAGCGCCCAACTGATCGCCGTGCCGTGGGTAAAGAAGAACAGCGGCGCCAGCAGATAGAGGAAGGTCAAACCGAGGCAGGCCAGCACCGGCAAGCCTTTGCGCTCCCACGCCAACGTCTGCTCAGGCAAGGCGTTGCGCAGTTGGTAGAAACTGAACAGCAGCGCCACGCCGAGCATCAACGCGCCCAGCGGCGCACCTTCCAGCAGGCTGCTTTCGCCGAACCGCAGCTCACTGAGGAACGCCAACGCCGAGCCCAGTTGCAGCAGCAACGCAAAGGCGCGCGCCAGCGGGCGTTGCTGACGCAATCCGAGCCAGAAAATCCCGGCACCTTCCACCGCCCAAGCGGCCGCTGTCCAGCGCGCATCAAGCCCCAACGGGATCGCCAGACTGGCGAAGATCACGCCCAACGCCAGACAGGTTTCCGCTAGCAACAACGCTCGGCCACCCATCAGCAGGCGGGCCAGGCCCATGTAAATCATGCCCAGCGCCAATGCACTGAAAGCGGCAGCGAACTCCAGATGCTGGACCAGCGCGAACTGCAAACCGAAACCCACCAGCGGCGGGCCGAACAGCATCGTGCCGTCGACGTAGTCGCCTTTGCGCGCCGACCAGTGCAGCAGCGCCTTGCGACTGTCGTCCTCGGGCGCGTCGCTCATTTCCAGTAACTTGCGCCGTGCAAACAGTAGCCCGATGGCCAGGTACATCAGGAAAAACACAATCAGGAACGGCTCGGTGCTCCACAGCAGCTCCGGCGTGTAGGAGCGCAGGCCCCAGGCGAAACCGATGCCGAAGGTGCCGACAAAGCCGATCAGGTTGAGCAGCCGCCAGGCCTTGAACCAGGCGATGGCGAGAATGCCGGTGTTGAGCAAGGCGAAATAGCTGAACAGCGCGACATGGTTGCCGGCGCCGGTGGACGTCAGGATCGGCGCGGCGAAACCGCCCAACGCGGCGACGCACGCCAGTGCCAGCGAGTCTTGAGTGATGGCCAGAATGGCCGAGAACACCGTCACCGCCACCAGCAGCCCGAGCGCCGCCGTCGGATCAAGCAGCGGATGCAAACGCATGGCCGCGAACACCGTCAGGTACAACACAGCGATCCCGGTGCCTTGTAGCATCAACGCATAGTTAGTGTTGCGATGACGCAGCCACCAGCCCAGACCGAGCAGGGCCAACGCAGCCGCCGCCACCCCGGCGTAACGCAGTTCGATCGGCACCACCATGCCTTCGGTGGCATAACGCAGCAGAAACGCCAGACCGAGGAACAACAGCACCACACCGACCCGCAGCACGGTGTTGCCACCGAACAGCCAGTTACGGGCACCGCTGATGGCGCGCTCGATGAAGTTCGGGCCACGCGGGACGGCGGGTTCGCGGGCAACCGGCTCGGGCTTCCAGGCATCGTCGGGCAGCGGGCGGCTGGTTTGCGTCGCTGTCGCGGTGATCGGGTCGAGTTCGGGCGGGAGTTCCCAGACCATCTCCGGGGTCGAGACAGGGACTTCTTCGAGAATGAATACGGGGGACGGGGCCGGTTCGCTGGCAAGCGGTTCCTCGGCAAGCGGCTCGCTGGTTTCAGGCGCCTTGACGCCAGACACCTCCAGCGTGGCCAGGCGTTGCTGGACCGCATTCAGCGCCACCTGCGCCTGCTCCAGCAAAGCGCGCTGTTCAGCCGCCTGCGAACCCAAACGGCCGATGCGAATGGCCTGGCCGATACCCAACCCGAGTAACGCCCCCAACAGCGCGTCGCTGAACGACTCGTCGAGTATCCAGCCCAGCACCAGCCCAATCAGCATGAACATCCATTGCATGGTCGATATCCCTAAGCGGCCCATTGCCTTGCGGTGTCTGCGCTGATGCTTTCGCGGGCAAGCCTCGCTCCTACAGGTTATGCGAAAACTCTGTAGGAGCGAGGCTTGCCCGCGAAGATGCCCGCAAGGACATCACTGAAACATCTGGCAAACTGGTGCTTAGTATATCGGTCAGGTCCAACAACCGTCGGACCTTGCGCACATTTGTGGCTAAAAGTTACTCCAATGCCTTCCAGATATCCGTCGCGTACTCGCGAATGGTCCGGTCAGAAGAGAACCAGCCCATCCGGGACGTGTTCAACACCGCCGAACGCCACCACTCGTTCGAATCGTGCCAATGGGCTTCAACACGCATCTGCGCGTCCCAGTAGGAATCAAAATCGGCGCAGACCAGGAAGCGGTCGTAGTCGATCAGCGAATCGATCAAGCCGGTGTAACGGGATGGATCATCCGGCGAGAACACCCCGCCACGAATCGCTTGCAGCACGTCATTCAGCCGATGGGACGCGGCAATATCCGGCGTCGCATTGAACTCATGATTCTGTTTGCGCGCTTCAACCTGCTGCGCGCTGAGGCCGAAGATGAACATGTGCTCGGCGCCGATGCGCTCGCACATTTCCACGTTGGCACCGTCCAGCGTGCCAATCGTCAGCGCGCCGTTGAGGCCGAACTTCATGTTACTGGTGCCCGACGCTTCGAAGCCTGCGGTGGAAATCTGCTCGGACAAATCCGCCGCCGGAATGATGCTCTCCGCCAGGCTGACGTTGTAGTTAGGCAGGAACACCACTTTGAGCAAGCCGCGCACGGTCGGGTCGTTGTTCACCACCCGGGCGATATCGTTGGTCAGTTTGATGATCAGCTTGGCCTGGTGATAACTCGCGGCGGCCTTGCCGGCGAAGATTTTCACTCGCGGCACCCAGTCGATTTCCGGCTCGGCGCGAATCGCTTGATACAGCGCGACGGTGTGCAGCAAGTTGAGCAGCTGACGTTTGTATTCGTGGATCCGTTTGACCTGCACGTCGAACATCGCCGCCGGGTTGACCGCAACCCCAAGGCGCTCGTGAATGATGTACGCCAGCGCTTTTTTGCTGTGCAGGCGCTGTTCGGCGAAGGCCTTGCGGAACGCGGCTTTTTCCGCGAACGGCTCCAGATCGAGCAAGCGCTCTTCCGGGTTATCCAACAGATCAGGGCCGAGGGCATCGACCAACATCGAGGTCAATTCCGAGTTGGCCTGATACAGCCAGCGGCGGAAAGTAATGCCGTTGGTCTTGTTGTTGATCCGCTCCGGGTAGAGCTTGTGCAGTTCCGAGAACACGGTTTTGCGCATCAGTTGGGTGTGCAGCCCGGACACGCCGTTGACGCTGTGGGAGCCAAGGAACGCCAGGTTGCCCATGCGCACACGGCGACCGTTGTCCTCTTCGATCAGCGATACCGCGCGCAGCACGTCAAAATCATGGATGCCTTTGGCGCGCAGCGAGTCGATGTGCTGGGCGTTGATCAGGTAAATGATCTGCATGTGCCTTGGCAGCATCCGCTCCATCAAACCGACCGGCCAGGTTTCCAGCGCTTCCGGCAACAGCGTGTGGTTGGTGTACGAAAGCGTGTCGACGGTGACCTGCCACGCGGCGTCCCACGCCACGTCGTAGACATCGACCAATTGGCGCATCAGCTCGGCCACGGCAATGGACGGGTGAGTGTCGTTGAGCTGGATTGCCGCGTGGTCGCCCAGGGTCAGCACCGAGGTGTGCATGTTGCGATGACGGCGCAGCAAATCCTGGAGAGATGCCGCGACAAAGAAGTATTCCTGGCGCAGGCGCAGTTCCTGGCCGGCCTCGGTGCTGTCCGCCGGGTACAGCACGCGGGAGATACTTTCCGCCCGCGCCACTTCAGCGACCGCGCCGAGGTGGTCGCCGGCGTTGAAGCGCTCAAGGTGCAAATCTTCCATCGCGCGGGCACGCCACAGGCGCAGCGTGTTGACGCTCGCCCCGCGCCAGCCGACTACCGGGGTGTCATAAGCAATGGCGCGCACGGTTTCCGCCGGGGACCAGACTTGCTTGGACTTGCCGTTTGAGTCGGTCACGGTTTCGACGCTGCCGCCGAAACCGATCGGGTAAACCACTTCCGGCCGTTCGAATTCCCACGGGTTGCCGAAATCCAGCCAGTGTTCGGTCTGTTCCTGCTGCCAGCCATCGACAATCGCCTGGCGGAACAAGCCGTGTTCGTAACGGATGCCATAACCGTGGCCGGCGATGCCGAGGGTCGACATGCTTTCCATGAAGCACGCCGCCAGACGACCGAGGCCGCCGTTGCCCAAGGCTGCGTCGGGCTCCAGCAGGCGGATGCGTTCGAGGTCGACGCCGAGCTCGGTCAGCGCTTCGCGGGCGACGTCGAGCAGGCCGAGGTTGCTCAAACTGTCGTAGAGCAGCCGGCCGATGAGAAATTCCAGGGAGAGGTAATAAACCCGCTTCTGACCTTTGCGGTAGATCTGCCGGGTGTGGTCCATCCAGTGCTCGACCATGTGATCGCGCGCCGCCAACGCAATGGCTTCGAACCAGTCGTGGTCGAAGGCGTGATCCGGGTCTTTACCCACCGCGTAGGTGAGTTTGGTCAAGACGGCGTCGCGGAATGCGGCCACCTCTGCTTCGCGAACAAGTGGTTCTTGAGTCATCGATAAGACCTCGAGCGAGCTTTGAGTTGTCTGAGCCTAGACGGTCTGACAGGCGGTAGAGGCTCTGGTTCGGCAGTTTTTCCTGTTAGTGCGAGATAGGTCGGCATTACCTTGTCGTGTACCTGAATCAATGCAGGGGCCGTGCCGGAATTCACGTGTTGTTGACCGCAGTTAAAAAAATCTGGCGAAAGGTTGTTCAAAAATCCACCAGTCCCGGTATGATCGCGCGCCCTGATGCACACGCTGGTAACAACCGATGATGAAGCCCAACCTGATCGCCGCCGCAGAGATCGATCGTCTCGATACCTGGGCCAAATACTCTGCGCCGATGTGCGGTTCCTGCATATCCAGCTGCTGCACCCTGCCGGTCGAGGTCAAGATCAAGGATCTGATCCGCATCGGCATCGTCGACGAGTTCGAGCGCGGCGAACCGGCGAAGAACATCGCCAAGCGTTTGCAGAAGGAAGGGATCGTCGAGCGTTACAGCCAGAAGACCGAGATCTTCACCCTCCAGCGCATGAGCAACAACGATTGCCTGTACCTGGATCGTAAGAGCCGTCTGTGCACTATTTATGAAAAGCGCCCGGATACTTGCCGCAACCACCCGAAGATCGGGCCGCGACCGGGGTATTGCGCTTACAAGCCGAAGGAAGTGGCGCGCGAGACCAGCAGCAGCCGTCGGCCTCTCGAGAAATTCTGATCCGGAATATGGGCGCCTGAACGGGCGCCTTCGCGGGCAAGCCTCGCTCCTACAAGGGCAGCGCATAACCTGTAGGAGCGAGCGATGCGGCGATCCGACTTGCCCGCGAAGGGGCCGGTGAAAACACCACACAAATCGCAGACAAACAAAAACGCCCCCGGCCTTTCGACCGGGGGCGTTTTCATTCAGCCTGAACTAAAACTCAGTTCTTGGCTTTCTTGGCAGCGCGGGTACGCTCGCCTTCGTCCAGGATCTTCTTACGCAGGCGGATCGACTTAGGCGTAACTTCGCACAGCTCGTCGTCCTGGATGAATTCCAGGGCCTGTTCCAGGGTGAAGCGAACAGGTGGAACCAGAGCGATGGTTTCGTCTTTACCCGAAGCACGCATGTTGTCGAGCTTCTTACCTTTGGTTGGGTTGACGCCCATGTCGTTATCACGGCTGTTCAGACCAACGATCTGACCGTTGTAGATTTCCTGACCGTGTTCAACGAACAGCTTGCCACGTGCCTGCAGGGTTTCCAGGGAGTAGGTCAGAGCCTTGCCGGTTTCTACCGATACCAGAACACCGTTCTGACGACCGGACATGTCGCCGGACTTCATGGTGTCGTAGCGATCGAAGATCGAGGTCAGGATGCCTGCACCGTTGGTCAGGGTCAGGAACTGGTTACGGAAACCGATCAGACCACGAGCAGGGATGTTGTATTCCAGACGCACACGGCCTTTGCCATCCGGCACCATGTTGGTCAGGTCGCCCTTACGCAGACCCATCTCTTCCATGACCTTGCCCTGGGATTCTTCAGGGGTGTCGATGGTGACGTTTTCAAACGGTTCCTGCTTCACGCCGTCAACCTGACGGATGATCACTTCAGGACGACCAACGCCCATTTCGAAGCCTTCGCGACGCATGGTTTCGATCAGTACCGAGAGGTGCAGCTCACCACGGCCGGAAACCTTGAACTTGTCAGCCGAGTCGCCTTCTTCAACGCGCAGTGCAACGTTGTACAGCAGCTCTTTGTCCAGACGTTCCTTGATGTTACGGGAAGTCACGAACTTGCCTTCTTTACCGCAGAATGGCGAGTCGTTTACCTGGAAGGTCATGGAAACGGTTGGCTCGTCAACGGTCAGAGGCTTCATCGCCTCGACGTTGTCCGGCTGGCACAGGGTGTCGGAGATGAACAGCGAGTCCATACCGCTCACGCACACGATGTCACCGGCAAACGCTTCTTCAACGTCGATACGGTGCAGACCGTGGTGACCCATCAGCTTCAGGATACGGCCGTTGCGTTTCTTGCCGTCGGCGCCGATGGCGACAACCGGAGTGTTCGGCTTGACGCTACCACGAGCGATACGGCCAACACCGATAACACCCAGGAAGCTGTTGTAGTCCAGTGCCGAGATTTGCATCTGGAACGGGCCTTCACGGTCAACTTTCGGCGCAGGTACGTTGTCGACGATCGACTGGTACAGCGGGGTCATGTCTTCAGCCATGTCGGTGTGGTCCAGACCGGCAATGCCGTTCAGGGCCGAGGCGTAGACGACTTTGAAGTCCAGCTGTTCTTCGGTGGCACCCAGGTTGTCGAACAGGTCGAAGATCTGGTCCAGAACCCAGTCCGGACGCGCGCCTGGACGGTCAACCTTGTTGATGCACACGATCGGACGCAGGCCGGCTTCGAAAGCCTTCTTGGTCACGAAACGGGTTTGCGGCATAGGGCCGTCTTGAGCGTCAACCAGCAGCAGAACGGAGTCAACCATCGACATTACGCGTTCAACTTCGCCGCCGAAGTCGGCGTGGCCCGGGGTGTCCACGATGTTGATGTGGTAGCCGTTCCAGTTGATGGCGGTGTTTTTCGCCAGAATGGTAATACCGCGCTCTTTTTCCTGGTCGTTGGAGTCCATCACGCGCTCGTCGTTGAGCTCGTTGCGCTCCAGAGTGCCGGATTGACGCAGGAGTTTGTCTACCAGGGTGGTTTTACCATGGTCAACGTGAGCAATGATGGCGATGTTGCGTAGATTTTCGATCACTTGTGTATCTCGATCAGAGGATTCGGTGTGCTGACAAGTCTTGGCAGCGATTAACAGTAGAGTCAGGCCTTGCCGTTACAGCTTGACGGCAGAGTCGGGGGGCCGATGACGCAGGCCACAGGCAAACAGCCCCGGGCTCTTAGCTCGGTCGATAAACGCGCACATTGGCATGCCCCTCACTGAGCAAATGGTGGGCATGCAGGCGACTCATCACGCCTTTGTCGCAATACAGCAGGTACTGGCGAGTAGGGTCCAGTTCCTTGAAACGAGCGTTCAATGCATAAAACGGCATCGTCTGTACCTCAATGCCACCGAGTTCCAGCGGCTCGTCTTCAGCGGCATCCGGGTGACGGATGTCGATGATGATCTGGCCCGCCAGTGCTTCGCTGACTTCTTCGATCTGCAAATCCTGGCCCAATTCGTCGATCACGCGATCGATCGGCACCAGTTTGGCGTTCTCGAGCGCACGCTCAAGGACTGCCATGTCGAATTCTTTCTCTTCATGCTCCACCCGGTGGCGCTTGGCAGCCGTCTTCGGGTTGACTGAAATGACCCCGCAATACTCCGGCATGTGCCGGGCGAAATCGGCGGTACCGATTTCGTTGGCCAGATCGATGATGTCCTGCTTGTGACTGGCGATCAGCGGGCGCAGCACCAGCTTCTCGGTCACGCAGTCGATCACGTTCAGATTCGGCAATGTCTGGCTCGACACCTGGGAGATCGCCTCCCCGGTCACCAGCGCTTCGATTTGCAGTCGATCGGCAATTTGGGTCGCAGCGCGCAACATCATACGCTTCAATACTACGCCCATATGACTGTTATCGACTTTACCGAGAATTTCTCCCAGTACTTCCTCGAACGGCACACTGACAAATAACACGCGTTGGGAGCTGCCGTACTTCTTCCAGATGAAGTGCGCGACTTCCATCACGCCCAGCTCGTGGGCCCTTCCGCCCAGATTGAAGAAGCAGAAGTGGGCCATCAGGCCGCGACGCATGATCTGGTAGGCCGCCACAGTGGAGTCGAAGCCGCCGGACATCAGCACAAGTGTCTGTTCCAGTGCACCCAGCGGATAACCGCCGATGCCGTTGTGCTGACTGTGGATCACGAACAACCGTTGGTCGCGAACTTCGATTCGGACTTCGATTTCAGGCTTTTTCAGGTCGATCCCGGCGGCACCGCACTGGCGGCGCAACTGGCTGCCGACGTATTTCTCAATATCTATCGAGCTGAATGGGTGCTTGCCGGCGCGTTTGCAACGCACCGAGAAAATCTTGCCGGCCAGCGCATCACCGTAGTGCTGCTTGCATTTTTCAACGATGTCGTCGAAATCACCCAGCGGGTACTCATCGATTTGCAGGAAGTGCGCGACGCCCGGCATGCAGCTCAGACGCTCGCCCATCTCCTTCAGAGCCTTGGGATCGCTGACGCGGGTTTCCAGCTCGAGGTTGTCCCACACGCCGTTCACCACCACGGCCGGATCCAGATCGCGGAGCACGGCACGGATGTTCTTGGCCAACTGGCGGATGAAACGCATCCGTACCGGGCGGCTCTTGATGGTGATCTCTGGGAAGACTTTTACGATTAATTTCATGGAAACAGCGCGCGCGAGGCCTGCCGAAAAAGGGGGGCGCGGATTATAGCGGAAATTGCTCAAGGTTTAACCAGTTAATGTGCAGAAGGTTTTGCATGCACCAAAACAGGTCATTTATTGATTTTAGCGCCACATTGTAGGGCGGGATTTTCTCCATTAATGCGCATTACACCTTTATAAGCGTGATATTGGGGCAAAAAACCCATGGTGGGGCACTGGCATGCAATTTGCTCCCTTGTGAGGCAGGTTGCCTTGGCAGAGTATTCGCGCCGGCATCACCCACATTCTAAGGGCATCCACTACTAAGCCCGAAGCCACCCGGAGGACACTATGTCGAAGTCGGTTCAACTCATCAAAGATCATGACGTCAAGTGGATTGATCTGCGCTTCACGGACACCAAAGGCACCCAGCACCACGTGACCATGCCGGCTCGCGACGCGCTGGATGAAGACTTCTTCGAAGTCGGCAAGATGTTCGACGGTTCCTCCATCGCTGGCTGGAAAGGCATCGAAGCCTCCGACATGATCCTGCTGCCGGACGACAGCACTGCCGTACTGGACCCGTTCACCGAAGAGCCGACCCTGATCCTGGTCTGCGACATCATCGAACCTTCGAGCATGCAAGGCTACGATCGCGACCCACGTGCGATCGCCAAGCGCGCAGAGGAATACCTCAAATCCACCGCCATCGGCGACACTGTGTATGCCGGTCCGGAGCCAGAGTTCTTCATCTTCGACCAAGTGAAGTTCAAGTCCGACATCTCCGGCTCCATGTTCAAGATCTACTCTGAACAAGGCTCGTGGATGTCCGACCAGGACGTGGAAGGCGGCAACCGTGGCCACCGTCCAGGCATCAAAGGCGGTTACTTCCCGGTTCCACCGTTCGACCACGACCACGAAATCCGTACCTCCATGTGCAACGCACTGGAAGAAATGGGCCTGACCGTCGAAGTTCACCACCACGAAGTGGCAACTGCCGGCCAGAACGAAATCGGCGTCAAGTTCAACACCCTGGTGAAGAAAGCCGACGAAACCCAAACCCTGAAGTACGTCGTGCACAACGTGGCCGATGCCTACGGCCGCACCGCTACCTTCATGCCTAAGCCTCTGTACGGCGATAACGGCTCGGGCATGCACGTGCACATGTCCATCTGGAAAGACGGCAAGAACACCTTCGCAGGTGAAGGCTATGCCGGCCTGTCCGATACCGCTCTGTACTTCATCGGCGGCATCATCAAACACGGTAAGGCCCTGAACGGCTTCACCAACCCGGCGACCAACTCCTACAAGCGTCTGGTTCCAGGCTTCGAAGCTCCAGTGATGCTGGCCTACTCGGCCCGTAACCGTTCCGCTTCGATCCGTATTCCTTACGTGTCGAGCCCGAAAGGCCGCCGTATCGAAGCACGCTTCCCGGATCCAGCTGCCAACCCATACCTGTGCTTCGCAGCACTGATGATGGCTGGCCTGGACGGTATCCAGAACAAGATCCACCCTGGCGATGCAGCTGACAAAAACCTGTACGACCTGCCGCCTGAAGAGGCGAAAGAGATCCCACAAGTTTGCGGCAGCCTGAAAGAAGCCCTGGAAGAGCTGGACAAAGGTCGTGCGTTCCTGACCAAAGGCGGCGTGTTCTCCGATGACTTCATCGACGCTTACATCGCTCTGAAAAGCGAAGAAGAAATCAAGGTACGTACCTTCGTACACCCACTGGAATACGAGCTGTACTACAGCTGCTGATCCGGTAGCGCCTGCGCAAGCGGCGTGACAAAAAAGAGGCCTCCTTCGGGAGGCCTTTTTTGTGGGTGCTCGTTTCCCCTGAACACACATCCATGGATAATCCGCCGCTCTCGCGCCCGCCCGGCGCCTTGACGAAGGGATTCGTATGAAGTGGCTGTGTTACCTCTGCCTGCTTGCCAGCCTGTGTTTGAGTTCCGCGCAATCGGCGTCTTTTTATGAGGGAAAGCCGCTGGCGCACCCAGTGATCGACAGCCTCCAGGAAAGTCAGGCAACGCTGGCCTTCATCAAGGAAACCGCCGGCGTCACCGGGTATTACTGCCTTTGTCAGAGCCCAGACAGCCAGCCGCAAGCGCTCGACACATATGGCGACGCCTCCATCGAGGCCGTATTCAATACCGCGCTGGACAACGAACACACCACGATGTTCGTGCTGTTCAAGACTAAAAACCGCTATGGCATTCGCGCCTACCGCTTCTACGAAAGCCCGCAGATCTACGTCAGACTTGACCGCCTGCAACCCGCTCTCGACCGCATTGCCAAAGATCAGAAAAACCTTAATGTGCTAATGGTCCGCAAGGCGCTGGCAAAGCTGAGCCCGTTTGACTACCGCATTAACTATGAAGAATCCGGGGTCACCGAATTTGACCAAATCGATCACACTGCAGGCACGCTCGTAAGCTATTTCGATGAGCAGAAAAAGCCCGTCCCCGATGATCCAGCCAGTGACAGCATCAGTACCTACAAAAAAACCTTTCAGAAGAAAGACGGGCGCTTCCTGACAGTGACCTACTGGCGCGGCACGGATAAACCAGTTCGCGACTATGGCGACCGGACGGCTTACAACTATCAGATCTACAGCATCGCCTGGGAAACCGATCCGACTCAGTATGACGCCACGCGTGATGGCTATGCCGTGACCTTTAACTCTGGACTTTTGCGCTCCATCGGCCAGTACAAAAACAATCTGCGGACCGGTGAGTGGACCTTTCAGAAAGGCTGGGAGAATCGCTCGAGCGGCCCCTACGTCGACGGAAAACGTCACGGCCGATGGAGTATCTGGACGCCAGAGGAACTGCAAGTCGGCAATTACGAAAATGACTTGCGCGAAGGTCGCTGGCGGACCGCGCCGCCCGAAGACGATGAGCCCGAGTCCAGCGGCTTCGTCACCTATCTGCATGACCAACTTCAGGGGGCCAGCGAACAGCGCCGCAATGGCGTGGTCACTGAGCGTGGCGACTATCAGAACGACAAACGCCAAGGCCCCTGGCTGACCGGTGCGGGTGAAGGCACCTATGAAAATGGCCTGCAAAGTGGTCCCTGGATACTCAGAACCAAAGAGGGGCATACGCAACGTGTGAACTTCATCGATGGCAAGAAGGAAGGCGAGCTGCGTGATACCGACGCCAATGGCACGCTGACGCTGGTGGAGCACTACAAGGCCAACATGCTTGCAGGAGTTCGAGAAGGCTACGCCGCGAATGGCAAGCCCACCTTCCGTGAGCAGTATGAAAATGGAAAACCGCACGGACCGGCACAGCATTTCAGCGCTGATGGCAGCCGCCTCATTAAAGAGATGACCTGGCGCGACGGCGTACTCGACGGCCCTTATCGCGACTACCTCGACGACGGCACACTCGCGAGCGAGGGCGCGTATAGGAATGGTCAATTCCTCGGGACCTGGATAGATCGTGATGCCAAAGGCGCCGTCGCTTTGGAAACGAACTCGTGCAGCTTCGACGAGAATGGGCCGAAGGTCGCTCTCTGTGGGAAGTTTCGTGTTTTCAAGCAAGGGAGACTGCAAAGCGAAAGCGAGTACCTGTACGGGCGCAGACAAAACTACGTCGAATACAACGTTGAAACGGGGAAAAAAACGCAGGAAATGATTATCGGCGAGGACGATCAGGTCACGGTTAACAACTATGGCTCTGACGGCGGCTTATGCAGGCTGGCCAAAAAAGGCTTCACGCTGATGACCATCAACCAGCAGTCGGTTAAAAACTATGACGGCGCCGAACTGTACGGCGAACAGTTGTGTTTCTACCCTAACGGTGTCGTCAGTAGCCGCTACTTTTTCGATCGGGGCTTTCTAGGCTGCACGATTCGTTATGACGAAACAGGCAAGGAAATACCGGAACGCTGCGCGCCGCCGACGCCTGAAATGGAAAGACGCATGCAAAAATTCATTCGCTGATTTCGCAACCAGCGATAAACCAATGTAGGAGCGAGACCGGCTTGCCGGCGATAGCATTCGTTCCTTCAACACTGATGCTGGATGATCCGCCGCCATCGCCGGCAAGCCGGTCTCGCTCCCACAGGGGATTCGTTGCGCTTGGGAGATGACGGCAAATCATGCCCAAATGTTTACAACTTGGGTCAATCACCAACCCTGACCTATGCTGCAACCCAACGCGTTCGTTTCTGGTCGATTTTATGGGTCGTGGTTTTCTGTTCATCCTGCTGTTGATCGCCCTGCCCGCCGCCGCGCAGATTTATAAGTACACCGACGCCGCCGGCAACACTGCCTACAGCAATCAACCACCCGACGGTGTGAAGGCTCAGCCGGTCGAACTGCCGCCGCTCAACAGCGTCGAGCGCCAAGCGCCTCCCACCCCACCCGCACAAGCCACCAGCGGCGAACAACCTCGCAGCGCCTACGAGGTGCTGGAGCTGACCAACCTGCCCACCACCGAAGCGCTGCGAGCCAACAACGGTACCTTCACCGTCAACGTGTTGATCAAACCGCGCTTGCAAGGCCCGCATCTTTTCAGGCTGCTGCTGGACGACCAGCCTTACGGCCAGCCGAGCAACGTGCCGATCCTGCAACTGGTCAACATTGATCGCGGCACTCACAGCCTCGCGGTGCAGGTGATCGACGGGGAAGATATCGTGCAGCAGAGTCCGACCGTAACCTTCACGGTTCAGCGGGTGCACAAGCCGTGAGGTTATGGCTGCTGGCCGCCTGCCTGATCGCGTTGTCCGCATCGGCCGAAGTCTTCACTTACATCGACGCACAGGGCAATCGGGTCTTCACCGACCAGCCTGGCTCCGGCAACGCCAGACGCGTGCCGCTGGCGACGAGCAACCGCATGTCCGCCAACCCGACCGGCGCAGCGCCGGTGATTGCCGAGAAGCGAACCGAAACCAAACCCCTGTTCCGCTACGACATGCTGCGAGTGCTGGTGCCCGAGCCCGACGCCACAATCCGCAGCAGCGCCGGCGAACTGATCGTCAGCATCACCAGCGAACCCGGCCTGCAACGAGGCCATCGCTACCGCTTGTTGCTGGACGGGCAGCCCACGGCTGAACCTGGTCCGAGCCCTGTGTTCGCGTTGAGCAACATCGATCGTGGCAGCCACAACCTGTCCGTGGAAATCCTCGACGAACACGGCCGCATCGTCGAGCGCACCGCCAGTCAACCCTTCCATATGCTGCGCATTTCCCTCGCACAAAAACGCCAGGTCAAACCCTGCGCGCTGACCGACTACGGCCAACGACCGGAATGTCCGCTCAAGGACAAGCCCATCGAGCCCAAAAATCCCTTCCTGCGTTTCTTCTAACCACGTTCAGCTTTGCGCACTATATTGGTGCAATGGGTTGCACCGTACCCAAATATCAACCCATTTTGGTTCGAAAGTACCCGCAAAAGCTGGCAGAACGCCACGCAAACGAGCGTCAAACGCCCGTTTCAGGCCTTTAACGCTTCTTTTCGGAGCCTTGGTTTGGTTTTTGCATTTTCCTGATATCGGCGCGTTATTCACGCGCATGCCCTGCTCCAAAAGAGGTCCTGATGACCATTAGCGACGCACTGCATCGATTGCTGCTCGACAACCTGACCACCGCCACCATCCTGCTCGACGCCGAACTGCGCCTCGAGTACATGAACCCGGCGGCGGAGATGCTGCTGGCCATCAGTGGCCAGCGCAGCCATGGGCAGTTCATCAGTGAGTTGTTCACCGAATCCACCGAAGCCCTGAATTCCCTGCGCCAGGCGGTCGAGCAGGCGCATCCGTTCACCAAACGCGAAGCGATGCTCACCGCCCTGACCGGCCAGACGCTGACCGTCGATTACGCGGTCACACCGATCCTGGCCAACGGCGCCACCATGCTGCTGCTGGAAGTCCACCCGCGTGACCGCTTGCTGCGGATCACCAAGGAAGAGGCGCAGCTGTCGAAGCAGGAAACCAGCAAGATGCTGGTGCGCGGCCTCGCTCACGAGATCAAGAATCCGCTCGGCGGGATTCGCGGTGCGGCCCAGCTGCTCGCCCGCGAGCTGCCGGAAGAAAGCCTGCGCGACTACACCAACGTCATCATTGAAGAAGCCGACCGCCTGCGAAACCTGGTCGATCGCATGCTCGGCTCCAACAAGTTGCCATCGTTGGCCATGTGCAACGTCCACGAAGTGCTGGAACGCGTCTGCCACTTGGTCGAGGCCGAAAGCCAGGGCTGCATCACATTGGTGCGCGATTACGACCCAAGCATTCCCGACGTGTTGATCGACCGCGAACAGATGATTCAGGCCGTCCTGAATATCGTGCGCAACGCAATGCAGGCCATCAGCAGCCAGAACGAGCTGCGCCTGGGTCGCATCAGCCTGCGCACCCGCGCCATGCGCCAGTTCACCATCGGCCACGTGCGCCATCGCCTGGTGACCAAGATCGAAATCATCGACAACGGCCCCGGTATTCCTGCGGAACTTCAGGAAACCATCTTCTTTCCCATGGTCAGCGGGCGCCCGGACGGTACCGGGCTCGGCCTGGCCATTACCCAGAACATCATCAGCCAGCACCAGGGCCTGATCGAATGTGACAGCCATCCAGGCCACACCACCTTCTCGATCTTTCTGCCACTGGAACAAGGAGCCACATCGACATGAGCCGTAGTGAAACCGTGTGGATCGTCGATGACGACCGTTCTATCCGTTGGGTCCTGGAAAAAGCCTTGCAGCAGGAAGGCATGACCACGCAAAGCTTCGACAGCGCCGATGGCGTGATGAGCCGCCTGGCGCGCCAGCAGCCGGACGTGATCATCTCCGACATTCGCATGCCGGGTGCCAGCGGTCTGGACCTTCTGGCGCGGATTCGCGAGCAACACCCACGGCTGCCAGTGATCATCATGACTGCGCACTCCGATCTGGACAGCGCTGTCGCGTCCTATCAGGGCGGCGCGTTCGAATACCTGCCCAAGCCGTTCGATGTCGACGAAGCGGTGTCCCTGGTCAAGCGCGCTAACCAGCACGCCCAGGAACAGCAAGGCCTGGAAGTCCCGGTCGCCCTGACCCGCACCCCGGAAATCATCGGCGAAGCGCCGGCGATGCAGGAAGTGTTTCGCGCCATCGGGCGCTTGAGCCACTCCAACATTACCGTGCTGATCAACGGTGAATCGGGTACGGGTAAAGAGCTGGTCGCCCATGCCCTGCACCGTCACAGTCCACGGGCGGCTTCGCCATTCATTGCGCTGAACATGGCGGCCATCCCGAAAGACCTGATGGAATCCGAGCTGTTCGGCCATGAAAAAGGCGCGTTCACCGGTGCGGCCAACCTGCGTCGCGGACGATTCGAACAGGCGGATGGCGGCACGCTGTTCCTTGATGAAATCGGCGACATGCCGGCGGACACGCAGACCCGTTTGCTGCGCGTGCTGGCAGACGGCGAGTTCTACCGCGTCGGCGGCCACGTGCCGGTCAAAGTCGACGTGCGGATCATCGCCGCGACTCACCAGAACCTGGAAACCCTGGTGCACGCCGGGAAATTCCGTGAAGACTTGTTCCACCGCCTCAACGTGATCCGCATTCATATTCCACGGTTGTCGGACCGTCGCGAAGACATCCCGACCCTCGCCAAACACTTCCTCAGCCGCGCCGCGCAAGAACTGGCGGTCGAGCCGAAGCTGTTGAAAAGCGAAACCGAGGAATACCTGAAGAACCTGCCGTGGGGCGGCAACGTCCGTCAGCTGGAAAACACCTGCCGCTGGATCACGGTGATGGCTTCGGGTCGCGAAGTGCACATCAGCGACCTGCCGCCAGAGCTGCTGAGCCTGCCGCAGGATTCGGCGCCGGTGACCAACTGGGAGCAAGCGCTGCGCCAGTGGGCCGATCAGGCGTTGGCGCGTGGTCAGTCGAGCCTGCTCGACAGCGCGGTGCCGGCGTTTGAGCGGATCATGATCGAGACTGCACTCAAGCACACCGCTGGCCGCCGTCGTGATGCTGCGGTTTTGCTGGGTTGGGGGCGTAATACCCTGACGCGCAAGATCAAGGAACTGGGGATGAAGGTGGATGGTGGGGATGATGATGAGGGGGATGAGGGTTAATTAGCCTTTAGATCATCATCGTTGCATAGATCCATTCGCGGGCAAGCCTCGCTCCTACAGGTTGGTAGAAATCCTGTAGGAGCTAGGCTTGCCCGCGAAGCTTTTGGGGCCAACGTGCACCGCCTGAATGCACCGTGAACCGCAATCGCGCACACCAACCGATCCAAAACCCCACCTGCGTTCACAATCGAACCCCTGACGAAAAAACACGAAAGCCCCGCAATACAGGGCTTTCGGCGTTTCAGAGCGCGAGATTGTTTCAAGCTGTTAAAACCTGGCACGCCCCCTGCAATAGTCCATTCAGTGATTCAGTTCACTACCCGGTTTCGGGGACCTTGGTACAGGCAGGCCGGGGATTCCCCTCTTTACATCGGGCTCACACCGCACTTGCGACGAGCCCAAACAGTTTTGGGGCCCTTGATACAGGCAGGTCAGGGGTTCCTTCTTTACACCGGGCTCACGATGCAATGCGCGAGCCCTGCCGTTTTGGGAACCTTGGTACAGGCAGGCCGGGGATTCCCTCTTTTATTGCTCCCGGAGATGGATCTCCAGCCGCCAGCGGTCATCGACCTCGCTACCGGCCCACTCGCCTTGCAGTGGCCGGGCCGCCACCACCGACAGCAACAACCCCCCATCACTCAATCGCACCCGCCAGTTCACGTTCTTGTCGTTGAGCTTGAGCTGACCTTTCTGCGTCTTGCCCTCCGCCTCGAACAGCAACGCCAGGCTGCCGTCGATAAACTCGCCGTGGGACTTGGGTTCGTTGTTGAACCACACCACCAGGCCGTCGTTCGTCACTTCGATTTGCTGCAATTCACTGGGGTCGGGCGTGGTCAGGCGACCGATCATCAGCCCCACCATTACCCCGACAATCGCCAGCGAACCCATCACGCGCGGGAATAGTTTCGAACGGGGATCCGCTTGCGGCGTAGAATGCCCGTCATCTTTACCTTCGGAGCCGTGCATGTTTCACGTCATCCTTTTTCAACCAGAAATTCCGCCGAATACCGGCAACGTTATCAGGCTGTGCGCCAACAGTGGCTGCCACCTGCATTTGATCGAACCGCTGGGCTTCGAGATGGACGACAAGCGCCTGCGCCGGGCCGGCCTCGATTACCACGAGTATGCCACCCTGCAACGCCATGCGGACCTCGCCAGTTGCCTGGAGAGCCTTGGTCATCCAAGGGTGTTCGCGTTTACCACCAAGGGTTCGCGGCCGTTCCATGACGCGAGCTTCGCCGAGGGCGATGCCTTTCTGTTCGGCCCGGAAAGCCGAGGCTTGCCGGCGGAAGTGCTGGATGCCCTGCCCGGCGAACAACGCCTGCGTTTGCCGATGCGCGAAGGCTGTCGCAGCCTGAACCTGTCGAACACTGTGGCGGTTGCCGTCTACGAGGGCTGGCGCCAGCTCGGATTCAAGTAACACCCCATAACAAATGTGGGAGTGAGCCTGCTCGCGATGGCGGTGTGTCAGCTGACATTGAAGTCATCTGACACACCGCCATCGCGAGCAGGCTCACTCCCACACGGGTGTCGCTGCGCAGCTTATTGAACGGTTGGAGTCTCGCCAGCCGCCTGCATGCGTTGCAGTTCTTGTGCGTACAGCGCGTCGAAGTTCACCGGAGCCAGCATCAGGGCCGGGAACGAACCACGGGTCACCAGGCTGTCCAGGGTTTCGCGAGCGTACGGGAACAGGATGTTCGGGCAGAACGCGCCGAGGGTGTGGCTCATCGAAGCGTCGTCCAGGTTCTTGATCAGGAAGATCCCGGCCTGTTGCACTTCAGCGATGAACGCTACTTCTTCACCGTTTTTCACGGTCACGGACAGGGTCAGCACGACTTCGTGGAAGTCGCCTTCCAGTGCCTTCTGGCGGGTGTTCAGATCCAGACCGACGCTTGGTTCCCACTGCTGGCGGAAGATCGCCGGGCTTTTCGGGGCTTCGAACGACAAGTCACGTACGTAGATGCGCTGCAAGGAGAATTGCGGTGCGGTTTCTTCTTCGCTAGCTGCAGTGTTCTGTTGGTCAGTCATCTCAGATCCTTTCTGATCTTGGGGTCTTATAGGGAAGGCATTCAGGCCTTGAGCATGGCGTCGAGCTTGCCGGCGCGCTCAAGGGCAAACAAATCATCACAACCGCCAACGTGGCGCTCACCGATCCAGATCTGCGGCACGGACGTGCGCCCGGCCTTCTGGGCCATGGCGGCGCGCACCTGCGGCTTGCCATCGACCTTGATCTCTTCGAAGGCCACGCCTTTGTTCTCGAGCAGGTACTTGGCTCGCGAGCAGTAAGGGCAGTAATCGCTGGAATAGACGACGACGTTGCTCATATCACTTCACCAGCGGCAGATTGTCGCCTTTCCAGCTGGAAATACCGCCGGACAGCTTGGCGGCGGTGAAGCCGGACTTCATCAGTTCGCGAGCGTGAGTGCCGGCGGTCTGGCCCATGGCGTCGACCAGGATGATGGTCTTGGCCTTGTGCTTTTCCAGTTCGGCCACGCGAGCGGCCAGTTTGTCGTGAGGAATGTTCAACGCGCCAACAATATGACCGGCGGCGAAATCCTTGACCGGACGAATGTCGATCACAACGCCCGCGTCCTTGTTGACCAGGCCGGTCAGTTCACCGGTGCTCAGGCTGCGGCCGCCGCCTTGCATCTGATAGGCGATCAGCAACGCCAGCAGTACCACGAAGATACCGACGAGCAGATAGTGGTTAGTGGCAAATTCAATCAGGTGAGCAACCATCGAAGGAGGTTCCAGGGCGTTAAAATGTCGGCCAGTATACACAGCCACTATGGTGGGCCAAACCCCGTCCGGCGGTGACGCCGTCGGAACTTCGCTTTAAACTGCCACTCCCTTTTCCATTGCCCTCTTTTAACTCAGCCACGAGTGGAATCCATGACTACCACGCCTAAACCTTTGGTCCTGATTATTCTCGACGGCTTCGGTCACAGTGAGAGCCCTGAATCCAACGCCATCTATGCGGCGAAGAAGCCCGTACTGGACCGTCTGTGGGCCACCGTGCCGAACGGTCTGATCTCGGGCAGTGGCATGGACGTCGGCCTGCCGGATGGCCAGATGGGCAACTCCGAAGTCGGCCACATGAACCTCGGTGCCGGCCGCGTTGTGTATCAAGACTTTACTCGCGTGACCAAATCGATCCGCGACGGCGAGTTCTTCGAGAACCCGACCATCTGCGCGGCTGTGGATAAAGCCGTTGCCGCCGGCAAAGCCGTGCACTTCATGGGCCTGCTGTCCGATGGCGGCGTTCACAGCCACCAGGATCACCTGGTTGCCATGGCCGAATTGGCTGCCAAACGCGGCGCGGAAAAAATCTACCTGCACGCCTTCCTCGATGGCCGCGACACGCCGCCGAAAAGCGCCCAGTCGTCGATCGAACTGCTCGACGCGACCTTCCAGGCCCTCGGCAAAGGCCGGATCGCCAGCATTATTGGCCGTTACTTCGCCATGGACCGCGACAACCGCTGGGACCGCGTGTCCCAAGCCTACAACCTGATTGTCGACGGCAATGGCGAATTCAACGCCGCCACCGCCCAGGAAGGCCTGCAAGCCGCGTACGAGCGTGGCGAGAGCGACGAATTCGTCAAAGCCACCTCCATCGGTGAGCCGGTTAAAGTCGAAGACGGCGACGCCGTAGTGTTCATGAACTTCCGCGCCGACCGCGCCCGCGAGCTCACCCGCGTGTTCGTCGAAGACGGTTTCAAGGATTTCGAACGTGCGCGCCAGCCAAAACTGGCCGGTTTCGTCATGCTCACCCAATACGCCGCCAGCATCCCCGCGCCATCGGCCTTCGCCGCCGGCAGCCTGGACAACGTGCTCGGCGACTTCCTGGCGAAAAACGGCAAGACGCAGCTGCGCATCGCCGAAACCGAGAAGTATGCCCACGTGACCTTCTTCTTCTCCGGCGGCCGTGAAGAACCGTTCCCGGGCGAAGAACGCATCCTGATCCCGTCGCCGAAAGTCGCTACTTATGACTTGCAGCCGGAAATGAGCGCGCCGGAAGTCACCGACCGCATCGTCGACGCCATCGAAAACCAGCGTTACGACGTGATCGTGGTCAACTACGCCAACGGCGACATGGTCGGCCACAGCGGCGTGTTCGAAGCAGCGGTGAAAGCCGTGGAATGCCTGGACCTGTGCGTCGGCCGCATCGTCGATGCGCTGGACAAAGTCGGCGGCGAAGCGCTGATCACAGCGGATCACGGCAACGTCGAGCAGATGTCCGACGAAACCACCGGCCAGGCGCATACCGCACATACCACCGAGCCGGTGCCGTTCATTTATGTCGGCAAGCGTGACCTGAAGGTGCGTGAAGGCGGCGTGCTGGCGGATGTGGCGCCAACCATGCTGAAGCTGTTGGGCCTGGAAAAACCGGCTGAAATGACCGGGACTTCGATCCTGGTGTAACCCGGTCGCTCAAACACCGAAAAACCCTGTGGGAGCGGGCTTGCTCGCGAAAGCGGTGTGTCAGTCGACATCAACCTTGATTGACACACCGCATTCGCGAGCAAGCCCGCTCCCACATTGGTATTGCGTGGTTTTTCGGGCCGGTTATCACACAGCCCCAATTGGGCGTTTTTTTTGCAGCGTGGGGCGGGCATACTAGGCCGTCCCTTTCCCTGGTGTCGCCCGCCTCTATGCTTCGCGTCCTGATAGCCCTTGCCCTGACTTGCCTGCTCCAACCGGCCTTTGCTGACGAGCGCGCGCAAACCCAACAACAGTTGGACGCCACGCGTCAGGACATCGCCGAGCTGAAAAAACTGCTGGGCAAGCTCCAGGAAGAGAAATCCGGGGTGCAGAAAGACCTCAAGGGCACCGAGACCGAGATGGGCAAGCTCGAGAAGCAGGTCGAAGCCCTGCAAAAAGAGCTGAAAAAAAGCGAATCCGAGCTGCAGCGTCTCGATGGTGAGAAAAAAAAACTCCAGAGCGCGCGCATTGAACAGCAAAGACTGATCGCCATTCAGGCCCGCGCGGCCTATCAGAACGGCCGTCAGGAGTATTTGAAGCTGCTGCTCAACCAGCAGAATCCGGAAAAATTCGCCCGCACCCTCACCTATTACGATTACCTGAGCCAGGCCCGCCTGGAGCAGTTGAAGAGTTTCAACGAAACCTTGCGTCAATTGGCCAATGTCGAAAAAGACATCGCCCTACAACAAGCGCAGTTGCTGGTGCAAAAGAGCAGCCTCGACAGCCAGCGCGATGAACTCGACAAAGTCCGTCAGGAACGCCAGCAGGTCCTCGCCAAGCTCAGCGATGACGTAAAGGCTCGCGATCAGAAACTGGCCGCCCGCGAGCAGGATCAGGCAGACCTGTCTAAAGTCCTTAAAACCATCGAAGAAACCCTGGCCCGCCAGGCTCGTGAGGCAGAAGAAGCGCGGCAAAAAGCGCTGATTGCCCAGCAGGAAGCCGAAAAAAAGCGTTTACGTGAGGCTCAGGCGGCAGCAGATGCAGACGCCACTGACGCCCCACGCAAACCCGTTAAATCGACACCCGGCGCCCTGGTATCAAGCTCAGGCGAGACGTTTGGCGGCCCGTTTGCTTCCAGCCGGGGAAAACTTCCATGGCCGGTTGATGGTCGACTGCTGGCACGCTTTGGCGAAACCCGTGGCGACGACGCCCGCACCAAATGGGACGGCGTGATGATCAGCGCCTCCGCCGGCAGCCAGGTGCATGCCGTGCATGGTGGTCGCGTGGTGTTTGCCGACTGGCTGCGCGGTGCCGGCTTGCTGGTGATCCTTGACCACGGCAACGGTTTTTTGAGTCTTTACGGTCACAACCAGACGCTGCTCAAGTCTGCGGGTGACGTGGTGAAAGCCGGTGAGTCCATCTCCACTGTCGGTAACAGCGGCGGGCAGGACACTCCAGCACTGTATTTCGCAATTCGTCAGCAGGGTCACCCGAGTGATCCGGCGCAATGGTGCCGCGCGCAAGGATAGGCGTTGAGTCACCTACATTAGGAGTTCGTTCGACATGCTGCATTTGTCCCGTCTTACCTCGCTGGCCCTGACGATCGCACTGGTGATCGGCGCGCCTCTGGCGTTCGCTGCTCAACCGGCTCCGGCGGTCGCGCCTGCGGGCACTGCTGCGACGACCAAGGCGCCGTTGCCGCTGGAAGAGTTGCGCACCTTTGCCGAGGTCATGGACCGGATCAAGGCAGCCTATGTCGAACCGGTGGACGACAAGACCCTGCTGGAAAACGCCATCAAGGGCATGCTCAGCAACCTCGACCCGCACTCCGCCTACCTGGGCCCGGAAGACTTCGCTGAGTTGCAGGAAAGCACCAGCGGCGAATTCGGCGGCCTGGGCATCGAAGTCGGCGCCGAAGACGGTTTCATCAAGGTGGTTTCGCCTATCGATGACACACCCGCCTCGAAGGCCGGCATTCAGGCCGGCGACTTCATCGTCAAGATCAACGGCCAGCCGACTCGCGGCCAGAGCATGACCGAAGCCGTGGACAAGATGCGCGGCAAGATCGGCCAGAAAATCACCCTGACCCTGGTTCGCGATGGCGGCACGCCGTTCGACGTGACCCTGTCCCGCGCCATCATTCAGGTGAAGAGCGTGAAGAGCCAGTTGCTGGAGTCCGGCTACGGCTACATCCGCATCACTCAGTTCCAGGTCAAGACCGGCGAAGAAGTCTCCAAGGCCCTGGCCAAGTTGCGCAAGGACAACGGCAAGAAGCTCAAAGGCATCATCCTCGACCTGCGTAACAACCCGGGCGGCGTGCTGCAGGCAGCGGTGGAAGTGGTCGACCACTTCATCACCAAGGGCCTGATCGTTTACACCAAGGGCCGCATCGCCAACTCCGAGTTGCGCTTCTCCGCCACCGGCAAAGACGAAAGCGAAGCGGTGCCGATGGTTGCGCTGATCAACGGCGGCAGCGCCTCGGCCTCGGAAATTGTGGCCGGCGCCCTGCAGGATCAGAAACGCGCGGTGGTCATGGGCACCACCAGTTTCGGCAAGGGCTCGGTGCAAACCGTGCTGCCGCTGAACAACGACCGCGCGCTGAAGATCACCACGGCGCTGTATTACACGCCGAACGGCCGCTCGATCCAGGCCCAGGGCATCGTCCCGGACATCGAAGTGCGCAAGGCCAAGATCACCAGCGAGCAGGACGGCGAATACTTCAAGGAAGCCGATCTGCAAGGTCACCTGGGCAATGGCAACGGCGGCGCCGACAAACCGACCGGCTCCAGCGCCAAGGCCAAGGCGATGCCGCAGGATGATGACTACCAGTTGGCCCAAGCCCTGAGCCTGCTCAAAGGGTTGAGCATCACCTCCGGCCGCTGAGATGCGCCTGCGGTTGGTTCTCGGTCTGCTGTGCTGTCTGGCGGGTGTTGCTCACGCGGCGCCCGCCCCTCAAAAAGCCTACATCAGCCTGATCATCGATGACCTGGGGCAGAACCTGCCCCGGGATCGCCGCGTGCTGGCCCTGCCCGGCCCCGTGACCACGGCGATCATGCCCGACACACCCCACGCCACCGAATTCGCTCGCGAAGCTCATCGCGCCGGCAAGATCGTCATCCTGCACATGCCGATGGACCCCGCCACGGGGCCGTTCGCCTGGCATCCCGAGCTGCCCATCGAAGAGCTTGCGAAGCGCCTCGACGCGGCATTCAAAATGGTCCCGTACACAAGCGGCATCAACAACCACATGGGCAGTCGCATGACCGCACAGCAACCCGCCATGGCCTGGTTGATGGCGGAGTTGCAGCGGCGGCACAAGTTCTTCGTCGACAGCCGCACCAGCGCGCAAACCGTGGCAGCGGCCGAAGCGCAGAAGATTGGGTTGGCGAGTGTTTCGCGGGATGTGTTTCTGGATGATGAGCGAACTGAAGCGGCGATCTTCACCCAGCTACAGACCGCGATCAATCTGGCGCATAAACAGGGTTCGGCGGTGATGATCGGGCATCCGTATCCGCAGACGCTGGCAGTGCTGGAGCGCGAGTTGCCGAAGCTGAAAGCTCAGGGCATTGACTGGATTGATATCAAGTTGATGATCAGCGTGCGCAGTAACCGCGCAACGACTGCGCACGGCAAGGACGGCGTTTACCGCTAACTTGCCGCCTCGCAAAACAACTGTGGGAGCGGGCTTGCTCGCGAATGCGGTGTGTCAGTCAATGTTAATGTCGACTGACACTGCGCATTCGCGAGCAAGCCCGCTCCCACATTAGATTGTGCAGGTCACCGAGATTAGAGATACCGCCCCATGATCTCGTCCACCACGCCTTCCTTGCGCAGCTGATCCAGCGCGGCTTGCAGCTTGGCGACGGTTTCATCCGGCACGTCTTTGTTCAGCGCCAAATACAGCTCCGCACTGTTGAAGCGCAGCACGGTCTTGAGCCCGGTGACACCGTCCTGACGCGCCAGGTAACGCCCGGCCGGGTCGCCCGTGGCCCACAAGTCGATCTGGCCGCTGGTCAGTTTCTTCGCGTTGTCCTGGTCCCGCAGCACGACAATCGGCTTCAACCCTTGCTTGGCCAGCGTCTCGGCAATCGCGTCGCCCTTGTACGCACCGATCTTGTATTTGCGCGCATCTTCCAGCGTTTCCAGGCTGATCTTGCTGTCCGCCTTGGCCAGCATGATCCAGTCATCCGGACCGATCGGGCCGACCCACTTGAAGAGCTTTTCACGGTCAGGCAGCCGCGCCATCACGAACACGCCATACCCGGGTTTCTCGAGGGCGAGCTTGTAGATACGCTCCCAGGGGAAACGCAGGGTCAGGCTGTAGGTTACGTCGGCACGCTTGAACATCTCGCGGACAATGTCCACGGCGATGCCATTGATGTTCTCGTCCTGAGCGAAGTTCTTGCCGTTCTTGGCCATGTTGTAAGGCGGGAAGTTTTCCGTCAGCAGCACCAGGTCGGCGTCGGGATTTTCGGTGGCGTGCACGCCACTGATCTGCAATAGAGAAGCGCTGGCGAGGGCAAGAAGAAGGCGTTTGAGCATGTCTGGCTACCGAGATCCATGGCGTACCCAAGAGTGCCTTGAGCCCGCCATGATGTCCACTGGCCTGTATCGTTTGTTTAGCGCATCACGATGCCGCGATGGGCCATGTAGGCCTTGGCTTCCTGCACGGTGTATTCGCCAAAGTGGAAAATACTCGCGGCCAGAACGGCGCTGGCGTGACCTTCGATGATGCCGTCGGCCAAATGCTGCAGGTTGCCGACGCCGCCGGAAGCGATCACCGGAATACCCAGCGCATCGCTGATCGCACGGGTAACGCCCAGGTCGAAACCGTTTTTCATGCCGTCCTGGTCCATGCTGGTCAGCAGGATTTCGCCGGCTCCCAGGCCTTCCATCTTCTTCGCCCACTCGACCGCGTCGAGACCGGTCGGCTTGCGCCCGCCGTGAGTGAAGATTTCCCAGCGCGGGGTTTCGCCCGGACCAGAGACCTTCTTCGCATCGATGGCAACCACGATGCACTGCGAACCGAAATGCTGCGCCGCCTCACCCACGAACTCCGGGTTGAACACGGCAGCGGTATTGATCGAGACCTTGTCCGCGCCGGCATTCAGCAGGTTGCGAATGTCCTGCACGGTACGCACGCCGCCGCCAACGGTCAGCGGAATAAAGACCTGGCTGGCCATGCGCTCAACGGTATGCAGCGTGGTGTCGCGACCGTCGACGCTGGCGGTGATGTCGAGAAAAGTAATCTCGTCGGCACCCTGCTCGTCGTAACGACGGGCGATTTCCACCGGGTCGCCGGCATCGCGGATGTTTTCGAACTTCACACCTTTGACGACCCGGCCGTTATCCACGTCCAGGCAAGGGATGATGCGTTTGGCCAGCGCCATGGTCAGTCCTCAGCCTTTGTACGAATCGCAGAAAGCTTGCGCTTCAGCGACGTCGAGGGTGCCTTCGTAGATCGCCCGGCCGGTGATCGCGCCGATGATGCCCGGCGCCTTGGCGTCGAGCAGCGACTTGATGTCACCCAGGTTGTGGATACCACCGGAAGCAATAACCGGGATCTTCGTGGCCGCAGCCAGCGCAGCGGTGAACGGCACGTTGCAGCCCTGCATCATGCCGTCTTTGGCGATGTCGGTATAAACGATCGCGGACACGCCGTCGGCTTCGAATTGCTTGGCCAGGTCGATGACCTGAACGGTGCTGATTTCAGCCCAGCCATCGGTGGCGACGAAACCGTCTTTGGCATCCAGACCGACGATCACTTTGCCCGGGAACGCGCGGCAGGCTTCGGCGACGAACGCCGGATCTTTCACGGCTTTGGTGCCGATGATCACGTAGCTCACGCCCGCTTTGACGTAGTGCTCGATGGTTTCCAGCGAGCGGATACCGCCGCCGATCTGGATCGGCAGGTTCGGGTAGCGCTTGGCGATGGCGGTGACCACTTCGCCGTTGACCGGCTGGCCTTCGAAGGCACCGTTCAGATCGACCAGATGCAGACGACGGCAACCGCCCTCCACCCACTTGGCGGCCATGCTCACCGGGTCATCGGAGAACACCGTGGAATCTTCCATGCGGCCCTGGCGCAGACGAACACAGGCACCGTCCTTGAGATCGATAGCGGGAATAATCAGCATCTGGCAAACCTTCAAATTCGAGTGTTCAGCTTCGCTCGGAAATCAGTTTTTCTCGAGCGCCCACAAGTCGCTTTCGATGCTTTCGAACCTTTCTTTAAGGTGCGTCTGCACATCGAAAATCGCCCTGTTGTAATAGTGCGGCGCAATTTCACGGGTAAACAGCTCAAGGATTTCGGCCGCTTCGAACGAACCCAGGTCCAGCTCGAAGCGATCCTCCATGAAGCGTTTGATCTTGTGATTGGCCTCGTTCTCCTGCTCGGGAGTGAGGGTCAGGATCGGCGGCTTCTTCTTGACGGCCATTTACCAGCGACCATCCCACGCAGCGAAGTTCTGCAGCAATTGCAGGCCATGGGTATGGCTCTTCTCCGGGTGGAACTGCACGGCGAAACGCGAGCCATCGGCCAGCGCCGCAGCGAAATCGACACCGTAGTGACCGCCACCGACCACCTGCCGCGCATTACCGGCAGCGATGTAGTAGCTGTGCACAAAGTAGAAACGCGCCAGGTCCGGAATGTTGTGCCATAGCGGGTGACTCACCGTCTGCTTCACTTCGTTCCAGCCCATGTGCGGGACTTTCAGGTGTTCGCCGTCTTCAACAAGGCCTTTGCCGAAGAACTTCACCGCGCCCGGGAACAGGCCGATGCAGTCGACGCCGTCGTTCTCTTCACTTGTGTCGAGCAAGGCTTGCATGCCGACGCAGATGCCGAGGAACGGACGGTCCTGGCTGACTTCACGCACCAACGAGTCGAAACCCAGGCGACGGATCTCCGCCATGCAATCGCGAATCGCGCCGACGCCTGGGAATACCACCCGGTCAGCTTCGCGAATCACGTCGGCATCACTGGTGATCAAGACCTTGCCGGCACCGACGTGCTCGAGGGCCTTGGCCACCGAGTGCAGGTTGCCCATGCCGTAATCGATAACCGCGACCGTCTGCATTACAGAACGCCTTTGGTCGATGGCATCTGACCGGCCATGCGGTCATCGAGCTCTACGGCCATGCGCAATGCGCGGCCGAAAGCCTTGAACACGGTTTCGATCTGGTGGTGGGTGTTGGTGCCACGCAGGTTGTCGATGTGCAGGCTGACCAGCGCGTGGTTGACAAAGCCCTGGAAGAATTCCTGGAACAGGTCAACGTCGAAACCGCCAACAGTGGCGCGGGTATAGGGAACATGCATCTGCAGGCCAGGGCGGCCGGAGAAGTCGATCACCACGCGCGACAGCGCTTCATCGAGCGGCACGTAGGCGTGGCCGTAGCGACGGATGCCTTTCTTGTCGCCGATGGCTTTGGCGAAAGCCTGACCCAAGGTGATACCGACGTCTTCCACGGTGTGGTGGTCGTCGATATGCAGGTCGCCCTTGCTGACGATATCCAGGTCGATCAGCCCGTGACGGGCGATCTGGTCCAGCATGTGCTCAAGAAAAGGAACACCGATATCAAATCGGGCCTTTCCGGTGCCATCCAGGTTGATCGAGGCTTTGATCTGGGTTTCCAGAGTGTCGCGCTCGACTGACGCCTTACGTTCGGCCATCACCAGCTCCGCAAAATCATTGGGCGAAAAAGGCAGCCATTATAGGGGCGCGGGCGGGAAACAGAAACACGAGAGGTGATATGACTGACGGAGTGAATTCAACAAAGTCGGTGGTGTACCTGTCATGACATGTAGGAGCGAGCGGTGCGGCGCTCCGACTTGCCCGCGAAGGCGGTGTACCTGAAACACCGCATCATCGTTCTTCGCGAGCAAGCTTCGCTCCTACAGGTAGCAGTGCGCCCGACGGATCGGGCGCGGGGTACTTAGTGGAATAGGACCGCAGTTTTTTGCAGGGTCACCCAAACACCCCACGCCAACGGAATCCCCACCACCAGCCACGCTGCAATCGCCAACGGCTTGGTGCCCGACGCCGCCTTCCACTCCAGCGAGGTGCTGGCATCAGCACCCTTGTCGTGGCCCAGCGCCTGTTCGGCGGCCAGTTCAGCGTCAGTCATGAAGTACTTGTCGGCCACTGGACGCACCAGCAGGTTGCAGATGAAACCCAGCACCAGCAGGCCCGAGAGGATGTACAGCGTGATGTCGTAAGCGGCGGCACGTTCAACGCCGATGCTCAGCTGATACTCACGCAGGTAGTTCACCAACACCGGACCCAACACACCCGCTGCCGCCCAGGCGGTCAACAGACGACCGTGGATCGCACCGACCATTTGTGTACCGAACAGGTCCGCCAGGTAAGCCGGAACCGTCGCAAAACCGCCGCCATACATCGACAGGATGATGCAGAACGCCGCCACGAACAGCGCAACGTTGCCCAGGTGACCAAGGTTCGGGATCAACGCGTACAGCGCAAAACCGAGGGCGAAGAACACGAAATAGGTGTTTTTACGGCCCAGGTAATCCGAGAACGATGCCCAGAAGAATCGGCCGCCAATGTTGAACAGGCTCAGCAAACCGGTGAAGCCGGCAGCAATCGCGGCAATCGAGGCCAGTTGGCCCGCGTCGAGCTGACCAAACGTCTGGTCGGTGCCGAGCAATTTGCCGGCGAACACTTCCTGCAACAGCGGCGAAGCCATGCCGAGGATGCCGATACCGGCGGACACGTTCAGGCACAGCACCAGCCATACCAGACGGAATTGCGGGGTTTTCCACGCCACATTCACGTGCACGTGACGATGAGTGATCATCGCGTTCGAAGCTTTTTTCGCCGGAGCGGTCCAGCCTTCAGGCTTCCAGCCGGTTGGTGGTACGCGATAGGACAGTGCGCCGCCGATCATGAACACGAAGTAAATCGCGGCCATCACCAGGAAGCTCTGCCACACGCCCACGCTGTCTGCCGAAGCGAAGTGCCCCATCAAGGCTGCGGCCAGCGGTGCACCGACCATCGCGCCACCGCCGAAACCCATGATCGCCATGCCGGTCGCCATGCCGCGCTTGTCCGGGAACCACTTGATCAGGGTCGAGACCGGCGAGATGTAACCCAGGCCCAGGCCGATACCGCCAATGACCCCGGAGCCGATCCACATCAGCCAGATCTGGTGCGTATACACACCCAGCGCCGAAATCAGCAGACCACCACACCAGCACAGTGCCGACACAACACCAGCCTTGCGCGGCCCGGCGTGTTCCAGCCAGCCACCCCAGATCGCGGCCGAGCAGCCGAGGAAGATGAAGAACAGGGTGTAGATCCAGCCGAGCATCGAGATCGGCCAGTCGCATTGCGACGAGAACACTTGCGAGATGAAGCTCATGTCCGGTGCACAGGCCACCGCCTTGGTCACACCCAGGGCTTTGGACAGTGGCAACCAGAACACCGAGAAGCCGTAGGCCATGCCGATGCAGAGGTGGATGGCCAGCGCGGCCGGTGGCACCAGCCAACGGTTGAAACCGGGCTTGGCGATGATGCGCTCCTTGGACAGGAACGCAGGCTGGCCGGCATAGATGCCGTCCGCCGTGATGCTCGTGGTCATTGTGTATCCCCCAATTATTAGTATGGTTCGCCAGCCACTGCTCACCTCCAGCCTTTATGCGCACGCATGACTGTTTTTTTGAGGTAAAGCTCCATTTTGGTGCGACATCGCGTCGCAGAAGGACGGACGAACCGGCAGAGGTTACCATTTGCACGTGACAGAAAAACCAAACTGATATCACGTTTTTGCAAGTCATCTGTTCTCGTACCACTGAAGGAACCGTCATGCCTGTCATCGTCGAGCTGCTGAACGAAGCCACCTACCAGGATCAGCAGGATTTGCAGAAGATTTACCGCGACGCGCCGGATTGGCTGTTCGCGCCGTTTACCGATGATGTGCAGTTGATCGAAGGCTGCCTGCGGGACGGCTCGTTGATCGCCGGGCGTTTCAATGATCGCCTGCTGGGCGCGGCACGTTTGCAAAGGCACCAGGACGTCTGGCATCTGTCCCAACTGTGTGTACGAAAAATCACCCGTCGTCGTGGGGTTGCCGAGCGAATGGTGAACGAAGCGCAGAAACTGGCGTCGCAATCGGGTGCGACATTGCGCCTGCTGGCACCTGCCGGGCACCTTGAGTCCCAGGCGCTGGCGGCCAAACTGAAAGTGCCACTGGATGTGCTGCCGGGTTGATCGCTGACCGGTCGTCCACTTCTGAGCGCTATACTCCCCGGCTAAATCGACTAACTACAAGGACTCGCCCATGAAAGCGTTCGGCAAAATCCTGGGTCTGGTACTTCTCGGGTTGTTGCTGATCATTGTGGCGCTGGGCTTTGCCCTGACCCACCTCTTCGATCCCAACGACTATAAAGACGAGATTCGCCAGATTGCCCGCGACAAGGCCCACATCGAGCTGACGCTCAATGGCGACATCGGCTGGAGCCTTTTCCCGTGGCTGGGCCTGGAATTGCACGAAGCCAGTGTCGCGACCCTGGCCAAGCCCACCGAACCGTTCGCTGACTTGCAGATGCTCGGCCTGTCGGTGCGCGTGCTGCCGCTGCTGCGCCGTGAAGTGCAGATGAGCGACGTGCGCGTCGAAGGCCTGAACCTGCGCCTAAACCGCGACAAGGACGGCCACGGCAACTGGGAAGACATTGGCAAGGTGCCGGCGACTGCCAACTCGACCGCTCCTGCGGTCACGCCCGGCGAACCTGCACCGCAAACCACCGTTCAAGTGGAAAAACCGGCGCAGCCGATCCGCCTGGACATCGACAGCCTGACCGTCAACAACGCCCGCGTTGAATACAGCGACGAGAAGACCGGCCAGCATTTCAGCGCCGAAAGCATCCAGTTGAGCACCGGGCCGGTCCACGATTCGACCAACATCCCGGTCAAGCTCACCGCGTTCCTGGGCACCAATCAGCCCGTTCTGCGGGTCCGCACCGAGCTCAATGGCGAGCTGCGTTTTGAACGCGCCTTGCAACGCTACAAATTCGAGGACATGAAGCTGTCCGGCGAAATCGCCGGTGATCCGCTGCAAGGCAAGACCGTGACCTTCGCCGCCCAAGGCCAGTTGCTGCTGGATAAAGCAGCGAACGTCGCCGAATGGACTGGCATCAAGATTTCCGCCAACCAGTTGCGCGCACTGGGCGAACTGAAGGTCAACGACCTCGACAAAACGCCGCAGATCAACGGCGGCCTTTCGATTGCCCAATTCGACCTGGCGAAATTCGTCGACAGCATCGGCCAGAAACTCCCGGCGATGGCTGAAGGCAGTTTGAGCAAAGTTGAACTGGTCAGCCGCATTGCCGGCACGCCGACCAGTCTGGTGCTCGACAACATCAACCTGAAAATCGATGACAGCACCTTCAGCGGTCGTATTGCCGTCGAGGATTTCGCCAAGCAATCGCTACGCGCCGCGCTCAAGGCTGACACCTTCAACGTCGACCGTTACCTGCCGCCAAAATCCGCCGAAGCCAACAGCGCGACGCAAGTGCGCCAGGCCGAAGTGGCCAGTACCGAAGCCGATGCCATGGCCGGCGCAGGCAGCACACCGCTGCCGGACAAACCCACCAAAGACGCGTGGAGCAACGAGCGCCTGCTGCCGGTGGAACGCCTGAGCAAACTCGACGTGGATGCTGACCTGACCTTTGGCCAGTTGACCCTCGACAAGCTGCCGATCCAGAACGCGGCGCTCAAGGCCAATGGCAAGGAAGGTCTGCTGACGCTTGAGAACCTGCGCGGCGACCTGTACGACGGCACCTTCGAATCCAGGGGCACCCTCGACGTGCGCCAGCAGGCACCAGCGCTGAACATGCAGACACGCATCAGCAAAGTGCCTGTGGAAAAAATCCTCGAAAGCCAGGGTAAAAAACCGCCAGTCAAAGGCCTGGTCACTCTCGACAGCAATCTGACCGGCAATGGCAACAGCCAGAAATCGCTGATCGAAACCCTCAACGGCAATGCCAGTTTCGTCATCAACAACGGCGTGCTGCTCAATGCCAACCTCGAACAGCAACTGTGCAAAGGCATCGCCACGCTCAACCGCAAAACCCTCAGCGGCGAACCACGCGGCAAGGACACGCCGTTCCAGGAGCTCAAGGGCAACCTGGCCTTCCGTAATGGCGTGGCCAGCAACCCGGACCTGAAAGTGCGCATCCCGGGCATGACCGTGAATGGCGAAGGCGACGTCGACCTGCGGGTGCTGGGCATGGATTACCGCGTCGGCATCATCGTCGAAGGCGATACGAGCGCCATGCCGGATCCGGCCTGTCAGGTCGGCGACAAATTTGTCGGCATAGAATGGCCGTTGCGCTGCCGTGGCCCGCTTGAGCTTGGCGCCAAGGCTTGCCGCCTCGACAACGAACGCATGGGCCAGGTCGCGTCCAAAATGGCGGGCGACAAAATCAGCGAAAAAATCGACGAAAAGCTTGGCGACAAAGTCAGTCCCGAGCTGAAAAACGCATTGAAGGGGCTGTTCAAGCGATGAGATCCGAGCAGTTTTCATCGGCGGTGCTGGACTGGTACGACCGCCACGGCCGCCACGATTTGCCTTGGCAGCAAGGCATCACACCGTATCGGGTGTGGGTCTCGGAGATCATGTTGCAGCAAACCCAGGTCAGCACCGTGCTGAATTACTTCGACCGGTTCATGGCCTCGCTGCCGACGGTCGAAGCCCTGGCCGCCGCGCCGGAAGACGAAGTGCTGCACCTGTGGACCGGCCTCGGTTACTACACCCGCGCGCGCAATTTGCAGAAGACCGCGAAGATCGTCGTCGCTGAGTACGGCGGCGAATTTCCGCGGGATGTGGAAAAGCTGGTCGAGCTGCCGGGGATCGGCCTGTCCACGGCGGGCGCCATCGCCAGCCTGAGCATGGGCCTGCGGGCGCCGATCCTCGACGGCAACGTCAAACGCGTCCTGGCGCGCTTTACGGCGCAAGAGGGTTATCCGGGCGAGCCGAAGGTCGCCAAACAGCTGTGGGCGAACGCTGAGCGCTTTACGCCGCATGATCGGGTCAACGCCTACACCCAGGCGATGATGGATCTGGGCGCCACGCTTTGCACTCGCAGCAAGCCGAGCTGCCTGCTCTGCCCGCTGGAAAAGGGCTGCGAAGCGCACATGCTCGGCCTGGAAACCCGCTACCCGATCCCGAAGCCACGCAAAGCCGTGCCACAGAAGCGCACGCTGATGCCGATGCTCGCCAACGGAGACGGCGCGATTCTGCTTTACCGTCGCCCTTCCACGGGTTTGTGGGGCGGTCTGTGGAGCCTGCCGGAACTCGACGACCTCGACGACCTGCAACATCTGGCCTCGCAGCACTCGCTGGAGCTGGGCAGCCAACAAGCGCTGCCGAGCCTCGTACACACGTTCAGCCATTTTCAGTTGTCCATCGAACCCTGGCTGGTTCAGGTTCAGGAGGCCGGCCATCACGTGGCCGAGGCCGACTGGCTCTGGTATAACCTCGCCACCCCGCCGCGCCTGGGCCTTGCCGCCCCGGTCAAAACCTTGCTCGAACGCGCGGCCGCCGTATTGAACGCAGGAGAGTCGTCATGACCCGCACCATCATGTGCCGCAAGTACAAAGAAGAATTGCCAGCCCTGGAGCGCGCTCCATTCCCGGGCGCCAAAGGCCAGGACATTTTTGACCACGTCTCGGCGAAGGCCTGGGCCGACTGGCAGAAACACCAGACCCTGCTGATCAACGAAAAACGCCTGAACATGATGAACGCCGAAGACCGCAAATATCTGCAAGGCGAGATGGACAAGTACTTCTCCGGCGAGGAATACGCCAAGGCTGAAGGCTACGTTCCGCCTGCAGAATAATCCCGCTTTATCGGGGGTCGGAACGTAAGCGACGGTAATAATTAAATTTTTTTTGAAAACTTGCTTGACGACCCCCTGAAAAACCCGTTTAATGCGCCCCGTTGCCCAGATAGCTCAGTCGGTAGAGCAGGGGATTGAAAATCCCCGTGTCGGCGGTTCGATTCCGTCTCTGGGCACCAAATACCGAAAACCCTGAATCGCAAGATTCAGGGTTTTTTTATGCCTGCGATTTAACGAAGTCCGGCACACGGCAGTGGAAGCGACGGATCGACGATCCAAAAACAAAACTCGCCTTCAGCAAGGCTCTATAGTAGCGTTGTGCCACAAACTCGACCGACACCACGGAAACCCGTCCGGTCGATTTCAATGCAATCCACTGCCCCACGGCGCAGTTGGAATACGCACCCAAAAGGACAGGTAACAACGCAAGGAATGCCTCCCCCCGCAGTAAACACCAGCGCTACACATCCCCTTAAGCCAAAGGACATGGAAAAGTTATGTCAACAATCAATGAACTAAAAGACAAGATCGATACGAAGACCTGGAACCTGGTGTTGCTCTCCATCGCCACTGCCGGGATCTATCTTATTTTGTGGCTATACAAAAACAGCAAAATCATCAGCGACACCACCAAAGTCCGATTGGTAGATGACGTTTACATTATCTGGATCGCTGTATGCGCCGGCTTAAGCGGCACATTCTCCAACCTGGGCAACGTGGCTCTGGATTTCACGTCCGCAGCTCTCGGCCTTGCCAGTGGCGTGCTGTACATCGTATGGGCATTCAAGGCTAAAACGGCGCTGACGGAATATGCCCTCAGCGAGCACAAGGTCGACCTGCGAATGAACGCCTTCTACACGTTCCTGTTCAACGTGTACTACATCAACTACTGCATCAACGATCTGCCGGAAGAACAGCGTAAGCAGCAGATCCTGAGAGGCCAGACCGCTCAAGCCTAAAACCACGCAATGGGCGGACAGATGATTTTCTGCCGCCCATTCGCTGGAACAAAGGCATCGGCCGGCCAACTCCGGCCAACTGCTAGCTTTCACCGGCCCAGTGAAAGACCAGATTACGTGCAGGGCCACTTCCTACGTCGGCACTATCACGCCGCACTTCTCCATGTCGCGTAGCAACCACGGTGTATTTGCCGGGCGGTAGCTGGACATAAACCAGCGGGCCAGCCTCGTTCAGCGTCAACACGGTTTGCCCTTGGGCTTTCTGAATGACCACGTCGACGTCGGGAATGTATTTATTCTCCGCCCCGACCGAAAACGTCATGTGCAAGTTATAGCCAGCCGTTTGCTGGATGGCCTTCGACTCATCCAGGCCTATACCGCCGGACAGATAAGTAATTCCGTTTTGCTCCTGCGGTTGAACTTGCACGCCAGCGCTGTCGATTGGTTCAAGACTGGCGGCAGACGACATCACCGGGAACATCAACATGCCCACCGCGGCGATGGGCAACGCAAGGGAATGCACGTACTTCATGATCACGCCTCCCGGGCTCCATGGAACCCATTTGTCATGCCTTTTAGATTTCCTCTCGAACGCCCGGGTTTTAGATTGATTGGTACTTGGGCTCACTACGAAATGGACTACACGTTATATTCCTGAAGCACGACTTGCCGTCGGAGCGATCCCGCAAACCCAATCGGGCTTTCCTTCCGGCTTACCAGCCACGCCCGGCATCGCTGCCCCCACCTCCACTGCCATCCTCTTCTGCCTGTTCATTCCTTTGCAGAAGACGCCATGAGCTCACTCAACCCCGCTAACACTCAGGATGCACAACTCGCCTCACTACTCGGCAATCTTGGAGAGCTGATTCGTGATGCACGGCAGAAGGTCCTGCGAACGGTTGACACTGTGCAGGTGCAAACCTGCTGGCAGATCGGGAGGCATATTGTGGAGTTCGAGCAGGAGGGGGCACAGCGGGCGGAATATGGGAAGCAGTTGCTGGCAACGCTGGCGAAGGTGCTGAGCGCTGAGTTTGGGAAGGGCTTCGACGAAACCAACTTGCGGAAAATGCGACTGTTTTATCAGGTGTTTCCAATTCGAGACGCACTGCGTCTCGAATTAAGCTGGACCCACTACCGCCGATTGCTGCGCATCGACAATGACCACGCTCGCCACTGGTACATGAACGAATCCGCTATTCAAAACTGGTCATCCCGCGCCCTGGAACGCCAGATCAACACCCTCTATTACGAACGCCTGCTCACCAGCCGCGATCGACCTGCCGTCCGACAGGAAGCCACCACCAACATCCAGAAAATGAAAGCACACCCACGAGACTTCATCAGGGACCCGGTGATGCTGGAGTTTCTTGGCTCAACCAACGCAGGTCTGACTCAAGAAACCAATCTGGAGCAAGCATTGATCCATCAGCTTCAAGCCTTCCTGCTGGAACTGGGTAGAGGATTTGCCTTCATCGCTCGCCAGCAACGCATCAGCACCGAGAGCAAAGACTTCTACATCGATCTGGTGTTTTACAACTACGTACTCAAGTGCTTCGTCATCTTCGATCTGAAGCGCGGCGAACTGACTCATCAGGATGTTGGCCAGATGGACATGTACGTACGCATGTATGACGACCTCAAGCGCGGACCGGAAGATGGCCCCACCGTCGGCATCATTCTCTGTGCGAAAAAAGATGAATCAGTGGTGCGCTATTCAGTGCTGAAAGACAACGAACAACTCTTCGCCAGCAAATACAAAACAGTCCTGCCCAGCGAAGACGAACTCCGCACTGAACTGGACCGGGAGCAGGCGGCAATCGAGGAGCGACTGCTCGATCAGATCCCTCTATGAACACAGATGGATTGTCCACCCGCCGCACGAAGACTATCGTTGGCAGCTACCCGCAAAGGTCTGAAGCCGATGAATTTGCAGGACATGTCACTGGCCCCCACTCAAATCGAGTTACCGCTGCCAACTCCAGTTTCTGGCGAACCATTCAAAGAGCCCGCCGCAGACGGCTTCATCCTCGGCGGTTTCACCTGGCGGCACGCCTTTCAGGACCTCGTGCGCCCGGTCGTCATCATCAACGCCGCCACCTCGGTTCGCTGCCGGCACTATTCGCGCTTCGCCGATTACCTGTTCGCCAACGGCTTCGATGTCATCACCTATGACTACCGTGGCATCGGCGAATCACGCCCTGCGTCATTGAAAAATCTCGACGCCTCATGGACTGATTGGGGCGCGCTGGATTTCGAGGCGATGCTCAAGCGCGCTGAGCGCGAATTTCCCGGCCAGCCCATCGATGTCGTCGGCCATAGCTTTGGCGGCTGTGCGGCGGGCCTGGGAGCCTCAGGGCAGCTGATTCGGCGTCTGGTCACCGTCGGTGCGCAATTCGCCTACTGGCGCGACTACGCGCCCGCTCATCGCTGGAGGATGTTCGGCAAGTGGCATGTGGTGATGCCGCTGATCACCATGATCTATGGCTACTTCCCCGGAAAGCGTCTTGGCTGGCTGGAAGACACACCCGCCGGGGTGGTTCGAGACTGGAGCACGCCCACCCGCCGATATGAAACGCGGCCCAGCGGTCGCACGCTGGCCAAAAAACCAGGGGCGACGATGAAAGCCAGGACACTGGCCATCAGCATCACAGACGATCCTTACGGCACGATCCCGGCCATCGAACGCCTGCTCGGCTACTTCAGTGGCGGTACGAACACCCACTGGCGAATAGCCCCCGAAGACATCGGCGAAGCAGAAGTCGGACATTTCGCCTTTTTTCGTAGCGCATACCAAGCCACACTATGGCCCATTGCATTGTCCTGGCTGCAAAGCGGTGAACTGGCCCCCGATACCCCCGGGCGGACAGTACCGCGCAGCGAGTCCTTTTAACGCACGACGGATCAAAACCATGGCCTCCGCCAACAAGCAGCAAAAACGCGCCACCCGCGCCAAAGCCAAGGCCAAGCAGAACCGCACCCAACGGGCTGCCGCGCCGGTCGAGCTGGACCCGAACGATGATCGCATCGACTTTGAATCGGTGGACCTCACCGAGCTGTTCAAGAAAATGATCGACGCTGAAAAAACCAGTCAGCAAGCCATGTGCATCGCTTTCCTTGAAGACCCATTGCTGGAACTGGTGTACGAACAGGAAGGCGAAGAAGGCGCGATGGATTTCATCCTCGCCGCGCTGATCGAGTACCGCCAATGGTCCACCGAGGTCGATGAAGCCGGCGCCCTGGCATGGATCGAATCCCCGGCCTTCCAGGCCGACTATGTAGCGGCCTCCGACATCATCGCAGCCCAAACCCAACAGAAACCGAACTGAGTTCCCATGGCCTCCCTGAACAAGCAACAGAAACGCGCCAAGCGCGCCAAGATCAAAGCCAAACAGATCAACATCCACGGCAGAAAACCCGCCGCGCTGGACGATGACTTGGGTGAAATCGGCGAGCCGATCCCGGAATACACCCTGGCGATGTTCAGCAAGATGCGCGACGCCGAAGCTGTCGGCCGCAGTGAAATGCTCTCCGTGCTGCTGACGAACCTCGCCTTTATCATCATTGACCATCCAGAACTGCTGGACATGGAAAACGCCGACGACGAAGGCATGGCCGCCACTCACCTGGCCGCCGACATGTTGATCGACTACCGCATGTGGGCCGACGGCATGGATCGCGAAACCGCCCAGGCATGGCTGACCGACCCGCAATTCATCACCGACTTCGGCATTGCGCTGGATAGCTATCGCCAGTCGCCGGATGCGCAGGAAGAAAAGGGCGAGTAAAAGCCCTCAGAAATAGAAACGGCCGCTTGTCATCACTGACAGCGGCCGTTTTTTTGTACGCAGCAAACCGGAAAATGTGGACGACCTCCCGTCAGTGGTAATGTATATCCCATTGACATATCCCTTTAGAAAACTATTCTTCAGACTTACTACACCCGCCACTGCTTGAGGAGGCAAAAATGGAACAGACAACGCTTTTCATGAGCAATCGAAGCCAGGCCGTTCGCCTTCCCAAAGCTGTTGCAATGCCTAGCGATGTAAAAAGAGTGAACGTGGTCGCCATCGGCCGCGCTCGCATCATCACACCGGCAGACGAGACATGGGACAGCTGGTTCGACGGGGACAGCGCAAGTGCAGACTTTATGACCGATCGCGACCAACCCGCTGATCAGGAGCGCGAGTCGTTCTGATGATCAAGTTCATGCTCGACACCAACATCTGCATCTTCACCATCAAGAACAAGCCGCAAATCGTAAGAGAGGCTTTCAACCGTCATGACGGACAGTTGTGCATCAGTGCGGTGACGCTGATGGAGCTGATCTACGGCGCCGAAAAATCTGCGACTCCCGAAAAGAATTTGGCGGTGATCGAGGGCTTGGCGGCTCGCCTCGAAGTCTGGCCTTTCGACAATGAAGCAGCTGCACACACCGGAATGATTCGATCCGAGCTTGCGAAAGCGGGAACACCCATAGGCCCCTATGACCAAATGATTGCCGGGCATGCGCGCTCGCGCGGACTCATTGTGGTAACCAACAACCTGCGAGAGTTTGAGCGGGTCAAAGGTTTACGCGTAGAAGACTGGGCTCATCCGGATTGAATTAAACGCAGCCAACAAAAACGGCCGCTTGTCATCACTGACAGCGGCCGTTTTTTTACAAACCTGAAAACAACAATCAGGCAGCCGCAGCTTCCAGACGTGGAATTTCCATCCCGACCTTGGCGCTGGCGTAGCTCAGGTCACCGCTGGCGATGGATTGAGCCTTGAAACCGGCGCCGATCAGGTCGCGCACGTACAGCTTGTTGTAGATGAACATGAACACGAAGTTGCTGAGGCCGAATGTGACGCAGGCCACGATGAACATGATCGCTGCCCACTTGATGTCGCCACGGAACAGTGGCGGCAGGAAGCCGAAGAAAAACACGGTCCACGAGAAGCCAATCGGGGCTTCCTTCATGGCTCCGGTATTAGGGTTTTTGAACACAACCGATGTAAACGCCATGCCTGTCTCTCCTTGATGCCCCAATGGGTAAGCTGAATGGCCGGGCTAGCTCCATACAGCGCTGGCTCGTGACTGCCGCGCAAACGGCAGGCGCACGCAAATGCATCTGTGACAAGCATCAGATGAGGGAGCAGGCAAGAAAGGGTCGAGGGGCTTTAGCCGGGAAGGCTGGGGCGTCGAACAATCCGTGTCCTGAAACTCCATTGCATCCCGCAACAGCGAGATACACATTCGGCAAGGAGGCTACTATCTCGACATCATCGTGTCCATCAGGGAGCAGACCGATAACCCCCCTGAATGAAAGCAAAAACGACCGCGATCATGGCTGATGGCGGTCGTTTTCATTACATCGACAGTGTGCGTAAAGCTTAGCGCGCCACTGCGCCAACCAGTTGCTCATTGCGACGACGGCGAGCCACCAGCAAACCGGTAGCAACCACCAGCGCACTCAGCAAACCGGTCGCGAGGATCTCCACACGGTGGGCGTCCTGGAACAGCATGATGGTCAGGGCCGCGACGATGAAGACGATCACCGCGTAGGTCAGGCCCGGGAACAGCCACATGCTGAAGGCGATTTTTTCACCGCGGGCCATACGCTGTTTGCGCATGCGCAGTTGCGAGATCGCGATCACCAGGTACACCAGCAACGCAATGGCGCCGGAGCTGGCCAGCAGGAATTCGAACACGGCAGCCGGAGCCACATAGTTGGCGAATGTTGCCAGGAACGCTGCACCCGTGGACAGCATCACCGCCCAGTATGGCGTGCCACTTTTGTTGGTCCGCGTGGACACGGCCGGTGCATCACCGCGCTTGCCCAGCGAGAACATCATGCGCGACGAGGTGTAGAGCGCCGAGTTCAGGCAGCTGGTTACAGCGACCAGTACCACGATGTCGACGATCATCTTGGCGTTCGGGATGCCCATGCGTTCAAGCACGGTCTGATAGGAACCGACGCTGGCCAGAACCGGGTCGTTCCATGGCACCAGGGCCACGACGATGAAGATCGAAACGAGGTAGAACAAACCAATCCGCCAGATCACCGAGTTGGTGGCCTTGGAGATTTGCTTGCCAGGGTTCTTCGATTCTGCGGCCGCGATGGTCACGATCTCGGTGCCCATGAAGGAAAACATGGTCGTCAGGATCGCGCCCAGTACCGCGCCCATGCCGTTTGGCAGGAAGCCCTGAGTGTCGAAAATGTGCGAAACGCCGCTCACCTGGCTATTCGGCAGGAAACCGAAGATCGCCGCGATGCCCAGAATGATGAAACCAATGATCGCCACAACCTTGAGCAGGGCGAACCAGAACTCGAACTCGCCGTAGTTCTTCACGCTGAACAGGTTAGTGATGGTCAGCAGCATCGTGATGACCAAGGCGAAAGCCCAGATGTCCACGCCAGGGAACCAGGCGTGCAGGATGGTCGCGGCGGCGTTGGCCTCCAACGGGATCACCAGCACCCAGAACCACCAGTACAGCCAGCCGATGGTGAAACCGGCCCAGTGACCGATCGCGCGATCGGCGTATGTCGAGAAGGAGCCGGTGTCTGGCGAGGCAACCGCCATTTCACCCAGCATGCGCATCACCAACACCACCAGCATACCGGCGGCGGCATAAGCCAACAGCACGGCCGGGCCTGCTGCAGCAATAGCGTGGCCCGAGCCAACGAACAGGCCGGCGCCGATAACACCGGCAATCGACAGCATGGTCACATGACGCGGTTTGAGCCCCTGTTCGAGGCCGTTAGAGCTTTGGGTATTGCTCATTGAAACTACCTTTGTAAGGAAAAGCGAATGCGTGCATCCCGTCGTGAACTCTCTTCTGTAAAAAGAAACCAACGGGGCGTTCCGGAATCTGCACGCAATAATTGCGCCAAAATGTTTCAAAACCCTCTAACCCGGCGATCTCCCCCTGACCGGACAGTCATCGCAAGTCATTGAAAATAATGGCACTTCGCCAGAGCGTTACCCTGCGACTCACTTAAGGAACGAATCAGCGCACCGGAAACACACCCAACAAATGCTCAACGCACAATAAAAGTGCGGTTCAGGAACGTTTGGCCGGTTAGCGCTTCCAACACCCCGCCAAAGCTGGCAACATCGCGCCCTTTTTTACGGGACAGCCGCGCCACATCGGGTTCAAACGGCTGTTCGGTTGATAGCAGCGCGACAGTCTGCTGTACCGATGCGACAACCTGTCACATGCCACCCGTTTACCGCCCGTAGCGCTGTTGGCTGCCATTCAGACGCTATGCTAGGTTGGCCGCCTCGCCAGGAAGGCCCGCCAACAGCAGGAGCGCAACATATATGAGGAACGCACATGGCTGAGGCCACGCCCGCGCTTGAAATCCGCAACTTGCACAAACGCTACGGACAGCTTGAGGTGCTCAAAGGCATCTCGCTGACCGCCCGCGACGGCGATGTGATCTCGATCCTGGGTTCCTCCGGTTCCGGCAAGTCCACGTTCCTGCGCTGCATCAACCTGCTGGAAAACCCGCACCAGGGTCAGATCCTGGTGGCCGGCGAAGAACTCAAGCTCAAAGCCGCCAAGAACGGCGAACTGGTCGCGGCCGACGGCAAACAGATCAACCGCCTGCGCAGCGAGATTGGTTTTGTGTTTCAAAACTTTAATCTGTGGCCGCACATGAGCGTGCTCGACAACATCATCGAGGCCCCACGCCGCGTACTCGGCCAGAGCAAGGCCGAAGCCATCGAAGTCGCCGAAGCCTTGCTGGCCAAGGTCGGCATCGCCGACAAGCGCCATGCGTACCCGGCGCAATTGTCTGGCGGCCAGCAACAACGCGCGGCCATTGCCCGCACGCTGGCGATGCAACCCAAGGTGATCCTGTTCGACGAACCCACCTCCGCCCTTGACCCGGAAATGGTCCAGGAAGTACTTAATGTCATCCGCGCACTGGCCGAAGAAGGCCGCACCATGCTGCTGGTCACCCACGAAATGGGTTTTGCCCGTCAGGTGTCCAGCGAAGTGGTGTTCCTCCACCAGGGCCTGGTAGAAGAGCAAGGATCGCCACAGCAGGTGTTCGAAAACCCGCTTTCGGCGCGCTGCAAACAATTCATGTCCAGCAACCGCTAACGGAGCTACCCGCATGCAGAACTACAAAAAGGTCTTCCTGGCAGCCGCCGTCACCCTGGCGTTCAGCGCCGGTGCCATGGCCGAAACCCTGAAGATGGGCATCGAAGCGGCCTACCCGCCGTTCAACAACAAAGATGCCAGTGGCAATGTCGTCGGCTTCGACAAGGAAATCGGCGACGCCCTGTGCGCCAAAATGAAAGTCGAATGCACCGTGGTCACCTCCGACTGGGACGGCATCATTCCGGCCCTGAACGCCAAGAAGTTCGACTTCCTGATCTCCTCGATGTCGATCACCGACGAGCGCAAGCAAGCTGTCGACTTCACCGACCCGTACTACTCGAACAAGCTGCAATTCATCGCCAAGAAAGACGTCGACTTCAAAACCGACAAGGATGCGCTGAAAGGCAAAGTGATTGGCGCCCAGCGCGCGACACTGGCCGGCACCTGGCTCGAAGACAACATGCCTGGCGTTGAAACCAAGCTTTATGACACCCAGGAAAACGCTTACCTCGACCTGACTTCGGGTCGTCTGGACGGCATCCTGGCGGACAAATACGTCAACTACGAGTGGCTGAAAAGCGACGCCGGCAAGCCTTACGAATTCAAAGGCGACCCGGTGGAAGAAAGCGACAAGATCGGTATCGCCGTTCGCAAGAACGACCCGATCCGCGAGAAGCTGAACGTCGCACTGAAAGAAATCGTTGCTGACGGCACCTACAAGAAGATCAACGACAAGTACTTCCCGTTCAGCATCTATTGATACTGACCTGCCGGACCGACGCCGTTTTCTGACGGCGCCGGTCCCCGGCCTTGCCTGCCGCGATTTGAAAAGAAATCCATGATTATCGACCTCTACGGATTCGGCCCGGCGCTCGCCGCTGGCGCGCTGATGACTGTGAAACTGGCACTTTCGGCCCTGTGTCTCGGGCTGGTGCTCGGTTTGCTCGGCGCCTTGGCCAAGACTTCCCCGTACAAGCCGCTGCAATGGCTTGGCGGCACTTATTCGACACTGGTTCGCGGCATCCCGGAACTGCTCTGGGTGCTGTTGATCTACTTCGGCACGGTCAATCTGATGCGTGCCCTGGGCGAGTTTTTCGGCAACCCCGACCTTGAACTCAATGCCTTTGCGGCCGGCGTGATTGCGCTGGGCCTGTGCTTTGGCGCCTACGCCACGGAAGTGTTCCGCGGTGCAATCCTGGCGATCCCCAAAGGCCACCGCGAAGCCGGTGTGGCACTGGGTCTCTCGAAGTTTCGCATCTTCACCAAGCTGATCATGCCGCAGATGTGGCGCATCGCCCTGCCCGGCCTGGGCAACCTGTTCATGATCCTGATGAAAGACACCGCGCTGGTGTCGGTGATCGGCCTGGAAGAAATCATGCGTCACGCGCAAATCGGCGTGACCGTGTCCAAACAGCCGTTCACCTTCTATATGGTGGCCGCGTTCATGTACCTGGGCCTGACGATTCTGGCCATGACGGGCATGCACTTCATGGAAAAACGCGCCGCTCGCGGCTTCGCGAGGAGCACCCAATGAACTGGGAAGTCATCATCAAGTGGTTGCCGAAACTGGCTCAGGGCGCAACGCTGACCCTGGAACTGGTGGCCATCGCCGTGATTGCCGGCCTGTTGCTGGCGATTCCGCTGGGCATCGCACGTTCGTCGCGCCTGTGGTGGGTGCGGGCATTTCCCTACGGCTACATCTTCTTTCTCCGCGGTACGCCGTTGCTGGTTCAGCTGTTCCTGGTCTACTACGGCCTCGCGCAGTTCGATGCGATCCGTAACAGCTCGATGTGGCCGTACCTGCGCGATCCGTTCTGGTGCGCCACGGCGACCATGACCTTGCACACCGCGGCCTACATCGCCGAGATCCTGCGCGGTGCGATCCAGGCGATTCCACCGGGCGAGATCGAGGCGGCGCGGGCACTGGGCATGTCCCGGGCCAAGGCGCTGTTCTACATCATCCTGCCGCGAGCGGCGCGCATCGGCCTGCCGGCGTACAGCAACGAAGTAATCCTGATGCTCAAGGCCAGCGCGCTGGCCAGTACCGTGACCCTGTTGGAACTGACCGGCATGGCTCGCACCATCATTGCCCGGACGTATCTGCCGGTGGAGATCTTCTTCGCCGCAGGCATGTTCTACCTGCTGATGGCTTACGTGCTGGTTCGCGGCTTCAAGCTGCTGGAGCGCTGGTTGCGCGTCGATGCCTGCCAAGGGCGTTGATTCCCACGTGTTGACGGGCGAGGCCCTGCTCGCCCGCTTCATGGCGCTGGATGCTTTTCTGATCGAGCATCAGGCGCTGTGGAAGCCTCGACCGTTTACCCATCTGCTACTTCCTTGGGAAGCGTCCTACCCGGAGCTGGCTGTATGGCTACGCGGGCGGTCACTGGAAGACGCGGAAAACAGTCATAACCAACCTTGTCTGCTGGATGCGCCGGAACCGTTTGCTTCGCTGGCGACGCTATCCCTTGAGCTGGGTTCGGTGGGTGAGCTGCCGGCACACACGCTGGAGACCGCAGGGCATCGGTTGAATGTCGATGTGCCGGGACGCAAGTGGCAGCAGATCGAGGCGTTTGCCAGTCGGTTGTCGTTTGCTGCGCCACCGATGCATTGGCTGGATTGGTGCTCGGGTAAAGGCCACTTGGGTCGACGCCTGCTGCAAGCCGGTCAGCAGCTCACGTGCCTGGAACAGGATCCTGCACTGGTGCTAGGCGGTCAGGCGCTAAGTCAGCGCCATCAACTGCATGCGCTGCATGTCGAGCAGGATGTGCTGGCACCCGGCGCCGCCTCTTTGCTGAACGCCGATCACACACCGGTCGCACTGCATGCCTGTGGCGATCTGCATGTGCGATTGATCCAGCTCGCCAGCGCCGCCGGGTGCAAACAAATGGCCATTGCGCCGTGTTGCTATAACAGGATCAGTCTTCCTGCATACCAGCCAGTTTCCGCTGTCGGTTTGCGCTCCGACCTACAGCTGTCACTCGACGATCTCTCACTCCCGATGAGCGAAACCGTCACCGCCGGTGCCCGCGTCCGACGTCAGCGCGACACGTCCATGGCCCGACGCCTGGCTTTCGACCTGCTGCAACGGCAACTGCGCGGTGTTGATGAGTACCTGCCCACGCCTTCTCTGCCGAGCGCCTGGCTGGACAGATCATTCGCCGACTACTGCCACCATCTGGCCGCATTCAAAGAGTTATCCACAGTCGGCTCGCAAGACTGGTCAGCGCTAGAAGCCGCCGGCTGGCAGCGACTGGCCGAAGTACGCAATCTGGAGCTGCTGCGCGGACTTTTCCGACGTCCGCTGGAGCTTTGGCTGAACCTTGATCGAGCACTTTTCCTCTCTGAGCAGGGCTATACCGTTCGCCTCGGCACCTTTTGTGAAACCCCACTCACGCCGCGTAACTTCCTGTTGCTGGCGGAACGCGTCTAAAACAGCCACAGCCTGTGGATAACTCTGTTGATGAAATATCGTGGATCCAATGTTTACGCCTGTTTCAGGGCTGAAACCAAACTGTTCAATTTTCGTACACCCGAATAAAAAACCGGAAAAACAGGCATTTGCGAGAAAATGAGACTGGATCCACATTTTCGATCTTAACCGCGTGCATCGCCTTCCCCGTTGTGCATAAGCATTAATTCAAAAGAACATAAACGCCCCGGAAATCCTCAACTATCTTTGCCAAGCGTCAGAATTCTCTGATGTCAGGGACAGCAAGGAGCTGGGAAAACATGAGCACATTGAACAGTGCACAGGAAGCCGTCGATACCGTCGCCAACGAAGCCATTGTCGCTGCGTTGCAGCAAACCTTCGCGGTGGGCGGCGCCATCATCAACAACGCAACGGGCGAGGTCATCGCCGCCCTGCACAACAACGTGCTGATGCCTTTCCCTGGCGGCGGCACGACTTACTTTCTACCCCACGACCCGACCGCCCACGGCGAACGGCAACTGGTGGACTGGTACTACGAAAACGTCGCACCACTGAACCTGCCACCGCCCAATCAACTGACCGTCGTCACCACGCTCGACCCATGCGCCATGTGCGCCGGTTCGCTGCTGACCGCAGGATTCAACGTCGCCGTCAGTGCCATCGACGACTACGCGGGTATCAACTACAACAGCCAGTTCACCTTTCCATCGTTGCCGCCGCAGATCCGCCAGCAGGCGCAGAACACCTGGGGCTATTACGCGATTGCAGCACCAGTCAGCCGCGCCTATCAGGGTTCGACCAGCCCGGTGTTCGGCGGCCAGACCATCGATTCGGCGGCGTACTTCCTGTGCAGCTCGATCTTCTCCGCCAGCGTTAACACCGTGCGCGATGCCAGCAACAACAGCGGCCTGCCGCCGGATCAACTGCAAAACCCCGCCACCCTGCCGGCCAACAGCAAAGTGCGCCAGGCACTGACAGCGCTCAGCCCATTCGCACTGACCGTGCAATCGGCGAACCCACGGGATCCCGGCGCCGAACTCGCGCCTCCCCTGCTGAAAACCGCGCAGCAAAGCACGGTGTTCAACTCGGTGGCGCTAATCGACCCGTTCGGCAACCTGCTGGTGTGCCTGGGAGGCGTCGAGAACCAGTCGCCGATTCGTACAGCGTTCATGGAAACGACCCGCAGCTATGCGGTCATGCGCTGGACCCTGATGAACGACCCTGATCCGGTGGTTCGTGACCAGGCAGCGAAATACCTGACCCATCCAAAGTACGGCACCTTCGTCTTCCTCTATGCCCCCGATCCAACAACGCCCCAGGCCGTGATGACCTTCGGCGCGTACGGTTCGACCATGGAAGGCCCTGTGCCGCAGAGCTATCCGTCGAACCTGCAATACGTGTTGCTGCCGGGCAACACCACCGCGCAAGCGTTATCGACACTGGCCCAGAACCTGCCGCCGTTCTATACGCAAAGCGTGCAAGTGGCGCCTGCGCAGGTGCTGAGTCAGGACCTGATCAACGCGGTTAAAAACGGCGTGTAGTGCTTCATTGGCCAGCCCCGCAGATGCGTCTGTGGGGCTGGTCTGAAGGCTGCGTAAAAATAGTCTGAATTCAGGGGTTTACAGAAGCTATCCAATCGCTATAATCGTCGCCCTAACACGCCGGTATAGCTCAGTTGGTAGAGCAACTGACTTGTAATCAGTAGGTCCCGGGTTCGACTCCTGGTGCCGGCACCATACGCAGTATCAAGAAAGGCTCACCGCAAGGTGGGCCTTTTTTGTTTTCCCTTTTTCACAATTTCTCTCACACCAGCATCCAAATGCTGCGTGCCACTCCAAATCCGGCCACCAGCCGTTCATGAGCGCTCACGAACTGCCTTTACAAGTGATATCAAAAAGATGGCATTTTTGTATCTCGGCTAGTTATTCTCTATCCGATTTGGCGAGCGCCCCGCTCGCTGTCACAAGGACGAGTAAACGCTGATGAGCATTGCGCAACACGAACTTAAAGAGATGAATCAACTGCTGGAAAGCGGCGTTAACATCTCAGAAATCGCAATGAAGTACCCAAGTTATGAATACTGGGAAATCTACGGAAGCGTGAAGGACTTCAGTTTGCTTGGTAAGAAACGGATCATTACCAACCGCCTTAACACCCTGCGCAATAGTGCCACCAAGGCAGAGCGCTCGGACTTGATTGACGAAATCGACACACTGATTACCGAAATGTACAACCTGACTAAAAGTAATGGAAAAAAGCTGGTGGACATCAGTAAGGTTCTGAATCGCTGATCATCCGAAGACGATGACGGGTTGCCGTTGAAGCCTAGCGTGGGTGTTGAAAACGCCCCCCCAAAGATGTGGCTTTGACAGCAACCCAGGTAGCCAGAACCTTTAAGGCTACGCCACACCGTGGTGGTTCTCCCAAAGTGCGATTAGCGTCCGGCGGCTCGCACGGTCACTGCGATGTGATGGATGCCTACTTTTACCAGCGTGCCCACTGCGGCAACTCATTCCCCTTCCATCGCTGCCCTGCAGCAACCTCTCCGCTTGGCCATTTCATTGCGCCAACCTACGCCCGTCTCTTTCTTCCGGAAAGAGACGGGCGCTCCTACCGCTGCTGCAGCCCAACTCGTACAAGGCTTTGCGGCACTCCCCCTCGTGACAATCGGCGTGACAGACACCGAAGTCACCAGCAACAGCGATGCAGATGATGGTGCCGCAGACCATGGAATGGACTGCACCTGACTGACAGTCAGGCATGCCCCGGTCATCGCTTCACTGCCTTCACCTGACTCAGGATCTCGCGGTGCTGGTCTCGTCAGCCAGTGCAGCCTCCACCCGCCCACTTCTTCGGAAGTGCTCAGGAGGTCAGATCATGAGATGCCCAAGCTCCCGGTCGTAAAGAGCCGCCAGTCCCGCGTTAGTGGACAACCCTCACAGGTCGCAGGGGCCTTGATCCCTGATAACACTCAACTTCCATGGCGGGATGACGTGGGGAAGGTTTTAAAAGTTTTGCCTTCGAGAGGAGTTCGATCATGGCACTGGTGGGTAGACGGGATGGGCGGAATTTTGGCTATGGGCGGCAATTGAGCTATGCCGGGCCGCAAGCATTGCACGATCTATTTGGTGGCAGGCATTACGCCACGGTCAAGGCGCACAGTGATCGCTGGCTGGCGTTTGTACGCTGGTGTCGGCGGAGGATGGCCCAGGGTTTGACGATGCGCGGCAGATAGATCGGCAGACCTTGCTGAACTACGCCGAGCATCTGCGGCAGCAAGTTGAACAAGGTGACCTCGCCATCGCCACCGCGCAAAACCGATTGTCCAGCGTGAACCGAACCATGGCTGCGCTTCGTGGTGATCAGTATGTGAAAGTGCCGAGTCCGAGCAAGGCGCTGGGAATGCGGCGCACCAGTGTTCGTCAATCGGTGCCGCAAGGCCAAGACCGCGAACATGTGAAACGGATAGTCGACGTACTCTGCGAAAACCAAATGCCACGCGCTGCCGCCATCGTGCACGAGGCGCGAGCCGCCGGAATGCGCTTGCGCGAGGCCATTTTGGCCGACCTTCCTCGCCTGAAGCGTGAGTCCGAACAATACAGGAAGATCAACATCCAGGATGGCACCAAAGGTGGTCGCTCCGGCGCGTCGGCGCCTCGCTGGATTACAGTAGATGATCATATTCGTGACGCACTGAGGTTTGCCGAACAGGTCTCGCCCGACGGTAGCCGCAACCTGCTTGCACCGGATGAAAGCTACCTAGGTTTTCAACAGGGGATCGTCCGCTTCGCACGTGACATCCTCCATAAGCACAACCTCAAAGGCTTCCACGAATTGCGAGCAGCCTATGCGTGCGAACGCTATGAGCAAATCACCCATCATCCCGCATCCATCAACGGTGCCCATTGCTATCAACTCGACCGATGCCTCGATCAAGAGGCTCGAGCACAAATCAGCTATGAACTTGGGCACGGCCGCACCGACGTGGTGTCGGCTTACATTGGTGGTCGAGTATGAGCAAGCCATTCGATATGGAGCTTTTCCTGGCAGGTGTACTGACGGGGTCGCACTCCACTCGCCAGCGTCACCTACGCCAAGCGAAGGCTATTCAGATGGCGATTGCTAGTCGCTGGCACCGAGATAATCCATGGACCTGGCAGCAAAAACACCTCATATGGTTTCTAAATTTGCACCTAACTCAGCGCACCCAGCCGACGCGATATTACTATCTGCTAACCGTTCAGTTAGTCGCTATCCGCCTCGGTAAAACTTGGCGCTTCGAGAGGGAAGACACACGCTAAGCTGATAGCGAACATTGATTAAGATTCGGAACAATCAATACTGATTATCCTGTTTGCGTGGATGCTCACAATGGAGGCGTCCCCTCACTCAGGAGGTTTTGGCTCCGGCAGGCAATCCGCACGCACCGAGAGTGGGAAATCACCACCTTAGCTCAGCCCCTTCCAGCTCGGCCTTGGGACGCCGGCCCCTGCTATCTCAGGGTCTTGCTATCGCTTCCAAGCGTAGCTAATGTGCCATCACTAGCATTTTCCTTCGCACCCGTTTGCGCACAAAGTCACTGGGTAGAACGGATTCTGATGGCCTGCAAAGGAGAGCTTCAATGTCACCCTGATGCTCAGAAGTAATACAACTGCCAGCTCGGCTTAACTGCAGGAACAACCATAAACCGAAATCGCTTAAGAAAGGACGCTGCAATGCGAGTGACCAAGATCAAAGTTCACAACTTCAGACTTCTTAAGAATTTAACAGTCGATTTAGAAAAGAACCTGTCGCTAATAATTGGAAAAAACAACTGCGGTAAAACATCATTCCTGCTTTGCTTAGAAAAGTTCATAGGCAGTAGTTCACCAAAAAACAGCTTTACCTTTGAAGACCTAAATAGCGAAGCAAAAGACCACTTACTTAAGGTAGTGGATAACGAGCTCCCCAACAATCAAACTTTGGGCATCTCCTTACAAATATTCATTGAGTATAATGAGCATGATGACCTAGGAAATATCGGCGACAAGGTCATTATGGATCTTGATCCGGACAACAAGTTTGTAGTTTTGACTTTCGATTACAAAGTTACACCAGACGATATTCAAAGTATTGCTGCAGACTATAGAAAAGTTAAAACAAAAAAGGTTGAAGAGGGAAAAACCCCAAAAAGCCTTTTTGACTACATGAAAGAAAATCACGCTCGTTATTTTTCTATAACTAGACGAAGTGTGCGATATGACATCGCAACAAAAGATATCGATATAAATGATTTTGTTGACTTGGATGCCGAAGGGATAAAAATATCTAACCTAATAAATTTCAAATGGATCAGTGCACGCCGAAATGTATCCAACAAAGATACTGACAACTCGCTCTCAATGCTATCTGCAAAGATATACAAGAAGCTGGAAGCAACTAACCCCAACGAAAGTATCGTAGAAGAATTTAAAGACACTCTAACAGATACAGACACTCAACTAAATATAGTGTATGAAAAAATCTTCAAGGACGTTATAGATGACGTTAAGAAATTCGGCGGGGTAAGCCAGAATGATTCCGTCATCAAAATTGTGTCCTCCCTTCAGCATCGTGATTTACTGGAGGAAAACACTACCGTGATGTACGGCCTAGGGGCTGGCGAACATAACTTACCGGAAAATTACAACGGACTAGGATACCTTAACCTTATAAGCATGATATTTGAAATAAAGCTTAAACTTCATGATTTTCACAAGGACGTTAATGAAACACCTTCAGACATAAACATTTTATTCATTGAAGAACCTGAAGCGCACACCCACCCACCCACAACTTCAACGAATTTTCATAAAAAACATCAAATCTCTCCTCAGGCCGGGAATTAGAAGAGATGATGGTACTACTCGGGGCTTACAAACAATATTAAGTACCCACTCGTCCTATATCGTATCAGAAAGCGACTTTGAAGATATAAAGTATTTCAAAAAATCAGATGACTGTGTGACCTCAAAAAATTTAAAAGATCTGAAAGATTACTACGAAGACGGGCAGCACTACACTTTCCTTAAGCAATACCTAACTATACATAGATCAGAGTTGTTTTTCGCAGACAAGGCCATTTTCATCGAAGGAGACACCGAGCGCGTCTTGCTCCCTGCGATGATGATGAAGGTGGACCAAGAAGACTTTATTAAAGACCTGCGTACCGGCTCAAAGAGCTCCATACCGCTTCTATCGCAAAACATATCGATGATTGAGGTTGGTGCATACTCACATATTTTTGAAAAATTTGTTAATTTCATTGGAGTACGCTCACTCATCATTACTGATATTGATGCCGCAAATGAGCATCCAGTACTAGATGACAATGGCGTCGCAAAAACAAACGCGGACGGAACGGCAAAGACTGAGCTAAAAAAATGCAAAGTAGAACATGGGACTTCCACTACAAACGCGTCTCTAAACTTCTTTTTTAACAACAAAAGCTTAGCTTTCTATACCGGGCTCTCTTATAAAGACAAGATACTCACAAAGGACAGCAACTCTAAATGGACTCAACAAGAAGGTGGCGACCTATTTTGTGCGTATCAAACTTTGGAGAAGGATTCAACGGGTGCAGATTATCATGCAAGAAGCTTTGAGGACTCTTTCTTCCATATAAACAGAGCGTTCATAAAAGACTTAGCTTTTGATCAGCATTCAAAGTTCATAGGGAATACAAAATTTCCATCGCTTGTCCAGATTCACTTGAAGGATTTTGCTAATTCCAAGACAGACGCTTACACTTGCGCAACGAAAGCTGTGGGTAGCAAACCCTCCTTCGCGATGGAAATCCTGCTTAATAGCACAATCACTCCAACTACGGTTATTGACATTGAAAGTGGTAACGACATTACCGTCGATGTTGAATTTTCTAATTGGTCTACTCCTGCATATATCAAGGAAGCATTGACATGGCTGAAGCAAGACTAAATCTAGAACCGGAAGTACAGGAAATTTTCAAGCACATCGACAACGGGGAAAACTTTTTACTTAGCGGAGGTGCGGGAAGCGGGAAGACTTATTCGTTAGTACACGTTATTAAACAAGTCCTACGCGAGCATCCTTGTAGCAAAGTGGCATGTATGACGTATACAAATGCGGCTGTGACAGAAATCAATAGCAGGATTACCGACTCTCGTTTAAATGTCGGCACCATCCATGAATTTCTTTGGGACTTAATTCGCCCATTTAAAGTCGAGCTAATGTGGTCGTTAATAGCATCGTTGAGAAGCGATGACCCAGACTCAATAAAAAGTCCGGACGAGGATTTTGATGCTCATACTCTGCTAGGCCTAGAGGTTCAATATAAAGAATATACATTAGTCAGAGAAGCCATAATTTCCCACGATGAAATTCTGATACTGGCTCGCGCTATGTTTAAGTCCCATCCAAAACTTTGCGATATAGCGAAAGATAGATACAAATTTATATTTATCGATGAATACCAAGACACTTCCGAAGCGGTTGTCGAGATATTCTTGGAGCATTTCTTGCAGGGCGTAAAAAGAAACATCGTCGGTTTTTTTGGCGACGCCATGCAATCAATATATCCAGATGGCGTGGGCAACCTAAACAAATATATCGCTCTTAAGCGAGTCGTTGAAGTTCAAAAAACCCAAAACAGACGAAACCCTCGTTTAGTTTATGAGTTGGCAAACCGATTGAGGACTGATGGACTCGTGCAGCAAGCATCATTTGATGACACCGCTCCAAATATGCTGAATGGCAAAGTCATAGATGGCGACGTGAGGTTTATTTATAGTGAAGGAGAAGACGATAAATTAACACAAGTTAAAGAGGCCCTCGGCTGGAACTTTAACGATAGCAGAGAGAACAAAGAGCTAAACTTAACTCATAACTTAATTGCACCAAAAGCGGGCTTCCCGGAGCTAATGCTCATATATGACGGAGACAAGGTACTAGAGTATCGCGACCGCATCAAAAAATATATCAAAGCCAATAACATATCCGACGACTTCTCAACATATACATTTGGAGAAGTAATTCAGCATTTGTTGGATAATTTTCCGGTCGACGCAAAAAAAATCAATCCGACGCCTGCGATGCAAAATTTCATTGCCGAAAATCCTGAGCTTTTCATACGAGCAAAGGAGGAAAATTATGGGATTTTCCGCCGAATATACTTAACCAAAGATGCTTTAATAGATGATAAAAAAGACAACCCCGATGGATCAGCGAAAGCAGGTAGCAAAAGAGATGCCCTGATAAAGCACTTATTCAAGATACAAGATATCTTAAGCCTCTATGAGAGACAAAAATACAACGAGTTCTTGAAGCGTACCGAATTCAAAATAAGAACTATCGGCGACAAACGAAAACTTAAGCTTATTATTGATCAGCTTCGCAACATGTCCACCTCTGACATTGGGTCTGTAATCGATAAAGCGGACGAATTAGGCATCTGTAGGAAAGATGATAAATTAGCAATTTTTATTACCAAAAACAGCTATGTATACGACCGAGTTGTGAAAGTCAAATTTAGTGAATTCCAAAAACTTTACTCTTATCTTGAAGGATACACCCCGTTTTCTACCCAGCACAAAATCAAAGGCGCAGAGTTTGATAATGTTCTTGTAGTTTTAGACAATGGCAACTGGTCAAGCTATAACTTCGATTATATATTCAAAGGAGAAGGTACCGCTTCTGTAATAGAGCGTACAAAAAAGCTTTTTTATGTCTGCACCACTAGATCAAAAAAATGTTTGGCCATATATTACAAAAATCCAAATAGCACAGCTATCGCCACGGCGATAAAATGGTTTGGTAAGGATGCTGTAAAACCTATCACCTAACGCCAATTTTTCTTACTACCGGAAGTTGCTTAGCTTTTATTACCAAACGTCCCACTTTGTGGGCGAGAACTAGTAATAGTCAATCCGCGTGATCTTTTCACGAGGCTTGACGGATTAACGAGGCCCCCGTAGAAATACGAGGGCTTTTATGTTTTCGGGGGGCCTCTTACCACTTGGTACGAGGACGTTGCCGCGTGTGAAACACCCCGAGGATTTGAAGTCGATCACCACGTACTCGATAGGGAATAAGAAAGGGTCAATTGGGCACAGCCCATTTGCGCGTGTTTTTGACTCGACCTCCACGACCCATACCTGGGAACTCGAGCAATTTGTCTACGCTAGCATAAATCGCATCGGAAAAGTCGTCAGCAGCCTTGGGATATTCAAGTGCAACGTGGCCAGCGTCGTACTTCTGGTTTTGAGCAGTTTTCCCAGCCACTAACCCGCATTCCTGCTCCTGCGCCGGGCGCGCATCGCTACTACCTGATCATCGGAGGCGAATTTACCCTGATCGGCCTCTTCTACCGCCAGTTCGATCTGTGCAGTCAATGTCTTCTCGTGCTCGATGTAGTCGCGAAAAACACCCGTCGCCAAGTGGCTCACACTTTGCCCCCTAATCCTGGTCAGATCTGCGAGAGCGTTTGAAAGGTCTTCCGGCAGGTTCAGGGATATCTCGGTCATGGCAGCCTTGATAGAGAACGTTGGTTGCGCATCTTATACCGTCGTCGCCCGAGCACACCGATACAGCTCCATTAGTGGAGAGTCGTCGGAGATTTCCTCATCGCTTGATGGAAATGCTCCCCTGAAAGTCTTCTACGACGGATGTATGGCTTGTTTAGAGGTACTTGTTTAATCGCGTTTCGCGTCACTTCCTGAAAGCTACAAAACCTTGCGGCATTGCCTACAGGTACGCCAGACTCCGCCGGCTTGTGCGGGTATTGCCCGGGCTCTATCGTTGACCTGCCACTGCTCATCAGTGGTCGGGTTTAGCAGCTCGCGGTTTATCGCTTGCAAGTGCATCCATCCCACAGGTGTTTTCCATGCCTACGGTTTGATGGTGGCTGTACGTAGGGCGCCTTCGGGCGCGCCGGCTTTGCGATATTCCCCGGTCTGCTAACCTGCGTGCAGCTGCCACCCTTTGCGTTTAGCAGCGGAAGGGGTTGGCAACCAATAGGGAATAATCGCATGCGTAAAGTGACCCCTGATCCCCCGAATGCAGATAACGCATCTCCGAACGAAGGCCCCAGTACACAAAAGCCCGACGAAGCGACCAACCGCGACGACGATGATCGCCACAGCTCCTTCGCGGACATCAAAGCCACCCCGCGCACGCCTTGCACGATGTACACCGTCAACCCGGAAGTCGACGTTCAAACCCTGCTGGGTTGTGTAAGCGAGTCACTGGCATCCGCCAGTGTTATCACCATGGATGTGGCAGACCGAGAGACGGGCACTAGACCAACTCGACCCGATTGATTAGAACGCGGCACATAAAAAACAACAAACAGGAGTCGGATTTATTTTCGACTCTGCAAAACAAAGCCCTCATACGAGGGCTTTGTTGTTTCCGCCGTTTGGAAAAGCCGGCCTTAGTGACCCGCGCTCTGCCCACCATCCACATGCAGGATTTCGCCAGTAACAAAATTGGCGCTATCCAGATAAACAACCGCCTGAGCAATGTCGCTGATCTCGCCCATGTGCCCGACCGGGTGCAGAGCGCCCAGCGCTGCGTGGGTTTCTTCACCGTGCATCGGCGTCTTGATGATGCCTGGGGAGACCGCGTTGACCCGAATCCCGCGCTTGGCGTATTCAATGGCCAGGGATTTGGTTGCCGCGTTCAAGCCACCTTTGGTCAGCGAAGCCAGTACCGATGGCACGCCGTCGATAGCGTGGTCGACCAGGCTGGTGGTGATGTTGACGACGTGGCCGCTGCCTTGTTTTTCCATCTCGGTGATCGCGAGTTGGGTGATGTAGAAGAAGCCATTCAGGTTCACCGACAGCACATTGGCGTAGTCTTCAGCGGTGTACTGGGTGAACGGTTTGGCGACGAAGATACCGGCGTTGTTGACCAGGGTGTCGACGCGGCCGAAACGTGCGATGGCTTCGCGGATCACTTGTTGAGCGACTTCCGGGTTGCCGATGTCGCCGGCCACGGTGAGGATGTCCGGATCGGTGGATGGCTTGATCGAACGGGAAGTGGCGACAACTTTGTAATCCAGATCACGGAACGCTTTAACCATGCCGGCGCCGAGACCTTGGGAAGCGCCAGTAATAACGATGACTTTTTTCGAATTGCTCATGATGAACCTCTACTAATAAATGATGGTTTGAAAAGTAAGTAATCAGGCTTCGGCGGGTTCCTTCGCCATTTGTCTCAACATTTGTTCGTAGTACTCGACCGACTGCGAACCGGACACCAGGTGCCGACCGTTGAGGATCATGGCCGGTACCGAATTGATGCCGTGCTGCTGGTAAAAAGCTTCCAGCTCACGCACTTCTTTGGCGAACGCTCCGGACGCCAACACCTCTTGCGCCGCCGCTGCATCCAGCCCCGCTTCGGCTGCCAGTCGAACCAGCGTCTCGCGATCACTCGGGTTCTGGCCGTCGGTGAAGTAACCGCGTAGCAGGATCTTCTTCAGTGCAACTTGCCGTCCTTCCTGTAACGCCCACAACAGCAGACGGTGAGCATCAAAGGTGTTGTAGAAGTGGGTGCGCTTCTCCAGGTCAAACTTGAAACCGAGTGCTTCACCGCGAGCGATCTGCATCGCTTTGCCGGCGGCGACGTCTTCAGCGGTGCGCCCGTATTTGCGCATCAAGTGCTCGACGGCTTTCTCGCCTTCAGGCGGCATGTTCGGGTTCAACTCGAACGGCTTGTAGGTCAGCTCCACCGAGACTTCACCCGCCACGTTCTCGATCGCCTGCTCTAACGCCGTCGCGCCCAGTGCACACCAAGGGCACACCACGTCGGAGACGAAATCGATGGAGACCGACGCAGTCACGACTTGCTCTCCTTCTCCGCCAGTTGCTTGCGGTACTGGGTGGTAGTGATCCCGGCGTAACCCCAGTTATCGGTGTCGACTTCTTCGATCACGATGTGGGTCAGGTGCGGGTCCTTCTTGAGGACGCGTTCCAGTGTTTCAGTGATTTCAGCGATCACCTGAGCTTTCTGCTCAGAGGTAACGCCATCGCGGGTAATGCGTACGCTTACAAAAGGCATGAGGAAGATCTCCAGTGACCTGCTCATCGGGATGATGGGTAGGTGTTGGAGCTCAATGTAGGAGGTTGGGGGGTGGGGATAAAGGTGGGGGCGGGAACATCATTAGTTACGTGGTGTAATGGGTAGTGCTGCGCAGTCAGAAAAAATGCTTGGATCAAAAATCGTCAATCGGCTAATCTCTTTTTATCGAAAATTTTAGATAACGCTTAAAAAGAGGTGACGCTTCATGGCAATTCAATTCTTCGACAGCCCATTCCACGTCACGCATGACGAGGAGGTCGCCAGCAAAATGGCCTTGAAAATGGAGTTGTCGATATTCATCACTGACTGCATCAAAAAACTGGGGCTCAAACAGAGCGAGGCCGCAGCCAGGCTCGGCGTTACCCAATCACGCATTTCAGAACTGGCCACTGGCAAGATCGAGAAATTCACCATCGATGCAATGATGGACATGCTGGATAAACTGGGCTTGCGCACCACGTTTACATTGCCGTCCAACGAGGCCGGAGCCTTGCCACAAATCGTCATTTCACAAGCTCACGCTGGCTAGACGTTGAACCCCATTTTCCGAAGCTCTCTTTTCAGCTCTTTCAACCGATCTTGCGCGACGGCCATTGCGTGACGATCTGTTCTGTTCGTGGTTTTCACGAACGAATGAAGGACGAAAATGGTGTCCGCATACTTTGCAATGTAAATGCAGCGGTATGCAGGGCTACCGTTGATGATCAACTCAATGGCGCCCGCTCCAACTGAACTGATCTGCTTGATTGCCAGTTCTGGATCTGCGCTGTATTGCACGCGCATCAGGTCTTTCCCGAACTCATCCTGTACCCAGCTCGGCAAGTCTTTGTACTCACGAGTTGCAGCTTCATTTACAAAAGCAAATCTCTTCAAAAGTGGATTCCTACCTGGAACAGGCGCTGCTTTCCGAACGTCTCAGTAGACGATTGATGGGCGCTGTTTAGTAGTTATCGCTGGCTGTTTCCGCAGTAGGACTCAGCCTCTTTTGAAGTAGTCCGCCTTGTTACGTGGCGCAATTTTTCACTTTTTGCGACACGTCTTGGGAATCGCTTTTTGTAGGAGCCAGCTTGCTGGCGATGGCGATTTTGAAGACGCCATCGCCGGCAAGCCGGCTCCTACACGTTCGGGGGGTTTAATCGACGATTACGGTTTCGACGGTGATTTGCTTGAGGGCGTGAAACGGTGCGAGAGCAGCTTCATCGGCGGTAGCCCCGGTAATCAACCGCCACTCCCGCTCAATCGGCGTCCAGTGCTGTTGCCGCGCACGGCCGAGTTTGTCGGTGTCGGCGAGCACCACAATCTGCGCCGCCCGTTTGATGATGCATTCCTTGAGATACGCTTGCTGCGCGCTCGCTTCGCACAAGCCAAATTCCGCGACCACGCCATCCGCGCCGAGGAAGGCTTTGTCGACGCTCAACCGGCTCAAGGTCAACTCCGCCAACGGCCCCAACGTGCTCATGCTCGAACCGCGCAAGTCGCCGCCGATCAGGGTCAGGCGAATGCCCGGCGCATTGGCCAGGGTCATCACTGCCAGCAGGTTGTTGGTGACCACGTGCACGTCTTGTCGCGAGCACAGGTGATGGGCCAGCGCGGCGCAGGTGGTGCCGCCGTCGAGCAGGACGGTGTCGCCGTCCTGGACATGCGCCGCCGCCGCTTGGGCGATGGCGTCTTTCTGTTCCCACTGGCTGGTTTTGCGTTCTTCGAGGGAGGCTTCCGGTTCATGCACGCCGACCACGGCGGTGGCGCCGCCATAGGTGCGCACCAGGTGCCGTTGTTTGGCGAGCATGGTCAGGTCGCGTCGCACCGTGGCTTCCGAAACCCCGAGGGCCGCGCTCAATTGCTCGACGTTGGCATCGCCGATGCGTACGAGGTCGAGGATGGCGCGGTGGCGTTCGGAGGCTTTCATGGCGGGTCTCGCACGGTGGACGGTGGTCGATCTTACACGACAGCGCCCCTGCGGCTCATCCCCGTCGCGTGGCCAGTTCCGCGCCCTGGCGCAGCGCTTCGAGCAGGCTGCGCTCATCGGCGATGCCTTTGCCGGCGATGTCGAACGCGGTGCCGTGATCGACCGAGGTGCGGATCACGTCGAGGCCGACGGTGACGTTCACGCCCGCTTCCAGGCCGAGTACTTTGACCGGGCCGTGGCCCTGGTCGTGATACATCGCGACCACCAGATCGAAGTCGCCGCGTCCGGCGCGGAAGAACAGGGTGTCGGCCGGCAGCGGGCCGGTGACATCGAGGCCGCGTTCCTGCAACAGCTTCACCGCAGGGATGATTTTTTCTTCTTCTTCGCCATAACCGAACAGGCCGTTTTCACCGGCATGCGGATTGATCCCGCACACGCCGATGCGCGGGCGGGCGATGCCGGCCTTGATCAGCGTCGCGTTGCCGCGCTCGATGGTGCGCTGGACCAGGCCCGGCTCGATCTTGCGGATCGCATCGATGATGCCGATGTGCGTCGTGACGTGAATCACCCGCAGCTGCGGTGCCACCAGCATCATGGAAACTTCATCGACGTTGGTCAGGTGCGCGAGCATTTCGGTGTGGCCGGGGTATTTGTGGCCGCCGGCGTGCAGCGCTTCCTTGTTCAGCGGCGCGGTGCAGATCGCGTCAATCTGGTTGGCCTGCGCCAGCTCCACGGCACGAGCGATGTATTGGTAAGCGGCGTCACCAGCAATGGGCGAGAGTTCGCCGAATGGCAGGTCGTCGGGGATCAGGTCGAGGTCGATGCAGTCGATCACGCCGGTCTCGTAGCGTGCCTCGGAAGCGTCCTTGATGCGGCGAATTTTGGCGCTGCCGCCGACGATCACATTGGCTTGTTCGAGACGACGCGCATCGCCAATCACCAGCGGTCGGCATTGTTGATAGACGATGTCGTGAGTCAGGCTCTTGACCACGATTTCCGGACCGACACCCGAGGCGTCGCCCATGGTGATGCCAATGATAGGGAGGTAATTGCTCATAGTGTTCATTCGAGTCCTTGGATTCGTGTGCGTTGGGGCGAGGAGCGATCGACGCTGTCGCTCAGGTGTTGCCATGCCGCATACAAAGCGTGATCGGTGCCGAACGCGCCGGCCTTGGTCACGATGCCGGGACGATGGCCTTGCCGGGAAACAGTCGGGCGGGCGAAGGCAACGCCGGCCTCGATTTCGGTGATGAGTTGCAGGCTGTCGATGCCGACAGTGGTCAATATGGCCCGGGCCGTCTCGCCGCCGGTGGCGATCAGGCCGCCGACCTTGGCGAAGTGCGGTTCGACCAGCACGGCCAACATGCTTGAAAGTTGTGCGCCCTCTTGCGGATCGAACGCATCATCGCGACCGATGCGCAGCAGCAGGTCGCTCCAGCCATCGAGTTGCTCGCCAATGCGCGCCTGCCAGGTTGCCCAATCTTCATGGGCGACGCCCTGGCGAAGGACCTCAGGCGGGACGACCAATTCGCTGACACCGCCGCGCTCCTTGAGCAGCGCGCATTGCCGCTCGCAGACACCGGACAGGCTGCCGACGAGGATCAGAATCGGCGCCTGGTTTTTTTCCTGCGCGGTCGGTTCGATGGCCGTGAACCGTGTTTCTGAGAAATCCGGAAGGCTGGCGATTTCCCGCGCCAGGCCTCCCGAACCGATCCAGAACAGCGGCTGATCCATCGACGCAGTCAGGCGAGCGAGGGTCAGCAGATCGTCTTCGATTTGTGCATCGACGATCAGGGCCTGCGTGCCGCTGCGGGCGACTTCGGTGATGTGCTGCGCGAGCGCATTTTCGTTGCCGCGCAAAGTGTCGAGGTCCAGCTTCGCGGTACTCAGGCCGGCGGCGATGAGCATCGCTTCTACGTCAGCTGGGCGATCAGCGTTTTCGAGCTTCCAGGTATCGGTGGTTTCCAGCGGTTGACCGTTCACGAAGACCCGACCGCCGCGCAACGTGCGCCCCGTAGCAGGGAATGCCGGGGCAACGATCGCCAGGCCGGCCAAGGGTTGCAGGGCAGCAACTTCCGCTGCCCAGTTACCGCGCAAGGTCGAATCGATTTTCTTGTACAACCGCTGCCCAGGCTGATGCAGCGCCTTGAACGCAGCGACGGTGCGCTCGGCAGCCTGCGCCGCAGAGAGGCGGCGAGTGTCCGTATCAGCAGCGATCACCTGAGCATCGGCCTTGTCATTCAGAGGATCGAGCGTGACGACGGTTTGCAGCCCGACACTCGCAAAACCAATGGCGCAATCCGCCGCGCCGGACAGATCATCGGCGATGATCAGAATCCTCATCGCAACGCCTCCTGCTTTTGAGGTTCGATCTCCTGCTCAGAGACGACGACAGGGTTGCGCTTTTGTACGCGCTTGGCGACGGCTGCAGTGAGTATCGGCGCGAGGATCGCGGTGACCACCACGCAGGCGGCTACCAATATGGTCGCGCTCTTGGCCGCTTCGGCGTAAACCGGATTGGCCGCCGCGATCAGCGCAGGAACGGCTGCGGCGTTCCCGGCGGTGGTAGCCGCAGCGACACCGGCGACGCCCGTGCCACCGGTCAAACGATCAGCGAAAAACAGCGGAATACCGGTCAACACGACCACCGCAACACCCATGCCGAGACCGAGCAAGCCAGCCTGCCAGACGTTGTGCAGATCCAGACTTGCGCCCAGTGCCAAAGCGAAAAACGGGATCATCACCGGAACGGCCTTGGCCAGGAAGTCGCGCATGTCGCGGTCGAGATTGCCCAGCAACATGCCCAGCGCCAGCGGCAGGATGCTGCCCACCAGCGTCGGCCACGGGAACGCCGACAGGCCGGCGATGCCGAGGGTGACCATGGTCAGGAACGGGCCTGACTCCAGGGACATGACCGAGTAGGCACCGACATCTTCGGAGCGACCGTACTGCCCCATCAGCGCCATGTACAAACCGCCGTTGGTGTCGTTCATCGCGGCGACCACCGCCAGCGTCGAGATGCCGGCGAACAGACCTGACGAAATCGGCTGCTCACCCAGGAAATGCCCGAGCACGATACCGATGAGCACGGCGATGCCGACTTTGGTAATCAGCAGCGTGCCGCCCTTCTTGAGCAGGTAAGGCGTGGCCTTGATGTTGATGCTCGCGCCCATGCACACATAGAACACCGCGAGGATAGGCAACGCTCCGGTGAACAGCGCGTTGGTGAAGGAGCCGAAAAACTTGGGCGTATCAGGCATGAAGGTGGCGACCAGCGAACCGATCAGCAGGGGCACGATCATCATGCCGCCCGGAATGCGTTCTATGGTGCGCTTGATAGGAAATTGGGCCACGAGGGTCTCCTTTTATAATTGTGGGGTAAGACGTGTTTCACCTCGAAACTGACTGAACCGATCACAAGAGTGATTGATTCAGTCAAAATAATCTTATGCCACCCTTACAAATTGCGCAAATCAATCATTGCGAATGCTCGTTTTGATCATTTTGCGTCGATAGTCGTTGAGCACCTGATGCGCTTGCCGCGACCTAGAGCCTCGTGCCGCCCACAAAAAAGCCCCGAACCAGTCGGGGCTTCTTCGTTCTCAGCCTCTAATCAGGCCTCGATACGGCAACCGATCATCAGAAAATGTTGATCGGGTAGTCGACGAACACACGTACTTCGTTGCCGCTGACGTTGTACTCACTCGACTTCTGCGAAACACGCAGGATCGAGCTGCGCAGTTTCACGCTCAGGTCTTTGGCCGGGCCGCTTTGCACGACGTATTTGAACTGGTTGAAGATTTCGCGCTCGGTACCGCCTTCGCTGGTGGAGGTGGTGATGTTGTCGCCGCGCACGTAAGCCACGTTGTAGCTCAGGCCCGGAACGCCGAACGTGCTGAAGTCCAGACCGTAGCCGACCTGCCAGCTGCGTTCGTCTTCAGCGTTGAAGTCGGACCAGTAGGAGTTCGCCAGGTAGATGGTGTTGCCACCGTCACCGACGCGACCTTGATCCTTCTGATAGCCGCCGTAGGCGTAGCCCAGGTTGCTGTCGCCGGTGCTGCGCTGGTGAGCGACGGTGAACGAGTGCGGGCCGGTGGCGAAGGTGGCTGCCAGGCTCCAGATCTTGTTGTCGTCGCCGGTGGCACCGCTTTCGCGGACGTAAGAATCGTCCAGCTTGGTGCGGTAGCCGTTGAAGTCGAGGGTCAGGGACTGATCCTTGTCGATCGGGAACACGTAGTTGGCGTTCACGTATTGCTTCTTCAACACGTCTTCAACGTCGGACGCGTACACCGCCGCCTTGAACTGTTCGGTGAACTGGTAGCTACCGCCCAATACGTTGATCGACTTCAGGCCACCGCTGTCACGGCCTTCCGCGCTTTTGCGCGATTCGGCGGTGAAGCGCCCGGCGTTCAGTTCCAGGCCTTTGATCTCCTTGGAGGTGATCAGCGTGCCGGTGTAGCTTTCCGGCAGCAGGCGCACGTTGTCGTAGCTCAACACCGGCAAGGCCGGCATCTGGTCACCGTAAGTCAGCGTGGTGCTGGAGAGACGGAACTTGACCGCTGCGCCGCCCTTCGACAGGTCGTCAGCCGCGTTGCCGCTGTCGCCTTTCTTGAAGAAGTCGATGCCTTGCGCGCCGGTGCGACCCTTGCCGCCGTCCAGACGCAGTGCGTACAGACCGAACGCGTCCACACCCACACCGACGGTGCCTTGGGTGAAACCGGACGAGAACGTGCCGATGGCCGCTTGGCCCCACTCGGCTTTGTCCGCACGACCGTCTTTGTAGTCACGATTGATGTAGGCGTTGCGCAGCAGCACTTTTAGGCTGCTGTCTTCAACAAAACCCTTGGATTCGGCCTGGTCGTTAGCCATGGCCTGTGTCGCGCTCAACATCCCCAGAGCGATCAGGCTGATTCGCTTATTCAACATTTTGTTCTTTTCCTTATTTCGGGTTGATACGCGCTGTGTCGAACGGCTGAAACGGCGCTATCGCACTCTTTTTTCACCCGAAAACAAAAAGGCCCGCCCACGATAAATCGCGGAGCGGGCCTTTTTATTTTTTTGAGTCATGGCGGTTAGCCACAGGCGTTGGGGCGAATCCTATCCGCGCCCTTAACCATGTGTCAATTTCATGAATCGTCTGTGATTAGGTGAAAATCGTCTAAGAAATTACTTGTCCACGATTGCCAGCTGCACGGTGTGGCTGTCGACGAATTGTTCGAAATGGGTAACTTTGCCATTGGCGATGGTCCACAAATGGGCGACGCGAGCATTCATCGAGCGGCCGGTGGCTTTGTAGACTCCGCTGTAATTGCCGTAGGCAAACACCTTGTCTCCCTGTGCGACGTAGTCCTCGATCTTCAGCTGAAAACCTTCCCATTCGGTGGCCAGACGCTTGAAGACATTCTCGACGATGGCGTCAAAACCAACGTAGGTGCCGGCGTAGGGAAAGCCTGCGGCTTCGGTCCAGCGAGCGTCATCGGCCAGGGCTGCGGCGGTGTTGCGCGCATTTTCCTGGGAGTTGGCGCCTTCGTAGGTGCTTTTGATCAGGCTCAGGTTATCCATGAGAGGCTCCGGGAGAATTCAGTGGGCACAGCCGGTGAGGCCACAGGCCTGAAACTCGGATGTCGCGGCGTCTGCGGGAAGCGATTGACTCAGCCATGCCACGACGGCTTGCGGCTTGCCGAGCCACGGGCTGATGTCGATCAACGTGAACTGGCCATCCTGCTCCAGGGCGAAGGTCGGGAAACCATGGCCGCCGACGTTGGCCAACAAGGCGCGGCTGGCTTTGATGTGGCCATCGGTGTCGGCGTTTTCAAACGCTGACAAGAAGGCTTCGGCTTCCAGGCCGATGTCGTTGGCGAGCTCGATCAACACGGCTTCATTGGCGATACGCCGCCCTTCCACGTAATGCGCGCTCTGCAAACGGCCCAACAACTCCAGCCCACGGCCAGCGATCTGCTGAGCCGCGAGCACGGCGGCAATCGGCGGAGCGGAATCGAACACCGCCGTTTCATCGCGCAGCAACCCTTCGAAATACGCTTCGCCGAATGGCTGACCGGTGTACTCGGCGATGCGCCGGTCGTGGGGCATCACGTAGTCACGCAAACGTGGCGAGACCCTCTGGCGGTTGGCGCCGGTCATCATGCCGCCGCCATGGGCAATCACCGGCAGAACGGCCTGAGCGGCTTGCACCAGTGGTTTTGCGCCGTAGCACCAGCCGCACAACGGGTCGTAAATGTAGTGAAGGATCATGGGAAGGCTCCGGCAAAAAGGTAGGGAAAATCGATGCCGGCAGGTTAGCCCTGCGACAGTTTCTGAAAAACGCCGGAATGGCTTTCAGTCTGTTTCATGAATCGGTCGAATGCTGAAAATCCTTTCTGTAACAAATACGACACAAATTGAAACAATCAAACAAAGGAACTTCTCAGGAATAATTCACGAAAGTAAATAGCAAGCATTACCATTCGCACCCTTCACGATACTACCCAAAATCCTACGGATGCGTCCTTAATGCCTGCCCCTTTTCGTCTTACGCCCTTCAGTCTTGGGCTCTCTGCCTTGCTATCTGCCGGTTTTACCTACGCCGCGCCTACAACCCTGCCGGCTACTTCGATCAGCGCCGAAGCAGAGGCTGACGATCCACGTGTGAAAGAAACCAGCACAGCGACCCGCACGGCCACGCCGGTACGCTACGTGCCACAAGCCATCGACTCGATAAAAACCTCGAACGTCGTCGATTACGGGACCAACGATCTGGGCACGGCGCTGAGCGGAATGCCCAACGTCAGCAGCGGCGCCGACACCCGCTTCGACAGCTTGCGCATTCGCGGTTTCGACGCCAGCAACGACTTTTACCTGGACGGTATTCGGGACGACAGCCAGTACGTGCGCGACCTGCACAACATCGAGCGCATCGAAGTCCTCAAGGGGCCGGCGGCGGTGTTGTACGGCCGTGGCAGCCAGGGCGGGATCGTCAACCGGGTCAGCAAGTTGCCGGAATTCGGCCGCCGTTCGACCATCGAAGCCCAAGGTGGCAGCAACGATCTGCGCAGCCTTTACGCGGACCTGAGCACTGACCCCAGCGAGAACATCAGCCTGCGTCTGAACATGGGCAACATGGATCAGAACAGTTTCCGCGATGGCGTCAGCGGCAATCGCCAGTTGTTCGCGCCGTCGATGAGCTGGCAACTGACACCCGACCTGAACTGGTTGGTGCAGTACGAATACAGCCGCTACAACCGTACGCCGGATCGCGGAATCCCCGGTGTCAACGGACGCCCGGCCGATGTCGGACGGGATACGACCTACGGCAGCGATAACGATTTCATCGATGACAAGTCGCAATCCCTGCGCTCAAAACTCAGCTATGACATCAACGAGAACTGGCAACTGCGTCAGACCTTGGGTGTGTTCAAGCTCAACAGCGATTTCGACAACACCTACCTGATCGGCTACACCCCGGCGACCAATTCGGTCACGCGCCAGCACTGGCAGCAGGACCTGAATACGCGCAACGTGTTTAACAACGTTGAGCTGGAGGGTGGTTTCGATACCTTTGGCCTTGAGCATCGATTGCTGACCGGCATCGAAATCGGCAGCCAGCGCCGCGACCCGATCCTGTACACCGCCGCCACGACCGGCCCCGGCAGTCGGCCCGTACCGGCGCTGAACCTGAACAACCCTAATCGCAATTTGCGTCACACCGGACGCATGCAGGTGTCCAGCGACAACCACACCGAAGTCGAAAGCCGTGCGGTGTACGTGCAGGACCAACTGCGCCTGAACGATGAATGGCAACTGTTGGGCGGTCTGCGTTACGACACCTTCGACATCGAATCGACCAACAACCTGCGGGACATTTCCGAGGACCGCGACAGCCACAGCACCAGCCCACGTGTAGGACTGGTCTGGACGCCACTGCAGAATCACTCCTTCTATGCGTCATGGACCAAGACCTTTTCCCCGGTGGGCGGTGGCTTGATCGGCATCACGCCTGGCGCTGCCGGCAACACCAACGACCTGAGTCCCGAGCTGACCAAGCAGAAGGAAATCGGCGTGAAGAGCGACTGGCTCGACGATCGCCTGAGCACCACGCTGGCGGTCTACGAACTGGAGCTTTACAACCGTCGCACCAGCGATCCGCTCAACCCGACCATTACCTTGCTTACCGGTAAACAACGTTCCCGCGGGATCGAGCTGACCGGCACCGGCAAGATTGTCGGCAACTGGTACGTGCGCGGTGGCGTGGGCGTTCAGGACGCGACGGTCGAGAAGGACAACAACGGCTTTGAAGGCAAGCGCATCAGCAACGTGGCCAAGCACAACGGCAGCCTGTTCCTGACCTGGAAACCGGAAATGGGCTGGTACGCCGAAACCGGTTTGACCCTGGTGGGCCAGCGTTACGCCGACAACCTCAACACCACCGTGCTACCGGGTTATGGCCGTTGGGATGCGTTGGCCGGGTTCCGTCAGAAGGATTGGGATTTGCGTGCGGCGCTGAACAACATCAGCGACAAAACCTATTACTCGTCGGCCACCAGCGCGGCGCAGATTCAGCCGGGTGAACCGCGCAGCGTGGTGGTGACCGGGACTTACAGCTTCTAAACACCCCGGACTCCGACATCACGCCGCCCCGTGTAGGAGCCGGCTTGTTGCGGGCGGCGTTCCGACGATAGCGGTGTAACAGTCAACGTATTTGCTGGCCGGACGACCGCTATCGCCAGCAAGCCGGCTCCTACACGGGGTTATGCGTAATGCCCACAAAACCATCACCCATAAAAAAGCGCCGCCCTCCCGGCAGCGCTTTTATCAATCCGTTGTTTTTCTTCTTATCCTTCCATCACATCCCACAACGCTTCCAGTTCCGCTTCGCTGAATAAACCAGCGGGGTAACGCTCGATCATCATCCGGCGCGGATCAGGTTCCCTGATCTGACGCGTTCCATTGGACTTCAACCAGTGCGCCAGAATCTGGAGCGAATCGCTGTTCTTTACTGCCAGGGGATGCAATGCCCGCTCGCTCACCACATTCATTTCGGCGTTCATTTCCGCGCTCTCTCCTGGTTTGTGAGCGGCTAACTTATCCAAGGTTTATGACAGAACATCGAAGTCCTCCCCCTCCCTGTCTACACCTGGTGAGATACAAGAGCTGTGCCAATGTGTCTGGATGGTCGACGAGCGGATACAAAAAAAGCCCGCAGTCCTGACGGGCTGCGGGCTTTCTGCGAGGCGTACGGGGAAAACGTTTGCCTGAGCGATTTAGCAATCAACTCAAGCTGTTACAACCCCACTCACTCCTTGTGCGGCGCGGGCTGTTGTTGGGTAAGGCAGTGGATGTTACCGCCTCCCAGTAACAGTTCGCGGCCAGGCACCATCACCACTTCGTGTTGCGGGAACAGGCTCTGCAAAATCTCTTTGGCCGGACCATCCAGCGGGTCGTCGAAACTTGGCGCGATGATGCCGCCGTTGACGATGAGAAAGTTCACGTAGGAACCGGCCAGACGCACGGTCGGATTGCGCTCCTGAGTTCCGTCCACCGGGTCGACACCGGCGCACTCTTCTTCGGTCGCATACAGCGGCCCCGGAATCGGCATCTTGTGCACCTTGAATGGGCGACCCTTGGCGTCGGTGCTGCTTTCCAGCACTTTCATCGCCGCCTGGCAGCGCGGGTAATTCGGGTCTTGCGGGTCGTCGGTCCAGGCCAGCAATACTTCGCCCGGACGCACGTAGCAGCAGAAGTTATCCACATGGCCGTCGGTTTCGTCGTTGAACAAACCGTCCGGCAGCCAGATGATTTTATCCACAGCCAGATTCGCGCTGAGCATCGCTTCAATTTCCGCACGGTTCATGTGCGGGTTGCGATTGCGGTTGAGCAGGCATTCTTCAGTGGTGATCAGCGTGCCTTCGCCATCCACGTGAATCGAACCGCCCTCGAGCACAAAACCCTCGGTGCGATAACGCGGGCTGCGCTCGATCTCGAGGATCTTGCCGCCGACCTGCGAGTCGCGGTTCCACGGCGAATACAACCCGCCGTCAAAACCGCCCCACGAATTGAAATCCCAGTTCACGCCGCGGACTTCACCGCTGTTATTGATGACGAATGTCGGGCCGGTGTCGCGGACCCAGGCATCGTCGCTGGACATCTCGACCACACGAATATTCGGCACGTCGAGACGCGCCCGGGCGTTTTCGTATTGGCCGGCGGACACCGCCACGGTCACCGGTTCGAAACGCGCGATGGCCTTGGCCACCGCCACGTGTGCGGCTTGCGCCGGTTTGCCGCCCAGGCGCCAGTTGTCTGGACGCTCGGGCCAGATCATCCAGGTTTGGGTTTGCGCCGCCCACTCGGCGGGCATGTAGAAGCCGTCGGCGCGCGGGGTGCTGTTTAAAGTGGTCATGCGGTCAGGACTCCAGGGAACCGTCGAGGGTTTTGAGCGCATTGTATAGGTTCGGGCGGCGATCACGGAACGAGCCCCACGCACTGCGAATGTGCTCCAGTTCGTCGAGGTCGAAGCGATGAACCAATACGCCTTCTTCGGTTTTATTGAGTTCCTGAACCTTCTCGCCGAACTGGTTGGCGATGAACGACGAGCCGTAGAAGGTAATGTCGTACCCGTCCTGCTCCTCATTGCCGATGCGATTACTGGCGATCAGCGGCATCAGGTTGGCACCGGCATGGCCCTGTTGCACACGCTGCCAATGATCGCGGGACGAGATGGTCTTGTCGTGCGGCTCGCTGCCGATGGCGGTCGGGTAGAACAGAATTTCCGCCCCCAGCAACGCCATGCTGCGCGCGCATTCCGGGAACCACTGATCCCAGCAGATGCCTACGCCGATTTTCGCGTAGCGGGTGTTCCAGACTTTGAAGCCGGTATCGCCCGGGTTGAAGTAATACTTTTCGTGATAGCCAGGGCCGTCCGGGATGTGGCTTTTACGATAAATCCCGAGGTTGGAGCCGTCGGCATCGATGATCGCAATGCTGTTGAAACGTGCGCGGCCGGCCAGTTCGTAGAAGCTGATCGGCAGCACTACTTGCAGTTCTTTGGCGATTTTCTGGAAATGCTTGATGGCGACGTTGTCTTCAACCGTCGTGGCCAGTTGCAGGTAATCCGGGTTCGGCTTCTGGCAGAAGTACGGCGCCTCGAACAGTTCCTGGATCAGGATGATCTGCGCGCCTTTGGCCGCAGCCTCACGGACCAGCCTTTCAGCGGTTTCGAGGTTGGCTTCAAGGTCCCAGGAACAGGCCATCTGGGTGGCGGCGACGGTAACGATACGGCTCATGAATCATCTCCGGGCAAGTGCTGTGGGTCGAGTTTGGCATCGACCGATGACAGAAAGGGAAGCGCCGGGCGTGAAGAGACACGCCGCGGCAATGGCGACTTTATAGCCGATAAAAATCGGCTTTAAAAGCGATTAATCTTCCTTCTGTCGAAAACAACAGCACTAAAACCCGATAACAATCGACTAATCATTATCCCCCTGTGGGAGCGGGCTTGCTCGCGAATGCGGTGTATCAATCAACAAAAATGTCAGCTGATCCACCGCATTCGCGAGCAAGCCCGCTCCCACAGGGGTTATGCGTTTACAACCCCTCGGCGAGCACCTTCGCCAGCATGTCGACAAAGAAATCCACACTCTGGCGCGACGTAACCATCGGCGGTTTGATCTTGAGGACGTTCAGGAAATCACCGGTCGGCTGCATGAAAATCCCCAGCTCCCGCAGCCGGTCACACAGCGCCGTCGTTTCCTCGGTTGCCGGTTCCAGAGTCTCACGGTTGCGGATCAACTCGACGCCCAGATAAAAACCGGAACCGTGCACCGCGCCCACCAGCGGATGACTGTCGATCAGCGCCTCAAGACGCTCCTTGAAATACCCGCCCACGACCTGGGCGTTTTCCCAGAGTTTTTCCTCTTCCATCACATCCAGAACGGCCATGCCGATCTGGCAACTGACCGGGCTGCCACCCGCCGACGAGAAGAAGTAGCCCTCGGCCTCCAGCGCTTCGGCGATTTCCCGACGGGTGATCACCGCGCCCAGCGGTTGGCCGTTACCCATGCCTTTGGCCATGGTGATGATGTCCGGCACCACGCCCTGTTCTTCGAAGCCCCAGAAGAAATGGCCCATGCGTCCGTAACCCACCTGCACTTCGTCGGCGATGCACACGCCGCCCTGCGCACGAACCATTGCATAGACCTGTTTCAGGTAACCCGGCGGCAGCGAAATACCACCGGCATTGCCATACACCGGCTCGCAGATGAAACCGGCCAGCGGGCGACCTTGCTCGGCGATTTTCGCCAGGTTGTGTTCGACGCTGCGCACATAATCCGGCGCACTGTCCGGGCCACGGAATTCGCCGCGATAGGTGTTCGGCGCGGTCACCGGGTGCACCCAGTCGGGACGGCTGCTCAAGGCCTTGGGGTTGTCGGCGATCGAGGTCGAGACCGCGTCCGCGCCCACGGTCCAGCCGTGATACGCCTCCAGCACGCTGATGATGTCGCGACCGCCGCTGTAGGCCCACGCCAGACGGATCGCCAGGTCGTTGGCCTCGCTGCCGCTGTTGACCAGGAACACCCGGTCCATGCCCTCCGGCGACAGTTTCAGCAAGCGCTCGGAAAACTCGGCAACCGCTGCGTAGTTGAACCGCGAGTTGGTGTTGAGCAGCGACCATTGACGACTGGCGACCGCGGCCATGCGCGGATGACCGTGGCCAAGCACCGCGACGTTGTTGAGCATGTCGAGGTAGGAGCGACCCTGCATGTCGATCAAGTGATTGCGCCAGCCACGCTCGATGCGCGGCGGGTCGACGTAATAGTGCTTCTGGGTCCGGGCGAAACTGGCGTCGCGGCGCGCCAGCAAAGTCTGCGCATCGAGCTCTGCCTCGGCATCGCACGCCAGCCCCAACAACGCTGCCGGCGACGGGCACAACGCTTGCCAGGCGGCCGCGCGCGAAGGCGTGCAAAACAACGGCGCATCGAGCGCCGCGCCTCGGCACAACTGCACCCGCAACGGGCCGCTGACCGAACCCAACACCTGGCCTTTGACCAGTGCCGCACCAGTGTGCAGCGACGGTGTCACGCCCCACAACCGCACGCTCAACTGCGGGCCGTCCAGTTGCAGCACACCCGACGCTGGTTGATGCACAACCCCGGCAAACGGCGATTCGACCGCAGTGCCATGAGGCACCCGCAGCTCGACATGCAACGGGCAGGTGTCTGGTTCCGTCGCACTGTCCGGGCGGGTGCGGGACAAACGGTATTGTCCGTAACGGCTCGCTGCCAAGCGGTGGGCCGCAGCCGCTTCGCTCAACAGACGCTGATCGATCCCCTCCTGTTCCCAGTTACCGGCCTCGAAATGCGGGCTCAATACACCCAGATCGATCAAGGCAAATTCACGCCCGACCAGGCTCGGCAGCAGCGGTGCGAAACCTTCGCTGCCGATGTCCGGCAGGCTGTGGCCGACCGAGGTGAGGATCGCCGCTTCCATCAACGCCAACGGCACCGACGTGGCCACGCGGAAAATCTCCCACTCATGGGTCAGGTTGTCGCGACTGTAGGCATTACCCGGGTCGATGCTGACCTGCTGCTCGCCGCTGAGCACCAGCACCGCCGCCCGCGCAACGATCAATGGCCACAGCGCCAGCAGCTCTTCGTGTTGCAACGGATTGACCGCGTGATAAGCCTGAACCGCCGGCAAAATGTAGAACGGATCGCCACCGGCATGGTGCAGCAGCGCCGCGCAGGTCACCGACAGGTCGGTAATGCGCCACGTGCGGACCAGATCGCCGAAATCGATCACGCCCTGCAATTGCCACTGGCGTTGTGCATCGCGCTGCCAGACCGCGTTGTCGTCGGTGATATCCATGTGAATGGCCTGTACCGGCAACTTGTCCACCAGCGGCTGCAAATGCCGCTCGGCCTGTTCGGCCACTTTGGCGATCAACGCGCGTTGTCGGTCATCTTCAATCACCGGCAGCAAATGCGCGATCAACGCATTCGCGTGGCGGGCGTCCCACTGAAGGGTGCGCTCAAGGCCCGCATGATCGAAAGCGGCCAGCGCCAGGTCCATTTCGCCGCAGAGCCGGCCGAAACCGGCCACCACGGATCCGGGCAGATGATCGAGATGTGTAAGCGACTGGCCCTCGATGTATTCGAGCAGGCGTACGTGCACCGCTTGCCCGTCGATTTCCAGTGACAGCAGGTCGGCGCCGCTTTGCGCGGTGATCACTCGCGGCACCGGCACACCGGAGTGTTCGGCCAGATGCTTGAGCCCGGCATGCTGGGCTTGCAGCTCCAGCACCGAATAGTCGCCCCGGCAGATTTTCAGGACGAAACGCCCATGCTTACTGTCAACGCGGAAGTTGAGGTCTTGCTGGCTGCCGAGCGCCTGCAGCTTTGCGCTCAGCCCGTAATGCCCCTCGAGCAGCTCAAGCGCTTGCTCCGCAGACACTTGCGGGCTGGGCAAACTGGCGCGATGAATCAACGTGGCGAGCGGCATACAACAACCCCTGAAATTTTATTAGGCGCTTATATCGCCACCGCATCGGTCGATAATCAACCCCCTGTTTACGCCACAAAACCCAAATTGCAGACACAACCCTCTTGCACCACCACTCTCCTGCCGACAAGCTATGATCTTCGCTATATCGTCTGACGGAAAAAAAGGCTGGCCCACATGCGTATTCTTATCACCGGCGGCGCCGGTTTCATCGGCTCTGCCCTGGTTCGCCAGCTGATTCGGCACACCGAGCATGAAGTGCTCAACCTGGACAAACTGACCTATGCGGGCAATCTCGAATCGCTGACCAGCATTGCCACCGACACTCGCTACGAGTTCGTGCAGGCCGATATTGTCGACCAAGCCACCGTGAGCGCCGTACTGACACGTTTCCAGCCACACGCCATCATGCACCTGGCGGCTGAGTCCCATGTCGACCGCTCCATCGATGGGCCTTCGGACTTCATTCAAACCAATATCGTCGGCACCTACAGCCTGCTGGAAGCCACTCGCGCCTACTGGCACACGCTGGCCGAGCCGGAAAAAAGCGCCTTCCGCTTCCACCATATCTCCACCGACGAAGTCTACGGCGACCTGCACGGTGTCGATGATCTGTTCACCGAAACGACTTCGTACGCGCCAAGCTCGCCGTACTCCGCCAGCAAAGCGGCCTCGGACCACCTCGTCCGCGCATGGCAGCGCACCTACGGGCTGCCGGTATTGCTGACCAACTGCTCGAACAACTATGGCCCGTTCCACTTCCCCGAAAAATTGATTCCGCTGGTGATTCTCAACGCGCTGGCCGGCAAACCGCTGCCGGTCTACGGAAACGGCCTGCAGATCCGCGACTGGCTGTTCGTCGAGGATCACGCACGAGCGTTGCTCAAAGTAGTCACCGAAGGTGTCGTCGGCGAGACGTACAACATTGGCGGACACAACGAACAAACGAACATCGACGTGGTGCGCAGCATCTGTGCCCTGCTCGAAGAACTTGCCCCGGTCAAACCAGCCGGTGTTACCCGATATGCCGACTTGATCACCTTCGTCCAGGACCGCCCCGGGCACGATCTGCGTTACGCGATCGATGCCGGAAAAATCGAGCGCGACCTGGGTTGGGTGCCGGAAGAGACCTTCGAAACCGGCCTGCGCAAAACCGTTCAGTGGTATCTGGAAAACCTGGAATGGTGCCGCCGCGTTCAAGATGGCAGTTATCAGGGTGAACGACTAGGCTACACCGATATCAAGGAGTTACTCGCATGATGAAAGGAATTGTGTTGGCTGGAGGGTCGGGCACGCGCCTGCACCCGATCACGCTAGGCGTTTCCAAACAGCTGTTGCCGATCTACGACAAGCCGATGATCTACTACCCGATCTCGGTGTTGATGCTGGCTGGCATCAAGGAAATCCTGGTGATTTCCACCCCGCAGGATCTGCCGCAGTACCGCAACCTGCTGGGTGACGGCAGTCAGTTCGGCGTCCATTTCAGCTACGCCGAACAGCCTACGCCGGATGGCCTGGCCCAGGCGTTTCTGATTGGTGAGGAATTCATCGGCGACGACCCGGTGTGCCTGATCCTCGGTGACAACATCTTCCACGGTCAGCACTTCGGTGGCCAGTTGCAAAGAGCGGCGCAGCAAACCAGCGGCGCGACGGTATTCGGCTATTGGGTCAAGGACCCGGAGCGCTTTGGCGTGATCGACTTCGACGCAGAAGGCCGCGCCATCTCGATCGAAGAAAAACCGCTCAAGCCAAAGTCCAGCTATGCGGTCACCGGGCTGTATTTCTACGATAACGACGTTATCCGCATTGCCAAGGCCGTCAAACCGTCACCGCGCGGCGAGCTGGAAATCACCGATGTGAACAACGCCTATCTGCAACGCGGCAAACTTCAGGTCGAGCGCTTTACCCGCGGTTTCGCCTGGCTCGACACCGGCACTCACGACAGCCTGCTTGAAGCGTCGCAATACGTGCAAACCATCGAGCACCGCCAGGGACTGAAAGTGGCCTGTCTCGAAGAAATTGCCTACATGAATGGCTGGATCGATCGCGAGCACTTGCTTGAGCGAGCGAAGTATTTCGGCAAGACCGGTTATGGCCAGTATCTCTATACGATTGCCGGAGAAGCGTAATGAAAGTCACCCCCACCCAGTTACCAGGTGTGCTGATTATCGAGCCGAAGGTCTTTGGTGACGAACGTGGGTTTTTCTATGAAAGCTTCAATGTCCGTGAGTTTGAAAACGCCACCGGCCTCAAGAAAGCGTTCGTTCAAGACAACCACTCGCGTTCGCGAAAAGGCGTGCTGCGTGGCATGCACTATCAGGTGCAACACACCCAGGGCAAGCTGGTTCGGGTGACTGCGGGGGAAGTACTCGATGTGGCCCTTGATGTCCGCCGCAGTTCGCCAAACTTCGGACGCTGGGCCAGTGTGCGTTTGTCCGCACAGAACAATCGTCAGTTGTGGATACCGGAAGGCTTCGCCCATGGCTTCCTGGTACTCAGCGAGTACGCCGAGTTTCTCTACAAAACCACCGACTATTACGACCCGGCGTCAGATCGCTGCATTCGCTGGGACGATCCGACACTGGCCATCGACTGGGAACTGGAAGAAGCGCCTCAACTGTCAGAAAAGGACCAACACGGTAAAAGCTGGCAGGAATCTGAACTGCTTCCATGAAAATCCCTTTGCGAATTCTCATCATTGGCCAGCACGGCCAGGTCGCACGCGAACTGCAGCGTCGCTTGAGCGCGGCTGATGAACTCATGGTGCTGGGGCGCGATCAACTCGATCTGGCTCAACCGGAGCAGATTCGTCAGCAGGTCCGGCGCGTTCGTCCCGACCTGATCATCAACGCCGCCGCTCACACGGCGGTCGATCGGGCAGAAAGCGAACCTGAGCTGGCGTTCGCCATCAACGCGACGGGCCCGGGAATTCTGGCCGAAGAAGCACTGGCGCTGGGCATCCCGCTGATTCACTACTCCACCGATTATGTGTTCGACGGCAGCAAGGGCGAGCCTTACAACGAAGCCGACGCGCCCAAGCCGCTGGGGGTCTACGGCCAGAGCAAACTGGCTGGCGAACAAGCCATCACGGCGGTGGGGGGCATGCATCTGATTCTGCGGACCAGTTGGGTCTACTCGGCCAGTGGCAGCAATTTCCTGCTGACGATGCAGCGTCTGCTGCAAGAAAAACCCGAGTTGCGCATCGTTGCCGATCAGATCGGCGCGCCCACCTGGGCCGGCACGATCGCCAACAGCACCCTCGCGCTGATCGAGCGCTGGCAGGCCGGTGAGCGGGGCGCCTGGGGCACTTATCACCTGACCGCTCAAGGTGAAACCTCATGGTTCGGTTTCGCCCAGGCCATCGGAGAAGCGCTGCGCAAACAGGGCAAGCCTTGCGCACACCTGTTGCCCATCCCTTCCAGCGAATACCCGACGCCTGCCGCCCGACCGTTGAACTCGCGCCTCGATTGCAGTCGGCTGCTCCGCGAATGGGGCGTCAGTCAGCCAGACTGGCAAACCGCGCTGCGCGAGTGTCTTGCCGGGCAAGCCTAGGCATAATGCGCCTGTACCCTCAGGCGCCTGATGCTCATGACTCCGACCCTCCCCCGCAGACCCCGTTGGCGTAGCCTCGCCCTGCTGGCGCTGTGCCTGGCGCCGTTGCTGTGGCCGCTGGAGCATCTGGCCGAGCGTTACTACCGCAGCGAACTGGCCGGGCAGAACCGGCAGACCCTCGACCTGTACGTCGCCAACCTGCTGGGCACCCTGCACCGTTACGAAGTGCTGCCGCAGATCCTCGGCGACCTGCCGGCCCTGCGCGCCACGCTCGGGGCCCCCGACGACGGTGTGACCCAAGGCAATGCCAACCGCCTGCTGAAGAACATCAGCGCGCAGACCGGTGCCGAAGTCATGTACCTGATGGACACCACCGGCAAGACCCTCGCGGCGTCCAACTGGGACAAACACGACAGCTTCGTCGGCCGGAATTTTTCGTTTCGCCCGTACTTCAGCGAAGCCATGGCCGGGCGTCTCGGGCGGTTTTTCGGGCTGGGCACCACCTCGGCCAAACGCGGTTACTTCTTTGCGGCGGCCGTGCGCGACGGTGAAAAAATCCTCGGCGTGCTGGTGGTCAAGGTCGACCTGGACCACACCGAAAGCCTTTGGGGTAAAACCCCGGAACAACTGCTGGTCACCGACCACAACGGCGTAGTCATCCTCACCTCGCGGGCAGAATGGCGATTCCGCGCGACCCGGCCACTGGGCGAGGGCGAGCGCGAGGCAATCACCGCGATTCAACCCTATCCAACCCGCGACCCGAAGCCGTTGAATCTCAATCCCGACGCCTGGCTGACCCAAACCCGGCAGATCGACGAAACCGGCTGGAGCGTCAGCATTCTTGCACCGCGCACCTTGATTGATCGCCCGGTGCGCACGGTGGTCGCCATCGGCGGCGCGACGCTGCTGGTGTTGATGCTGCTGCTCGGCCTGATGATGCAACGGCGCCGTCACTACCTTGAACGGATCGCCTTCGAAGCCAAGGCCCGGCGCGAACTGGAAGGCCGGGTCGCTGAACGAACCAGCGACCTTGAAGGCCTGAACCGCCGACTGAAACAGGAAGTGCTGGAGCGCGAACACGCCCAGCAGGAACTGGTACGCGCCCAGGATGACCTGGTGCAGGCCGGCAAGCTGTCGGCGCTCGGGACCATGTCGGCAAGCATCAGCCATGAACTGAATCAACCGCTGGCCGCCATCCGCAGCTACGCGGAAAACGCCGAAGTGCTGCTCGATCATCAGCGCACCGACGATGCGCGCGGCAACCTCAAACTGATCAGCGAACTGACCGGCCGCATGGCTTCGATCATCGCGCACCTGCGTGCCTTTGCCCGGCGTGATCGCCACGCGCCGGAAAGCGTCGCGCTACAACCGGCACTCGACGACGCGCTGGCGCTGTTGGCCAAGCGTCGGCGGAGCATGGAAGTCGAGCTGATCCGCGATTTGCCCGCCGCCACGCTGTGGGTCGAGGCCGGGGAAACCCGTCTGCGCCAGGTGCTCGGCAACCTGCTGGCCAACGCACTGGACGCGCTGACGGAAAAAGGCCCGCCGCGTAAACTCTGGTTGAGTGCCCAATCCACCGCCGACGGCGTCAATCTGTACATTCGCGACAACGGCCCCGGCTTTTGCATGGAAGCCCTTGGCCGCGCCAGCGAGCCCTTCTACACCACCAAGACCCGCACCCAGGGGCTCGGTCTGGGGCTGGCGATTTGCGAAACCCTGATGCGCGCCTTCGGCGGTGAACTGTCGTTCGCCAACCACAAGGAAGGCGGCGCCCTGATTACCCTGAAACTGCGCGCAGGCGCACCGGGCGTGAGCCTGCAACCGTCCGAGGACCGAAGTGCATGACCATCGACAACCGCATCCAGGTCGTGCTGATCGACGATGATCCCCATCTGCGCCAGGCCCTGAGCCAGACGCTGGATCTGGCCGGCCTGAAAATCCTGCCGCTCGCCGAAGCCAAGGGCCTGGCCGGGCAACTGGAGCGCGACTGGCCGGGCGTGGTGGTCAGCGATATCCGCATGCCCGGCATGGACGGTCTCGAACTGCTGACTGAACTGCACGCCCAGGACCCGGAACTGCCGGTGCTGCTGATCACCGGTCACGGCGACGTGCCGCTGGCGGTGCAAGCCATGCGTGCCGGGGCTTATGACTTTCTGGAAAAACCCTTCGCCAGCGACGCCTTGCTCGACAGCGTGCGCCGCGCGCTGGCCCTGCGCCGACTGGTGCTGGACAACCGCAGCTTGCGTCTGGCCCTCAGCGACCGCAATGAACTGAGCACAAGACTGGTCGGGCAATCGGCACCAATGCTGCGTCTGCGCGAGCAGATCGGCGCACTGGCGGCGACCAAGGCCGATGTGCTGATCCTCGGCGAAACCGGCGCCGGCAAAGAAGTCGTGGCGCGGGCGCTGCACGATTTGTCGAACCGGCGTAACGGCCCGTTCGTGGCGATCAACGCCGGGGCCCTGGCCGAATCCGTGGTGGAAAGCGAGTTGTTCGGTCACGAGCCGGGCGCGTTTACCGGTGCGCAGAAGCGCCGTATCGGCAAGTTCGAATTCGCCAGCGGCGGCACGGTTTTCCTCGATGAAATCGAAAGCATGAGCCTGGACGTGCAGGTGAAATTGCTGCGCTTGCTGCAAGAACGTGTAGTCGAGCGTCTGGGCGGCAATCAGTTGATCCCGCTGGACATCCGAATCATCGCCGCGACCAAGGAAGACCTGCGCCAGGCTGCCGATCAGGGCCGCTTCCGCGCCGACTTGTATTACCGCCTGAACGTCGCCCCGCTGCGCATTCCGCCGCTGCGCGAACGCGGTGAAGATGCGCTGATGCTGTTCCAGCACTTTGCCGATGAAGCCAGTGCTCGCCATGGCTTGCCGCCCCACGAACTGCAACCGGGGCAACGGGCGCTGCTGCTTCGTCACACCTGGCCGGGCAACGTGCGGGAGTTGCAAAACGCCGCCGAGCGTTTTGCCCTGGGCCTTGAACTGGCGCTGGACAACAACGCGCCGGATGGCACGGCGGGCCCAACGGTTGAAGCGGTCAGCGGTGGCTTGAGCGAGCAGGTGGAAAACTTCGAGAAAACGCTGATTGCCGCCGAACTGGCGCGCTCTCACAGCTCGGTGCGCAGTCTCGCCGAAGCCCTCGGCATTCCGCGCAAAACCTTGCATGACAAACTGCGCAAGCACGGCCTCAACTTCGCCGACAGCGGCGCCAGTAGCCACACCGACGAACTCGATTGAATCCGTCATCACTTCAAACAAGGGGCCCTGCATGAGCCGCGACAGTCGTCACCTGGAATCAGTCCTCCACCACGACATTCCCCTGACGCAAGCCATGGGCATCAAAGTGCTCGACTGGCACGACCAGCAACTGCGCCTGCACTTGCCGCTGGAGGCCAACGTCAATCACAAGAGCACCATGTTCGGCGGCAGTCTGTACTGCGGTGCGGTACTGGCGGGTTGGGGCTGGCTGCATTTGCGTTTGCGCGAAGAAGGCATTGAAGACGGGCACATCGTGATTCACGAAGGGCAAATCAGCTATCCACTGCCGGTGACCATGGACGCGACCGCGATTTGCCAGGCGCCGAGTGCGGCGGTATGGAAGAAGTTTTTGGCGATGTATCAGCGCTATGGAAGAGCGCGGTTGACGCTGCATTCGCGGATTGTGAATGCCGATAGCGATGATGACGCCGTGAGGTTTGCCGGGCAGTACGTCCTGCACCGGTAAATCGGAACGCCACAAAACCTGTGGGAGCGAGCCTGCTCGCGATGGCGGCCGTCCAGCCAACATCGTAGTTGCCTGACCCGCCGCCATCGCGAGCAGGCTCGCTCCCACAAAGAAAGGTCTTAGCCGCGTGCCAGTTCCAGCAACTTTTCACGCCAGGCAGCCTTTGCAGGCAGCGCCAGGAAAAACGCGTTCCGCAAAGACTCCCGCGCCGGATAGCTGAACGGCACGCCGCTCAACTCCAGCACTTCACCGCCCGCCCCTTCCAGCACACCCTGGGCCGCCGCCGTATCCCACTGCGAAGTCGGCGCCAGACGCGGGTAACAATCCGCCGCCCCTTCCGCCAACAAACAAAACTTCAGCGAACTGCCGATGTTGGCCAGTTGCAGCTCACCCAGGCTGTCGCTCAATCCGGCGAGCAAGCGCTCTTGCTCAGGGCTCGAATGCCGACGGCTGGCGACGACCGTGAAGGCCTCGCCCGGTGCGGGCACGGTGCGAACCTGAATCGGCAGCGGCTCGGCGTCCTTATCACCACGCCAAGCGCCCAGACCGGCACCACCGACGTAGAAGCGTCCATTGGTCGGCATCGACACCACGCCAAACACCACTCGCCCCTGCTCGATCAACGCAATGTTGACGGTGAATTCTTCGCTGCCGGAGATGAATTCCTTGGTGCCGTCCAGCGGATCGACCAACCACCAGCGCTGCCAGCCGGCACGCACGCTCTGCGGGATATTGGCGTCTTCTTCAGACAACACCGGGATGCTCGGGTCCAGCGCGGTCAGCCCGGCCAGAATCAGATGATGAGCGGCCAGGTCGGCAGCGGTGACCGGTGAATCGTCGGCCTTGGCGGTCACGGTCGTGCCGGTGCGCCAGAACGGCAGGATCGCGTCGCCAGCCTTCAATGCCAGTTCAATCACCGGCGCCATCAATGGATGAGGGAAAATCATGGCAGGAACACTCCGCGCTGGGTCAGCAAATCTCGGGTCAGGTACAGCGCCGCCAAGGCACGGCCCTCGGTGAATTTCGGGTTCTGGGCCAGGGCCGACAACTCTCGCAGGTTGATCTTGTCCACGCGCATCGGTTCAGGCTCGTCGCCTTCAAGCCGCTCTTCGTACAGATCGGTGGCCAGCACCACCTGAATTTTCTGGCTCATGTAACCCGGCGACAAGGACAGCTCGGTGAGGTGTTCCAGTTGTCGCGCGCCATACCCGGCTTCTTCCTTGAGCTCACGCTCGGCCGCCGCCAGCACGTCTTCACCCGGCTCGATCAAGCCTTTGGGCAGCGACATCTCGTATTCATCGGTGCCGCCGCAATATTCCTCGACCAGCACCGCGTGATCTGCGTCGAGCATCGCCACAATCATCACCGCGCCATACCCGGCGCCTTTGCCGACCAGCCGCTCATAGGTGCGCTCCACGCCATTGGAAAAGCGCAATTTCAGCTCTTCGACGCAGAACAAGCGGCTGGTGGCGACGATCTCGCGGGCGAGGATGGTGGGTTTCTGGCGCATGAAAAGCTCCTTGGCGTGAACGCGTTACTATACCCGGCCTATCCTGATTGTTGACCTCGGATATCTCTTTTACCGCTGGAGAAGTTTTTTATGTCCCTGCTGCCCTGGCGAGACATCGACACCGTTCTGCTCGATATGGACGGCACGCTGCTGGACCTGCACTTCGACAACCATTTCTGGCTGGAACACCTGCCCCAGCGTTACGCCGAATTGCACGGGGTGAGCCGGGCCATGGCCGAGATGGAATTGCAGCCGCTGTTTGAACGCCATGCCGGTCAGTTGCAGTGGTATTGCCTGGATTTCTGGAGCGCCGAACTGAAGCTGCCGGTGCGCGAGCTGAAACTTGAAACCGCACACCTGATCGCGTTGCGCCCGGACGCGGATACGTTTCTGGAGGCGATCAAGCAGGCCGGCAAGCGGGTGGTGATGATCACCAATGCACACCGGGATTCGCTGTCACTGAAACTGGAACGAATTGAACTGGCGCCGTATTTCGAGCGATTGATCAGCTCGCATGATTACGGTTTTCCCAAAGAGAATCCGCAGTTCTGGCAGGCATTGCAGGCGGATATCGGTTTTGATCCGGCGCGCAGCCTGTTTATCGACGATACGTTGTCGATCCTGCGCAGTGCGCGGGATTTTGGCGTGGCGCATTTGTTGGCGGTGAAGGAGCCGGACAGCCGCAAGGGGCCGAAGGACACGGCGGAGTTTGCGGCGGTGGTTGATTATCGTGAGCTGATAGCGGGGCTTTAGACCGAGTCGCGCCTTTCGCGGGCAAGTCGAATCGTCGCACCGCTCGCTCCTACAGGTTATCGCATCGTTCACGAACGACACCTAACCTGTAGGAGCGAGCGGTGCGACGATTCGACTTGCCCGCGAAGGCCATAACGCGGTCTTGCGCCCTACTCAGGAATCCGCAACGACTGCCCCGGATAAATCTTGTTCACATCCTTGAGCATCGGCTTGTTGGCTTCGAAGATTTTTTGATACTTGTTGGCATCGCCATACACGCGCAATGAAATCGCGCTGAGGGTGTCGCCCTTCACAACCGTGACAAATTTCGCGGCGACGACCACAGGCCCGGTCACCGTAATCTGATCATCCACGCTACCAACCCCGGCGATATTGCCCACGGCCAGCAGGATTTTTTCTTTCTCTTCCTGGGTCGCCACCTCACCGGTCACCGTGACTTTGTCGCCCTCTACCGTCGCCTGCACATTCGGATTGCCCAGGCCGACCTTGCTGATGTGTTCCTTCAACTGCTCGCTGGCATTGGCGTTACCCGGCGTCAGCAAATCGATAAGCTTTTCGCCTGCTTCCTTCACAAAGCTAAAAATACTCATGGTGCACTCTCCTTGGTTTTTGGTTCCAGACGCAAAAGCCTAGACCAAGGTTGCAACACCCGGTTCCTACCCGACCAATGACGCCGCTTGCCCCCAGGCGCTAGAATCCCGGCCTACCCGCGCCCTGGAGCGAAGATGGACATCAAGCAGCTGAAATTCCTCATCGCCCTCGACGAAACCCGGCATTTCGGCCAGGCCGCTGCACGTTGTCACGTCACTCAGCCGACCCTGTCAATGCGCCTGCGCAGCCTTGAAGAAGAACTCGAGTTACCGTTGGTCAACCGTGGCCAGCGCTTCGAAGGCTTCACCGCGCCGGGCGAACGGGTGCTGGCGTGGGCGCGCACGGTGCTCGCGGCCTACGACGGCTTGCAGGCCGAAGCCGCCGCCTGTCGCGGTAACCTGGTCGGTACGCTGCGGCTGGGCGTGGTGCCGTTGTCGAGTTTCGACCCGCTGCCGCTGCTGCAACGCTTGCACGGCGAACACCCGAACCTGCGCTTCGAACTCTCGGCGCTGAGCTCCGAACAGATCCTCGAACAACTGGCGAACAATCGCCTGGATCTTGGCGTGTCGTACCTGGAGCGTCTGGACGCCGAACGTTTCGATTCCCTGGCGTTCAGCGAAACGCGCATGGGCCTGCTCTACGACCAGCGCTTCTTCACGTTCGGCGAGGCGCCGCTGAGCTGGGAGTCGCTGATCGAATTGCCGCTGGGCATGCTCACCAGCGGCATGCATTTCCGCCAGTCCATCGACCACAATTTCCACAGCCGCGGCCTTACTCCGCAGCCGTTGTTGCAAACCGATGCCGTGCATCAACTGTTACAAGCTGTTCATGGTGGATTGTGTTGCGCCGTGATGCCGCTCGAAGGCGGCCTGGAAAACCTGACAGACCATCTGCGCCTGCAACCGATCGAAAACGCCCAGACCCTCGGCCGGCTGGGGCTGATCATGCGGCGCAGCGCACCGCGCTCGGCGTTGGCGGAGGCCTGTTTCGCGATCTATCAACAATCAATGACAAGCTCTTGATCGACGCCATCTATCGGCAGATCAGTAATAGCGATTAGACGCGACAACTTGTCGCGCATAGGCTTAAAGCTGACTAAACCGTCGGTGATGCCCCCATGAACGCCAAGCGTCCTGTTTGCGCGGCGCCAGCCCTCGAAGCGCCCGCGCCCGCCGCCAGCCAAACGTACAGTTACAGCGATTTTCAATACACCGAATCGGCCAGCACCGCGCTCGCCGAGGAAGTCGCGTTGGCGATTGCCTATAACGGTATCAGTCAGGCAGTGATGCTGGTGACGCCGACGGACCTGGAAGACTTCATCGTCGGTTTCAGCCTCGGCAGCGGCATCATCGAAGACGCCTCCGACATTTATGACCTGCAACTGAGCGGTTCGGGGTCGGCGCAGTACGCGCAAGTGACCATCGCCAACCGCGCCTTCTGGAACCTCAAGCAACAGCGTCGGCAACTGGCCGGCACCAGCGGTTGCGGCCTCTGCGGCGTGGAAGCGGTCGAACAGGCTCTGCCAGACCTCAAGGTGTTACCCGGTGCGCCACTGCCGCCCGCCGAATGGCTCGACGGTTTGCGCCAGCGTATCGGCGCGTTCCAGCCACTCGGCCAGCATTGCGGCGCGGTGCATGCGGCGGTGTTCATGAACGCTCATGGCGAATTGCTGCTGGGCCGCGAGGACATTGGCCGGCACAACGCGCTCGACAAGCTGATTGGCGGGCTGATCCGGCAAAAGATCCCGACCACTGGCGGCCTGGCGATTGTCACCAGTCGTTGCAGCCTCGAATTGATCCAGAAAGTACTGCGCGCAGGCATCCAGACCCTGGTCAGCCTGTCGTCGCCCACGGGCCTTGCCGTGCAATGGGCCCGTCGTCACAACCTGAACCTTATCCATCTGCCACAGAAGAATGCGCCGCGGGTCTACAGCCCGGCTTTGGAGAATCAAGCGTGAGTCAACACCGTCAAGCCGACCAGAAACCTGTCCCCCGCTATAAGCCCTACAAGGGCCCAGCCGGTGGCTGGGGCGCACTGATCAGCGTCGCCCAGGCCTGGTTGACCAGCGACAACGCGCTGAAAAACCTGCGCATCATGCTCAAGACCAACCAGAACGGCGGCTTCGACTGCCCGGGTTGCGCCTGGGGCGATTCGCCGGAAAAGGGCATGGTGATGTTCTGCGAGAACGGCGCCAAAGCGGTGAACTGGGAAGCGACCAAACGGGCCGTCAACCCGGCATTCTTCGCCAAACACAGCGTCACCTCGCTGCTGGAACAAAGCGATTACTGGCTTGAATATCAGGGGCGCCTGACCGAGCCGATGCGCTACAACGCCGAAACCGATCGCTACCAACCGATCAGCTGGGATGAGGCCTTCACCCTGATCGCCAAACATCTGCGCGGTTTGTCGAGCCCGGACCAAGCCGAGTTCTACACCTCGGGACGTGCCAGCAACGAAGCGGCTTTCCTCTATCAATTGTTCGTGCGCGCCTATGGCACCAATAATTTCCCCGACTGTTCGAACATGTGCCACGAGGCCAGCGGTGTCGCGTTGGCGCAGAGCGTTGGCGTCGGTAAAGGCACCGTGACCTTCGACGACTTCGAACACGCCGATGCGATTTTCGTCTGGGGCCAGAACCCCGGCACCAACCACCCACGGATGCTCGAACCGCTGCGCGAAGCCGTGAAGCGCGGCGCGCAGGTGGTGTGCATCAACCCGCTCAAAGAACGCGGCCTGGAACGTTTCCAGCACCCGCAACACCCGATCGAAATGCTCACCAACGGCGACAAACCGACCAACACCGCCTATTTCCGTCCGGCCTTGGGCGGCGACATGGCGGTACTGCGCGGCATGGCGAAATTCCTGCTGCAATGGGAGCGCGACGCGCAGAAAGCCGGTGAGCCTGCCGTGTTCGACCACGACTTCCTCAATGAACACAGTGTCAACGTGCTGGAGTACCTGGGCACCGTCGACGATACGCCGTGGGAGCAGATCGTCGAGCAGTCCGGCCTGACGCTCGTGGAAATCGAGCAAGCAGCGCGCATGTATGCCAAAGGCAAGAACGTGATCATGTGCTGGGCGATGGGTATCACCCAACATCGCCATTCGGTTGCGACCATCCAGGAAATCGCCAACCTGATGCTGCTGCGCGGCAACATTGGCCGCCCCGGTGCCGGCCTGTGCCCGGTGCGTGGCCACAGTAACGTGCAGGGCGACCGCACGATGGGCATCAACGAGCGTCCGCCGGTGGCGTTCCTCGACTCCCTGGAACGTCGCTTCCAGTTCAAGGTGCCGCGCGAAAACGGTCATAACGTGGTCGAGGCGATTCATGCCATGGCCGAAGGTCGTGCAAAAGTGTTCATCGCTCTGGGCGGTAACTTCGCCCAGGCCACTCCGGACAGCACGCGCACCTTCCAGGCTCTGAGCAACTGCGACCTGACCGTACAGATCAGCACCAAGCTCAACCGCAGCCATTTGGCTCACGGCAAGGAAGCACTGATCCTGCCGTGCCTGGGCCGCACCGACATCGATATCCAGACCGAAGGCCCGCAAGCGGTGACCGTGGAAGATTCGTTCAGCATGGTCCACGCCTCCAACGGCCAGTTGCAGGCGTTGTCGAACCAGATGCGCTCCGAGCCTGCGATCATCGCCGGTATCGCCGCTGCGACCCTGGGCAGCAAACCGGTGGACTGGAACTGGCTGGTGGCCGATTACTCGCGCATCCGTGACCTGATTGCCGATACGATTCCGGGCTTCAAGGACTTCAACGAGAAGATCAAGAATCCGGGCGGCTTCTACCTCGGCAACAGTGCCGGTTCCCGTCGCTGGAACACCGCGTCGGGCCGGGCGAATTTCCGTGCGAACGTCCTGCCCAAGGATCTGGTGCACGAGCGCACGCGCTCCACAGGCGTGTTGCCGGACCTGATCATGCAGTCGATGCGCTCCCACGATCAGTACAACACCACCATTTATGGCCTCGACGACCGTTATCGCGGCGTGAAAGGTCAGCGCGATGTGTTGTTTGTGAACGAGGCGGATATTATTCGACTGGGGTTCAAACCGGGGCAGAAGGCTGACATCGTTTCGATCTGGGACGATGGCCGTGAGCGTCGGGTGAAAGGCTTCACACTGCTGGCGTTTGATATTCCTGCGGGGCAAGCGGCGGCGTACTATCCGGAAGTGAATCCGCTGGTGCCGCTGGAGAGCACTGGGGATGGCAGCCATACGCCGACGTCGAAGTTTGTGGCGATCCGGTTGGAAGCGGCGAGTGAGATCGGGTTGATTTTGGCGAAGTCTGCTTAACTCGGCAGCAGGTCTGGCCTCTTCGCGGGCAAGCCTCGCTCCTACAGATCAGTAGTGATCTCACGGTCACTGCAAAACCTGTAGGAGCGAGGCTTGCCCGCGAAGGCATCCGACACGACTACACCTGTATCCGCACCGCCCGATTACTTTCCAATCGCCCACAAAAAAGGCCGTTTTTTCACAAAAACGGCCATTCCGAAGTAACTAAAGACCGGCGAAAAACACTTAAGTTCCAGCTAAAAAACAGTAACTTATAGAAATGTGCTGAAGTCGTGTTACTCGTCGGATTTCGATTGTCAGCCTTACGACACAGCCTCAGGATCGCGCCGTCATCCCCTTGAGGTTCCTCAAATGAAGTTCTCCTCGATTCTCTTGTTGTCCCTTGGCCTGGTCAGTGGCTTCGCTTCTGCCGGAGGCACCACCGAAGCAGGTGTGGGCGGCGCATTGGGCGGGGTTTTGGGCTCGGTCGTCGGTCAATCGCTAGGCGGCAACACAGGTTCAACCATTGGCGCAGCCCTGGGCGGCGCGGGTGGTAGCGCAGTCGGCGCAGACAAACGCAGCCGTGGCGAAGCGGCCATTGGCGGTGCGTTGGGCGCAGCAGGCGGTAACGTGGTCGGCCGCAGCATGGGCGGCACCACCGGCAGCCTGATCGGCTCCGCAGCAGGCGGCGGCGCCGGTGGCGCGCTGGGTAACTACATGGGCAACAAAAGCGATGATGATGACGATGATCGTCGTTCCTATCGCGGTCATGGTGATCGTCGCTATTACCGGGATGACCATCCGGGTCGCGGCCATGCTTATGGCCACCGCAAGCACAAACATCGCTATCACGACTGAGGCTTGAATCGCCTCGTTTACCGGTAGATCAAAAAAATCGCAGCCCAAGGGCTGCGATTTTTTTTGCCCCTCAAACCACCAATCGCTCCAGCGCACCGCGCAACCCGGCAGGAATCGCCACGGGCTGATTCGACACCCGATCCACAAACACATGCACGAAACGCCCCGCGGCGCAGGCTTCGTCTTCACCGGCCTTGAACACCGCCAATTCGTATTGCACCGAGCTGTTGCCCAACTTACCCACGCGCAAACCGATCTCGATCCGGTCGGGGAAAGCGATTGAAGCAAAATAATCGCAAGCCGAACTCACCACAAAACCCACGACTTCGCCGTCATGAATATCCAGGCCGCCGACTTCGATCAAGTAGGTGTTCACCGCCGTGTCGAAGAAGCTGTAGTAGGTGACGTTGTTGACGTGACCGTAGGCATCGTTGTCGTGCCAGCGCGTGGTGATGGGCTGGAAGTGCGGATAGTCGGTGCGTTGGGGCATGGGGTTGGACATCAGGGTCGATTCCTAGAGTTGGATTGCGAGTTTAAGGCGGAAACCGCGTTATCGTTCATCGCCGGCAAGCCGGTCTCGCTCCCACAAGGGATCTCGGTCGTCCACAAACTCTGTGTTCACAGAAAATAAACTGTGGGAGCGAGCCTGCTCGCGAAGGCGCCATTGCAGGCGCCACATAAATCACCTATCACCAAACCCCTTGCCTACCGCCGCCAACTCCCCAATCAACCGCGCCGGCTGCCAGTGGTCACCCTGTTTGGTTTCCAGCTGCAGTAGCCGCTGATGAATATCCGCCAACCCCTGCTGATCCGCCCAGGCCATCGGCCCGCCCTTGTCCGCCGGAAAACCATAACCATTGAGGTACACCAGATCGATGTCATGCGCCGACGCCGCAATCCCCTCCTGAAGAATCTTCGCCCCCTCGTTGACCAGTGCCAGCAAGCAGCGCTCCAGAATCTCCTCAGGCCCGATCTCGCGACGCTGGAAACCCAATCCTTCGCTGACCTTCAGCACCAGCGCATCCACCTGCACATCGTGCTCAGCCTGGCGACTGCCCGCTTCGTAGTGGTAATAGCCGTTGCCACTCTTCTGCCCGAAACGGCCCAGTTCGCACAGACGGTTATCCACTTGAACCTGTGGCGCATCCTGCCCCTTGCCCGCCAGCTCCCGCGCCCGCCATTCGAGGTCGATACCAACCACGTCGTACATGCGGAACGGCCCCATGGCGAAACCGAACCCCTGCAACGCCGCATCCACCTGATAGGGGTAAGCGCCTTCAAGCAGCATCTTGCGTGCTTCCAGCACGTAGGTTTTGAGCATGCGGTTGCCAATGAAGCCCTCGCAGTTGCCCGACACCACGCTGACCTTGCCCATGCGCTTGCCCAGGTCCAGCGCGGCTTCCAGCACCGCCGGTGAAGTCTGTGCGCCACGAACGATTTCCAGCAGTTTCATGATGTGCGCCGGGCTGAAGAAGTGCAGGCCCAGGACTTGTTTCGGGCGGCGGGTGGCGGCGGCAATGGCGTCGATATCCAGCGCCGACGTGTTGCTGGCCAATATGGCTTCGGGCTTGAGCAGGCCATCCAGCTCGCGGAAGATTCTCTGCTTGAGCTCGAGGTTTTCGTAAACCGCCTCGATCACCAGATCGACCTCGCGGATCGCTGCGTAATCGGCAGCCGCCGTGACCCGTGCAATGCGCGCATCCGCTTCAGCCTGATCAATCCGTCCCTGCCGCACGTTGTGCGCGTAGGTCTCAGCCACGGTGGCCAGTGCCTGCTCAAGCATCTGCGGATTGTTATCGACCCACTGCACCGGCACCCCGGCATTCGCCAGGCACATGACAATGCCACGGCCCATGGTACCCGCACCGATGACGGCAGCGCGCTGAATGTTGAACGGTGTCTGGCTCATGGTTGTTCTCTTATTGGCGATCCAAAGACAGACCCCACCATAGTCAGCCACCCGGCTTTTTTGAAATTTATTCCTGTGATGGGGGACATTCAGCGGATGGATGCACGTCCGCCAGACACTGACATCCCTGTAGGAGCGAGCGGTGCGACGATTCGACTTGCCCGCGAAGGCGTCCTCAAGGTCATCGCAATGGCTGATGGCCTAATCGCCAGCAAGCCGGCTCCTACAGGGGTACGGGTCAGCCTGAGAGGTGTTGCTCAACCCAAGTCCGTACTTCGCCATACGGATACTCTTCCAGCGCCGCAAACCCCGGAATCGACCGAGCCTTGAGCTTGGTGAACAGCGGCACACTGATCCCGCACAGAAACCGTGTCACCCGCTCAGCGGGAGGAATGCTGCCGGTGTGCTGCTCGTGCCTGTGGATAAAACCACCACACAGGGCCTCGAAGTTTTTATCCACAAGCGTCGGCAACTCCGGCGGTGCGGGCAGCCGCGCCACGTGCCCGTGACACACCGAACAATGCCCGCACTGCTGCGGCGAGTTTTCGTCACCGAAGTATTCGGCCAGGCGATTACCCAGGCAGTGGTCAGTGGCGAACAGGTCCAGCATGGCGTGAATCCGCGCAATCTCGGTGCGTTCGTGCCGGGTGAAACAATCATGCAGTTCGGCACTCAGCGCCTGAATATCGAACTCCGTTTGCAGCAGGCTGTAGACCTCGGTCATCTGCTTGCTTTCCAGCTCGACCCAACCCTTTTCCTGGAAGTAATCCAGCGCCTTGACCACCCGATTGCGCTCGGCTTGATGCTGCTCGTACAGCGCATCGAAGTTCACCGTCGCCCAGGTCCGCGCACGGTTGGAGGTCTGGATGATGGCCGCGACGAAATCCCTGCGCTCGCCCTCGAAGCGGGCGAGCAAGTCTTCCGGCTCCAGCAAATACTTGAAGCGATATTCAGCGTAATAGGCGTAACGCGGGGCGATGATCCCGCGCAGCTCCAATTGCACCAGCAAGGTCTTGAGCGGCAACTGGCGAATGTTGCTCTGATCGGCCAACGGCCCTAGCAGAAATTCCCAATGCCCCTCGGGCACGGCGGCTTGCAATTCGTCGAGCACATGACGGATGCCTTCCAGCTCCGGCGTGTCGCCGTAGACGAAATTTTCCAGCACGTTGAGGCTGTCGCGGTTGGCCAGTACCAGGCAGTCCGATGGCTGCCCGTCACGCCCGGCGCGACCGATTTCCTGGCTGTAGTTTTCGATGGATTTGGGCAGGTCGAAATGCACCACGTTGCGGATGTCACTCTTGTCGATGCCCATGCCGAAGGCGATGGTGGCGACGATGCAATTGGACTGGCCGCCCATGAATCGTTTCTGAATGGCTTCGCGTTGTTCGTGGGGTAAACCGGCGTGATAGGCCTCGGCCTGAATACCGTTGCGATCCAAGTGTTCGGCGATGTGTTCAGCGGTTTTCTGCAGCGTGACGTAGACGATGCTCGGCTGGTCCGGACGCTCGCTCATCCATTCGACCAAGCGTCGGCGTTTGTCCTGACCGCGCACCGGTTCCACCAACAAGTTGAGGTTCGGCCGGTAGAAACCGGTGGTCACCACGTCTTGCGGCGCAATGGCGAATTTCGCCTCCATGTCCGCGATCACTTTCGGGGTCGCGGTGGCGGTCAGCAACAACGCTTGAGGAATGTTGAACTGACGCTGGTAATCCGGAAGTTTGAGGTAGTCGGGTCGGAAGTTATGGCCCCACTCCGAGATGCAATGCGCCTCGTCCACCACCAGCAGCGAGATGGGCACTTGCTGCAAGAAATTGCGGAAGCGCTCGTTCTTCAGGCGCTCCACGGAAATCATCAGAATCTTCAATTCGCCGGACTTGGCGCGGGCCATCACGTCACCGGCGTCATCGCGGCTTTGAGCCGAATCGATACTGCCTGCCGAAATGCCATGGCGCTGCAGAAACGCCAATTGATCCTGCATCAACGCGAGCAGCGGCGAGACCACCAGCGTCAGGTGCGGCAGCAACACCGCCGACATCTGGTAACACAGGGACTTGCCTGAACCCGTGGGGAAAATCGCCGCCGCCGAGCGCCCGGCCATCACCGCGCTGACCACCGCCTCCTGGCCGGGTCGAAACTGTGGATAACCGAAAACCTGTTCCAGGGTGTTGTGCATAAGCTGTCACTCCGTTGACCGCTGCGAAGCCCAAAGCCTAGCCGGTGATCGCAGCGAGTCGAGAAAAGGTCGGGGGCAAAAACGATACGGGATGATACAGCGGATGGCGCAGGGGGATTGCTGGGTTTGAGGACTGTAGTGGCTGACAGATCGCTTTCGCGAGCAAGTCGAATCGTCGCACCGCCGCTCCCACAGTTGATCGTCAGTGAACCCGGATTTTGTGTACGACCCAAGTCCCCTGTGGGAGCGGGCTTGCTCCGGGCGGCGTTCCGACGAAGAGGCCAGCAAGATCACCACAAAAACACTGACGAGCTCAGGGCACCAACACCGCCACCCGCAGCTGTTCATTCAACATCTGCTCATGAAACACCTGGCTCTTGCTCGCCCACACCGCATGGGCCGGGCTGATTTCGCCGGTGAACGCCGCCGCCAACTGACGCAAATCAGCGACGCTTCGTACACGCGGGCAGAACGGTTCGCCGTCGCAGTTCTGACTGGCGTTGCGGTAGGTGGTCAGCAACCGATCCCACAACCCGTCACGCACTTGTCGCACAGACTTGAGCTTCAATGCCTGCACGCCCAGACGCTGTTTCAGCCCCTGTTCGTCCAGCGATTCGCTGGCCAGCAACGCCTTGCCGAACATCAACACCTCCGCACGGGACGCGGTGTCCATGTTCGCCTGCGTGGTGAGGGCATCCGGCCAACCGGTGCGGGCCATGTTGGCCAGCATCATCGAACTGCCAGCGTCGGCCGCGCCCGTCAAACGACAAACACCCGCCCACAACAACAAAACCGAGGCCATACGTAGCCACTGCATACCTAATTCCCTTTAAGTGCCTAACCAGGCATTTTCGAAATGCCCTACAGATTCTGGCGCGCACCATACAGAGGTTTACTGCGTCGCGCCTGATAAACACGTAGGAAATTTCACCAGTAGGGGTTTCGGTGAAAAAAACCTCGGGAATCACGTAGGGCCAATGCCCGAAGACCAGTAAATCCCCTACACATTCTGTCGATTGCGGCTGTATTGCCGCAGCCCGCCGTCCCCTTCATAGTTTTCGGCGCGGCTGAAACAGTGTGTCGGCCTGCTCGACTTCCCAAAGGACTGCCCCCGATGCAAGACCGCTACCGCCCCCTCAAAAGCAGCTACAGCGACACCCCGGTCCTGGTCATCGACACCGAGGCCGACCCACACGAAATCCTCGACGCCGCCCGCCAACGCATCCACGCCGCCAGCGACCTGCTCGAAACCCTGTATTGCCTGTGCTTCAAACAAGCAGATGCAAGCGACATCCCCAACATCGTCAACGCCCTCTACCTGCTGACCCAGGACGGCAACGAACTCCTCGACATCGCCCGCCAACGCCTCCCAAAGCTCACCGCCGGCTAATGCCCCCAGCCCCTCTGTAGGAGCGAGGCTTGCCCGCGAAGAACGATAACGCGGTGAACCTGACTAAAAACTTCAGCTGGAGATAACTCCGTAGGCAACGCCCTATCAAAGCTTCATCCCGGTCCTACAACACAAGACACCTTGTCGCCTATCGCCAACCGGTGGCTCGCACCTATAGTCGGACCGTCGCTGCAAATCAGCGACTCGGGCTTGGTCACCCGAATGGATAACGCATCAGCCTCCGTTGTATGCTGCCGGCACCTCTGTGTCTGCACCCTATATGGTGGCTGTGTTTGGGACGCCTTCGGGCGTGCCGGGTTATGCGTATATCCTCACCGGTTGACCAACCCGAACACAGTCCGCCTCCCATCGCTTGGTCACGATGATGGCGGTTTTGCATGATGCATTTGAGGATGAATAAAATGAAAAACACATGGAACCCGCTCACCGATCGCTACCGCCCACTCCAAACCAACCTCACCGATTCCCCACCCCTGATCATCGACACAGAAGCCAACCCGCAAGACATCCTCGAAGCCGCCCTCCAGCGCATCCGAGCCTCCAGTGAGTTGCTCCGAACCCTGCATTGCCAAACCTTCGAGCAAGGCGATCTAGAAGACATCCCCCACATCACCCACGCGCTCTACCTTCTGACCCAGGACGGCTGCGACCTGCTCAAAGTCGCCCAACAACGCATGATGGGCTGGAAAGCCCCTGCCTGACGTCGAGTGAACAGATCGTTCTCATGCTCTGCGTGAGAACGGTCAAACAGCGCTGAATGCCGCCATCGAACACCGGAGATAACCATGAGCAAATTTTTTGATGAGCTGATGGAAAGCGTGCAACAGATGGACGAGATCTTACGGCGTAAGCGTCAGCCTTCCCGCGAATCCCACATTGATGCGTTGCAAGCCAAAGAAAATTCCAAGGATATCGGTATGACTCAGGCCAATAAGGGGCAACCACTATGAACCTCGCCCCCAACTTCCCCGACAACCACACCATGCACCTGCTCATGCAGCTGCTGCACGAAGAAATTGGCCTGCCCGAACGCAAAACCATCAGCCTCACCACCTCGATCAACTTCGATCTAGGCTGCGACGGCGCTGACGCCCGGCATCTGATGGAAGCGTTGGAAGAACAGTTCGGGGTCGACTTCGTGGACTACGATGCCTATCGCTACTTTCAGCCGGAAGGGTTTGATGTGTTTCTCAAGCGCCGAGCCAAAGGCCGTGGCGACAAGGTGCCTTTAACCATTGGCATGCTTTACCAAGCGACTCAGACGCAACGATGGGATACACAGGCGCTAGAGAGCATGTAGCACCTAAGTCATCACCGAGCATAAGTGGCAATATTCTGGCTGTTTATCTAGATTTAAGCTGGAATAATGCTTGTTACGGTGAACGAGCAAATCCAAATCATATAGCGCCAACCGAGAGAAGTCCCTGTAGGCAAGACCAGCACAACAACCAACAAGTGCTATTATTCTGGCAGTTAAGCCTGAAAAACGAAGGAATAATGGCACATGGCAAAGAAAACAGCGCCACTACTGCCCGCAGCAGCCAAGCTACTCTCCGAGTTTGGGGAACGACTGAAACTCGCTCGGCTGCGCCGCAAGCTGACAGCCAAGCAAGTCGCCGAGAGGGCTGGCATGTCCCTGACGACGCTGCGCTCTCTGGAATCAGGTGGATCAGGTGTGACGATAGGCGCCTATTTATCAGTGATGCAGGTGCTGGGTCTGGAGAAAGACTTGAGCAAGCTCGCCGCAGTGGATGAGCTGGGCCGCCAACTGCAAGACGCTCAATTGATCCCAGGAGCAAACATCACAGTCAATAAATACCCACGAGTACGCAGTGTGACTCCCGCAAAGACATCGCCACCTATTCGCGACAGGGAGACGAGGGCATCAGATAGTCCCACCTCAAAATCGGAGCTTGCTGCTGAATTCCCTTTTAACACTCACTCTTTATCCAGTTTATTAACCAAGAAAAAACCTAAACCTGCGACGGGTAAAAAATGACACGGATCGCGGTGTATGCCGATTGGGAGTCCTTGAATGGCCCAAGGCGCCTTGGGTTCCTCCATGCCAGAAAGGCTCGCTCCAGCAACGTATTCGAGTTTGAGTACGACACCGCAGCACTAGCCGATCCCGAATTGAACTTCACATCGCTGGATCCGCGCATCAGGCTCTTCGAAGGCCGACAATTTCCCGGCCAGCATCAGACCCGGTTTGGCGTTTTTGCCGACTCAAGCCCTGATCGATGGGGCCAATTGTTAATGAAGCGGCGCCTGGAGCGAGACATCCGTGAAGGGTTTGCGCCTCAAGGCACCAAACTGTACGAATCGGATTTCCTTCTTGGCGTCCATGACCTCTATCGGGTCGGAGCTATCCGCTACAAGCTAAATGATGAAGGCAACTTTCTGGATGATCGCGATGGTTTGGCTGCCCCTCCTTTCGTCGAATTACGCGCATTGGAGGAAGCAAGCCGCGCCTTGGAAAGCGATCCGGACAACACGTCTCCGGATGGGCGCGAATGGCTGAGGATGCTGATAGCACCCGGTGGCTCACTAGGGGGCGCCAGACCCAAGGCCAGCGTTGCCGACGAGCGTGGTCATTTGTGGATCGCCAAGTTTCCGAGCACTCGCGACGACTATGACGTCGGCGGTTGGGAAATGGTGGTCAATGCCTTGGCAAGTCATTGTGGCTTGCGGGTTGCGACCGGCACTGCACGCCGCTTCGCGAGCGATCACCACTGTTTCATGGTCAAGCGTTTCGACCGTACAGAACAGGGTGGCCGACTGCATTTTGCATCAGCCATGACCATGACCGACCGCGTTGACGGTGACGATGCATCGGTCGGTGCCAGCTATCTTGAGTTAGCAGAAGTGCTCATGGAGCACGGCTCGGAAACCAATGCGGACCTTCGCGAGTTGTGGTCTCGTATCGTGTTCAACATCCTTGTTTCCAATACTGACGACCATCTGCGCAACCACGGCTTTATCCTTGATCCCGGCCGGGGGTGGCGCCTCTCTGATGCCTACGATATGAACCCTGTGGCACACGCCGATGGGCTGAAACTCAACATCACAGATGCCGACAACGCGCTGGATCTTGAGCTCGCTCGCGAAGTGGCTGAGTACTTCCGGGTAAGTCGAGCAGATGCGGAAGAAATTATTGAGAGCTTCCAGGAGGTAGTTAGCCAATGGTCAATTCTGGCCAATGCACTGGGATTGTCGAGGCGTGAGCAGGACAATATGGCGCCTGCATTCCGGCTTTCAGGAGTTTAGTTTTTTGAAGTCGCGCAAGGCATAACACTCGGATACTCGGACGCTGGGAAACCTCTAACGTCCGCAGCCTATAAGGACATAGCGTGGACGTACTGATGGGTTTACTCGCCGCCTTACTGTGGGGCGGCACGGATTTTCTGGTGGGTTTGAATGCCCGCGCAGTGGGCGTAAAGCGCGCCGTGTATTTCGGTCAGGCGCTGGGGTTCAGCATCATGAGCCTGCTGTTGGTCGCCTTCCCCGCGTTCATCCTTAAGTCGATGTCGGCATCACTCAATATCTGGCTGATTGGCATTGTCGCCGCCGTGCTGACGGTGTCTGGTGCCCTCGCGTTGTCCAAAGCCTTTGCCCTCGGCAAAGCGTCCATCGTTGCGCCTCTGGTAACTTCTTATGGCGTTGTAACAACGTTGCTGTCCTGGGCCGGAGGTGAGCAGATCAGCCTGATTCAGCTGCTTTGCATTGCTCTGTGCGTGATCGGGGTGATTCTCTCCAGCATCCATTCCGACTCGAAAATCCCACACACCACTCAAGCCAGTAGCTCGATTGCCTATGCGCTGCTGGCCGCCGTTTTTTACGGCACCAGTTTCTGGCTGCAAGGCCACTTCGTGCTTCCGGTCCTTGGTCCGGTAACGATGCTTTGGCTCGCTTATTTGGTTGGTCTGATCGTGCTGGTGGTTATCGTTCTGAGGATCAAGGACGGACTGAAAATTCCACCGCTGAAAAACTGCATGACGCTGACCGGTGCCAGTTTGATGAACCTGGGTGGGTTTTCTTCGTTCGCCTGGGGCGCGGTGGCAGGATCGGTTTCGGTGGTAACGGTGATCAGCACACTGTCCGGAGGAATCGCGGCGATTCTGGGATACGTATTTTTCAAGGAAAGGCTGGCAAAGTTACAGGTGCTTGGCGTGGTTCTGGTGTTGGTGGGCGCGTTCGTTTTGCACCTGAAAACCTGAGCCGCCCTCACAAAAAAGGCACCTTACGGAATCCTGGATAACGCACGACCTGTAGGAGCCGGCTTGTCTGCGGGCGGCGTTCCGACGATAAACTCAAGTACGCTGCGTTTATCCAGACAGCACGCGTTATCGTTAACGACCATCGCCAGCAAGCCGGCTCCTACAGGTCGTGTGATATTCGTTACCCACAAAAAAGCCGCCCCAAAGGGCGGCTTTTTCATTACATCAAACCAATCTTACAACTTCGGCCCAGCAGCCTTGATCGCGTCGCTCACTTCGAACTTCTTGAAGTTCTCAACAAACAACCCGGCCAGTGCTTTAGCCGCTTCATCGTAAGCAGCCTTGTCAGCCCAGGTGTTACGTGGGTTCAACAGGCCAGTCTCAACGCCCGGTACGGCCAGTGGCACGTCGAGGTTGATGGTGTCGAGGTGTTCGGTTTCAGCACCGATCAACGCGCCGCTCTGGATCGCTGCGATGACGCCGCGAGTGGTCGGGATGTTGAAGCGTTTGCCGACGCCGTAGCCGCCGCCGGTCCAGCCGGTGTTGACCAGGTAGACCTTGGACCCGAAGCCGCGGATGCGCTTGATCAGCAGTTCTGCGTATTCGCCGGCCGGACGCGGGAAGAACGGTGCGCCGAAGCAGGTGGAGAAGGTCGACTTGATGCCGCTGCCGGAACCCATTTCGGTCGAGCCCACCAGTGCGGTGTAGCCGGACAGGAAGTGGTAGGCCGCTTGTTCTTCGCTGAGGATCGACACTGGTGGCAGAACGCCGGTCAGGTCGCAGGTCAGGAAGATCACAGCGTTTGGCTCGCCACCGAGGTTTTTCTCGGAACGCTTGGCAACGTGCTCCAGCGGGTAGGCGGCGCGGCTGTTCTGGGTCAGGCTGACATCGGCGTAGTCGGCGTGCTTGGCGTCGTCGATCACGACGTTTTCCAGGACTGCGCCGTGCTTGATGGCTTTCCAGATGACAGGCTCGTTCTTCTCGGACAGGTCGATGCACTTGGCATAGCAACCGCCTTCGATGTTGAAGACAACGCCTTCGCCCCAGCCGTGTTCGTCGTCACCGATCAGGTAACGGCTTTCGTCGGCCGACAGGGTGGTTTTACCGGTGCCGGACAGGCCGAAGAACAGGGTCACGTCGCCCGCTTCGCCGATGTTGGCGGCGCAGTGCATCGGCAGTACGTCAGCGGCCGGCAGCAGGAAGTTCTGCACCGAGAACATGGCTTTCTTCATTTCACCGGCGTAACGCATGCCGGCGATCAGCACTTTTTTCTGTGCGAAGTTGATGATCACGCAACCGTCGGAGTTGGTGCCGTCACGCTCTGGCACGCACTCGAAGTTGGCAACGTTGAGCACTTGCCACTCAGCACGACCCGCCGGGTTGTACTGGGCCGGGTTGATGAACAGGCAACGACCGAACAGGTTCTGCCAGGCAGTCTGGGTGGTCATCTTCACGGCCAGGTAGTGATCTTCGGCCGCGCCTACATGCACGTGGGAAACGAAATGATCTTGCGCGTTGTTGAAGGCCTCGACGCGAGCCCACAGGGCATCGAACTTGTCGGCCGGGAACTTGCGGTTGATCGGGCCCCAGGCGATAGCGGCCTGGGTGGTCGGCTCTTCAACGATGAAACGATCGACTGGCGAGCGACCGGTACGGTGACCGGTGCGAACAACCAGCGCGCCGGTATCGGCAAGCTCGCCTTCACCGCGATTCAGGGCTTCTTTAACCAGATCATCAACACTCAGATCGGTGTACACGGCGTTATTGGCTTGCGTCATGAGGTTCCCCGTCGGCCAGTGGCCGAGTGCTCCAAACGTTTTGTAGTAGAAAGTCGTGCACTACTACCGCGAAAAAAGTGGGCCGGATTATGCCAGAAACGCCCAAAAAAAGTAGGGCCCTCCCGTCGTAACGGCGTTATTCCGGCACTTTCCAGTGAATTTACCTGCGCTGAACCGTTTTAGTGACGGGTATCTGACGGCGTCTCGACGCCCGCACCGGCGAATAATTGAACGATATCGGCGGCGTCGAACAGGTAACGTTCATTGCAGAACTGACAGTCGACCTCGATGTTGCCACCGTGTTCGACGACCAGGCTCTGCGCATCTTCCAGACCCAAACTGACCAGAGCATTGGCAGAACGTTCGCGCGAGCAGCTGCAACGGAAGCGCAATTTCTGCACATCGAACAGCCGGACCTGCTCTTCGTGGTAGAGGCGATGGAGCACGGTTTCGTTGTCCAGACCGAGCAATTCATCGGCGTTCAGGGTGCTGGCCATCGCGGTGATGTGCTGCCAACTGGCGGCGCGTTCTTCTTCGTCTTTCAGGCGGTCGGCGGGCAGTTGCTGCAGCAACAGGCCACGGGCGCGACGGCCATCGGCGTACAGCCAGAAACGTGTGCCCACCTGTTGCGACATCACGAAGTAGTTAGTGAAGCACTCCGACAGGGTTTCGCCATCCAGGTCGACGATGCCCTGATAACGCTGGCCCACGGTCGGGTCGACGGTCAGCGCCAATACGCCGTTGGGCATCAGGTCGGCGAGGGTGGCGTCGGGGGCGATCTGGTCGGCCTCGTAACGGGCCAGACCACGGATGTCACGTTCGCTGGAGCATTCGATCATCAGCAACGGGATCGGGCCGTCGGACCGCGCCTGAAGAATCAGCAGACCATCAAACTTCAAGGTGCCGACCAGCAACGACGCGGCGGCCATCAGTTCGCCAAGCAGTTGCGCGACCGGCTCCGGATACGGGTGTTTGGCAAGGACCTCGGCGTAGCTGCGCTCCAACGAAACCAGCTCGCCGCGGGTGTCGCTGTCATCGAAGATGAAGCGTTGGGTGTAGTCGGTATCCGGTAGATCGGTCATAGGTTTGGGTATCTGAAGTAAATGATAAAAAGGTTACAAACGAGAAAATCGCGCCTCTGTAGCACCGTTTTGGTGCGCACTGTTCAGCCAAGGGAGGCATTTTATGAACAATCCGGTTTTGTTCCAAGCAAGGTGGAACGTCTGCCGGTGGCGCTGTGCAATTTCGTGCCGCGGGTGCTGCTGGCCTTCTGGTTATGGCCTACAGGTCAGAGGCTGTGTGTGATTTTCGACGAGTGGCTTTCCATCCACTCGATTCGCCGGTGGCGATTCTCCCGATATGGCTGCGCATTCGGGTAATTGCAAGTCTGCGTTCGTTCGATGCGGTGGTCTGGGGGATACTGCTGGTCGGATAAGTGTGGTGCGTAGCGCCTGAATCCGGGGATGGCTGGCGAGTGCTGCGCACTCGATCGCGAGCAGGCTCGCTCCCACATTGAAATGCGTATTCCTTGTGGGAGCGAGGCTTGCCCGCGAAGACGTCAGCCCAGACAACGCAGAAACAACAGCCTCACTCGTCGTTGCTGCTCCCACGAAATTTAAACAGATCCCGCCGCTGCTTCTTGCTCGGCTTGCCGTCGGTGCTCACGCCCAGCGAGCCCGCCTTGCGCATCGCCGCAGCCGCTTCGCGCTTGGCGATGCTGGCTTCAGTTTCGGCGTACAACGTCTGAGCTTCCGGCGCACCACGGCGCACGATCGATAACGCCTGGACCACCACCGTACGCTCCTCGAACCCTGCGCGAATCTGAAACTCGTCGCCGATCCGCGGCTCTTTGCCCGGCTTGCAACGCTCACCCCGGCAATGCACCTTGCCACTTTCAATCGCCGCTTTCGCCAAGGCACGTGTTTTATAAAAACGCGCGGCCCACAACCACTTATCGAGACGGACCTTGTCGTCCTCTTCGCTTTTTTGTGCCATGGAATTTCCTCATTCTGAAATATTGGTGAACTGTACTACCGTTTCTGTCGTGCCAGGATTTCCACCGACCCGTACTACAATGCGCACGCCACACCTCGCTTGCAGGGGTGGAATTCCGGGCTGTAGATATCTGTCGCCTTTTAACCATTATTCTGCGTGAATACCGCGAATCCGGCCGCGTGCGGCCCCAGCGGTATCCACCGGTTGAGTACCTTTGAAGACATTTGACCATTTGACCGTTGTCGGTCTGCGCGAGTGGGTGGCGCTCCCGGGTTTGGGAGTTGCGGGCCTGCGGGCAAAAATCGACACCGGTGCCAGCACCTCCAGCCTGCATGCCACTGACATCGAGCCGTTCGAGCGCGACGGCGAACAGTGGGTGCGCTTCACCGCGCACCTGGGCACGGTAGTGCAGTTGCGACACCGACGCTGTGAAGCACCGCTGGTGACGATGAAATCCATCAAGAGCTCCAACGGCCAGGCGCAGAAGCGTTACGTGGTCAGCACCACCCTGGCCCTCGGTGATCGGGTCTGGCCCGTCGAGTTCACCCTCGCCTGCCGCAAGTCCATGCGTTATCGCCTGCTACTCGGTTCCAAAGCCCTGATCGACGGCCAACTGGTGGTCAATCCGGGCATTAAGTATGTACAAGACAAGCCGGTGTTCCCGGTATCTACCTCCTCCACAGGTGTTGCATGAAGATCGCTGTGCTGTCGCGGAACCCGCGTCTGTATTCCACTCGTCGTCTGGTCGAAGCCGGTACCGAGCGTGGCCATGAAATGGTGGTGATCGACACCCTGCGCGCCTACATGAACATTGCCAGCCACAAACCGCAGATCCACTACCGCGGCAAGCCGCTGGAAGGTTTCGACGCGGTGATCCCGAGGATCGGTGCATCGGTAACGTTCTATGGCTGCGCGGTACTGCGTCAGTTTGAAATGATGGGGGTGTTCCCGCTTAACGAATCGGTGGCCATTGCCCGCTCGCGGGACAAACTGCGTTCGCTGCAATTGCTCTCGCGCCGAGGGATCGGTTTGCCGGTCACCGGGTTTGCCCACTCCCCGGATGACATTCCCGACCTGATCGACATGGTCAACGGCGCGCCGCTGGTGATCAAAGTGCTGGAAGGCACCCAGGGCATCGGCGTGGTGCTGTGCGAAACCGCAACGGCGGCGGAATCGGTGATCGAGGCGTTCATGGGCCTCAAGCAGAACATCATGGTTCAGGAATACATCAAGGAAGCCGGCGGTGCGGACATTCGCTGCTTCGTGGTCGGCGACAAGGTGATTGCGGCGATGAAGCGTCAGGCCAAGCCTGGGGAGTTTCGCTCCAACCTGCATCGCGGTGGCAGCGCCAGCCTGATCAAGATCACGCCGGAAGAACGCATGACTGCATTACGCGCTGCGAAGGTGATGGGACTGGCGGTGGCGGGTGTGGATATTCTGCGTTCGAATCACGGGCCGTTGGTGATGGAAGTGAATTCATCGCCGGGGCTGGAGGGGATTGAAACCACCACCGGGAAGAATGTGGCGGGGATCATCATTGAGCATCTTGAGAAGAATGGTGGGCCGAATATGACTCGGACCAAAGGTAAGGGCTGATTCTGAATATGTGGCGGCAGTGATGCCGCCTTCGCGGGCAAGCCTCGCTCCTACATGGATTTGTGATCACTGTAGGAGCGAGCGGTGCGACGATTCGACTTGCCCGCGAAAGGGCCATCAGCCCCACTGAAGATTTCAGTTGTTAAACCGCATCCCGAGGCAACATCAATCCAAGCGGCAACCGCACCCGCGCTTCCAGCCCACCGCCAGTACGATTGCGCAACTCAACATTCCCACCATGCATCGAAGCAATCCGCTTCACGATCGCCAACCCCAACCCGGTTCCTTTGCCACCGCGAGCACGATCCCCACGGGTAAACGGGTTGAAGATCGCCTCCAGCTCCGACGGATCAATCCCCGCCCCACGGTCCATGACGCTCAGCACCACATACGGGGCGCTGACATCCCCGGACACATAAGCCGCCACCTCAACACCGCTGCCAGCGTGATGCAGCGCATTGCCGATCAGGTTGTTCAGCAACCGTTTCATGGACACGCGACGCAGCGGAAACGGCTGAATCGGCTCCAGACGCAAGCGTACTTTCTCTTCATTCTGGTTAAACGGCGCGGCGACTTCGCGGACCAGATCGCTCAAGTCCACCTCTTCCACCGATTCATCACGGCCATCGCGGATGAACGCGAGGAACTGGTCGAGAATCGCGTCCATGTCCTCGATGTCGCGGACCATGTCGTCCGTCAGGTCGCTGTGGTCACCCATCAGTTCCAGTGACAAGCGCAAACGAGTCAGCGGTGTTCGCAGGTCATGGGACACCCCGGCCAGCATCAGCTCGCGCTCGCGGCCAGCCTGTTCGACGTCTTCGGCCATCTGGTTGAACGCGCGGTACACCTCGGTCATCTCGCTCGGCGTGTCGCTGATCGGCAGGCGCACGCTGCGGCCCTGGCCAAGTTGGCGGGCGGCATAGACCAGGCGCTTCAACGGTTGATTGAGCTGACTGACGAAGATCCACGCCGAGGCGGTGGACAGCAAGCCAATGGCAAGGAACCAGCCGAGCACGTTCCAGATTTTCTGGCCGCGCAAAGGATGCGGATACAGCGGCACTTTCAGCCAGCCATCGCCCAGGCTCGGCGCCCGGACCCACAGCGCCGGCGGCGAGTGCATGCGCAATCGCACCTCGGTGTCGGCACCGAGTTCGGCCTGCATCTGCCGCTGATAGATCTCGCTGTAGGGCCAGTGTTGCTCGCCTTCCGGCACACCGGTGCCCACCACCCGGATCAGGGTCGCGGCTTCGGCAATCTTGTCGCGGTTGTTTTCATCGGCCGCCCAATAGGCGCGCAGCGTCAGGGCGACGCCGTGGCTGTATTGACGGTCCACCAGCACGTCTTCGTTCATCAACAGATAAACCAGGGTCAGCGCCTTGGAAAACAGGACGACAATCAGCACCAGCCACAGGGTGCGGGAGAAGAAACTCTGGGGGAACCAAACCGGGGTTTTCATGAATAACCGCTACACACTTGCAGGAGCGAGCGATGCTCGCATATTGCGGATCGCGAGTCTGCGGACAACATCATCCGCACGACCCGCTCCTACAAATCGCCGATCACTTGGTGGCGGCGCCATCCGGAACGAACACGTAGCCCACGCCCCAGACAGTCTGGATGTAACGCGGCTTGGACGGATCAGGCTCGATCATCCGGCGCAGACGGGAAATCTGCACGTCGATGGAACGCTCCAGGGCATCCCACTCGCGGCCACGGGCCAGGTTCATCAGCTTGTCGCGAGTCAGTGGCTGACGCGCGTTCATGACCAATGCCTTGAGCACCGCAAACTCACCGGTGGTGAGCATGTGCACTTCGTCACCGCGTTTCAGTTCGCGGGTCGCCAGCGACAGTTCGTAGTCACCGAAGGTCACGCTTTCGTCTTCGCTGCCCGGCGCACCCGGCACCGGCGCCGACTGACGGCGCAGGACCGCTTTGACGCGAGCCATCAGCTCATCCGGGTTGAATGGTTTGGCCAGGTAATCGTCGGCGCCCAGTTCCAGGCCCTTGATGCGGCTCAGCTCGTCGCCCTTGGCGGTGAGCATGATGATCGGAATCTGATTGTTCGCGCCGCGCAGACGGCGGCAGGCGGTCAGACCGTCTTCGCCGGGCAGCATCAGGTCGAGGACGACCAGGTTGAACACTTCACGCGCCAGCAGGCGGTCCATTTGTTCGGTGTTCGGTACGGCGCGGGCGCGGTAGCCCTTGCTGACGAAAAAGCGTTCCAGCAGGCTACTGAGCCCCGGATCGTCGTCAACGATAAGAATTTTTTCGCCTTCAGCAATGTTTGCAGTGCTGCTCATTGGATGCTCCTTTGATCTCGGCGCGCATTATGGCGTAGCTGCCGTTATACGCACCGTGTGCATTGTTAGCAGATTTTTCCTTCACCGCCAGAAATCCGGGCATTGTGCCTACAGCCTGTGATGCCCCCGAATGACAGAACGCTGGTTATAATGCGCGGCCTTTTGTGTCAGGCAACGTCTGATCGTTACCGTTGTGGCGGCTTTTTATTTTCATCGCCACGGCAGTAATTGTTCGATTTCACGGGTCAACGGGATGCCTGTTGATCCAGGTAGCGGCGCAGGCCAGGCCGCTCAACCAGACTCGCCGAGCCTTTATCCCCGCGCCCGCGAGCCTGCTTTCACAATTTGTCAGGTGGTTTTATGGACAGCATCAACAGCCGCATCGCCGAGGAACTCGGCGTACGCCCACAACAGGTCGAAGCGGCCGTCGCGCTACTCGATGAAGGCTCTACCGTTCCCTTCATCGCCCGTTACCGGAAAGAAGTGACCGGCAGCCTCGATGACATCCAGTTGCGTCATCTGGAAGAGCGTCTGCGCTACCTGCGAGAACTCGACGAACGGCGCATCAGCATCCTCGCCAGCATCGAAGAGCAAGGCAAGCTGACCCCGCAACTTGAACGCGACATCAAGCTCGCCGACACCAAGACCCGCCTCGAAGACTTGTACCTGCCGTACAAGCAGAAGCGCCGCACCAAGGGCCAGATCGCCCTGGAAGCCGGCCTCGGCGAGCTGGCCGACGGCCTGTTCAACGATCCCTCGCTGACCCCGGACACCGAAGCCGCACGCTTCATCAACGCCGAAAAAGGCGTGGCCGATGTGAAGGCGGCCCTCGAAGGCGCCAAGTACATCCTCATGGAGCGCTTCGCCGAAGACGCCGGCCTGCTGGACAAGCTGCGCAACTACTTGAAGCAAGAAGCCACCCTCAGTGCCCGCGTGATCGCCGGCAAGGAAGAGGAAGGCGCCAAGTTCCGCGACTATTTCGAACACGACGAACCGCTGAAAAGTATGCCGTCGCACCGCGCGCTGGCGATTTTCCGTGGCCGCAACGAAGGCATTCTCAGCTCCGCGCTGAAAGTCGGCGACGAGCTGCCGGGCACCATGCACCCGTGCGAAGGCATGATCGGTCAGCAGTTCGGTATCCAGAACCAGAACCGCGCCGCCGACAAATGGCTGGGCGAAGTGGTGCGCTGGACGTGGAAGGTCAAGCTCTACACCCACCTCGAAACCGACCTGCTGGGTGAACTGCGCGATGGCGCGGAAACCGAAGCGATCAACGTGTTCGCGCACAACCTGCACGACCTGCTGCTGTCGGCTCCGGCCGGCCCGCGTGCCACCCTGGGCCTCGACCCGGGCCTGCGCACCGGTTGCAAGGTCGCCGTGGTCGACGCCACCGGCAAGCTGCTGGATCACGCCACGGTTTACCCGCACGTGCCGCACAACAAGTGGGACCAGACCCTGGCGATTCTCGCCGCCCTGTGCGCCAAGCACTCGGTGGACCTGATCGCCATCGGCAACGGCACCGCCAGCCGCGAAACCGACAAGCTGGCTGCTGAACTGATCAAAAAATACCCAGCCATGAAGATGACCAAAGTCATGGTCTCCGAAGCCGGTGCATCGGTTTACTCGGCGTCGGAACTGGCCTCCAAGGAATTCCCGGACCTCGACGTGTCGATCCGTGGCGCGGTGTCCATCGCCCGTCGCTTGCAGGATCCGCTGGCCGAGCTGGTTAAAATCGATCCGAAATCCATCGGTGTCGGCCAGTACCAGCACGACGTGTCGCAGCTGAAACTGGCGCGCGGCCTGGACGCTGTGGTCGAGGACTGCGTGAACGCCGTCGGCGTCGACGTGAACACCGCTTCCGTGGCGCTGCTGGCCCGTATCTCCGGCCTCAACGCGACCCTGGCGCAGAACATCGTCAGCCACCGTGACGAGCACGGTGCGTTCAAAACTCGCGCAGCGTTGAAGAAAGTGGCGCGTCTGGGTGAAAAAACCTTCGAACAGGCGGCCGGGTTCCTACGCGTGATGAACGGCGACAACCCGCTGGATTCGTCTGCGGTTCACCCGGAAGCCTATCCGCTGGTGCAACGCATCGCTGCTGAAACCGATCGGGATATTCGCTCGCTGATCGGCGACGCGAGCTTCCTCAAGCGTCTTGATCCGAAGAAGTACACCGACGAAACCTTCGGTCTGCCGACGGTCACCGACATCCTGCAAGAGCTGGAAAAACCTGGCCGCGACCCGCGTCCTGAGTTCAAGACCGCCGAGTTCCAGGAAGGCGTCGAAGACCTCAAGGACCTGCAACTGGGCATGATCCTCGAAGGCGTCGTGACCAACGTGACCAACTTCGGTGCATTCGTCGATATCGGCGTGCATCAGGACGGTTTGGTGCACATCTCTGCGCTTTCGGAGAAGTTCATCAAGGATCCGCGCGAAGCGGTGAAGGCCGGCGACGTGGTGAAAGTGAAGGTCATGGAAGTCGATATCCCGCGCAAACGCGTCGGCCTGTCGATGCGCATGAGCGACACCCCGGGCGAGAAAATCGACGGTGCCCGTGGTGCGCGTCCGGGGTCGGCACCGCGCCAGTCCCAGAACACTGCACCGCGCAAGGAAACCACGGCAGCGGCCCCGTCCAACAACGCCATGGCTTCGTTGTTCGCTAACGCCAAGCAGTTGAAGAAACGCTGATGGAAATCCCGGCCGGGCTGACCGAAAGCGCGTTTTTCAAGCTGCTGGGCTGTCGCTTGCACAGCCTGGAAACCGGGGTGGCGCAAGTCGCCCTGGCGCTGGAACCCGAACTGCGCAATCGCGGCGGCAAGTTGCACGGCGGGGCCCTGTTCAGCCTGGTGGACATTGCCATGGGGCTGGCCTGTTCCAGCACCCACGGCTTTGACCAGCAGAGCGCGACCATCGAGTGCAAGATCAACTACATCCGCGCCGTTTCCGACGGTGAGGTGATGTGCACGGCGCGGGTGATCCACCCGGGCCGCCGCACGCTGGTGGTCGAAGCCGACGTGATGCAGGGCGACAAACTCGTCGCAAAAGCACAAGGCACGTTCGCTGTCCTGTAGCTAGCCGTCATCGATTTGAGGTAATTTCAGCGCAAAGAAACCTGTGGGAGCGAGACCGGCTTGCCGGCGATGGCGATGTGTCAGTCAACATATGAGTCGCCTGACAATCCGCCATCGCCGGCAAGCCGGTCTCGCTCCCACAGGGATTGTGCAGTTCTTTACTGACCGGCATGGCTTGCGCGGTTGCAAAAACCAGGCGAAAACGCCAGTTTCAACTTCACCCTTGTAGACCGTCCTGCCCACCCCCATATTGGGGCGACTGACGCGTGAAGGAATCCAACTTGAGCGAACTTCTCAACCGCCGCCTGGCTCTGCTCGGCGAGCGCGCTAACCTCTCTCTGCTCGAACAGTGCCTTCACGGCATCGAACGTGAATGCCTGCGCGTGACCGGCGAAGGTCGCCTGGCGCAAACGCCGCACCCGGAAGAATTGGGTTCCGCGCTGACCAACGAACAAATCACCACCGACTATTCCGAGTCGCTGCTGGAGTTCATCACGCCCGCCCTGCCCGACCCGGCCGACACCCTGGCGAGCCTGGACAGGATTCACCGTTTTGCCTACAGCAAGCTCGGCAACGAGTACCTGTGGAGTCCATCGATGCCGTGCCCGTTGCCGGCCGAGGAAGATATCCCGATCGCCTATTACGGCACCTCCAACATCGGCAAGCTCAAGTATGTCTACCGCAAGGGCCTGGCCCTGCGCTACGGCAAGACCATGCAGTGCATCGCCGGGATTCACTACAACTTCTCCCTGCCAGAGAAGCTCTGGCCGCTGCTCAAGCAGGCGGAAGGTTTTGTCGGTACTGACCGAGACTATCAGTCGTCGGCCTACATCGCGCTGATCCGTAATTTCCGCCGCTACAGCTGGCTGCTGATGTACCTGTTCGGTGCTTCGCCAGCGCTGGATGCCGGTTTCCTGCGCGGTCGCACGCATCAGTTGGAACAGCTGGACCCGGACACCTTGTATTTGCCGTACGCCACCAGCCTGCGCATGAGCGATCTGGGTTACCAGAGCAACGCCCAGGCCGGCCTGACGCCGTGCTACAACGACCTGGCGAGCTACACCGACAGCCTGCGCAAAGCGGTGGCCACACCGTATGCGCCGTATGTCGAAATCGGCACGCACCAGGACGGTGAGTGGGTTCAGCTCAACACCAACATCCTGCAGATCGAAAACGAGTACTACTCCAACATCCGCCCGAAACGCGTGACCTACACCGGCGAGCGCCCGATCCAGGCGCTGGTAGCCCGTGGCATTCAGTACGTCGAAGTGCGTTGCCTGGACATCAACCCGTTCCTGCCGATGGGTATCGACCTCACCGAGTCGCGGTTCCTCGATGCGTTCCTGCTGTATTGCGCGCTGAACGACAGCCCGCTGTTGACCAGTAATTCGTGCGGCAACGCGACATCGAACTTCCTCAGCGTGGTCAAGGAGGGTCGCCGTCCGGGCCTGCAACTGCAACGCGACGGTCAACCGGTTGACCTGAAAGAGTGGGCGGGCGAGTTGCTGGAGAAGATTGCGCCACTGGCGGCGTTGCTGGATCAGAGCCATGGCGGTGATGCGCACAGCAAGGCATTGGACGCGCAACTGGCCAAGGTCAAGGATTCGTCCCTGACGCCATCGGCCCAAGTGCTGGCGGCAATGGCCGAACACAAGGAAAGCTTCAGCCAGTTCTCCCTGCGCCAGAGCCAGGCCCATGCGGAATATTTCCGCAGCGAGCCTTTGAGCAGCGAAGACCAGGCAACATTTGAAGAGCGCGCGCGCTCCTCGCTGGCTGAGCAAGTGGAGCTGGAGCAGAACGAAGTCGGCGATTTCGATGTGTTTGTCGGCTCGTATCAGGCGAGCATTTTGGCAATCAGCAACTAACCTCTGAAGGTCCTTCGAATCTTTTCGCGGGCAAGCCTCGCTCCTACAGTTTTGTGTCGATCACCCAGTTGTGACTCGACCCCCAACCTGTAGGAGCGAGGCTTGCCCGCGAAGGCTGCGCCGCGGTCTTGCTTAGAATTTTCCGCTCATAAGCTCATTCGAAAAAGTTATTTATTTTCGGATTCTTATATCATTTAGTCTCTTTTTCACGCCGACTCTCGGTCCGCCTGAAAAGGAGCTTCCCAATGAAACTGCATTTCCCTCTTCGCCTCCTGGCGGCCGCGTCTTTGGCTGCGGCGAGTTTCTTTGCCCAGGCGGCTGACGTGACTGTCGCCTACCAGACCACCGTGGACCCGGCGAAAGTCGCCCAGGCCGACGGCGCCTACGAAAAAGCCACCAACGCCAAAATCGACTGGCGCAAATTCGACAACGGTGCCGACATCATCGCCGCCATCGCTTCCGGCGACGTGCAGATCGGCTACCTCGGTTCCAGCCCTCTGACGGCTGCAATCACCCGCAAAGTCCCGGTTGAAACCTTCCTCATCGCCACCCAGATCGGTGCCGCTGAAGCCTTGGTTGCCCGCGACGGCTCCGGGATCAAGACGCCGCAAGACCTGATCGGCAAGAAAATCGCCGTGCCGTTCGTTTCCACCGGCCACTACAGCCTGCTCGCCGCGTTGAAGCACTGGAACATCGACCCTTCGAAAGTCACCGTACTCAACCTCGCCCCGCCAGCCATCATCGCCGCATGGAAACGCGGTGACATCGACGCCACCTACGTGTGGGACCCCGCGCTCGGCGTGGCCAAGGAAAACGGCAAAGTGCTGATCACCTCCGGCGAACTGGCCAAGTTCGGCGCACCAACGTTCGATGCCTGGATCGTGCGTAAAGACTTCGCCGAGAAGCACCCGGAAATCGTCACCGCGTTCGCCAAAGTCACCCTCGACGCCTACGCCGATTACCGCAAAGACCCTAAAGCCTGGCTCGCCAATCAATCCAACGTCGACAAGTTGGTGAAGCTGTCCGGTGCCAAGGCCAGCGACATTCCGCTGCTGCTGCAAGGCAACGTCTACCCGCTGGCGGCTGACCAGGTGATCACCCTCGGCGCGCCGACCACCAAAGCCATCACCGACACCGCCGTGTTCCTGAAAGAACAAGGCAAGGTCGAGGCCGTGCTGCCGGACTACGCGCCGTACGTCAGCGCCAAGTTCATCACCAACTGATCGGGAGTTAATTGCGATGGCCTTGCTACAGCTGGAGCGCATCAGCGCACAGTACCCCGGCAGCCCGGAACCGGTATTGGCGGATATTTCCTTGAGCCTTGGGCCCCAGCAATTGCTGGTCGCCCTCGGCCCGTCCGGCAGTGGCAAGACTTCGCTGTTGAACCTGATTGCCGGTTTCGTCGAGCCCAGCGCCGGGCGCATCACCCTCGATGGCGTGCCGGTCAAAGGCCCGAGCGCCGAACGCGGCGTGGTGTTTCAGGACGACGCGCTGCTGCCTTGGCAAGACGTGTTGGCCAACGTCGGTTTCGGTCTGGAACTGGCCGGTGTCTCCCGGGACAAACGAGAAATCCGCGCTCGGGAAATGCTTGCACTGGTGGACCTTTCCGGTTTCGAAAATCGGCGGATCTGGCAGCTGTCCGGTGGCCAGAAGCAGCGTGTCGGTCTCGCCCGTGCTCTCGCCGCCGACCCTCGCGTATTGCTGATGGACGAACCTTTCGGCGCCCTCGATGCCTTCACCCGCGAACAGATGCAGGAGCTGCTGCTGCAAGTCTGGCAGCGCACCGCCAAACCCGTATTCCTGATTACCCACGATATTGAAGAAGCGGTATTTCTCGCCACAGACCTGATTCTGCTGGCGCCAAATCCCGGGCAAATCGTCGAGCGCCTGAGCCTGGATTTCGGTCAGCGTTACGCCGCCGGCGAGTCCGCACGGGCGATCAAATCCGACCCGCGCTTTATCGAAACCCGCGAACACGTACTCGCCAAAGTGTTCTCCCAACGCAGCGCCGCCACGCGGCAGGAGCGCGCATGAGCAGCTATGAAATTCCGGCCGTGACGGTGAAACCGGGTTCGACGGTGATTCCTGTTCGGCGCAGCCTCAGTACTCGCTGGATCAGCGTGCTGACTCTGGTCGCGCTGGTTGCCCTGTGGTGGGCCGTTACCGCCACAGGAATGATCGAACCGCTGTTCCTGCCGCCACCGTCCGCCGTGCTGCAAAAAGGCTGGTTGTTGGTGACCACCGGCTACATGGATTCGACGTTGTGGCAGCACTTGGGCGCGAGCCTCAGCCGCATCGGCCTGGGCCTTGGTTTTGCCGTGCTGACCGCCGTGCCGGTCGGCATCGCCATCGGTCACAACCGTATTGCGCGCGGCATTCTCGATCCGCTGATCGAGTTCTACCGCCCGATTCCACCGCTGGCCTATCTGCCGTTGATTGTCATCTGGTGCGGCATTGGTGAATTGTCGAAAGTCCTGCTGATTTACCTGGCGATTTTCGCCCCGATCGCCATCGCCACCGCGACTGGCGTGCGCACCGTCGACCCGGCCAAATTGCGCGCCGCGCAGTCCTTGGGCGCGACCCGGGCGCAGTTGATTCGCCATGTGATTTTGCCGAGTGCGTTGCCGGACATTTTGACGGGCGTGCGCATCGGTCTGGGCGTGGGCTGGTCAACGCTGGTCGCCGCCGAACTGATCGCCGCCACCAGCGGCCTGGGCTTCATGGTGCAGTCGGCCGCACAGTTCCTGGTCACCGATGTGGTGGTGCTGGGGATTCTGGTGATTGCGCTGATCGCCTTCGCCATGGAGATGGGCTTGCGTGCGCTGCAACGCAAACTGGTGCCGTGGCACGGCCAGGCTCATTAACAATTTCCCATGTGGGAGCGAGCCTGCTCGCGATGCGGTGTGCCATGCGAAATTGCTGTAACTGACACACCGCTTTCGCCGGCAAGCCGGTCTCGCTCACAGTCGGTACCCCGAATTCAGTAGAGAACCACCATGAGCAACCTGACAATCGTCCCCCTCAGCTCCGCCCTCGGCGCGCACATCAGCGGCATCGACATCAGTCAGCCATTGAACCTGGAACAGCGCGATGCCATCGAGCAGGCACTGCTCAAGCATCAGGTTTTGTTCTTTCGCGACCAGCCGATCACGCCGCAGCAACAGGCGCGTTTCGCCGCCAACTTCGGCGACCTGCACATTCACCCGATCTACCCGAATGTGCCCGAACAGCCGGAAGTACTGATCCTCGACACCGCCGTCACCGACGTGCGCGACAACGCGATCTGGCACACCGACGTGACCTTCCTGCCGACCCCGGCGATGGGCGCGGTGCTCAGCGCAAAACTGTTGCCGGAGTTTGGCGGCGACACGTTGTGGGCCAGCGGCATTGCGGCTTATGAGGCGCTGTCCGCGCCGATGAAAAGTCTGCTGGAAGGGCTGACGGCGACGCACGATTTCACCCGTTCGTTTCCGTTGGAGCGCTATGGCAACACGCCTGAAGCATTGGCTCAGTGGGAAGAGGCTCGCCGCAAGAATCCACCGCTATCGCACCCGGTCATTCGCACGCATCCGGTGAGCGGGCGCCGTTCGTTGTTCGTCAGTGAAGGGTTTACGTCGAAGATCAATGAACTGTCGGAGACGGAGAGCGAGGCGATTCTGAAGTTTCTGTTCGCCCATTCCACGCGGCCGGAATTCACCATTCGCTGGCGCTGGCAGCAGGACGACATTGCGTTCTGGGACAACCGCGTGACGCAGCATTACGCGGTGGATGACTACCGGCCGGCACGGCGAGTGATGCAGCGGGCGACGGTGTTGGGGGATGTGCCGTTTTTTCGGTGAGCCCCGGAGTTCTTTATTGACATTGATGACCTCTTCGCGAGCAAGCCCGCTCCCACATTAGACCGCGTTCAATGTGGGAGCGGGCTTGCTCGCGAAGGCGATATAGCAGGCGCCAAATAAACCGGCGCGAACGCTTACTCCGCAGTCGAAGGTTTCTCCCAAAGATTGATCCCGCCCTCTTGGGCAAACCGGTCTATCTCCGCCAACTCTTGCGCACTGAAGCTCAGATTCTTCAACGCCCCGACGTTCTCGATAATCTGCTCCGGTCGGCTCGCACCGATCAGCGCCGAAGTCACCCGAGGGTCGCGCAACGTCCAGGCCAACGCCAGTTGCGCCAGGCTCTGGCCGCGACGCTTGGCAATCTCATTGAGCCCACGCACATGGGCGATGTTGGCCTCCGACAGGTGCGAGGACTGCAACGAACCGCCGCCCGGACGATTGACCCGCGCATCCTTCGGAATGCCGTTGAGGTATTTGTCGGTCAACAGACCCTGCGCCAACGGCGTGAACGCAATCACGCCGGTGCCCAGCTCGTCGGTGACATCCAGCAGATCCTTTTCCACCCAGCGATTGAGCAGGTTGTAGGCCGGCTGGTGAATCAGCAACGGCACTTTCCACTCTTGCAACAGCGCTGCCATCTCACGGGTTTTCACCCCGGAATACGACGAGATGCCAATGTACAGCGCCTTACCCTGCTGCACCGCCGTGGCCAGTGCGCTGGCGGTTTCTTCCAGCGGCGTGTCCGGGTCGAAACGGTGGGAGTAGAAAATATCCACGTATTCCAGGCCCAGACGCTGCAGGCTCTGATCAAGGCTGGCCAGCACGTATTTACGCGAACCACCGCCCTGACCGTAAGGACCGGGCCACATGTCCCAACCCGCCTTGCTCGAGATGATCAGCTCATCGCGATACTGCTTGAAGTCTTCACGCAGCAAACGCCCGAAGTTGGTCTCGGCGCTGCCGTACGGCGGGCCATAGTTATTGGCGAGGTCGAAATGGTTGATCCCCAGATCGAACGCCGTGCGCAGCAACGAGCGCTGGGTGTCGATCGGCGTGCTGTCGCCGAAGTTGTGCCACAGGCCCAGGGACAACGCCGGCAATACCAGACCGCTGCGACCGACGCGGCGGTAAGGGATGGAGTCGTAGCGGTTTTCGGCAGCGGTGTAGGTCATCGAATCCTCTCTTGTCTGTCTTGAAGTTGGTATCGACTGCTTCGCAAGTTGCCCAGCATACGCCCAGACAAACGTCGATAAACCTCGGACTTGAGGAAATGCTGAAACGTTTCACATATTTTCGATTCGAGGGGCTAACGCGCCCCCGCAAACACCTCCCCCAACCAATCCACAAACACCCGAACCCGTGGCGACATGTGTCGGTTGTGCGGATACAACACTGAAACCGGCATCCGTGGCGGCGGCGTGTCGAGCAGGACTTCCTGCACCAGGCCCTGGGCGATCTGCGTTTCCATTCGGTAATGCGGGCACTGGATCAAGCCCAGTCCGGCAATGGCCGAGGCGGCGTAGATTTCTGCGCCGAACACCGAGATCGCGCCCTCGATGGCGACTTCCTGCAACTCGCCATCGACCATGAATTCGAACGGGAACAACTTCGCCGTGGTGCGCGAGACGTAGTTCACAGCGCGGTGATGTTTGAGGTCTTCGAGGGATTTTGGCTCGCCGAATTTGCGCAGGTAAGCCGGGCTGGCGCAGGTGATCTGGCGCAGGTTGGCGACACGTTTGCCAATCAGCGCCGAGTCGCCGAGGGTGCCGGCGCGCAGCACACAGTCGACGCCTTCGGCGATCAGGTCGACAAAGCGGTCGGCCTCGCTGATGGACAGTTCAATGTCCGGATAGCGCTCCATGAATTGCGGCAAGGCGGGGATGACAAAACTCTTGGCCAGCGTGCCGTGCAAATCCACCCGCAATCGTCCCTTCGGCGCGACGCTGCGAAAAGCCAGTTCAGCTTCTTCCAGTTCCGCCAGCAATTGCACACAGCGCAAGTAGTACGCCTCGCCGTCCAGCGTAGGACGCACCTTACGCGTACTGCGCTCCAGTAAACGCGTACCGAGCCAGGCTTCGAACTGGTTCAGCGTGTGGGTCAGGGTTGCCCGTGGCAGGTTCAGGTCTTCGGCGGCCAGGGTGAAGCTGCTGCGCTCGTAGATCCGCACGAACACCTTCATTGCTTTGACTTGATCCATGGCGTTCGCGACCTTTGATTGTTGGCGATTATTGAACAGTCAAGGCAACTCTCGTGCATTTATCAGCCTGAGTAAACATGTGAGTCTGGCTTCACCCCAAACGGACCCCCTCAAAGGATTCACCGCCATGACTACTCAAACTTCGAAAGTTGCGATCGTGACCGGCGCCTCCCGCGGCATCGGCGCCGTGATCGCCAAACAACTGGCCAGCGAAGGTTTCGCCGTCGCCATCAACTACGCCAGCAGCGCCACTGAAGCCTCAAAGCTGGTCGTTGAACTGCGTCAGGCCGGCCATCAAGCCATAGCGATCAAGGCAGACGTGGCCAATGCCGACGATGTACGCCGGATGTTCGACGAAACCGAAACGCAACTGGGCAAAGTCGATGTGCTGATCAACAACGCCGGCATCCTCAAAGTGATGCCGCTGGCGCAGCACACGGACGAACTGTTCGACCAGAACTTCAACATTCACGCTCGCGGCACTTTCAATACGTTGCGTGAAGCGGCGACCCGTTTGAACAGTGGCGGCCGGATCATCAACTTCTCCAGCAGCACCGTCGGCATGAACCTGCCGGGCTACGCCGTGTACATCGCCAGCAAAGCCGCGGTGGAGTCCCTGACTCAGGTGTTCGCCAAGGAAATGCGCGGTCGCAACATCACCGTCAACGCCGTTGCGCCTGGCCCGGTGGCGACCGATCTGTTTTTGCACGGCAAGAGCGAGGAGCAGATCCAGACCTTCGCCAAGATGCCGCCGCTGGAGCGCCTGGGGCAGCCGGAAGACATTTCGCGCGTTGTGTCTTTCCTGGTCGGCCCGGATTCGGCGTGGGTCAATGGACAGATTCTGCGGGTGAATGGCGGGTTGGTTTAAGCTGCTATGTAGGCAGGATTAACGCCTTCGCGGGCAAGCCTCGCTCCTACAGTTTGGTGTCACTCCTGTAGGAGCGAGCGGTGCGACGATTCGACTTGCCCGCGAAGGCAGCCTCAAACGCAACACACTTCTGAAGGGAGGAACGCATCATGCACACCACGATCATCATCACCTTCGGCCTGGTCCTCCTGGCGCTGATGCTGTTCATCGGCGAGAACATCGGCTTCAGCCGCCAGACGCTGACCTACAGCTTCATCGTGTTGTGGCTGGCCCTGACGATGATCAACGGCGCCATCGGCGTGGTCACCGCCGGCCAGTCCGTGACCACGGAGCTGGTGGTCGGCAGCATCGTGTTCAGCATCCCGGTGGCGGCGCTGGTGTTGTTCATGGTGATGAGCAGCGAGGCCTGAGCTCAACGCACCAGGTGCAAAAACTGCAGGTGCCGCTCGTACTGATCGAGGATGTCGTTGATGACCTGGTCCTTGGTGTAACCCACCAGATCGTAGTCCTGACTGCCCTCGCTCAGGTGCACTTCGGCCCGATAATAACGGCGATTGTTGAGTTGCTTGGGACCCATGCCGCCACGGGCGAATGACGGCGTGAAGTAGCCACGCATCTGCACCTGATAGATGAACGGATGCTGCTCGCCGTGACCGATTTCCAGGCTGACGCTGTCGTTCGCCGGATCGGGTTGAGTGATCACGTTCAAACCCTTCTCGACGAACACCGCCGACACCTCTTCAATCGCCGGGCGCACCGTCGTGTCGAGGAAGCGATAGACCTCATCCCGCGACGGGAAATGCACCGCCTGACTCAAACGCTGACGCCAACCGCCGCGCCGCGATCCGGACACCGGCGCCAGGGAATGCAGCTGCGCGATCTGCTTCTGCGACTCCAGGTAAAACGCTTTGTGCAGGCCCCACATCATCAGCAGCAAGATCATTGAGAACGGCAACGAAGTCAGCACCACCGCTGACTTCAGCGCATCGATGCTGCCCGAAAACAGCAGCGCACTGGTGACCAGCGCGGTCATCGCGCCCCAGAACACCCGCAGCCATTTCGGCCCGTCTTCATCCGGGTTGCCGCCCTTGGCCGAGAGTGTCGACAGCACCACGGTGCCGGAATCGGCCGAGGTGACGAAGAACACGAAGCTGATGAACACCGTGACCGCAATCACGGTTTTGCTCCACGGATAGGTTTCCAACAGCAGGTACAGCGTCATCGACGGGTTGTCGATGGCCGACATGCCGAGCGCGCTCATGCCGTGGTTAAGCACCTGGTCGATGGCGCTGTTGCCGAAAATCGACATCCACGCCAGGGTGAAACCGAGCGGGATCAACAGTACGCCGAAGACGAATTCGCGGATGGTCCGGCCACGGGAAATCCGTGCGATGAACAGGCCCACGAACGGCGACCACGCGATCCACCACGCCCAGTAGAACACCGTCCAGCCGCCCAGCCAGTCGCTGGGTTTGTCGTAGGCGTAGAGGTCGAAACTTTTCATCGGCAAGGCGCCGAGGTAGTCGCCGAGGTTCTGGATCAAGGTGTTGAGCAGGTGCTGCGTAGGGCCGGCGAACAACACGAACAGCAGCAGCGCACAGGCCAGCAGCATGTTGATGTCGGACATCACCCGCACGCCTTTATCGACGCCGGCCACTGCGACGATGATCGCCGCGCCCATCATCAGCGTGATCAGGCCGACCTGAATCCACTGGGTGTGAGCGATGCCGAACAGGTAGTCCAGACCCGAGTTGAGGTGCAACACGCCGAAGCCCATGTCGGCACCGAGGCCGAACACCGTGGCGATGATGCCGAAGCCATCCACCGCATAACCGATCGGGCCGTTGATGCGTTTGCCGATCAGCGGATAGAGCGCCGAACGCAAGGCCAGCGGCAGGTTATGGCGGTAAGCGAAGTAGGCCAGCGCCATGCCGACGAAGGCAAACACGCCCCAGCCGTGCAGGCCCCAGTGCAGAAACAGAATCTGCATCGCCTGGCGCGCCGCGTCCGCTGTCCCGGCCTCGCCTTGCGGCGGTTGCAACAGATGGGTCAGTGGTTCGGACACGCAAAAGAAGAACAGCGTGATGCTGATCCCGGCGGCGAACAGCATGCCGGCCCAGGACAGGTAACTGAATTCGGGCTCGTCGTGGTCGGCACCGAGCTTGATCTTGCCGTAGCCAGACAAGGCGGTGACCACCACGAAGACCAGATACAGCGTCATCGCGAGCATGTAATACCAGCCGACCGTATTGGCCGCCCAGTTTTGCGCTTGCAGCAACCAGGCGCCGGCTTGTTCAGGCATGGCAATAACGACGATACCGAACAGAAAAATAAACGTCGCCGAGAAGTAAAACACCGGCGGATTCATGCGGATCTGGCCGCTGGCGGGGGTGGACGATGCACTCATGAAAGGTGCACCTCGAGGGGGTGAAACCGGGCAATCAATAACGGACTCGGCAAGGGCAAGCCTCCTGTTGTGAGCGGGCAGCAAACCGACGGTTTAACTTGAATGAGCGTTCAAGTTAAACATGGATAGGGGGCTAAGGACTAATCGCAGGGCTCGGCGGTCGTGTTCGTACGCTAGCTCAAGGATGGGTATGACGCGGGGTTTTGGGGGATTTGTTCAGGGGGGAATTGGGTGGATGCCATTGTCTCGGATCGGCTTGAAACCATTCGCGGGCAAGCCTCGCTCCTACAGGTTTTGTGTTGTTCATAGATCTATTGTTCGACACAAAACCTGTAGGAGCGAGGCTTGCCCGCGAAGGCGTCTGGAAGGCCGCTAAAGCTTTCGGGCCTTACTTCTGCGTCCCATCATCATGCTGCAAATTCGCCTGTGTCAGGTTGGCCCCTGCCGGAACGCTACGCGTCAGCCAAACGTTGCCGCCAATAGTCGAGCCCTTGCCGATGGTGATCCGCCCCAGAATGGTCGCACCGGCATAAATCACCACATCGTCTTCAACAATCGGATGTCGCGGATGGCCCTTCTGCAACTGGCCGTCTTCATCCGCCGGGAAGCGTTTGGCGCCCAGGGTCACGGCCTGATAAATCCGCACACGCTCGCCGATGATCGCGGTCTCGCCGATCACCACGCCCGTCCCGTGATCGATGAAGAAACTGCGGCCAATCTGCGCGCCCGGGTGAATGTCGATACCGGTCGCCGAGTGCGCGATTTCTGCACTGATCCGCGCCAGCAGCGGCAGCCCGGCACGGTACAAATGGTGGGCGAGGCGATGGTGAATCACCGCCAGAATCCCCGGATAGCACAGCAGCACTTCATCGACGCTGCGGGCCGCCGGGTCACCGTGATAGGCCGCCAGCACATCGGTGTCCAACAGGCTGCGCAGGCCCGGCAGGGCGAGTGCGAAGTCCTGGATGATCTGGATCGTTTTGGCTTCGACTTCAGTGTCGGCCGAGGCACTGTGGCGAGCGGCGTAACGCAGTTCGAGCCGTGCCTGCCCCAGCAATGCATTCAACGCGACGTCCAGCGTGTGACCGACGTAGAAATCTTCACTCTCTTCACGCAGGTCGACCGGCCCCAGGCGCATCGGGAACAACGCCCCGCACAACGCTTCAAGAATCTCCGCCATGGCCGCTCGGGAAGGCAACTCGCGGCCACCCTGCTCGCCGCTGGCGCGGCCGTTTTGTGCACGCCACTCGTCACGCGCCGTGCGCAGTTGGCTGACGATGGTCTGCAATTGCCAATGGCTGGAACGCTCGCTCACGGTAAAAACTCCACACGGGCGGCCGGACTGTCTGGCCGCACTGACGGCGATTACTTTACGGCAAGGTCTGGAAACCGAATTAAGAACTGATTGTGCTGTGCTCAGCACTTTTGGCTATAAGTAATCTTGCCGGTTGCCCATGCATTTGGGCGTGCCTATAGTCCTGACATCTCTCACCGCCAGTACGGACCCATGATCAAACAACAGCTCGCCCGTTTTGACCGCCTCGATCTGCTCGGCCACCCGACCCCTCTGGAAAAACTCGAACGCCTGTCAGCCTGGCTGGGCCGCGACGTGTACGTCAAACGCGATGACCTGACGCCGCTGGCGATGGGCGGCAACAAGCTGCGCAAACTCGAATACCTGGGCGCCGATGCGCTGGCCCAGGGCACGGACACGCTGATCACCGCCGGCGCGCTGCAATCCAACCACGTGCGCCAGACCGCCGCCCTCGCCGCCAAACTGGGCCTGGGATGCGTAGCGTTGCTGGAAAATCCTCTGGGCACCGAAGACGCCAACTATGTCGGCAACGGCAATCGGCTGCTGCTTGACCTGTTCGATGCCAAGGTCGAGTTGGTGGACAACCTCGACAACGCTGACGAGCAACTGGAAGCATTGGCCGCACGCCTGCGCAGCAACGGCAAAAAGCCATATCTGGTGCCGATTGGAGGCTCCAATGCGTTGGGCGCCTTGGGTTATGTTCGCGCCGGGCTGGAATTGGCCGAACAGATCAAGGACACCGGCCTGACTTTCGCCGCCGTCGTGTTGGCATCGGGCAGCGCCGGGACCCACAGCGGCCTGGCGCTCGCGTTGAGCGAAGCACTGCCGGATTTGCCAGTGATTGGCGTGACGGTTTCGCGCAGCGAAGAAGATCAGCGGCCGAAGGTTCAAGGCCTCGCCGAGCGTACCGCAGCACTGTTGGGCGTCAGCCTGCCAGCGAGCTTCAAAGTTGAGTTGTGGGACGAATATTTCGGCCCGCGCTATGGCGAGCCGAATGCCGGGACGTTGTCGGCGGTAAAACTGGTCGCGAGCCAGGAAGGCTTGTTGCTGGACCCGGTGTATACCGGCAAGGCGATGGCGGGGTTGCTGGACGGGATTGGGCGTCAGCGTTTTGATGAGGGGCCGATCATTTTCCTGCACACCGGTGGGGCGCCGGCGTTGTTTGCCTACGATTCGGCTTTTTAAGAGCGCTTTGCGCTCTATCGCCAGCAAGCCGGCTCCTACAAGTTCGTGTCGTTAAGAAATTTATAGTCCGACACAAACCCTGTAGGAGCCGGCTTGCTGGCGATAGCGGTCTACCTGACGCATATTCCTTTAAAGAATAACAAACGCAATATTTATTATTTTCCTATCTATAAGCACCGTCATATAGTCACGCCGCAGGCGAATTTGCAGCGAGACGCATACGCTGCTTTAGGGCAGGATATCGCAGTCGTCCAAATCCCGATTTTGCCAACATTCCTAAAAGCGTCTTCATAAGAAATCACAGGGGCTTGTCATGAATTTTTCCGCACTACGTCGAAATCTGCTGGTGGGTTCGCTGGGCCTGGCGCTAAGCGCCGGTCTGCTGGGGCAAGCGGTTGCCGGTGAGCAGCTGCAAAAAATCAAGGACGCTGGCGTGATCAACGTCGGCCTGGAAGGCACTTACCCACCGTTCAGCTTCGTTGACGCCGACGGCAAACTGACCGGCTTCGAAGTCGAGTTCTCCGAAGCCCTGGCCAAAGAGCTGGGCGTGAAGGTCAAACTGCAACCGACCAAATGGGACGGCATCCTCGCGGCGCTGGAATCCAAGCGTCTGGACGCAGTGGTCAACCAGGTGACCATCTCCGAAGAGCGCAAGAAGAAGTATGACTTCTCCGAGCCGTACACCGTTTCCGGGATTCAGGCGCTGGTGCTGACCAAAAAGGCTGCGGAGCTGAACATCAAGTCTGCCGCCGACCTGGCTGGCAAGAAAGTCGGCGTAGGCCTGGGCACCAACTACGAGCAGTGGGTTAAAGCCAACGTGCCGACCGCTGACGTGCGCACCTACGAAGATGATCCGAGCAAGTTCGCAGACCTGCGTAACGGCCGCACCGACGCCATCCTGATCGACCGCCTCGCCGCACTGGAATACGCCAAGAAGGCCAAGGACACTTCCGCCGCCGGCGAAGCGTTCTCCCGTCAGGAAGCCGGTATTGCCCTGCGCAAAGGCGAGCCTGAGTTGCTGGCAGCAGTGAACAAGGCCATCGACAAGCTGCGTGCCGACGGTACGCTGAAAAAGCTTTCGGAAAAATACTTCAGCGCTGACGTCACCAAATAATGGGAGAAGCTTTCCAACTTGCGCTGGACTCCGCGCCCTTCCTGCTGAAGGGCGCGTACTACACGGTAATCCTCAGCCTGGGCGGGATGTTTTTCGGCCTGGTGATGGGGTTCGGCCTGGCGTTGATGCGCCTGTCGCGCTTCAAACTGGTGAGCTGGCTGGCCCGCATCTACGTGTCGTTCTTTCGCGGCACGCCGTTGCTGGTGCAACTGTTCGTGATCTATTACGGCTTGCCGCAACTGGGTATCGAACTTGATCCGCTGCCGGCGGCCCTGATCGGCTTCTCGCTGAACATGGCCGCCTACGCCTGCGAAATCCTGCGTGCCGCGATCAGCTCCATCGAGCGTGGCCAGTGGGAAGCCGCCGCGAGTATCGGCATGACCCGCGCGCAGACATTGCGCCGGGCCATCCTGCCGCAAGCGATGCGCACGGCATTGCCGCCGCTGGGCAACAGCTTCATCTCGCTGGTCAAGGACACGGCGCTGGCCGCCACCATTCAGGTGCCGGAACTGTTCCGTCAGGCGCAGCTGATTACCGCCCGGACTTTCGAAATTTTCACCATGTATCTTGCCGCCGCGCTGATCTACTGGGTTCTGGCCACGGTGCTCTCGCACCTGCAGAACAAGCTGGAAGAGCGGGTCAATCGGCACGACCAGGAGTCCTGACCCCATGATTGTCGTGGAAAAACTGACAAAGCAGTTCAAGGGTCAAGTAGTGCTTAACGGCATTGATCTGGAAGTGAAGGAAGGCGAGGTAGTGGCAATCATCGGGCCGAGCGGCTCGGGGAAAACCACGTTCCTGCGTTGCCTGAACTTTCTCGAAGAACCCTCCAGCGGCCGGATCAAGGTCGGTGACATCGAGATCGATGGCAGCCGCCCGTTGAACCAGCAGCAGGGCCTGGTGCGGCGCTTGCGTCAGCACGTCGGCTTCGTGTTCCAGAACTTCAACCTGTTCCCGCATCGCACCGCCCTGGAAAACGTCATCGAAGGCCCGATCATCGTCAAGAAGATCGCGCACGCCGAAGCCGTTGCCCTGGGTAAAAAGCTGCTGGCCAGGGTTGGCCTGGCAGGCAAGGAAGACGCGTACCCGCGACGTCTTTCCGGTGGACAGCAACAGCGTGTGGCGATTGCCCGTGCGCTGGCGATGGAACCGGAAGTGATTCTGTTCGACGAACCCACCTCGGCACTCGATCCGGAGCTGGTGGGTGAAGTGCTGGCGACCATCCGCAGCCTCGCCGAGGAGAAGCGCACCATGGTCATCGTGACCCACGAAATGGGCTTTGCCCGCGACGTGGCCAACCGCGTGGTGTTTTTCGACAAGGGTGTGATCGTCGAGCAAGGCGAAGCAAAAGAATTGTTTGCCCATCCGAAAGAAGAACGGACAAAACAGTTTCTCAGCAAGTTCCTGAACAACGCTCAACACTGAGCAGCCATAACAGCGACATAAACTTCCACGGATGGAAGTTACATCGAAACTTCATACCCCCTTCAACCGCCACTCAAACCACTCTTACAATTTATCCCTCTTTCAATAATCGCGTGCGGTACATATATATGTCCTGCGACAGATTATCCTCGCCTAAAATCCACAAAACACTTGCGCATTGCCACACGAACAACCGGCGCCTCCCGCCTCAAAAAACCGCTGATTCGGTGGGTATGTTCGACAAGTCGATGGGGCTTCCGGACCTGAAAGCGTAGGAACTTTCTGAATAACGAAAGATTCGTTACTTAACTAACCAACTCTATTGACACTTATTCCAGCGCACTCTTATCTAGTCTCCGGCAAACGAACTCATCACGTTCAATCGTTGTTCATACGCAAGTAATGAGTCGTTTGTGGCTCGGCCAATCAGTTCTTTCAGAAACGGACTTCGCTGCAAGACTTCAAGGAGAAACCCATGAAACATATTTCGAAAAAACCCGAACTTGCGGCACCGACCGTGGAGCAATCCCACCGGAGCGGCATCAACATCACCTCGGCTTCTCACCTGCTGATCGCCGTCGCGCCTTATCCCGGCATGGACGAAGGCGACTTGATCGAACTGTTCTGGGACAACTGCTACGTGGCCTCCAGAGTGCTGAACACCCTGGACGTCGGCAAATCCGTCAGCCTGCGCGTGCCGCAAAGCTTCATCGCCAACGGCTCCTCTCGCATTCACTACCGGCTGATGCAGGTCGGCCATGGGCCAGCGCTGTCACCGACAACCTGCGTGCAGGTCAAGCTCGACTGCCCGGGAGGCCAGCCCTCTGCCCTGTACGGCGATGAAATCCAGAGCCTGGCGCCGGTGAGCATTCCCGAAACCATCCGCCGTCAGGGCGTCAACCCGAACCAGATCAAGCGCGGCGTTCCCTTGACCATCGAGCCGTACCTGAACATGGCCATCGACGATGAAATCACCCTGCGCTGGGGCGATGTGCGCATGGACCTGCCACGGCTCAAGGCCGGCGATGTGGGCCAGCCGATTCAGGTCTGGGTGCCGCCGGCGATCATTCTTGAAGCCGGCGAAGACCTGCGGCTGGAAGTGACCTACTGCATCCTCGACCGCGTGGGTAATAACTCTCGCTGGGCGCCGGCGCGTACGTTGAAGATTGGTTGTGCCAATCCGTATCTCAAAATCCCGCAGAGGGAAGTGCTCATGGCCGCCGAACCCCGAAAAAATTGAGATCCATACCATCCCCTGTAGGAGCGAAGCTTGCTCGCGAAAAACGATAACGCGTCGTGTCAGAACTGACGCCTTCGCGAGCAAGTCGGATCGCCGCACCGTTCGCTCCTACAAAAGCCGACCGCTGGGTGTTTCTGTTGCTACAAGAACAAAGTGTTGCCCTGCGTACAGTTGCTCACGACACACTTCTATCCATATTCCTAAAAGTTAGTTTATTTAATTTTTATACACGCTTAGGGTATATAAACCGGACCACCGGACATTCTTGTTTTTACTTCGCCGCATCCATCGCGGCGTTCCATGAGATGTGAGGTAGGTATGGTCCGGAACACAATCACCCCAGTGCAGATCGCCAGGGCATTGCGTGCAGCAGCCAAGGAGCGGCACTGATGTCCAGTCTGGCAGATGCAATCGTCCAGAGTGATCTGGACATCGCCCCGTTGTTGTTGCCCGCTCAGGTTTTGCGCAACGACGCACAAGCCATCAAGGCCGCCCATGAGCTGGCGCAGGTCGCCCGCCAACAAGCGGCTAAACGCGACCGTCAGCGCAAGCTGCCCTGGTCGGAAATCGAACAGTTCACCCGCAGCGGCCTGGGCAGCATTGCCATCCCGCGTGAATACGGCGGCCCGCAGGTTTCGTTCGTCACCCTGGCCGATGTTTTTGCGATCATTTCCGCAGCCGACCCGGCATTGGGACAGATCCCGCAGAACCAGTTCGGCATTCTCAACCTGGTGCTCGACAGCGCGACCGAAGCGCAGAAAAAACAGCTGTTCAAAAGCGTGCTCGAAGGTTGGCGCATCGGTAATGCCGGGCCGGAGCGCGGCACCAAAAACACCCTGGAACTCAAGGCACGGATCACCGCCGACGGTGACGGATTTGTCATCAGCGGGCAGAAGTTCTACTCCACCGGCGCCCTGTTCGCCCACTGGGTGGCAGTCAAGGCGCTGAACGACGACGGCAAGCAAGTGCTGGCCTTCGTCCGTCGCGGCACACCGGGTTTGCGAATCGTTGATGACTGGTCCGGTTTCGGCCAGCGCACTACCGCCAGCGGCACCATTTTGCTCAACAACGTGCGGGTCGACGCCGAGCTGGTGGTGGATAACTGGAAGATCAACGACAAGCCGAACATCCAGGGCGCCGTCTCGCAGCTGATTCAAGCGGCCATCGACGCCGGCATCGCTCGCGGCGCCATCGACGACGCCATCGAGTTCGTGAAAACCCGCGCCCGCCCATGGATCGACGCCAAGGTCGAACGCGCCAGCGATGATCTTTATGTGATCGCCGACATCGGCAAACTGAAAATCGAACTGCACGCCGCTGAAGCGCTGCTGCGCAAAGCCGGGCAGGTACTCGATCAGGTCAACGCCGCGCCGCTCACTGCCGAGTCCGCCGCCCGTGCCTCGATTGCCGTGGCCGAAGCCAAGGTGCTGACCACCGAGATCTCGCTGCAGGCCAGCGAAAAGCTCTTCGAACTGGCAGGCAGCCGCGCCACCCTCGCCGAATTCAACCTCGACCGCCACTGGCGCAACGCCCGTGTGCACACGCTGCACGATCCGGTGCGCTGGAAGTATCACGCCGTCGGCGCCTATCACCTCAACGGCACGCTCCCCGCTCGCCACTCCTGGATTTAACGACCAGACACCTGGAGAAACACATGACAATTTCTCACCACGTCGCGGTCATAACCAGCGATGAGCAAGCCCTGATCGTCGCCAGTGACCTGGCCGAAGACTTCAAACGCGACAGCGCCCTGCGCGACCGTGAACGCCGTTTGCCGCACCCCGAACTGGAAGTGTTTTCCCGCTCGGGCCTATGGGGCATCAGCGTGCCAAAAGAGTACGGCGGCGCCGGGGTTTCCAACGTCACGCTGGCCAAGGTGATCGCCTTGATCGCCCAGGCTGACGGCTCCCTCGGACAAATTCCGCAGAACCATTTTTACGCCCTCGAAGTGCTGCGCGTGAACGGCAGCACCGAGCAGAAAAAACGTCTCTATGCAGAAGTGCTGGCCGGCCAGCGTTTCGGCAATGCACTCGCCGAACTCGGCACCAAAACCGCCCACGACCGCGTCACCAGTCTGACCCGCGACGGTGACGGCTATCGCATCAACGGCCGCAAGTTCTACGCAACGGGCGCGATCTACGCGCAACGCATCCCGACCTCGGTGGTGGATGAAAACGGTGTGCAGCAACTGGCGTTCGTTCCGCGCGACAGCAAAGGGCTGACGGTCATCGACGACTGGAGCGGTTTCGGCCAGCGCACCACCGGCAGCGGTTCGGTGGTGTTCGAAGACGTCTTTGTGGCCGCCGAAGACGTGATCCCGTTTCAAAGCGCCTTCGAACGCCCGACTCCGGTCGGCCCGTTGGCGCAGATTCTTCACGCCGCCATCGACACCGGCATCGCCCGCGCTGCCTATGAAGACGCGCTGCATTTTGTGCGGACCAAAACCCGTCCATGGATCGACGCCACACACGAAAAAGCCATCGACGACCCGTTGACCATCAAGAGCTTCGGCCACCTGAGCATTCGTCTGCACGCCGCCGAAGCCCTGCTGGAACGCTCCGGTGAATTCCTCGACAAGGCTCAAGCCGAGACCAACGCACAGACCGTTGCCGCCGCGTCGATTGCCGTCGCCGAAGCCCGCGCCATCAGCACTGAAATCTCCCTTGCCGCCGGCAGCACGCTGTTTGAACTGGCCGGCAGCCAGGCGACCCTGATCGAACACGGACTGGATCGCCATTGGCGCAACGCTCGGGTGCACACGCTGCACGACCCGGTGCGCTGGAAGTATCACGCCGTGGGCAACTACTACCTCAACGATGAAAACCCTCCGTTGCGAGGGACCATCTGATGGCCGGTGAGAAAAAAAAGATCCTGCTCAACGCGTTCAACATGAACTGCATCGGGCACATCAACCATGGCTTGTGGACGCACCCACGGGACACTTCGACTCAATACAAGACCATCGAGTATTGGACTGAACTGGCGCAATTGCTGGAGCGCGGATTGTTCGACGGCTTGTTCATCGCCGACATCGTCGGCGTGTACGACGTCTACCAGAACTCGGTGGACGTGCCGCTGAAAGAATCGATCCAGCTGCCGGTCAACGATCCGTTGCTGCTGGTCTCGGCGATGGCGGCGGTGACGAAAAACCTCGGTTTCGGCCTGACCGCCAACCTGACGTATGAACCGCCGTACCTGTTCGCCCGACGCATGTCGACGCTCGATCACCTGAGTCGCGGCCGGGTCGGCTGGAACATCGTCACCGGCTACCTCGACAGCGCCGCCAAAGCCATGGGCCTGAGCGAACAAGTCGAGCACGACCGTCGTTACGACCAGGCCGACGAATACCTCGAAGTGCTCTACAAACTCTGGGAAGGCAGTTGGGAAAACGGTGCGGTGCTCAATGATCCGCAGCAACGGATCTATGCGCAGCCCGACAAAGTGCACAAGGTCGAACACAAGGGCGAGTTCTATCAGGTCGAGGGTTATCACCTCTGCGAACCTTCGCCGCAACGCACGCCGGTGCTGTTCCAGGCCGGCAGTTCGGATCGCGGTTTGCTGTTCGCCGGGCGCCATGCCGAGTGTGTGTTCATCAGCGGCCAGAACAAACCGTCGACCAGGGTTCAGGTGGACAAGGTGCGCGCCAGCGCCGTTGAAGCGGGGCGCAATCCTGAGGACATCAAGGTGTTCATGGGGCTGAACGTGATCGTCGGCGCCACCGAAGAGCTGGCCTGGGCCAAGCACGCCGAATACCTGAGCTACGCCAGTGCCGAGGCCGGCGTGGCGCATTTCTCGGCATCGACCGGGATCGATTTTTCCGAGTACGCCATCGACGAACCGATCCAGTACGTGAAGAGCAACGCGATTCAATCGGCAACCAAAAACCTGCAAAACAACGACTGGACCCGGCGCAAATTGCTTGAGCAACACGCGCTCGGTGGCCGCTACATCACGGTGGTCGGTTCACCTGAGCAAGTGGCCGATGAGCTGGAATCCTGGATCGCCGAAACCGGGCTGGATGGCTTCAACCTGACACGAATTGTCACGCCGGAAAGCTATGTGGATTTCATCGAACTGGTGATTCCCGAGTTGCAGCGGCGTGGGTCGTACAAGACCGCTTATGACGACGGCAGCCTGCGGGAGAAGCTGTTTCACGCAGAGGCGCATTTACCTGAGCAACACACCGGCTCCGCGTTCCGCCGTTAAAAGCTTCGCGAGCAAGCTTCGCTCCTACAGGGGATCGCAGTGCCTTTGTAGGAGCGAGGCTTGCCCGCGAAGAGGCCCGACCAAACACCCCAAATTTATGCACTGACTGGAAAAAACATCATGACCAAGAACTACTTCTCTCACCCAGTCAAAGCACTGGCCCTGGCCCTCGGCCTCTTCAGCTCCATCACCTTCGCCGCCGACGCACCGCTGAAAGTCGGCACCACCGCCGCCTTCGCCATCCCGCTGGAAGCCGCCGTCGAAGAAGCCAATAAACAAGGCCTGAAAGTCGAACTCGTCGAGTTCACCGACTGGATCGCGCCCAACGTCAGCCTCGCCGCCGGTGACATCGACGTGAACTACTTCCAGCACGTGCCGTTCCTGGAAAACGCCAAGGCTGCCGCCGGTTTTGACCTGGTGCCGTTCGCGCCGGGCATCATCAACAACGTCGGCCTCTACTCGAAAAAATACAAAAGCTTCGACGAACTGCCGGAAGGCGCCAGCGTCGCCATCGCCAACGACCCGATCAACAGCGGTCGCGGCCTGCAACTGCTGGCCAAGGCCGGCCTGATCACGCTCAAGCCGGGTGTCGGCTACAAGGCTACCGAAGAAGACATCATCGCCAACCCGAAAAAAATCAAAATCCTGCAAGTTGAAGCCGTGCAACTGGTACGCGCCTATGACGACGCCGATCTGGTCCAGGGCTACCCGGCCTACATCCGCCTGGCGAAGACCTTCGATGCAGGTTCCGCGCTGCTGTTCGACGGCCTCGATCACAAGGAATACGTGATCCAGTTCGTGATCCAGCCGAAAAACAAAGCCGACCCGCGCCTGATCAAATTCGTCGACATCTACCAGCATTCGCCAGCCGTTCGCGCAGCGCTGGATAAGGCCCACGGCAAACTCTATCAAGCCGGTTGGGAAAGCTGAGAATGACGGCCGCGATCCAACGGCGACTGGATATTCCAGAGCCTCAGCAAGCTAAACAGACCGAACTGCACCCGGACCTGAATCGTGCTCACGTACGCTTCATCGGCCTGGGTAAAACCTACAACGGCCAGCAAGGTCCGGTGGCGGCGCTGCACGGCATCGACCTGGCCATCCAGCGCGGTGAAGTGTTCGGCATCATCGGCCGCAGCGGTGCCGGCAAGTCGTCACTGATCCGCACCATCAACCGTCTCGAACAACCGAGCACCGGGCGCGTGCTGATCGATCAGGTGGACATCGGCGAGTTCGATGAAGACCGCCTGGTGGCGCTGCGTCGGCGCATCGGCATGATCTTCCAGCACTTCAACCTGATGTCGGCCAAGACCGTTTGGCAGAACGTCGAGTTGCCGCTGAAAGTCGCCGGCGTGCCCAAGGAGAAACGCGAGCAGAAAGTTCGTGAGCTGTTGGAACTGGTCGGCCTGCAAGAGAAGCACAAGGCCTACCCGGCGCAGCTTTCCGGCGGGCAGAAACAGCGCGTCGGCATCGCCCGCGCGCTGGTGCACGACCCGGAGATTCTGTTGTGCGACGAGGCCACCTCGGCGCTGGACCCGGAGACCACGCAATCGATCCTCGGCCTGCTGCGCGAGATCAATCAGCGTCTGGGCCTGACCATCGTGCTGATTACTCACGAGATGGCGGTGATCCGCGACATCTGCGAACGCGTCGTGGTGTTGGAGCATGGCCGCATCGTCGAGCAAGGCCCGGTGTGGGAAGTCTTCGGCAACCCGCAGCATGAGGTCAGCAAAACCTTACTGGCGCCGTTGCAACACGCGTTGCCGCAGGAGCTGCAAAGTCGTCTCCAGACGCAACCACAGTCGTCCGACGCCGCCGTAGTCCTGCGTTTGCAATTCACCGGCAGCGCCACCGACGAACCGGATCTGGCCGCGTTGTTTGCAGTCCTCGGCGGTCGCGTGCGTTTGCTGCAAGGTGGCGTGGAACGGATTCAGGGCCATGCGCTGGGGCAATTGCTGCTGGCGGTGACCGGCTCGCCGCTCGGCGCAGAGGAACTGCGCCAGCGCGCCGGCAACTGGGCACAACAGGTGGAGGTGCTGGGTTATGTGGTTTGATCGGTTGCTGCAAGGCTTCATCGACACGTTTTTGATGGTTGGCGTGTCGTCGTTGATCGCGCTGCTGGCGGGGATTCCGCTGGCGGTGATTCTGGTCACCAGCTCCAAGGGCGGGATCTATGAAGCACCGGCGCTGAACCGCGCCTTGGGTGCGTTCGTGAACCTGTTCCGCTCGATTCCGTTTTTGATTTTGATGGTGGCGTTGATTCCGTTCACGCGGTTGATCGTTGGTACCACTTACGGTGTCTGGGCCGCTGTAGTGCCGCTGACGATTGCGGCCACGCCGTTCTTTGCGCGTATCGCCGAAGTCAGTTTGCGTGAGGTGGATTACGGTTTGATCGAAGCTGCGCAGGCGATGGGGTGCCGGCGTTGGCACATCGTTTGGCATGTGTTGTTGCCGGAAGCGCTGCCGGGGATTGTCGGTGGTTTCACGATCACCTTGGTGACCATGATCAACTCGTCGGCCATGGCCGGGGCGATTGGTGCGGGTGGGTTGGGGGACATTGCTTATCGGTATGGGTATCAGCGGTTTGATAGCCAGATCATGTTGACGGTGATTGTGTTGCTGGTGGTGTTGGTGGCGGTGATTCAGTTGGGTGGGGATCGGTTGGCTCGGGGGTTGAATAAGCGCTGAGCAGGGACCAGGCAAGGAAGCCGACTTCCTGATCACCGCAATGAACCTAGTGAGGATTCTGCACGCGCTCGACTCTATAGTTAGGACCTCCCTGATGGCTGAGCATCAATCTGTAGACTCCACGCCCCCTACTGCCGTGATATCCACTCAAGTCTGCAGACCATAAACCACCGCGATGGCGGTGCCAGTGGAGCGCTTTCGTACGACCTGCGTGCAAATCACTGATCGCCGACTCGACGATTTCCCTGTCAGAATCAGATGCGTCATTCAGGATCCTATCTACCTCTTTTGTATCAATTATCCATCGCTGGTCGGGTGCGGACGCCGCATTTGGAAGTTGGGCCAATCCTGAACCAGACTGCGAAGTGCTGCGCCCCTTTCGTCGACCGGAAACAGGTACAAAACTGCCTGAATCAAATTGGTTCGGGTCGGTAAGGGCCGATGTGGTTGACGAGCTTTCTCTCGACTTATCTCGAAGTAACACCGTGCTGTGGCCAATTTTCCTTAACCCACGTTCGGGATTGTTATCCGATCTCAGGACCTGATCAGCCTGATCAGCCGTTGCTGTGGGACCTGCATATCCATAAATTTTCCCTGCACGATTATCGAAAAGCATGAGACTAAAGTCGTTTGAAACATTTCGCCGCCCGTATGCGAAATCCACAAACCTGCCGGTTTCGCCCGCCGTCAAATTTGCGTTCTTTGCGAGCTCGCGTACGGAACGTCTAAACCTTTCACCTGAATTTCTCTCCTTCTCCTCTTCTTTTATAGCGCTAGCCTCCGGTCTTGATTGCTGATGTTCGTGCCAACGCATGATTGCAAACAGCGCACCGCCCACCAAGGCTCCAACTGACGACCCCATTTGAGCATTCCCGTCTATCCCACCCAATCCTGCTCCGATCAGGGCGAACAAGACCATAATGATGACGCCTCCCAACATTTGAGTGCCCTGAACCTGCTCTCCCTCCAACCCGAATCTATCAATGAAGTTGATCGGGTTGTTACCCACCATTGCGTAACGATTAGGCCCATCCAGATGACCTGCGGGATCTGGACTTGTCCACCGCTGTAACCACGGCGCGTAATATCGATAGCCGTAGCAATAAAGCCCCGTTGCATCCCGCTCTTTGCCGGAATAGCGAATCGTTTTGTACTTCGCCACCAACGTATTTTTACCAGCCCAGCATGCGGTGCCGCCGAAGGGATAATAGTGTTCCTGGGTCAGCATGCCGGCTTCGTGATCCAACTCCAACGTGCTGGAACCGAGGTGGTTGCAGAGGCTGTAACGCAATTGATCGGCATACGTTCCTTCGGGCCAGTGCAAAGCCCGAACGCTGCAACGGCCGGCTTCGATGCTGATGACATGGCGCTCTTCGCCATCGGACTGGCGGTGGAGTTCCAGGCCGGGCAGGTAGCGGACTTCAGTACGCCCTGTCCGGCCACTGGTCTGGTTGAAATGCACCTTGCGCAGCCGATGGCCGGGGCGGTCGTAGGCATAGCACTCGTAATCGTCGGGGTCATCATCACGCTTGACCAACGTCACCCGGCTCAACTGGTTGCGAATGTCCCACGTCATGGTTTGGCCGCGCTGCAACTCCAGCTGATTGCCGCAGGCATCGAAGCCTGACTCGATTTCTGGCTCGCCGGGCAATGAACCATCGTCACGCTGCGCCAGGCTGCGGTTGCTGCGGGCGGAGGTGAACATCGAGAAACCGGGCGCACCGCTGTGCTGGCGGGTGATCAGATTGCCCGCTGCGTCGTACTCGAAACGCTGCGTGTAGTTGCGCCGCTGATTGGGGTCCAGCGGTGTGGGCAGTAAATCCGGCAACTCCGGTCCGTGGCTGGGGCTGGCAACTTCCCAACCCTTGGCTTCGACCAGTTGAGACAGGCTGTCATAGCAATAGCGGTTGATCGGTTCGATGCGCTGATTGTTGAACCAGGTAACGGCTTGGGCCTTGTCTTCCAGCTTGATGATGTTGCCCGCCGCATCGTAGGTGTAAATCAGATCCTGCAACGACTTCTGACTTCCGACGGCGGCCACCAACCGCATCAACCGACCGTCATCGGCACCGTACTCGGCTCGCGTTTGAACGCCATTGCCGGCGGTTTCGCTTTCGATCTGGTCGTGGGCGTTGTAGCGGATGTCGCTGACCAGCTGTTGTAGTTGTCTGCCCTCTCCAGCCAGCAGCAGCCAAGTTTCACTCAGCCTGCCTGCCACGTCATAGGCAAAGGTCCGGTCATTACCCATGGCATCGGTCTGGCGCTGAATCTCGCCCGTGGGAGAGAAGACGTGCCGCGTGACGAACGACTGATCTTCCAGCAACGCGTCCCGGGCTTCGAACTCACTGGGCCAATCGGGTGGTTCAAGGTCTTTCAGGAAGCATTGGTTTTCACTCATTTCCGAACCGGCCAAACCGTAGTCGGTCACGAAGCGGGTACTGGCCGGGTTGTCATGGCGGATCAGCTTTGCACATTGGTTATGCACAGCGAATGCCGGGGCAGAGCCGCCGTAGGTCAGACGTTCAACTACACGCGGCAACTCTTGTGCAGCCTGCTCCGTCACCGAAAGCAGACGCTGCTGATTGTCATACTCGCACTGACGCTGATTACCCCGCCCATCCCAGAATGAATGCAGCGAGCCAACGTGATCCAACAGACTCAGTTGCCAACCGGCGTCCGCACTTTTCGTCAACACGGGCTGACCACTCAAGCCGTAGACAGTCGCCAGGTTCGGCTGCGGTGCCGTACCCCAAAGCCGTGGATCCCATGACGCAACCAACCGCCCGGCCGCCTCGTAAATTTGCCGGGTGATGCGCGTATCAGCGTCTGGCTTGTCCGGATGGCGACAGTAGCCCACATTGCGGATCGCCAACGAACGCGGATCTATAACCGACACCGTCGGGGTGTGGCGGTGAGCATTCACGGTCTCGACGTTCCTTCGCTCGGATCAAGGTAAGACTGAGCCTTTTTTGGCCGGGTCGATACTGTAAGAAGTAACAGGTAGCCGCACCGAGAGTGTTGGGGGGACGGGGGTTGAACAAGCGCTGAATCAAGGTTAGCGGTAGGAAATTCACTACAAATCGGGAAGTTTTCCCACAGAGAAATCAGCACTCCTACAAGGCCAATCCCTTTCATTTGCAGGACGTTTCCTAGATGATTCCGCACGCTTGCGCCTGGCAAATCCGCTGGCTAGTCTCGGTCCGTCACTGCTCATCAGTGATCGGGATTAGTAGCCCGGATCGATAGGTGCATAGCGTGTTCATGATCATGTCTGGCAATTTGCCGGATGCTGAATATGGTGGCTGTGCGTGGGGCACCTTCGCGTGCGCCGGTTTGCCTATTGACCGGTCTACTAACCTGCGCGCAGCCGCCACCCATCGTTTTAGTAGGCGAAAAGTGGCGGCTCCCATGTATCAATAGGAGCAACACAAGTGAAAAAACCAGTCCCCGATCCACCTCCCGAATCCTCAAGCAAAGACAACGACGATCCGCTTAAAGGTCGGTCAGCGCTTTACCACGCAATCGATTTTTACCTCACCTGCGAACATACCGGCGCACCGGACGAACTGCGCTTCTACAACGTCAGCCAGGACGTGAACTTCGAAGACACGCAACTCTATGTCGCCGACCTTCTGCGCTGCGCCTCGGTCACCGCTTATCGGTGTGGCGATCAACTGAAAGGGGCCGACAGGGCCATGGTGTTCTCTATTTGGCATTTGCTGGAAATTGCCAAGGCGATGGTTGACCGGTCCATTGAATGTTTGGGGATGAAGCACACCGGAAACCGGCCTGAATAATAGGCCGGCAATTAAATCGCCTTCGCGGGCAAGTCGGATCGCCGCACCGCTCGCTCCTACAGGGTTCGCGTGATCTTCTGGACGGTGTGAAACCTGTAGGAGCGAGCGGTGCGGTGATCCGACTTGCCCGCGAATGGCTGCGCAGCAGCCCCGGACCTGATGGCGTATATTCGGCGAATCCCAATTGCCTGCGCAGCCCGCCATGAAACAAACCCCGGACGACCTTGAGAAAATCACCTCCACCACCCTCGGACATTACAACTCGGTGGCCGAAGGTTTTCGCGAAGGGACGCGCGATCACGATGTCAGCCAGAACATTGATGCGCTGCTGCGGCATATTCAGGGTGAGCCGCCGTTCGACATCCTCGACTTTGGCTGCGGGCCGGGGCGGGATTTGCAGACGTTCACGCGCATGGGCCACACCGCGGTCGGCCTCGACGGTTCGGAAAAGTTTGCGCAAATGGCGCGTGAAGACAGTGGTTGCGAGGTGTGGCAGCAGGATTTTCTGAAGCTGGATTTGCCGGCTGAACGCTTTGACGGGATTTTTGCCAACGCGGTGCTTTTTCATATTCCGCGTCAGGAATTGCCACGGGTGTTGAAGGAATTGCGTGGGGCGTTGAGGCCCGGTGGGGTGTTGTTCAGTTCCAATCCGCGTGGTGAGAATCAGGAGGGGTGGAATGGGCCGCGGTATGGGGCTTATCACGATCTTCAGGCGTGGCAGGATTTGCTGACCGCTGCGGGGTTTGTGGAGTTGGAGCATTACTACCGGCCGGCGGGGCTGCCGCGGGAGCAGCAGCCTTGGTTGGCGAGTGTCTGGCGTAAATCTGAGTAGTCAGGTCGGACGCCATCGCGAGCAGGCTCGCTCCCACAGGAGACCGCATTTCCCTGTGGGAGCGGGCTTGCTCGCGAATAGAGCGCGAAGCGCTCTGCTTTTACTGGACCTCTTTTTTCGGCTCGCGAATCTTGTACCAGGCCACATACAGCGCCGGCAAAAACAGCAGCGTCAGCAACGTCGCGATGATGATGCCGCCGATCATCGCGTAGGCCATCGGCCCCCAGAACACTTCCCGGGCAATCGGGATCATCCCCAGGCTCGCCGCCGCAGCCGTCAGCAGAATCGGCCGGCGACGGTGTTCCGTGGCTTGCGCCACCGCATCCCACGGTGACAGCCCCTCTTTCTCCAGGGCGTCGATCTGCGTCACCAGAATCACCGAGTTGCGGATGATGATGCCGATCAGCGCCAGAATCCCCAGGATCGCCACGAAGCCCATGGGCGTGCCGGTGGGAATCAGCGCCAGCACCACGCCGATCAGGCCGAGCGGTGCGACGCTCGCCACCAGGAACAGCTTCTGCACGCTGTGCAATTGAATCATCAGGAAGGTCGCCATCAGGAACAGCATCAACGGCACCACCTTGGCAATCGGCCCTTGGGCCTTGCCGCTTTCCTCAACCGTACCGCCCGTGGCGACCTTGTAGCCCACCGGCAAAGCGGCGGCGAATTTGTCGATCTCCGGCTTCAGTTGCTTGACCAGATCGGTCGGCTGAATCTCGTCGCGCACCGCTGCCTTGATGGTGATGGTCGGCTTGCGGTCGCGGCGCCACACCAGCGGCTGCTCCAGTTCATAACGCACGGTGGCGAAAGCCAGCAGCGGGATCGAGGTGCCGCTGGGCGTGACGATCTGCAGGTTCTGCAACGTTTCCGGCGTTCCGCGCTCCGCGTCCACCGCGCGGCCCACGACGTTGATCAGGTAGATATCGTCATCAACCTGCGTCACCGGCGCACCGACGACGATGCTGTTCATCAGATTGGCCACGTCTTCCGATGACAATCCCAGTTGCCGCACCTTGTCCTGTGCGATGTCGATGCGCAGGACTTTGCCCGGCTCGTTCCAGTCGTAAATGATCTCGCCGATGTGCGAGTTCTTGTCCAGCTCGGTGGCCAGGGCGATGGCATGTTTACGCACCTGGTCGATGTCCTTGCCGCTGACCCGGTACTGGATCGGCCGCCCGACAGGCGGGCCCATTTCCAGCGCCTGGACATAACTGCCGATGCCGACAAAATCCTTGCGCAAGCGTTCGCGCAAACGCTGACTCAGGGCTTCTCGCGATTCCAGGCCTTTGCTGACGATGACCAATTGCGCGTAGTACGGGTTTTGCAATTGCTGGTCGAGCGGCAGGTAGAAACGGATCGCGCCTTCGCCGATGTAAGTGCTCCAGCGCACGATGTCCGGGTCGTCCTTGAGCGTCGCTTCGAGCTTGTCCACGGCTTTGCGGGTTTCGGCAATCGAAGCGTTTTGCGGCAGGTTCAGGTCGACGAGAATTTCCGGCCGGTCCGAGGACGGGAAGAACTGGTTCTGCACGAACTGCATGGAAAACACCGACGCCACGAACAAGGCAATGGTGATGCCGATGGCCCACCAGCGATTGCGCATGGACCAGAGCATGCCGTAATTGAAGGCGCGACCGATGCGACCAGGTTCTTCATCGTGAGGTTTCACGTTGGCGCTGAGGATGTGTACGCCGATCACCGGCGCGAACAACACCGCGACAACCCACGACACCAGCATCGCCACGGCAATCACCGCAAACAGCGTGAAGGTGTACTCGCCCGCCGAACTGGCGTTCAGGCCGATCGGTACAAAACCGGCCACCGTCACCAGCGTACCGGTGAGCATCGGGAACGCGGTCGAGGTGTAGGCGAACGTGGCCGCCTGCTCCTTGGTTTCGCCCATCTCCAGCCGGGTGACCATCATCTCGACCGTGATCATCGCGTCGTCCACCAGCAGGCCGAGGGCGATGATCAGCGCGCCGAGGGAAATCCGCTGCATGGTGATGCCGCTGTATTCCATGAAGACGAAGACCATTGCCAGTACCAGCGGAATCGAGCACGCCACCACTAACCCGGCGCGCACGCCGAGGCTGACAAAGCTGACCACCAGCACGATCACCACCGCTTCGAACAGCGCGCTGGTGAAGCCGCCAACGGCTTTTTCCACCACGGCGGCCTGGTCGGAAACGTTGTACACACCGACGCCCACCGGCAAATCGGCGGTCAGGTCGATCATGCGCTGGTGCAGCGCCTTGCCGAAATCCTGAATGTTGCCACCCTTCTTCATGGCAATGGCCAGGCCGATGGCCGGATGGCCGTTGTAGCGAAACTCCGGGGTTGCCGGGTCGACATAACCCCGACTGATGTCGGCAATGTCGGCCAGGCGATAGAAGCGATCGTTGAGCCGCAGGTTGACGTTTTCCAGGTCTTTCTCGGAAGCGAACTGCCCGGTGGTGCGAATGGAAATCCGCTCTGGACCGGCTTCAATGACCCCGGCCGGCGTCACGGCGTTTTGCGATTGCAGGCTATCCACGACCTGACGCTGATCAATGCCCAGCGCCGCCAGTTTGCGGGTGGAGAAGTTCAGGTAGAGCACTTCATCCTGCTCGCCGACCATCTCGACCTTGCCCAGCCCCGGCACTTCACGAATCTCGGCGCGGACCTGCTCGACGTAATCGCGTAACTGGCGCATCGACAAGCCGTCAGCGGTAAAGGCGTACACCGAACCGAACACATCACCGAATTCGTCGTTGAACCCAGGCCCTTGCAAGCCCTTGGGGAACTGGCCGCGAATGTCGTTGATCTTCTTGCGCACCTGGTACCAGATTTCCGGGATGTCCTTGGCGCTGGTGGTGTCGCGCAGGTTCACGAAGACCGTGGACTCACCGGGTCGTGTATAGCTTTTCACATAGTCGAGGGAGTCGAGTTCTTCGAGCTTTTTCTCGATGCGGTCGGTGACCTGCTTGAGGGTTTCTTCCTGGGTCGCACCCGGCCAGCTGGACTGGATGACCATGGTCTTGATGGTGAACGAGGGGTCTTCCTCGCGGCCGAGGTTCATGTACGAGAACACGCCCATCAGCAGCGCGATGAACATCAAATACCAGACAAACGACTGATGCTTGAGGGCCCATTCGGATAAGTTGAAACTCCCTTTCATTGTGGGCTGTCCTCATCGATTTTCACTTTCTGCCCAGGCTTCAGGCTGTTCACACCGGCACTCACGACACGCTCGCCGGACTTCACGCCGCTGGCCAGGACCATGGTGGAATCGGTGCGGCTGATCAGGCTGATGTCACGCGGGGAAACGGTTTGGGTCTGTGGGTCGATGACCCAGATCCGCGATTTACCATCGACCTCTTGCAGCGCGGTCAGTGGCAGTTCGATACGCGGTTTGATCGCGGAGCTGAGGGTGACGCTGATTGCCGTGCCCAGGCGAAAACCCGGTGGTGTGTCGGTCAGGGTCAGGCGGGCGCGCCGGGTGCGGGTGGCGCTCTGGGCCTGGGGTTCGATTTCGCGGACGATGGCGGTGGTGGTGATGTTCGGTTCCAGTTGCACGGCGACCTGAAACACCACGTCCGCTGGCAACTGATCCACCAGCGTGTCGGGCAGGTCGATCACCGCTTCCTTGATGTCCGGCTGCGCCAGGGTCACCACTTGCTGGCCGGCGGTCACCACTTGCCCGGCTTCGGCGTTCCACGCGGTGACGATGGCTTTGTGGTCAGTGCGCAACTCGACATAATCGAGTTGGTCCTTGGCCTGATCGACCGCCGCCTTCGCTTGATCGAGGGAAGCCTGAGTGGTTTTCAGATCGGTCTGGGCGATGTCCAGTTGCGCCTGCGCACCGACCCCGCGATCGAACAGCTCCTGCTGACGCCGGGCGTTGGCCTGGGCGTTGATCAGTTGTGCCTGAACCTTCGCCAGATCGCCCTGAGCCGAGCGCAGCTGGTTTTGCTGATCGGTGGGATCGAGGGTCGCGAGCAAGGCGCCCTTCTCGACCTCGGCGCCGACATCGACGTTGCGACTGGCAATGCGCCCCGGTACGCGGAAGCCGACATTGGTTTCGTATCGGGCCTGGATGCTGCCGGCGAAGCGGCCGAGACTCTCCTCGCCCAGCGCCTGGACCTTGATCGACAGCACCGGACGCACCGGCTCTGGCGGCGGTTCTTCTTTCGAGCAGGCCACCAGCAACATTCCGGCGAACACCAGCAACACGCGCTTCATGGCTGGGCTCCCGCTGCTAAATCCTTGTAGGTGTTTTCGGCGATTTCCACTTTGACGCCGGGGTGCAGCAACTGACCGCCGGCAATGACGACTTTTTCGCCGCCCTTCAGGCCATCGCTGATAATGACTTTGCCGGTCAGGTAACGACCCACCGTCACCGTATGCAATTGCGCCTTGCCCTCGTCATCCACCAGCCACACGGCCGGTTCGCTGAGGTTTTTGGTCAGCGCCGACCATGGCAGTTCGATTGCGGATTTGCTCGGCGTCTTCGCCGTGCCGCTGATCACCGAGCCAAGCTGCATGCCTTCCGGCAGACCGTTAAGGGTGACCTTGACCTGCACCGTACCGGTCTGCGCGGAAACGGCCGGGGTGACTTCCCGAACCGTGCCCGTGGTCTTGATGGCCGGGTTATCGAGCAAGCTCACCACAATCGTTTTGCCCTCAGGATCCTCTGTCAGCAGCGACTCGTAGACGTTGAACACCGCGTCGCGCTCACCGTCGCGCGCCAGGCTGAAAATCGGCATCGTGGCCTGCACCACCTGGCCGACTTCGGCCTGCCGGGCAGTGATCACTCCCGGTGCATCGGCGATCAGCGCGGTGTAACTCAGTTGCTCGCGGGCGTTGGCCAGTTGCGCCTGGGCAGCCGTCAGCGCGCTCTGGCTGCTGCGCAATGCGGCCTGGGCAGAGTCGAACTCGCTTTGACTGGTGTAGCCCTTGGGCAGGAGTTTTTGTTGGCGGACGAAGGCGGCGGCGGCCTGTTTGACCCGCGCCTGCTCGGCGACGACCTGTGCCTGGGCCGAGTCGACATTGGTTTGCAGGTCTTTCGGGTCGAGCCTGGCGAGCACTTGCTTGGCCGACACCCGGTCACCGACATCGACCGAGCGCTGGATGATCTTGCCGCCGACACGGAACGACAGCTCTGTCTGGACCCGCGCCTGAACATCACCGGTGAGGGTCACGGACGCGGCGTAATTCGCGGCGTTGACGACTTGCACGAACACCCGCGGACGATCCTTTTCGACCTGGGGTTTTTCCCCGCAGGCCCCCAGCAGGACAAGAAGACTCAGGCCAACCACTCTTTTCAATCCGGGACCAGCCATGCAGACTCCTTTGCGTCGTACGAACGTGCCAATGGCGATACGACTGTGAGCTTAGAACAGGGTTCAACAGGTGCACAGGTTTGCTGCACTCTCAGCAGTAAGGAAGCTTCCCATGCTCAAAACCCTCGCGGTGGCCAATTACCGCTCGATCAATAAACTGGTGATTCCACTGGGTCGTCTGAACCTGATCACCGGGCCGAACGGCAGTGGCAAATCCAACCTTTACCGGGCGTTGCGCCTGTTGGCGGAAACCGCTCAGGGTGGCGTGGTCAATGCGTTGGCCCGCGAAGGCGGCCTGGATTCGACCTTCTGGGCGGGACCTGAAACCATCACCCGGCGCATGCGCAACGGCGAAGTGCCGATCGAGGCGACCGTTCGCCACGGCGTCAAACGCTTGCGCCTGGGGTTTGCCGGGGACGACTTCGGCTACTCGATCAGCCTGGGGCTGCCCGATTCCAACGGTCATTTCATGTTGCCCGGGCACAGCCCCCCCATTGCGTCACGGTTCAGCCTCGATCCGCAAATCAAGCGTGAATGCCTGTGGGCCGGGGCGCATTATCGTCCGGCGAGCCTGCTGGTGGATCGCGACGGCCCGATGATCCGCACCCGAGCCAACCGCAGCTGGGACGTGCTGGCTCAGCACACGCCGACGTTCGACAGCCTGTTCGATCAGGTTGGCAGCTTGCGGACCTCGCCGGAGGTGCTGGAGATGCGTGAGTTCATCCGCCGCTGGCGCTTCTACGATCACTTTCGCAGCGACGCCGACGCGCCGGTGCGTCAGCCACAACTGGGCACCCGCACCCCGGTGCTGCACCACGACGGCAGAGACCTGGCGGCAGCGTTGCAGACCATTATCGAAATTGGCGACCCCGAAGCTTTGCGCAACGCCATCAGCGATGCGTTTCCCGGTGCGCGTCTGCATATCGAGCCGCTGGCGGGCGGCCGGTTCGCCATTGAGTTTTATCAGGAAGGATTGTTGCGGCCGTTGTCGGCGGCGGAGTTGTCCGACGGGACGTTGCGCTATTTGCTGTTGGTGGCGGCACTGCTGACGCCGCGCCCACCGACGCTGATGGTGCTGAACGAGCCGGAAACCAGCCTGCACCCGGACCTGTTGCCGGCGTTGGCGCGCTTGATTATCCGCGCGTCGGAGCAGTGTCAGGTGTGGGTGGTGTCCCATGCCCGGCGGTTGATTTCGGCGCTACAGGAAGATCCCGAGTGCAACTGCATCGTGCTGGAGAAAAATCTGGGCCAGACCGGGATTGTCGGGCAGCGGATGCTGGATGAGCCGGCGTGGTATTGGCCGGATTAGTCAGCGCCTGATAAACCGCTTTCGCGAGCAAGCCCGCTCCCACATTGGACCGCGTCCGTCGGGACAACTCGATCAACTGTGGGAGCGGGCTTGCTCGCGAAGAGGGCCGAAAGGTCGCTGCAAAAACTACAGAATCAGCCCTGCCACTTCCCACCCTCGACAATCACGCTCTCAGGCTTGGTGTCATCGCTCAACTCCTTGCGCACATACTGGTCGTACAGCTTGAGCAGATACTTCTCTTCACCCAGCTTCGCCAACTCGGCGTTCACCCAGTCACGCAACTCGATGTTGCCCTTCTTCACCGCCGGCGCAATCGGCGCTTCTGCACCGAGTTTCTGATCCAGCACGCGGTAGCCAGGGTTCTGCTTGGCCCAGCTGAACAGCACCAGATTGTCCTGCGCATAGGCATCGCCACGACCGTTGGCCAGGGCTTGCAGGGACTCGGAGTTTTTCTCGAACTTCAGCAGTTTCCAGTCCGGGTGATTCTTGGTCAGCCAGATATCCGCCGTGGTGCCGGTGGTGACGATGGTGGTGCGGGTCGCCAGGTCATCTAGGTTTTTCACTTCGCTGGCCTGTGGCACCAATGCCTGTACTGCGACTTTCAGGTTTGGATTGGTGAAGTCCACCGCTTCCTTGCGCTCCGGGGTCACGGTCATGTTGGCCAGGATCAGGTCGACCTTGTCACTTTGCAGGAACGGAATCCGGCTCGCCGGTTCTACAGCGACGAACTCGACCTTGTTCTCATCGCCGAGCAGATCCTTGGCAAATTGGCGGCCGATGTCAGTATCGAACCCAACGTAACGCCCCGCTTCATTGACGAAACCAAACGGCGGCTTGTCGGTGAAAACGCCGACGATCAACTTGTCCCGCGCCTTGATTTTGTCCAGGTAGCTGGCCGGCGCGGCGCTTTCGCTGGCGACTTTCGGCTTGGCGGGTTCTTCGGTTTTGTTGCAGCCAGCCAGCAACGCGAGGCCGAGCAGTGGCAATAGCAGTAGAGAAGACTTGGCAGTTTTCATGGCAGTTCCAGTTCCTTTGTTTGAGTCGTTTTGGGTAGTGCGGCGACGTAGGAGAACTTCTCCAGGAACTGCTGCGCTCGTGCGGTTTGCGGGTTCGTAAAGAAAATCTCGGGAGGGTTTTGCTCAAGGATTCGCCCGGCATCCATGAACACGATGCGGTCAGCCACGGCGCGGGCAAACGCCATTTCGTGTGTGACGATCAACAGCGTCATGCCTTCGCGGGCCAGGCCCTGAATGACTTCCAGCACTTCCTTGACCATTTCCGGGTCGAGGGCGGCGGTGACTTCATCGAACAACATGACTTTGGGGTTCATGCACAACGAACGGACGATGGCGATGCGTTGCTGCTGGCCGCCAGAGAGCTGGCGAGGAAAGGCGTCGCGCTTGTCCGAGAGGCCCACGCGCGCCAGCAAGGCTTCGGCCTGATCCCGGGCTTCGCGACGCTCGCGGTTTTGCACCTTGACCGGGCCGAGCAGCAGGTTGTCGAGCACGCTCATGTGCGGGAACAGGTGATAGCTCTGGAACACCATGCCGATCTGCTGGCGCACTTCGCGCCAGTCGGTGCCTTTGTCCAGCAGCTCACGGCCGGCAAATTCCAGGCTGCCGCTGTGCGCGACTTCCAACCCGTTGAGGCAACGCAACAGGGTGCTTTTACCGCAGCCGCTGGGGCCGAGGATGACGATCACTTCGCCTGATTTCACCTGCAGGTCGATGCCGTCGAGCACTTGTTGCTCGCCGAAAAACTTGTTGAAACCCTTGAACTCGATCAATGCGCTCATGCTTGCGTCCAGCGCCGCTCCAGCACGCGCGAGGCGGCCGAGAGCGGGTAGCAGATGAAAAAGAAAAACAGAAACAGCGCGCCGTAGATCAGCACCGATTCGTAGGTGCGTTCGATGATCTGCTGGCCAACCTTGATCACGTCCACCACGCCGATCAGCACCGCCAGGGAGCTGGTCTTGATGATCCGCGTGTAGACGTTGATGGTCGGCGGGGTCATGCGTTTCAGCGCCTGGGGCAGCAGCAAGTAGCCGTAGAGTTGCGGGCCGTTCAGGCCGATCGACAGGCCCGCTTCACGCTGGCCGCGTGGCAACGAATGCAAGGCGCCGCGCACCACTTCGCCGACTTCGCTGGCGCCCCACAGCGACAGCACCAGCACCGCGCACCAGAAGCTCGGAATGCTCAGGCCGAAGAAAATCGGCAGACCGAAGAACAGCAGGTACAGCCAGACCAATACCGGGATCGCCCGGAACAGCTCCAGATACACGCGCAAAATCGCGTTCAGCCATTTCGAATTCAGCGTACGCAAAACGCCGTAAAGCACACCGCCAACGGTGCTGATGGCGATGCTCAGGAACGAGATCGACAGGGTTTGCGCAGCGCCCTTGCCCAATTGCGGCAACGACACCCACAGCAACTCAAGACCCGAACTGGCCATGCTGGAGCCTCCTTTCCAGACGGCTGAGCAGCAGCGACAGCGGCAAAAACAGCAGCACGCAAATCAGCGTCAGCACGGCGAGCATTTCGTAGGTTTTGTAGTAGAGCGCGATGTAGCTTTTGGTGGTGTAGAGAATTTCCGGAACCGCCACGGCCGAGACCACGGTGGTCTCTTTGAGCAGGAAAATGAAATTGGCGAACAGCGACGGCAGGCTGAGGATGCCGGCCTGCGGCAGGATCACGTAGCGCAGCAATTGCCCGTGGGACAAGCCGATGGAGCGGCCGGATTCGAGCTGCGCCTGGGGCACCGCGTCCACCCCGGCGCGCAGCACTTCCGTGAGGTAAGCGCCGCCCAGGAACGTCATGGTGATAATCGCCGCTGTGAAGCCTGACACCTTGATGCCCAGCGCCGGCAAGGCGAAATACACAAAGAACAGTTGAATGAGCAGCGGCGTGTTGCGCGCCAGTTCTACGTACAACCCGACCAGGCGTTGCAGATAAGGCGTGCGGAACACCAGGATCGTTGCGTTGATAAAGGCCACCAGCAACGAGGTGCCGATGGCGATGAAGCCGACCTGCAGCGTCACGCCCACGGCCTTGAGAAACGCCGGCAGGGTGCTGAGGATAAAAGCGTAATCGAAGTTCATTGAACATCCTGGACGTCGCTCGGTAAGCGACGGTGGCGCAGTCCATGGGCGGTGGATAACCTCCCGGCAGGCACCGACTTTAAAGGTATAAGAATCGGAATTTAAATACCGTTAAAGCATATTGATATCACGCAAAAAACTATCCGGTGAATTTGCCGAGAAGGGGGAAGACGACTATTTTCCTTTTCGCTGTAGGAAGGATCTTTTTTTCGAAATAGCCCTCCAAGGACGCACAGCTTTTGGCCAGACTCCCGGCCGAACCATCACAAGGAAGAGAACATGGCTGACGTAAAAGTACCGCAACGGCTTGATCCGCAAGACATCGTGAAGCTGCTGGTGGCGTTGCGCAGGGCATTGAAGGCCAGGGCGGCCTAAGCCTCCGGAGCACGCCTACCCCCTGTAGGAGCGAGCCTGCTCGCGAAGGCGTCCTTCCAGAAAATCCGTGTCGTCTGGTTCGCGAGCAAGCTTCGCTCCTACAAGAGCTCGGTGTGTCCGTGATCTGTAGGAGCGAGGCTTGCCCGCGAAGGCGTCCGGCCTGATACACCGCGTTGTCTGAATCGCCAGCAAGCCGGCTCCTACAAGAGGCTCGTTCCTACATTTGGAATGTGCACGCGCAATAAAAAACGCCGACGCTATTGCTAGCCGTCGGCGTTCGAAACCTTGAAGGGGTTTGATGCTGCGTCCAATCAGAACGCCGGCAGTACGGCGCCGCTGTATTTCTTGGCGATGAAGGCTTTCACTTCCGGGCTGGTCAACGCCTTGGCCAGTTTCTGGATGGCTACGCTGTCCTTGTTGTCTGGACGAGCCACCAGGAAGTTCACGTAAGGCGAATCAGCACCTTCGATCACCAGCGCATCTTTAGCCGGGTTCAGACCCGCTTCCAGCGCGTAGTTGGTGTTGATCAGGTCCAGGTCAACCTGGTCCAGAACGCGCGGCAACATGGCCGATTCCAGTTCCTTGAACTTGAAGTTGTGCGGGTTCTTGGCGATGTCTTTCGGAGTAGCCAAAGCGTTTTTCGGGTCTTTCAACTCGATCAGGCCAGCCTTCTGCAGCAGCAGCAGAGCACGACCGCTGTTGCTGCCTTCGTTCGGCAGAGCGATGGTCGCGCCGTTTGGCAGGTCAGCCAGCTTTTTGTACTTCTTCGAGTAGCCACCGAACGGTTCAACGTGAACGCCGATCACGGTCACCAGGTTGGTGCCTTTGCCTTCGTTGAAGTTTTTCAGGTACGGCAGGGTCTGGAAGTAGTTGGCGTCCAGACGCTTCTGGTCAACTTGTACGTTTGGCTGAACGTAGTCTGTGAACACTTTGATTTCCAGGTCCACGCCTTCTTTGGCGAGGGTTGGCTTGATCAGCTCCAGAATCTCGGCGTGTGGGACCGGGGTCGCCGCAATTACCAGTTTCTCGCCGGCCTGGGCCAGGCCCGCGGTCAGGGCAGCCGCCAATGCGGTGAACAACAGAACCTTTTTCATGCAGTGTCCTTATCGAAAATCACGGTCGTCATCGACGACGGCTTGTTTAGTACGAGTGCCAGTGAAGTGCTATCGCTGGCGTGAAGCGGACAATACCGGGATTTTTTATTCCCGAACAATATCTTTTATTCACTTTCATATTCCATTTTGTTCATACAGCTCTAACTCACGTGTTGGCTGCATTTCGCCGCACTCACCTGTAGGAGCGAGGCTTGCCCGCGAAGGCGTCCTTCCAGAAAATCCGTGTCGTCTGGTTCGCGAGCAAGCTTCGCTCCTACAAGAGCTCGGTGTGTTCTCGATCTGTAGGAGCGAGGCTTGCCCGCGAAGGCGTCCTTCCAGAAAATCCGTGTCGCCTGGTTCGCGAGCAAGCTTCGCTCCTACAAGAGTGCGGTGTTTTTGAGGAGTTGTTTGAGGGCGGCTTGTTCGGTGGCAGTGCCTTTGGTGAGGATGTGCCGGAGCTGCTGCTCGATCTGCGTCAGCGGCGCTGGTGCTTCGGGCAGGTTCAAATGTTCGGGCAGGATCTCGTCGCCAGTGCTGACCAGCAATGCAAAGTGGATGACGTTTTCCAGCTCCCGGGTGTTGCCCGGCCAGCTGTGCTGTTCCAGCAACTGCTGCGCAGCTTCGCTGATCAGCGGCACCGGCAGGTCCAGGCGCTGGCTGTAGATGCCCAGAAAGTATTCGGACAACGACAGGATATCGCCCACCCGCTCACGCAACGCCGGCAGTTCCAGCTGTCCTTCGCTGAGGTAGTGATAAAGCCGCTCATGGAATTTCCCGGCGGCCACGGCTTGCGCCAGATCAATGCTGGTCGCGGCCACGAGACGCACATCCACCGGGCTCGGTTGATGCGCGCCGACGCGGGTGACTTCGTGGTTTTCCAGTGCGGCGAGCAACTTGATCTGGATCGGCAGCGGCAAGTCGCCGATCTCGTCCAGGTACAGCGTGCCGCCATTGGCCGAACCGAACCAGCCAGCACGACTGCTCGCCGAACCGGTGTAACTGCCTGCGGCATAACCGAACAATTCGGCGTCGGCGTAGGTCGGGCTGATTGCGCCGCAATTGACCGACACGAACAGCCCACCACGATCACTGGCGCGATGGATGTGCCGCGCCAGCAGTTCTTTACCACTACCGGTTTCGCCACGGATCAACACGGAGATCGAACGCGGGGCCAGTTGCTCCAGCTCGGCGCGCAATTGACGCGAGCGCGGATCGACGAACACCAGCGCCTTGGCGCGGATGCTCAGCGGACTTTTTTCTGCATCGGGAAAGGTCAGCAGCGGCTGACCGAAGGCTTCAAAACTCATGGCAGACTCCCGCCCAAAACCGCCGGGAGACGGGGGGCGATGTTAAAAAAAGAAAAGGTTCAAGCGCGGCGCAGGGCGTGATGTTCCATGCGGTTTTGCAGGCGATACAGATAAGCAAAACCCTGCTCCCAGCGCTGATGACCGGACTTCACGTTGATGTGCCCGGCACCCGACAGTATTCCTGCCTCGGCGCCCCAGTTACGTGCCAGTTCCAGCGCACGCGGTGCGCTGACAGCGGCGTCGTTGTCGGAGCTGACCACCTGGCTCGGGAACGGCAAAAGGCTCGTCGGAATCGGCGCGAAGTTGCGCAAGGCTGGCGCGCAGGCCGGACGCTCGACGTCTGCCGGTGCAACCAGCAAGGCACCGCGCACCTGGCGCAAAAAATTCAGCGGGGCAGTGGCCGCCCAATGCGCGACCGTGATGCAACCCAGGCTATGGGCAATCAAAATCACCGGCGTGCTGTCAGCGGCAATCGCCTCGGCCAATGCCGCCACCCAGTCTTCACGACGGGGCGTCAGCCAATCGGCCTGCTCCACCCGCGCGCTGTTCGGCAAGCTGTTCTGCCAGTGGCTTTGCCAATGATCTTCTGGCGATCCTTGCCAGCCCGGCACAATCAGATAGCGAATTGATTCGTTGCGCATGGGGGAACTCTCCTGCTGCGTGTCTGTTCCTGATCGAGTATAGGGAGGAGAGTTATATTCGTTAAGGAATAAGAAGATATTTATTAAGACCCATAAAGAATATAAGAAACACACGACCTGTAGGAGCCGGCTTGCTGGCGATAGCGGTGCGTCAGACAACATTTTCGTTGGCTGGAAGGACGCGATCGCCAGCAAGCCGGCTCCTACAGGACCGTGGGTTTTCTTGAGGCATAAAAAAGGGGCCGCACCCTGCCAAGGAGACGGCCCCGGAAAATCGAAAATCGGTCAGCGTGCGGTAATCACCGACAACTTGGTAATCCCTGCCCGCTCAATCGACGCCATGGCTCGCGCCACTTCGCCGTAATTCACCCCGTCGTCCGCCTGCAATTGCACACGCACTTCGGGATCCTTGGCCTTCGCCGACTTGAGGTTGAACTCCAGCAAGTCCGGCTGAATCTCGTCCTTGTTGATAAACAGTTTTCCGGCACCGTCGATGCTCACGACCAGCGGGTCCTTCTGCTCCACCGGCGCCACGGCCTCGGTCTTGGGCAGGTTGATCGGGATCGCGTTGGTCAGCAGCGGCGCGGTGACGATGAACACCACCAGCAGCACCAGCATCACATCCACCAGCGGTGTCACGTTGATCTCGCTTAGCACCTCATCGCTGTCTTGCGTGGAGAAAGCCATCTCAGGACGCCTCCTTCACTTTCTGCGCGCTGCCCGATGCGGCGGTTTTATGCGCCGTCGGATGAATCAGCACACGGAACGAACTCTTCTGCGCCAGGCTGTAGAAGTCATGGGCGAAGTCATCCAGGTCCGCCGCCGTCAGTTTCAGACGACGCAAAAAGTAGTTGTAAACCAGCACCGCCGGTACCGCGACGGCGATCCCCACACCGGTTGCCACCAGCGCCGCGCCAATCGGCCCGGCCACGGTTTCCAGGCTGGCGGAGCCCGCTGCGCTGATTCCTTTCAACGCCTCCATGATTCCCCACACCGTGCCGAACAAACCAATGAACGGCGACGTACTGCCAATACTTGCGACCACCGCCAAACCTGTTTCCAGCGAGCGGCGCTCACGCACGATCTGCTGACGCAAGGCGCGCTCAAGACGATCCTGATGGTTGATCGCCTGGCTCAAATCCGCCGCTTGTGGCGCCTCCCCTACCTGTATTGCCGCATAGCCGGCCTGGGCCACTCGGGCCGCCGCGCCGGGCTGGGTCTCGGCCAGCTCCGCCGCCGAATCAAGGCTCGACGCCGCCCAGAACTGCTTATGAAACTTTCGGTCCTGCACCTTGAGACGGCCGAACTGCACGCCTTTGAGCAACGCCAGGCCCCAAGTGGCAACGGAAAAAACCACCAGCAGCCAGATCACCGCGCTTTCGATAGATTCAAGTGGAGATGCCAGTAACGTCATGATGAGTTCCTCGTGTAAACGTTTCGCGCGAATTTGGTTGCGGTTTAATGAAGCTTGAAATCGATGGGCACGCTGACCCAGCCGTCCTGGGCGACCTCACCCTGCTTGGCCGGCACGAAACTCCAACGTTTCACGGCATTGATCGCCGCCTCATCGAGGGAATCGCGACCACTGCCTTTCTGGATCTGAATCTCGCCAGGCTTGCCGTTGGCCAACACATGCACCCGCAATAACACCGTGCCTTCCCAACCGCGACGCACGGCTTGCGACGGGTATTCCGGCGCCGGGTTTTTCAGGTACGCGGCATTGGCCGAGGCGGGTGTCACCGGCGCGGGCGCCGGTGGTGCAGGTGGCGCCGGGGCCGCGACAGGTGCTGCCGGTTGTGGCGGCGCGGGCGGTTGCGGGGCGACTTTTTGCACCGGTTTCGGCACAGGCTTGGCGACCGGTTTTGGCTTGGGAATCGGTTTCGGTGGCGGCGGCTTCACGGCCAGCTCGTCTTCCACCGGCGGCGGTGGTTCGACCACGGGTTGCACCGGCTGCGGCGGTGGCGGCTCGACCACGGGCGGCGCCGGACGCGAGAATTCAATCGTCATCGGCGGAATTTCCGGCGGCACGATCGGCAATGCCTTGGTCGGTTGCTGATTGACCCAATAGATGACTGCGCCATGCACCAGCAGCGCCAGCACACCGAGCAGAATCGTTTCCCGGCGACTCAGAATGCCCTTGGGCGCACGCTGCAAACGCAGCTGCCCCAAGGGCACTCGGTGCACCCGGCCGAGGTCGACCAACTCGCCACCTGGCGCCTGGCGCCACAGCACCTCGTGTGCGCTGGCGGCGGTCTGGACATTGCCCATTGCTTAACTCCCTGCGGTCTCTTTGCGGATAACCGAAACGTCGTGCCAGACATCCCCCGACGACGTATCGATGGGTGAATCATTGAGGCAGACGCTTATCTCAGAAAGTAATCTTTAAAGTTATGCATAGACCAAAAGCGAATATAAAAGACCACCCATCGGCTCCAGGCCTTGCCCGGCAAGGGCTGCGGGCAACAGGTGGAAATCACATGCTTTTAAGGCATCGAAAATATTCACCAAAGGCATGATTTCGGGACCATTTTCACGGCCACGAGGCCTTGGCGCCGGCAATCGGGCGGCAGGGACAACGCTCTATTGATATTCCTTTATCATCTAATAGTTATTTGATTGCTTCGTTGACGGAATAAGCGATTACCTTTAAAAAACCTCAACCACGCTCGTCGCACATGCCATCGAGGTCGTTTCAGGATGCCGGGAAAAACCTATGGATCTTCGTCAGCTGCGTTACTTCATTGCCCTCACCGAACACCGAAGTTTCGTACGGGCAGCCGACGCCATGGGCATCACTCAGCCGGCATTCAGTCGCAGCATTCAAGGGCTTGAACAGGAATTCGGCTGCGCACTGGTGGACCGTGGCAACAAGGACTTGCGCCCCACGCCGGAAGGTCAGGTGGTGCTGCAACATGCGCTGACGCTGGTACAGGGCGCGGCACTGCTCAACGCCGAAGTCACGCAAATGACCAAGCTCGACGCCGGTGAACTGCGGTTCGGCTGCGGACCGGCACCGGCGGTAAAACTGGTGCCGGATGCGGTGGCGCAGTTCATCGGTGCCCACCCGAAAATACGCACCTGCTTTCAGGTGGATAACTGGGAAAAACTCAGTCGCGCCCTGAGCCGTGAAGAGATCGAATTTTTCATCGCCGACATCCGCCATTTCGAAGCAGATCCGAACTTTCAGACCCGAGCGTTGACACCCAAACGCGGCGTGTTTTTCTGCCGTCCGGGGCATCCGTTGCTGGCCAAGGAAAGCCTGTCGACCAACGACATGTTCGATTACCCGCTGGCGACCACGCTGATCCCGCCGGGCATTCGCAAACTGCTGGCGAACCTCAGCGGCCGGATCGATTTTTCACCGACCATCGAGACCGAGCATTTTGCGGCGCTGGCCAGGATCGTGCTGCAATCGAACGCCATCGGAGTAGGCACGGAGGAAGCGTTTGTCGAGGACATCGCCGACGGTTCGCTGGTGCTGCTGCACTGGCGAAACCTGCCGCCGCACATCGAGAGCATGAGCGTGCGGTGCGGGATTGTCAGCCGCACGGGGTTCCGGTTGTCACCGGCTGCGCGGGCGATGATCGAGACGTTGGTGGCGCTGGACAAGCAGGATGTCAGCGTCGCGGTTTGAACAGAACGACCGCTTTCGCCGGCAAGCCACCCCCCTGTAGGAGCTGGCTTGCCAGCGAAGAGGCCCTCAGACACGAACCCCCTCTACAGCCTGCGCCTCAATTTCCTCTTTACGAACAAACCGGTTCGCCCGCCCGAACGTCCCGAAATCGTTAAACCGCACGCCCATCTCGCGCATCACCTTGTGCGCCACCGGCACGGTCAACTGGCGGATGTAAAACGGTTCCTTCACCACGAAGTGATGGATCCCGTGGCTGCTGCCGAAGTTGAAGCAGAACGCCTGCAACGGCCACATCCACCACGGGTTCAGTACCTGGGTTTGCTGGATCACGTTCCCCGGCTCCACATCGCCGTAGTAATGCATGTTCGAGCTGACAAAGTGCAGGCAAAACGTGCGCAGCACGTTCGGGCCGATGATCACCACTGCCGCGATATCGATCACCTGCATCACCGAGAGCGTGGTCGCCGACCATTCAATCGGTGCTCCCAGCAGATGTGCGATGCCGTTGGCGGCGTGGAAGCCGAGAAACACGTACCAGGCGCCCCAATGCACCAGCGCGAGGGGCGCATAGACCTTCAGCGCGCGTTTGATGATGCTGAACTTGTGAGTCCAGGTCTTGGCCCGCAGCATGCGGATGAACGCCGACATGACGTTGTCGCCGACCATCAACAGCCGCGCAAAACCCCAAGGCTCCCCGTTGGTGATCGCACGCTCTTCCATGTCGGATTCAGTGCCGGACACTTTGTGGTGATTGAGGTGCAGATGCCGGCGAATCCACGGGTTGATCGTGCTCGGCCGCGCCAGCCACACCAGGCCCATCATCAGGTTGTGCGGCACGCGTTGTTTACGGAAGTACATGCTATGAATCAGGTCGTGCTCCAGCTCGTGGGTCAGCGACGCAAAGAACGCGTTGAGCAGCAGACATGCCCACCAGGCCATGTATCCGCTGATGTACAGCGCTGCCGAACCAATCATTCCCGCCAAAGCAAAGGCCAGAATGCCCGCGCCCAAGGCGTCCTGATGGTTGAGAATCGGGTAGCGTTTACGCAGTTCGACGCCTTTGGCCAACACCACTTCGCGAATATGCGCAGATCGCTGAGCTGCATTCAGTCGCTGGGGACTTGCAGAAGTACCGTCCATGCTTCCATCCTCTGGTTATTGATGTTCGCATCCTGCCGTGTGAACCTTCACAAGGCGGTAGCCCTGGACGCCAACCTGTTGACCGGAAGCGCCAATCAGCATGACTGAACCGACCTCCCTCGCCAGCTGGACCCGCGCCCTGCGCAAGCAACTCGATGCGCTGGGCCTCGACAGCACCGCGCTGTGCCATCAGGCGGGGCTCGATCCGCAATTGATGGACGACCCGAACGCCCGTTACCCGTTGTCGGGCACTACGCGGCTGTGGGAAATCGCGGTGCAAGTCAGCGGCGATCCGGCGATCGGCTTGCGGGTGTCGCGCTTCGTCAGCCCGACCACCTTTCACGCACTCGGCTATGCGCTGGTGGCCAGCGGCAGTTTGCGCGAAGTGTTCGAGCGCATCGTGCGTTATCACCAGGTGGTCAGCGATGCCCTGGATCTTGAACTGAGCCGCACCGAGGATCGCTATCGCTTCCGCCTGAAAATCCCGCCAGGCAACCCGGCGCCAGCGTTCGAAGCCATCGACGCTTTCACCGCAATTTACGTGCGCACCTGCCGCAACCGACTGGGCCGCGACTACGCGCCGCTCGCGGTGTACCTGCGTCGCCCGGAACCGGCCGACGCGCATCAATGGCACAAAGTCTTCCGCTCACCAGTGCACTTTTCGGCCGACGAAGACCGGCTGGAGTTTGCGCTGGTGGACTTCGACAGTCACTTGGACGACGCCAACCCGGAACTGGCCGAACACAACGAAACCGTACTCAAACGCACGCTGGCGCAGCTCAAACCGCTGACCTGGGAGCGCAAGGTCCGCGACGCCATTGAAGAGCAACTGCCCGAGGGCGAGCCCAGCGCAGAACACATCGCCAAGGCCTTGCACTTGAGCTTGCGCAGCCTGCAACGGCATTTGGCAGACGAGGGTTGCAGGTTCGACACGCTGCTCAATGAAAGCCGCGAAAACCTCGCGCTGCTGCACCTGCGCGACCCGCAATGTTCGTTAAGCGAAATCAGTTATTTATTGGGGTTTGCGGATACGAGCAGTTTCAGCCGCGCGTTCAAGCGCTGGACGGGGATGACGCCGGGGCAGTTTCGGGATGGGTTGCGGTGATGTGAATTTGTGCTGCCTGTTTCGGCCTCTTCGCGGGCAAGCCTCGCTCCTACAAGTTAGGGCTTGGGCCGGGTAGGAGCGAGGCTTGCCCGCGAAGGCGTCCGTCAATTCACCACATCCCCATCAACGATTACGCCGCACCAACTTGCGCACCCGCGCCACCAGCTCGCTCACGGCAAACGGCTTGAGCAGATAATCGTCCTCATGCAGCTCCAACCCGCGCAGGCGATCTTCAATGCCATCCTTGGTGGTGAGAAACAGCACTGGTGTCTCGCCGAGCTTGCGGATCTGTTGCTGCAATTGCCAGCCGTTCAACCCCGGTAGCATGACGTCAAGAATGATCAGCTCGTATTCACCGGTCTCGATGAAGCGACGGCCGTCCATGCCGTTGAGCGCCACATCCACCGAGTAACTCGCTTCGCTCAGGCCGTTGGCCAGGAGTTTGGCGGTCTCCGGTTCGTCTTCCACTAACAGCACACGCATGGCACACCTCGATTGTCGTCGTCACAGGCTAGGCGCCTTCGCGGGCAAAGCCCACCTTTACTGTGACCGGCGGGTTGGGTTTGTGGTTTGGGGTACATATCCGTTTCTGCGGTGATGGCGGCTATTGGTTTCGCCCTTACGGCGAGTCACTTTCGAAAAGCGCGAAAGTAACCAAAGCGCTCTTGCCCCTTTCGTTCGGTGCCTCGCCTAGGCTCGGCATACCCTCGCTCCGGTCCTGCTCCGTGGGCCCGCCGCCATCGGCCATCCATGGCCGGGGGCGGCTAACCCGGCATCCATGCCGGGTTGCCCACTGCGCAGAACCTCCACTCGGCCTCTCGAGGGGGCGCTCAGATCAAAAGCGGAAGGCGAGCTAACGCTCGGCCTGATGAGTGGTGAGAAGCAAAAGCAAACGCGATTCCCTGTAGGAGCGAGGCTTGCCCGCGAAAAACGACCGGACAACGCGTTCATTCAGGCAGCACGCGTTATCGTTGACGCCCATCGCCGGCAAGCCAGCTCCTACAATTTTGAATCGTGTGAACCCAATCCATTGTAGGAGCCGGCTTGCTGGCGATAGCGGTGGGTCAGTCGACACATCTATCGCCTGAAAGGACGCCATCGCCAGCAAGCCGGCTCCTACAGGGGAATGTGCAAAAATCCAAAATTAGTGCGGCCACCACAGTGCAGGAGTGTGCACACGACCGAAGAGCCAGGTCGGCTTTCAGGCCGCCTCGGCGGCTGTGGCGGTGGTCGCCCCCTCGAGAGGCCGAGCGCAGGTTCTGCGCAGTGGGCAACCCGGCATGGATGCCGGGTTAGCCGCGCACGGCCAGGGATGGCCGATCGCGGCGGGCCCACGGAGCAGGACCGGAGCGAGGGCATGCCGAGCCTAGGCGAGGCACCGAACGAAAGGGGCAAGAGCCTTTTGGTTACTTTGGGGCTTTTCCAAAGTGACTCGCCGTAAGGGCGAAACCACCAGCCGCCATAACAAAACTAACGGATATCCCCCCAATCGCCGGCCAGCTTTAAAAGATCGCCAACGCCCGCAACCGCTCAGCATCCAGAATCTCAATCTCACCGTACTTCAAATTCAAAATCCCCTGCCCCTGCAATTCCTTGAGCAGCTGATTGGTGGTCTGGCGTGACAGCGACAGCATTGAGGCCAGCTGTTCCTGCGGCAGTTGCAGCACACGCCGCGGCGGGGCGATTTCGCCGTAACCGTCAGCGATCATCAGCAAGCGATGCGCCAACCGTGCAGGCGCCGGCATCAGGCTCAGCTGTTCGAGGTTGATGAAAGTCAGGCGCAGTTTCTGGCTCATCAGCAACGCCAGTTGCCGCCAGTACACCGGCTGCTCATCAAGCAAGGCCAGCAGCGCGGCTTGCGGGATGTGCAACAGGATGCACTGACCGACGCCGAACGCATCGTGGGTACGCGGCTGGCCGTCGAACAGGCAGATTTCGCCAAACCAGTGCGGTGACTCCACGAGGCTCAACAACGCTTCCTTGCCCTGCTCGCTGACAGCGCCGATTCGAACGGAACCTTCGAGCACCGCGTACAAGCCGCACGGCGGATCGCCGCGTTTGAACAGCCGCTGCCCCGACGCCAGGCGCCGCACCTTGGCGCTGGCCAACAGACTATTCTGTAGAGGAACAGGTAGATGACTGAACCACTGCCCCGTTTCCAGGCGCGAACGCCAAACCTGCATGTCCATGAAAACTCCTGGAGATTGTCGCCTGGCTGACAGAGCGAGCGGTGAACCCGGGGCATGATCAATCACCCTACAGGAGGAATAACAATGAAAAGCCTCGTTGACCATCTCAGTCAATACGCCGCCTACCACCGTGATCCGCGCAATATTGCCAGCCACTTTATCGGCATTCCGCTGATTGTGGTCGCTGTCGCGGTGTTGCTGTCGCGGCCGCAATGGGCCGCAGGCTGGCTTTCACCGGCGGTGCTGGTCTCGCTGGCATCGGCATGGTTCTACCTGCGCCTGGAACTGCGTTTAGGCGTGCTGATGACGGTGCTGCTCGGACTGTGCGTTTGGGCGGGTCATGTGCTGGCACAGCAAAGCACGCTGGTGTGGCTGGCGAGCGGCGTCGGGATGTTTGTGATCGGCTGGGCGATTCAGTTTGTCGGGCATCATTACGAAGGACGCAAACCGGCGTTTGTCGATGATGTGACGGGGTTGATTGTCGGACCGTTGTTTGTGGTGGTTGAACTGGCGTTTTTGCTGGGGATGCGACGGGATTTGAAAGAGCAGATCGAGGCGCGGGTTGGGGGTGTTCGGGTCAATCCGAAGCGCGCTGCTGCGTAAGACGCCTTCGCGGGCAAGCCTCGCTCCTACAGGGTTCTGGGTCGATCACATAATTTGTGTACAACCCCAACCACTGTAGGAGCGAGGCTTGCCCGCGAAGTTTTTGCTTTAGATGTTGGCGACTTTCTGCCAGACCTTTGGCTTGAAGAACAACGTCTCGCCCTTCGCCAACCCGATCAGGCTGTCGTGATCCTTCACCACTTCCGCCTCGATCAAATCACTCTGCCCTTCGACCTTCAACGTCACCCGGGTTGTCGCGCCCAATGGACGGATATCGCGCACTTCGGCCGCGTGGTGATCCTCCAGTTCATGCCGCGACAGCGACACTTCATGCGGACGGAACAGCACGTGTTTGTCTTCGCCCAGATGCAGACGGTTCGAATCGCCGAGGAAGTGATAAACGAAATCGCTGGCCGGGTTTTCGTAGACGTCGCCCGGTGAGCCGATCTGCTCGATCACCCCTTTGTTCATCACCACGATACGGTCGGCCACTTCCATCGCCTCTTCCTGGTCGTGGGTCACGAACACGGAAGTCAGGTTGATGTCTTCGTGCAGCCGTGCCAGCCAGCGACGCAGCTCCTTGCGGACCTTGGCGTCGAGAGCACCGAACGGTTCGTCGAGCAGCAGCACTTTCGGCTCCACCGCCAAGGCACGAGCCAGCGCGATACGTTGACGCTGGCCGCCGGAGAGTTGTTCCGGGTAGCGATCCGACAACCAGTCCAGTTGCACCATGTTCAGCAATTCGTGGACCTTCGCCGCGATCTGGCTTTCAGTCGGGCGCTGGTTTTTCGGTTTCATGCGCAAGCCGAACGCGACGTTGTCGAACACCGTCATGTGGCGGAACAACGCGTAATGCTGGAACACGAAGCCGACGTTGCGATCACGCACGTCGTGGCCGGAAACGTCTTCACCGTGGAACACGATGTTGCCCTGATCCGGGGTTTCCAGACCGGCGATGATCCGCAGCAGCGTGGTCTTGCCGCAACCCGACGGGCCAAGCAGCGCCACGAGTTCGCCGCTTTGAATGTCCAGGCTGATGTCATTGAGGGCCTTGAACGCATTGAAATTCTTGCTGACGTTACGCACTTCGATCGACATGAATTATTCCTCCGCGGCGCTGGCGCGCAGGCGGTTAATACGGTTTTCGCTCCACTGCTTGAGCAGCAGGATGAAGAGCGCCAGGATCAGCAACAGGCTCGCCACAGCGAACGCGGCCACGTGGTTGTATTCGTTGTAGAGGATCTCGACGTGCAACGGCAAGGTGTTGGTCACCCCGCGAATGTGCCCGGAAACCACCGACACCGCCCCGAATTCACCCATCGCCCGCGCGGTACACAGCACCACGCCGTAGATCAGGCCCCATTTGATATTGGGCACGGTGACGTGCCAGAACATCTGCCAGCCATTGGCGCCCAGCAGGCGCGCGGCTTCTTCTTCCTGCGTGCCTTGTTCCTGCATCAGCGGGATCAGTTCACGCGCCACGAACGGCACGGTGACGAAAATCGTCGCCAGCACGATGCCCGGCAAGGCGAAGACGATCTGGATATCGTGATCCTGCAACCACGGGCCGAACAGCCCCTGCGCGCCGAACATCAGCACGTAGACCAGACCGGCGATCACCGGCGATACCGAGAACGGCAGGTCGATCAGGGTCACCAGAATGCTTTTACCGCGGAACGAGTATTTGCTCACGCACCACGCGGCGCTGACGCCGAACACGAGGTTCAGCGGGACCGAAATCAACACGGCGATGACCGTGAGTTTCAGCGCCGACAGCGCATCGGGTTCAAGGATCGCGGTGAAGAACGAACCCAGACCATTCTTCAAACCCTGAGACACCACGATCACTAGCGGCAGCAACAGGAAAAGGGCAAACACCAGCCAGCCGAGGCCGATCAGGATTCGCCGTGACGTGGCACTGCCACGGCGGGCAGCGTTCGAGGAAGCAGCAGCAATAGATGATTGGGACATTTCTGCGCCTCCTTATGGGGTTTCAATACGGCGTTGCAGCAAGTTGATCAGCAGCAACAGGACGAAGGAAACCACCAGCATCAGTACACCAATGGAGGTGGCGCCGGTGTAATCGTACTGGTCGAGTTTGACCATGATCAGCAGCGGCAGGATCTCGGTTTTCATCGGCATGTTGCCGGCGATGAAAATCACCGAACCGTACTCGCCGACCCCGCGGGCAAAGGCCAACGCGAAACCGGTCAACCAGGCAGGCAGCAGCGCGGGCACCAGGATATGGCGGAAAACCTGCAAGGGTTTGGCACCCAGGCACGCCGCTGCTTCTTCCACTTCACGCGGGATATCGGCCAATACTGGCTGTACCGTACGTACTACGAATGGAAGCGTTACAAAAGTCAGCGCCAGCGTGATGCCGAGGGGGGTATACGCGATCTTGAAACCCAGGTCCGCAGCAAACTGACCCACCCAACCATTCGGCGCGTACAGCGCAGTCAGCGCGATACCGGCCACGGCCGTGGGCAATGCGAAGGGCAAATCGATCATCGCATCGATGACCTTGCGACCCGGGAAGGTATAGCGCACCAACACCCAGGCCAGCAGCGTGCCGATGATGCCGTTGATGATCGCGGCGTACAGCGCGGTGCCGAAACTCAGCTTCAACGCCGCCAGCACGCGGGGCGCCGAGATGATCGCCCAGAACTGATCCCAGGTGAGTTGAGCGGCATGCACGAACATCGCCGCCAGTGGTATGAGCACAATCAGGCTGAGGTACACCAAGGTGTAGCCCAGCGTCAGCCCGAAGCCGGGTATGACGGGGGAGATACGACGCGACATAAAAGTCCTTGGTTGAAAGCAATCTGCTAAACGCACCTGTGGGAGCGGGCTTGCTCGCGAAGAGGGCATATCAGTCAACAGTTACGTCGCCTGACACACCGCCTTCGCGAGCAAGCCCGCTCCCACTTGGTACGCGCCTAAGCATAAGGCTCGTTGTGTGGCTTGAGTCAGGTTACTGCGCCGAGTAAATCTGGTCGAACACACCACCGTCATTAAAGAATTTCGGTTGCGCGGTTTTCCAGCCGCCGAAGTCTTTGTCGATGGTCACCAGTTCCAGTTTCGGGAACTGCTGGGCGTACTTGGCGGAGACGTCCTTGTCACGTGGACGATAGAAGTTTTTCGCGGCAATTTCCTGACCGGCCGGGCTGTACAGGTGCTTGAGGTACGCCTCGGCGATCTGCTCGTTGCCTTTTTTCTCGGCGTTTTTGTCGACGACCGCCACTGGAGGCTCGGCCAGGATCGACAGCGAAGGCACGACGATCTCGAACTTGTCGGCGCCGCCGTCTTCTTTCAGCGCCAGGAAGGCTTCGTTTTCCCAGGCCAGCAACACGTCGCCCTGACCGTTGTTGACGAAAGTGATGGTCGAACCGCGCGCACCGGTGTCCAGCACAGGTACGTGCTTGAACAGGGTTTGTACGTATTCCTTGGCCTTGGCTTCGTTGCCACCGTTGGCTTTCAGGCCGTAGGCCCAGGCCGCGAGGAAGTTCCAGCGTGCGCCGCCGGAGGTTTTAGGGTTTGGAGTGATGACCGACACGTCGTTCTTGATCAGGTCGCCCCAGTCCTTGATGCCTTTAGGGTTGCCTTTACGCACCAGGAACACGATGGTCGAAGTGTACGGCGTGCTCGCTTCCGGCAGACGCGTCTGCCAGTCCGCCGGCAGGGTCTTGCCGAGTTTGGCGATTTCGTCGATGTCACCGGCCAGGGCCAGGGTCACTACGTCGGCACGCAGACCGTCGATCACCGCACGACCCTGCTTGCCCGAGCCACCGTGGGACTGCTGGATTTTCACGGTGTCGCCAGCATGGTCTTTCTGCCAGTACTTGACGAACTCGGCGTTGTAATCCTGATACAGCTCACGAGTCGGGTCGTACGACACGTTGAGCAGCTCATAATCCTTGGCAACCGCAGAACCAGCAAAAAGGGCACTGGCCAGTGCGGCCAAAGCGAAATGACGAATCGACGACATGGTGAAAGCTCCTGGAATTCTTGGTGTGTTGGCTTTTTTTATGAAGTGCTGGAATCGGTTGCCGGTTGCTTAGCTCGACTTGGTGCTCGGGTTCTGCAAACGGAATTTCTCTTTACGCTCGATCTGGACCACTTGAGCGTTGTGTACGGTGATTTCCACGGCGCCAAATCGCAGATCGCGCAGGGCGCTCTGGATCTCACGCAAGATGGTGGCTTCGTCTTGACCGTCAACGCTACGTAGGGATGCGCTCATGGTGCTGCTCCTTCAACTGAGAGGTTGCCTGGCAGTGGGCGGCACTGCTTGCGGCGTGAGGCCAATAGTAGATAGGTGCGGATATTCTTAAAAAGACTATTTAAGAATGTTTATATAACCAAAAGAAATTATTTGCCGGGACGAGGGTTTACGTCTGCGCGACGGATCAAGGATCCAAAAATCAGCCCCTACACGATCCTTGTAGGAGCATGGCTTGCCAGCGAAGAGGCCCTTGAAACTCACCTAAATATCGAGACCGCCTTCGCTGGCAAGCCATGCTCCTACAGAGGTCTGCGTGTGGCGGTATTTTTTGTGTGGTCAGTGGATCTCGGGGGCGTGCATCCAGTCCAGTTGCCCGGCAGGCACCGGTCGGCCGAACCAGTAGCCCTGGCCAAGATCGCAACCCTGCTCCAGCAGGAAACCCGCCTGCTCGACCTGCTCGATCCCTTCGGCATGCACCTGCATGCCCATGCTTTGCGCTAGGGCGATGATCACGCGCACGATGGCCGCGTCGTCGTCATCCCAAGGCAATCCGGCGACGAAGCCCTGATCGATCTTGAGTTTCTGCACCGGTAAACGCTTGAGTCGCAACAGTGACGAATACCCCGTGCCGAAATCATCGATGGCCAGCCGTACGCCGAGCTCGCGCAAACGATGCATCTGCTCCAGAGCCACTTCCGGGTCATCCATCACCGCACTTTCGGTGACTTCCAGCTCCAGATACGCGGGATCCAGCCCGGTGTCGCGCAGCACCTGCGCCACCTGCTGATACAGCTCACGGCGCGCGAACAAGCGCGATGAAACATTCACCGCGACAAACGACAACGCCACCCCGGCCTGCTGCCAGTGGCACATCTGCCGGCAAGCCTGCTGCATGACCCAGGCATCGATCTCGGCGATCAATCCGGTGCGCTCGGCGATGGGGATGAACTCCGCCGGCGACACCAACCCCCGCTGCGGGTGCTCCCAGCGCACCAGCGCCTCGACACCGACCAGGCGACGGGTCTTGAGGTCGTGAACCGGCTGGTAATACACGCGCAATTCCTGCTGCTCCAGCGCGCGGCGCAATTCGGATGCCGTCTCGACCCGCTGTTGCGCATGGGCGGTCAATTCTTCGGTGTAGAGCGCGTAACCGTCGCGACCAGCGCTTTTGGCCTTGAACAAGGCCGAGTCGGCGTTGCGCAGCAGCTGTTCAGCGCTCAAGGCATCGCCGGGGAACAGGCTGATGCCGATGCTGGCGTTGATAAACAGCCGATGACCGTCAATGTGAAACGGCTCCTTGAGACCGTCGACGATCCGCTGGGCCAGTGCTGCGGCATGCACCAGCTGTGGACAACTTTCAGCCAATACGGCGAACTCATCGCCGCCCAGCCGCGCCAGCGTGATGCCCGGGCCGAACATGGCCTTCAAGCGTTCGGCCACGGCCTTGAGCAATTGGTCACCGACCGTGTGCCCGAGGCTGTCGTTGATCATCTTGAAATGATCCAGATCGATCATCAGCAACGCACAGCCGCGCTTTTGGATTTGCGCCGACGCCAATGCCTGCTCGGCACGGTCGGTGAACAGCAGGCGGTTGGGCAGATCGGTCAGTGGATCGTGATGCGCCAGGTACTTGAGTTCGTGCTCGGAATCCTTGATCGCGCTGATGTCGGAAAACACCGCGACGTAGTGGCTGAGCTTGCCGTGGTCGTCATGAATCAGGCGGATCGTCTGCCATTGCGGGTAGATCCCGCCGTTTTTGCGACGGTTCCAGATCTCGCCGCTCCACTCGCCGCAACGGTTGAGCGTGGCGAACATCGTCTGATAGAAACTCGCCGGGTGGTGGCCGGACTTGAACAGGCTGGGTTGCTGGCCCAACACTTCTTCGCACTGGTAGCCGGTAATCTCCATGAAGGCGCGGTTCACATGGACGATGACCCCATTACGGTCGGTGACCAGCACGCCTTCGCGGGTGCAATCGAACACGGCGGCGGCCTGACGCAAACGCTCCCGGTCTTCATTGCGCTCACGCAATTTGGCGCCGATCCCCAGGCAACGGAACAATCGCGCCCGGGCGAGGAAGATCAGCCCGGCGCTGAGCACCACCCAAACGTAACCGTTGATCAGTTGCCATCGCAGTAACTCATCGGAGCTATCGAAGAAACTGTTCAATAAATAACCACTGAGCTCCAGCCAGACGACGGAAAGCAGCAGGTAAAGCAGCGATGCACGCATGGCATCGCGATAGGTGGCAGACATTCGGCCGTCCATGTCCCTACAAAAGGGTTGGAATTATAGGTTAATGAAACATCAAGCCACTCTTATCTGAAAGGGCGACTGGTTTTATCTGTGGGCTTAGTGATAATGCAACGGCTGTTTTTTTCTTTATCGAGGGCGCTATAGCCTATGTGGTACGAAGGTTTTCTCGGCTTGTCGCCCTGGTCACTGGTGGCAGTCACCCTGCTGATGACCCACGTCACGATTATCGGCGTGACGGTCTATCTGCATCGTTATTCAGCCCATCGCTCGCTTGAGCTCAATGCCGGCCTGAAACATTTCTTCCGCTTCTGGCTGTGGCTGACCACGGCGCAGAACACCCGCGAGTGGACCGCCATCCACCGCAAGCATCACGCCAAATGCGAAACCGTCGATGACCCGCACAGCCCGGTCATCAAGGGCTTGTCCACCGTTCTGCGCAAAGGTGCCGAGCTGTACCGAGCCGAAGCGGAAAACCCCGAGACCCTGCGCATCTACGGCAAGAATTGCCCCGAAGACTGGATCGAACGCAACCTCTACAGCCGTTACCCGCTGTTGGGCGTGGCGATCATGGCCGTCATCGACCTGCTGCTGTTCGGCACCATCGGCATCACCATCTGGGCTATCCAGATGATGTGGATCCCGGTCTGGGCCGCCGGTGTGGTCAATGGCCTGGGCCACGCCGTCGGCTACCGCAACTTCGAATGCCGCGATGCGGCGACCAATCTGGTGCCCTGGGGCATCCTGATCGGCGGTGAAGAACTGCATAACAACCATCACACCTATCCTAATTCGGCAAAACTGTCGGTGAAGAAGTGGGAATTCGACCTCGGCTGGGCCTGGATCCAGGTCTTCAGTTTCCTGCGCCTGGCCAAGGTTCAACGAGTTGCGCCGATTGCCCACCGGGTCGAAGGCAAAGGCAACCTGGACATGGACACCGCCATGGCCATCCTCAACAACCGCTTCCAGATCATGGCCCAGTACCGCAAATTGGTGATCGCGCCGCTGGTCAAACAAGAGCTGGAAAAGGTCGATCACTCGGTCCGTCACCAATTCCACAGGGCCAAACGCCTGCTCTCGCGGGAAACCAGCCTGCTCGATGACAAACACCACCTGCGCATCCAGACCATGCTCGAGCACAGTCAGGCGCTGAAGGTAATTTACGAGAAACGACTGGCCTTGCAGCAGATCTGGGTCAAGACCAGCTCAAATGGTCACGACATGCTGGCGGCCATCAAGGATTGGGTACACGAAGCCGAAGCCAGCGGAATTCAGTCCCTGCGCGACTTCGCCGACCAATTGAAGACCTATTCCCTGCGCCCTGCCGCTACCGCCTGACACCGTTGATCGGTGCGCCCCGTTCGAGGGCGCACCCTTCGGAACTTAGCTCCAAATCCCCTATCTCAAAGACACTTCGCCACTACGGCGGGCTTTGTTGTGGCCGCTGTCGAACACGCGGCACGTCCTTGAGATTTGTGTCGATGGTCAATAAGAACCTGCAAGACTCATCCCTACCCCAGTGGCCGGAAGCCGCGCAAACCCTGATGGCGCTGATGCATGCCCAAGGCGAAGTCGCGCGCCTGAGCGAACGCGAACAGCTGTTCAGCTCGCTGCTGGTGAGCGTTAACGCGGTGCTTTGGGCGTTCAATTGGGAAACCCGCCAGGTGCTCTACGTGAGCCCTGCCTACGAACGGATTTTCGGTCGGCCCGCCGGCCTGTTGCTGGCCGACGCCAATCAGTGGCGCGATAGCATTTACCCCGACGATCTGGAGTACGCCGAGCGCAGCCTCGCCGAGGTGCTGGTCAAAGGCGCCGTTGAAGATCGTGAGTACCGCATCATTACCGCCGACGGCCAGGTGCGCTGGCTCAGCGACAAGTGCTTCATCAACCGGCAAGCCGAACCGGGTCAACCGCTGATCATCGTCGGCATTGCCGAAGACATCACCGACAAGAAGCAGATGGAAAGCGAGTTGCATCGCCTGGCTACTACCGATGTCCTGACCCAGAGCAGCAACCGCCGCCACTTCTTCGACTGCGCCCACCTTGAATTCGAACAGGCAAGAAAAAAAGGCACGCCGTTGGCGTTTCTGTTGCTGGACATCGATGACTTCAAATTGATCAACGACACCTACGGCCATCCGGAAGGCGACAACGTGCTGCAACGGATCGCCGAGTGCGGGCAAGCGGCTTTACGGCGCGGCGATGTGTTCGGACGCATTGGTGGTGAGGAGTTTGCGGCGGTGTTCCCCGGTTGCGCACCGGACATGGCCATGCAAGTGGCCGAGCGCCTGCAACGGGAGATTCAGCGGTTGAGCTTCAGCCATGATGACCAGACGTTCGGCATCACCGTCAGCCAGGGATTGACCAGCCTGACGGCCGAAGATTTAAACCTGGATAGCCTGTTCGCCCGCGCGGACGCGGCGATGTATGAAGCGAAGCGCCAGGGCAAGAACCGGATCATCTCCGGCTGAAACCCCAACACAGATCCCTGTAGGAGCCGGCTTGCTGGCGATGGCATCACCGCGGTTAATCAGCCACACCGCGTTGTCCGGATCGCCAGCAAGCCGGCTCCTACAGGGTTTGGAGACAGGTTTATTTTTTGCGCAAACGTATCAATTCCGGCAAGCCAATCTTGAGCAACCGCGCCGTCCGGCTCTTGGCCAGTTCCTCGATGCCTTCATGCTCATTCAATCGCGCCAACTGCGCCGCCATGTTCATCACCAGCGCTTCGCGCGAGTAAACCCCGCCACCGAGCTGGTAGACCGCCGCAATCAGCTCTCGCAGCTCCAGAGGCAGGCGCCAGCGGGTTCGCAACGCCGAACCATAGGCTGCACCGAACTCGGCCAGTGCATCACCGACTTCCTCCCATTCATCCAGCTCTCCACCGGACTGCTTCCATTCCTGCAAACACCGCAGCAACGCAAGGTCACCCAAGCGATGCAGCATGCCTGCGCAGTAACAGCGCTCCTGGTCCAGATCCAGCAAGCGTGCCAATGTCCGGGCGTATTCAGCGGTGTGCAGCGAGAGGTTCCAGTAGCGCTCGGCATAATCGCCCAACAGCGGATCGCTGAGCCGCGCACTGCGCTTGAGCGCCAACCCCAAAATCAGATTCATGCTCTGTCCGGTGCCCAGCCGATGCAGTGCCTGGGACAGGGTTTGTACCGCAGCGCCGTGATGCTGGGCCGCACTGTTGGCGGCGGCGATCAGGACGGCGGTGATCTGCGGATCAATGCGGATTTCATCTTCGAGCAACTTCAGGTCAAGACCGTTGGGATTAAGGCTGCGCTTGACCGCCAGTTCCACGTCGGTCATCAGCGGCGCACCGTCGGTAAACTCACGACGACACTCCAGGTACGCCGACAAGCTCATGCCCGGCGCCAACGCCGGCACCTCACACGACACCTGTTCCCCAGCGTTCAGCAGCAAATCCTGCAGACGGAGGGTCAGGCTTTCCATGTTCAGGGGTTTGGTCAGGTACGCCGAGGGCGCCAGGGGCAAGGCTTCGCGCACGCTGGCGCTGTCGTTGCGGGTGCTCATCAGAATAAAAGGCAACGGCGGATTGCGTTTGCGCTGGCGGACATTGCGCAAGACATTCAAGCCATCGACACCGGGCAACTCCCAGTCGACGATCACCAGGTCATAAGGATTTTCCGCCAGCAGCTCCAACGCCTGTTGACCGTCGGCACATAGATCCAGCCGCGCGTCACAGCGCACTTTCAACAGCACCTGCTTGAGCAAGTCGCGGGACCAGGGGTCAGCTTCGGCAATCAGCACACGCGGTACGGCGGGCAAAACTACAGCGGTCATCTGCATACTCCATTTGCACTGCTTGCACCTTAGTCAATGCGGGCCATTTGAAAAAGTGCGGCAGGTTCTGCAGTCATGAAAAAACCCGCCGAAGCGGGTTTTTTGTCGATCAGGTCACACTCGGTGATCAGAGCTCGGCGAAGCACTCTTCGATGATCGCCAGGCCTTTGTCCAGTTGCTCGTCCGGCGAGGTCAGCGGTACCAGGACGCGCAGAACGTTGCCGTAGGTGCCGCAGGACAGCAGGATCAGGCCTTTTTCACGAGCCTTGGCCACGACAGCAGCGACCGCTGGAGCGTTTGGCTTGTGGCTGTCGCCATCGACGAACAGCTCGACCGCGATCATCGCGCCCAGGGCACGGACTTCGCCGATCACCGGGTACTTGGCCTGGATGGCCTTGAGGCCAGTGACCAGACGCTCGCCGACTGCCTTGCAGCGGTCCAGCAGGTGCTCTTCTTCGAACACTTCCATCACGGCCAGGGCCGCGGCGCAAGCGATCGGGCTACCGGCGTAGGTGCCGCCCAGGCCGCCTGGAGCGATGGCGTCCATGTATTCGGCCTTGCCGCACACACCGGCCAGCGGGAAGCCGCCTGCGATGGATTTGGCGAAGGTGGTCAGGTCGGCGGCAACGCCCATCTGTTCCATGGCGAAGAAGGTGCCGGTACGGCCAGCGCCAGTCTGCACTTCGTCAGCGATCAGCAGGATGCCGTGCTGGTCGCACAGGGCGCGCAGGCGCTTCATGAACTCTTTAGGCGCGACGTAGAAACCGCCTTCGCCCTGAACCGGCTCGATGATGATGGCAGCGATGTCACGCGGCTCGGCGTCGTTCTTGAAGATGCGTTCGATGCTGGCGATCGAATCGTCGATGCTCACACCGTGCAGTTCGTTCGGGTACAGCGCGCGGAAGATGCCGCCTGGCATCAGGCCCATGCCGGCCGAGTAAGGCACGACTTTACCGGTCAGGCCCAGGGTCATCATGGTGCGACCGTGATAAGCGCCGGTGAAGGCGATCACGCCGGCACGGCCAGTGGCGGCACGGGCGATCTTGATGGAGTTTTCAACGGCTTCGGAACCGGTGGTCACCAGCAGGGTTTTCTTGGCGAAATCACCTGGCACCTTGGCGTTGATTTTTTCGCACACTTCTACGTACGGCTCGTAGGCCAGTACCTGGAAGCAGGTGTGGGTCAGCTTGTTCAGCTGCTCGGTCACGGCGGCGATGATTTTCGGGTGCACGTGGCCGGTGTTCAGCACGGCGATACCGCCGGCGAAGTCGATGAACTCGCGACCTTCAACGTCGGTCACGGTGGCGTTCTTCGCGGACTCGGCGAAGATCGGGTGAATCTGGCCAACACCGCGTGGTACAGCGGCTTCGCGGCGTTTCATCAGGGAAGCGTTAGTCTTGCTCATAAAGTCCTCATTCACCGCTCATCGGGCGGCGTGGTTCAAGGAAAATGCGGCGGGGAGGCAACTGAGGCAGCATGCGATGATCGACTGCCACAGCGTTCCCGGCCACAGAGAAAATTCCGGTTGAAGCACGCAAAGGGTCAGCGCTCTCGTGCCCTTTGCGTTTGAAGCAATGCCTTGCCGGGCTTATGCCCTCGAGCTTAGATGCCCAGGCAGAGGTATTTGATTTCCAGGTAATCTTCGATGCCGTACTTGGAGCCTTCACGGCCCAGGCCCGACGCCTTGATGCCGCCGAACGGCGCGACTTCGTTGGAGATCAACCCGGTGTTGACGCCAACCATGCCGTATTCCAGGGCTTCCGCCACACGGAACACACGACCCAGGTCGCGAGCATAGAAGTACGAGGCCAGACCGAATTCGGTGTCGTTGGACATCGCGATCACGTCGGCTTCGTCTTTGAAGCGGAACAGCGGCGCCAATGGACCGAAGGTTTCTTCCTTGGCCACGGCTGCGTTGTTCGGCACGTTGGTCAGGATGGTCGGCTCGAAGAAGTTGCCTTCCATCGACTTGCCGCCAGCCAGAACAGTTGCGCCTTTGGAAATGGCGTCAGCGATGTGCTCTTGCACCTTGGCCACGGCTTTTTCGTCGATCAGCGGGCCAGTGGTGGTGCCCACTTCCAGACCGTTGCCGATCTTGAGTTTGGCCACAGCCACTTTCAGTTTTTCAGCGAACGCATCGTAGACCGAATCCTGAATGTACAGGCGGTTGGCGCAGACGCAGGTCTGGCCGTTGTTGCGGTATTTGGAGATGATCGCGCCTTCGACGGCCTTATCCAGGTCCGCGTCATCGAACACGATGAACGGTGCGTTGCCGCCCAGTTCCAGGGACACTTTCTTGATGTCCTTGGCGCATTCAGCCATCAACTGACGACCGATTTCGGTCGAGCCAGTGAAGGACAGTTTGCGAACGATAGGGTTGCTGGTCAGCTCGCTGCCGATGTCGCCGGCGCTGCCGGAAACAACGCTAAACACGCCCGCAGGAATACCGGCACGCTGAGCCAGTTCAGCCAGAGCGAACGCAGAAAATGGAGTTTGCGAAGCAGGCTTGAGCACCATGGTGCAACCGGCGGCCAGAGCCGGGCCGGCTTTACGGGTGATCATCGCAGCCGGGAAGTTCCACGGGGTGATTGCAGCGGTCACGCCGATTGGCTGCTTGATAACGATCAGGCGCTTGTCTGGCTGGTGGCCCGGAATCACGTCACCGTAGACGCGCTTGGCTTCTTCGGCGAACCACTCGATAAAGGAAGCGGCGTAAACGATTTCGCCCTTGGCTTCGGCCAATGGCTTGCCCTGCTCCAGGGTCATCAGGCGAGCCAGGTCGTCCTGGTTCTCGATGATCAGCTCGAACCAGCGACGCAGCTTGTTGGCGCGGTCCTTGGCGGTCAGTGCACGCCAGGCCGGCAGCGCTTTGTCAGCAGCTTCGATCGCACGGCGGGTTTCGGCAGCGCCCATTTTCGGCACGGTGCCCAGAATTTCGCCCGTTGCCGGGTTGTTGACCTTGATCGTCTGACCATTGTCCGCATCAACCCAAGCGCCATCGATGAAGGCTTGCTGGCGGAACAACTGGGTGTCTTTAAGCTGCATGTCGGCTTTCCTTAACAGCACCGCGGCACGCGCGGAGCAAATTATGATTGTAGAAAGGCGCCTCAAAGGCTGCCGTCAGGGAAATCATTCACCGGGCTGAAGCACATAAATAGCGCACGGAATGAACTCGTGCGGTTCAGCACCCAGACAAGAGCGTTTGAAATCTCAAACGAATCCTAGGATCAAAGGGGGTAAAGGACAATAGGCTGTTCGAAAAAAAGAACGAAAACGCCGCATTTGCTCAATTTTTCTGATCAACGTAGCAAACGCAGGTTACGCTTTGAAAAAGCGCAGTCGATTCAGCAGCATGGACGCCCGCAGTGCATATGAGTATCATGGCGCCCGCTTGCACCAGTAGCTCAGCTGGATAGAGTACTGCCCTCCGAAGGCAGGGGTCGTGGGTTCGAATCCCGCCTGGTGCACCATATATAGAAACGAGAAAGCCTCAGGCCGTAGGGTCTGGGGCTTTTTTGTGGGCCATGAAAAACCGCCGAAACGGTTTTTTCATTCAGTCGTCCAGTCGAACTCGTCGTAATCATCGTCTTCGTCGCCCTCAAACTCTTCTTCATCAAGGACGTCCTCCTCCAGAACCTCTTCTGCCTGTTTCGCCAGAAGAAACTCCTTACGACTCTCGGTCACTGCTCGCCGCAGTTCCTCGCCCTTGACCGGGCAGTTGAGCATTTGGGCGATGCGGTCGATTTTTTTTGCCACGGCATCCTCCAACGCATCGGCTATAGGCCGATAGTGCGCGCTTTCGGGGGTGGATGCCAAATCGCAGAGCTTCTGATTCCTCAGTTTTTCTTCAATTCCTTAAGCCGGGCCGCGAGATTTTCCTTGGGAAAGCGTTTGTGTAATGTCGCCAACAATTCATCCGCCTCACGTGCCTGACCGGCGTTCTGCAGGCGAACCACTTCAAGCAACTGCTCATCCAGGGTTTTCACCGGCGCGGCGGCGCGTTTGCTGACTTTTGCTTCATCAGCCATTTCGACACTGATCGATTCGCTCTGCGCGGGGGCGGCAAAATCGGCCATCGGCGCGGCTGGGGCAGCCAGCGAGCGCGCAACTGACGACGGCGCTTGTACCGCCTCTTTTTTGGCAACCGGGGCGGATGCTTTGGGGGCGAAGTCGTAACTCGGTACTTGCTCCGGCGTGCGTTGCACCAGCGCCAACAGCAGCGCGACACCGACAAGACTGGCAAACGCCACCTGCCAACGGGGCTTCTGGCAAGCCTGAACCCAGCGCTGCCACAGATTCGGTTTCGGCGCAGGGACTTCACGCTGTGCGGCAGCCAGGATGAACGCATCAAGATGGCTCGGCGGTTCGCCGGTCGAATGCTCGCGGAAATGCTCAAGCATCAGGTCTTCCGGTGTTTTGCGGGCGTCAGTCATGTCAGTACCTCCTCGGCCAGCAGCCGACGCAGTTTTTGCTGGGCGTAGCGCAGGCGGCTCTTGACGGTTTCCAGCGGTGTTTCGGTGAGGGTGGCGATCTGCGGCAGGTCGAGATCGCCGTGGGCGCGCAGCAGGAACACTTCGCGCTGGTCGGTGGGCAAGGTTTGCAGGGCGGATTCGAGGCGCTGGTTGTCGCGGCTCAGGCTCAGCAGTTGTTCGGGATCGGCGGCGTCATCGGCCAGGGCGTGGGTTTGTTCGTCATAGCTGTCATGCAAGGGGTTGTGGATTCCGTGTTTGCGCCAGTGATCGATCAGGCGATTGCGGGCGATCTGGTAGAGCCAGGTACGAAAATTCGCCCGACCTTGTGGCTGACTGGTGCTGCGGATCAGGCTCAGCCAGGTTTCCTGGTAGACCTCTTCGGCGAGTTCGGATTTGCCGCTGAGGCCTAGCAGGAAACGATAAAGACCTTGCCGGTGACGGGCGTACAGAATCTCGAACGCCGGCCCGTCGCCTTTGCGGTAACGGGCCAGCAGTGATTCGTCGCTCGGTTCAAGAGCAGACATGTCAGTTGTAGCCTCCTTTAACCGGTTCGCTGTTGGATGCAGTGGTGGTTCGCAGGCTCTGCGCCAGTTCCACCAATTGCACGAACTCAGAACGCAGACCGAATGGATCATCACCCCGCGCACCGCGAGCCAACGCCTGCGTGTCCTTCAAGCTGAAATCGCCGGTATAACGCCCGTCCTTGAGCTGCTGGGAAAACGCCGCCACGGCCGCCGCAAATCTAAGGTCGTCACTGGCCTTGCCTTCCGAACCAGCGGCAATCGGCCGCTCAATCAAGCGACTGTTCCCACCTTCCGGCAGCTGATAACGCACACGCAGCATCGCCAATTCTCCAGACTTTGCCGAAGTGGCTGACTCAGCGCTGCCATACCGCAATGGTTCCAACCAGCCCTTCTCACCCTTCGGAACAATTTCGTACAACGCCGTGACCGTATGCCCTGCACCGATTTCACCGGCATCGACCTTGTCGTTGCTGAAATCCTCACGCTTCAACGCGCGATTCTCATAGCCCAGCAACCGATACTCGCTGACCTGCGCCGGGTTGAACTCCACTTGCAGTTTCACGTTCTTCGCCACCACCGCGAGGGTCGAACCGAGCTGATCCACCAGCACTTTGCGCGCCTCGCGCAGGTTGTCGATGTACGCATAGTTGCCATCGCCGGCATCGGCCAGTTGTTCCATCAGGTGTTCATTGTAGTTATCCACACCAAAACCCAGGGTGGTCAGGGAAACGCCGGTCTTGCGTTTATCCACAGCCATTTGCTTGAGGCTGTCGAAGTCGCTGATGCCGACGTTGAAGTCGCCGTCGGTGGCCAGCAGGATGCGGTTGATGCCTTTGGGGATGAACGCTTGCTGCGCCATTTGATAGGCCAGCTCGATGCCCGACGCCCCGGCGGTGGAGCCGCCCGCCGTCAATTGATCGATGGCTGTGCGAATTTTCGCTTTTTCCCGTCCGGAAGTTGGCTCCAGCACCACACGCGAATCGCCGGCGTAGACCACCAGCGACACCCGATCCTGCACGCGCAATTGATCGACCAGCAATTTCAGCGTGCTTTTGACCAGCGGCAGCCCCTCGCGACGGTCCATCGAACCGGACACATCCACCAGAAACACCAGATTCGCCGGGGCCAGTTCAGCCACCGCACGGTCCGATGCCTTGATGCCAATGCGCAACAAGCGGGTGTGCGGGTTCCACGGTGACGGCGCCAGTTCCGTGGTCACACCAAACGGCGAGCCATCGGTGGGCAACGCGTAGTCGTAGGGGAAGTAATTGACCATCTCCTCCAGGCGCACCGCACCTTCTGGTGGCAGTCGGCCTTGATTGAGCAGGCGGCGGACATTGGCATAAGCGCCGGTGTCGACGTCGGCGCTGAAGGTCGAGACCGGCGCCTCGGCGACGCTGTGAATCGGGTTATCCGCCAGCGCCTGATACTGCTCGCGCTGCTCATCCTGATAACCCGGCGGCGCAGATTCAGGCGCGAAACTCGCCATCGGTGCCGGACTCACGCTGCGTTTGGCCAAGGTCGCATCGGCCATGATCGCCTCACTGCGCACCAGCTCATGTTGTGCAGGAGACGCAACTGAAGGGGATTCAGGCTTGGACGAAACACCACAACCGGCAACGGCCAGCAGCAACCCGACGCTGAAACCCTGGGCGGCCGGGCGGAGGAAATGCAGAGGGAGGGACATGGGGGCTGACCTCAGGAGGAAATTGATCCATTCATCCTCTGAGACGGGCGGCCCCACCGGTTCGGGTTAACCCCGCTGAAAAAAACTTCAGCGGTGATAACGCCGCACCACGCTGCTGTTTTTCAGCACATGACCTTTGATTTTTTCCAGCAACTGCGCGCGGGTCAGACCGGCCGGTAAGGCGTCCGGAGCAAGGTCCAGGGCGTAGAGCTGGATGATGTAGTGGTGGGAGCTGTCGCCGACCGGCGGGCAAGGACCGATGTAACCGATGGTGCCTTTGCTGTTGCTGCCGCCCACGCCTTCAAACGCAGACTTGGCGCCAACACCGGCCGGAATCTGGTGGGTCGCGGATTTGATGCCGTAATGAATCCAGTGGTCGGAACCCAAGCCTTTCTGACCGTCCGGGTCGTGCATGACGATGGCGTAACTCTGGGTGCCCGCAGGGCCAGCAGTCCAGCTCAGGGCCGGGGACTGGTTCTTGCCGCCACAACCGGCCGCATCGCTGGCCGCCGCCGAAGTGAACAGGCGGTTGTCGGTGACACCGGGAATGCTGACGGTGAAGCGTTCTGCGGCCTGCGCCGGAAACTGCACGCAAAGGGCGACGGCAACGGCCGCCAGCCAAGGGTTCAGAGAGGTCAATCGGGTCATACCGGAGCACCTTGTGCGGGTGGGGCCGTGGTCGGCGTGCAAACTATAGCCGGACCGTTCACGCGGTGGCAGTGGGAATTGGCTGAACCTCGGGATAAGCGCCAAACTCTTAAGTGAAACGCTTGCCTGGAGAACGATCATGGCACTGCACCGCGTCGCCCGTTTTGCCGATGTGTCCGAAAACCGAGGCCTGGAAGTCCGGATTGGCGACACCAAGATCGTCTTGCTGCGGGTCGGCGCCCAATTGCGCGCCTATCAGGGTGAATGCCCGCACGCCGGGGCGCCGCTGGCCGAAGGTGCGCTGTGTCACGGTCGTCTGATTTGCCCGTGGCACAAGGCCGCTTACCGGATCGAGGACGGCGCGCTCTGTGAACCGCCGTCGCTGGACAGCCTCAAGCGCTATCCCCTGGAGGTGCGCGACGACGAAGTCTGGGTCGACGATCAGCCGCTGGACGATGCTCACACCCCGCCGGCCGATGATGAACGTACGTTTGTGATCATCGGTGCCGGCGCCGCTGGCACGGCGGGTGCGGCGGCGCTGCGCGAAAAGGGTTTCGGCGGCCGTGTGCTGCTGATCGACCGCGAGCCTGACGCCGGTTACGACCGTACGGTGTTGAGCAAATTCGTGATCGCCGGGGAAATGCCGCCGGAAGAAGTCCCGCCACTGCGCGATGAAAGCTTCTATCGCGAGCAACGCATCGATCGCATCAACGGTGAAGTGGCGAGCCTGGATGCACAAAACCGGACGGTGCAGCTCAAGGACGGCCAGACATTGACCTATGACGCCGCGCTGATCGCCACGGGCGGCACACCGAACGCTCTCGACATTCCCGGCGCCGACCTGCCGCAGGTGTTCTTGCTGCGCTCGAAAGACCAGGCACAACGGATTCTGAACACCGCCAAACCCGGCCAACGGGCAGTGATCATCGGCGACAGTTTTATCGCGATGGAGTCCGCTGCGGCGCTACGCGAATACGGTCTGGACGTCACCGTCCTGGCCCGCCACGCGGTGCCCTTCGCCAAACAGTTCGGCGAAACGGTCGGCAAAGCGATTCTTGCCCACCACGTGGCCCACGGCGTGGTGTTTCATACGGAGGGCGAAGCCGCGCAGATCGAAGGCACGAACAAGGTCGAAGCGGTGCGCCTGGATAATGGTCAGCGCTTTCCGGCGGATTTGGTATTGGTCGGCATTGGCGTCAGCCCGGCCACCGGGCCGTTCAAGGATTTGCCAACGGAAAAGGATCAGTCACTGAAGGTCGACGGCGGGATGCGCGTGACCGAAGGGCTTTGGGCGGCTGGCGATATCGCGACCTTCCCGCTCAATGGCCAACCGCAACGAATCGAACATTGGCGCCTGGCGCAACAACAGGCGCGGATCGCAGCGATGAACATGCTGGGCGGTGATGAGCATTACCTGGATGTGCCGTATTTCTGGACCTGGCACTTCGGCAAGAACTACGACTACCTCGGTCACGCCGAAGCCTGGGACGAAGTCGAGTTCAAGGGTGATCCGTACCATCCACCCTTTATCGGCCTGTTCGGCAAAAATGGTGTGGTAACCGCCGCCATCGCCTGCGATGAAGAGCGGGCGATGGCAATGCTGGCCGAGCAGATGAAGCAGCCGCTGCCGGTTGACGAGGCATGGCGGCTGATTCGGGACGTCTAGGTGTTACTGAACAACGCCTGCACCACCGAGTTTGCTCATCACAAAGCCGATAAACTCTTCGAGGGTCATTTTCTGGCCGTTGAACTCCACCTGGTTGTTGGCGTAGTGCAGTTTGCTGACGATGTTAGTGCCGTCCAGCGTGGCGAACTGCGTACCGACTGCCATGGCGCCGAACATGTCGGCGGTGGCCGTGGCTTGATCGGCAACGACCTTGACGTCAGCCTGGCCGTCGATCTGGCTCTGGACGCTGAGCAAATCAACCAGCATCGGTTTGGACACCTGGATATTGACGTCCAGCAGGGCAATCAACTGTTTGATCAGTTGATCCGGCGTCAGGTCCAAAGATTGTGGCTTGGTCAGGTCGAGTACCAGGTTGGCGCGACTTTCACCGTTGGCGGTGGTGAACGACAGGTTTTCCAGAGCTACTTGCGGGCCGGCTGCCAGCAGTTTCTCCAGACCGGTTTTCACCTGAGCCTCTTCTTCCGGGGTCAAGACCAGTTCGGGGGCCGGTTCGCCAGCTGCAACCGCTTCGGCGGCGGCCTTCTCGTACGGTTGCAGTTTGGTCTGGTAGATCTGCATCAACGACATCGTGGATGGAATGTCGAGGTTCTTCAGGCTCATGGCCATCTGTGCGGAGCCGACCGTCTTGCCGTTCAGGGACACTTCCCCGATCTTGTAATCGGCACGCCCGGAAGCGCTGGTGCCCGACTCTTCGGTCTGGTTCTTCATTTCAAATTTCTTGATGCCCAACACCGACTGCTGCGCGCCAAAGGTGGTCTTGCTGTCGGTCAGCTCGACGGTGTTCTCGCCGGTGTAAAAGCCGTAGGTGCTTTTGACGAGATTGCTGGCCAGGGTCAGGCCGTTCAATTCGACTTTCACCGGTGTCTGGTCTTCAGCCACGGTGGTCAGTGTGAAGTTGTCCATGTAGCCGCTGGCTTTGACTTTCTGCGCCTGGGCGTTGGCGGCGACCTCGAGGTTCAGGCCGGAAAATTTCAGGTGGGACTTGTCGTCCAGCGCGACATCCAGCGGCAGCAGTTCGAGGGTGCCGTTGGTGGCGTTGTCATAGCCGATGTTGACCACGCCGGTGAGCGGCGATTTGTCCTTGGCAGCGGCGAACCACTTCTCGGTGACCGGGGTCTTTTCCAGTTCGTAGTGACTGGTGGCCATGACCGGCAGCAATTTCAGCGTCATCAGGCGCGAGAGCGGCAGCGGACCGTGTTCGATGCGGTCGGTGAAAAGCAGTTCGACCGGTGCTTCGCCGAACATCTCGCCCTGGCCCTTGAGGCGGTAGTGTGCGGTGCTGCTGAATACGTGGCGCTCAAGCGATACCAGTTCCAGCGACGCGGTGCCGTTGGAACCGACCAGCGCGGCTTGCAGCTCTTTGTTGGCGTCGGCGATCGAGGTGTTCAGCACCCCTTCGAGTTTGGTGCCGGTGAACCAGGCACCGCCGGCGCTGATTGCACCGATGGCCACGACGATTCCAAGAAGCACGCCTGCTGATTTATTCATGAATGACCCGTTCAATGTCCGTTGTTTGAGTGTGGTCGTCTTCCCTGAACCCATTTCGGGTTGCGGTCACGACTGCGCGAAAAGTGCGAAGGAGATTAGCATCAGGCGCACCGGGCGGCCCAATGTTTAAAGGTTAAAGAGTGTCTATGGACCGCGCGGAGGGTTTGAGGGTTTCGGCGGAAATGAAAACGCCTTCGCGGGCAAGCCTCGCTCCTACAGGTTTGCGTCGAACACGATATGTGTGAACGACGCAAAACCTGTAGGAGCGAGGCTTGCCCGCGAAGGCGTCAGAACTGACGAAACTGATTCAGGAATACTGCACTTCCATCTCATCCAGCTGATGATCAAAGCTTTTCAGCCGCGCCGTCCACGTATAAACCAGCACTTCAAAATCCCGATTGATCACCGCCCCGCCCGTCACGTCCGCGCGCGGGTCGCAGAAATCCAGCTGATAGCGTTCGCGTGCCATGGCGGCGGCGACATCGGAGAGTTCACGGGCGTTATTCAGCCAGTGCCAGTCGTCCTCGGACACTTGTTTGTCGAGGGCCAGGCATTGCTTCTTCAAGGTTTCGAGGCTTTTTTCCAGCGGTGTGCCGGTGAGTTCGCCCATGACTTCCTGGAACGTGCGCCCCGGCTGCCAGTAACTGCCCCAGAAGTAACGATCGAACACCGTTTCTACCCGGCGCAAAGCGACCTTGGTGTCCCAGATCAGCACCAGGGTCTTGCCTTGTTCGAGTTGTCTTTTTTTGATGCGCTGACCCTGGAACGAAGCCCAGGCCACCACCACGATCGCCATCACCGCGATCAGCGCCGCAGCACTATCGAGAAACACCAGCGCCTTGTCGATCTGGTGGGCCAGCATGATGCCGTAGAAATAGGTGGCCGACAGCAATACCAACGCCGCAATAGCGCACCAGAAGCCGGGAGCATAAGGGTTTTTCATTGTTGGAATCCCCATGACCAACGCGAGCCTTGATTGATGAGTTCGACGCGCGACCTCATCAAGTCAAAGCATAGCAACGGCCTCAGGGTTTGCCGGTATTCGAGCCTTGCGTTCGTCCGCTTTCCCAGCCGCCGCCCAGCGCCAGGAACAGATCGATCTGGCTCAACGCAACCTGAGTGTTGGCGGCGGCCAGTTGCGCCGTGACGTCGGTGTAGGTGCGGGTCGCTTGCAGGTCGGCCAGGAACGACTCGCGGCCGGCCTGGAAGAAACGGTGCGTCTGGTCGGCGGCCAGCTTCGCCGATTGTTCGGCGTCCGCCAGGGCTTCTCGACGCTGCAGCAACGCCGAGTACTGCGCCAGGCTGGTCTGGGTTTCACGTATGGCGTTGAGAACGACACCATCAAAGTGCGCCAGCGTCGCCTGGGTCACGGCTTCAGCTTCGCGGATTCGCGCCCGGGCTCCGTTGGTCGGCACGCTCCAGCTCAGCGACGGGCCGAAGCCCCAGCGATTGGTGGAAGGCTCGCCGAGGTTTTCCAGAATGCCGACGGTGCCAATGGTCGCGCCGATGCGGATGTCCGGGTACAGCTCACCGGTGGCGACGCCGATACCGGCCGTCGCAGCGGCCAGCCGACGCTCAGCCTGGCGGATATCGGGGCGACGCTTGAGCAGTGAGGCACCATCGCCCACCGGCACCAATTGCGCGATTTTCGGCAGCTGCGCGCAACTGGCGGTGCCGGCCGGCAATTGATCGACCGGTTTGGCCAGCAGCATCGACAGACGGAACAGCCCGGCCTGACGCGCAGCCTCGTAGCGCGGCATCTCGGCGCGCAGGGACTTGAATTGGGTTTGCGAACGGGTGACCTGGGTTTCATCACCTCGACCGGCGTCGCGCAGGCGCTGGATCAGTGTGGTGCTCTGCGATTGCAGGTCGAGGGAGTGCTGGGCAATTTCCCGTTCTTCATTAGCCGCACACACCTGGGTGTAGGCGCGCACCACATCGGCCACCAAGGTGATACGTGCGGTATCGGCGGCGGCCTGGGTCGCATCGGCATTGGCCTTGGCCGCTTCGATGCCGCGCTTGAGCGTGCCGAACAGATCGAACTGGTATGAAGCGCTGATGCCGATATCACCGATGTTGGCCACCGGCACTTTCTCGGGCAACAGGAACGCTTCGCCGGACTCCTGCAAACGCTCGGCGCCCATTTTTATGCCACCGCTCCAGCCTCCGGCGGCCTCGGCTTCATCGACCTGCGCGCGAGCCCGCAGCAGGCTGGCGGCCGCCACACGCAGATCGGTGTTGGACGCCAACGCTTGCTGGACCAGTTGATTAAGCCGAGGGTCCTGATACAGGCGCCACCAATCGGCCGGCACCGGCGCCGAGACCACCGGTTTGCCGTCCACGGCCAGTTCGCCCTGAAAATCTTCGCGGTGAACGGCCGCCTCTTCCGGCAGTTGATAATCCGGCCCGACCGTCTGGCACGCCGACAGCAGCAAACTCAATCCGGCAATCGCCAAACCCGAGGCCCTGCTCATTTGGCCGGCTCCTGCTGCTGGTCGCCGATGATCGAGACCGTCGCGGTGCGCCCGGCAATCATGCGGAAATCCGCCGGCACGTCATCGAAGGCGATCCGCACCGGAATCCGCTGCGCCAGCCGCACCCAGCTGAACGCCGGGTTGACGTTCGGCAGCAGGTTGCTGCCGCTGCTGCGGTCACGGTCTTCGATGCCCGCGACGATGCTTTCCACATGGCCGCGCAGGCGGGCGCGGTCACCGATCACGCGAATGTCGACGCTCTGGCCAACGTGGATGCCGTCGAGTTTGGTTTCTTCGAAATAGCCGTCGATGTGAAAGGAATTGCTGTCCACCACCGACAACACCGGACGCCCGGCGGTGACGAATTCCTGCGCACGCGGCGCGCGGTCGTTGACGTAGCCATCCACCGGGCTGCGGATGGTCGAGCGGTCGAGGTTGAGCTGGGCGCTGTCCACCGCCACTTGCGCTTCCATCAGCGCCACTTCGGCGCGGGCGACTCGTGATTGGCTTTCTTCCAGTTGCTCGCCCGGCACCAGATTGCCGAGGCCACGGTTACGCTTGGCTTCGCGTTGCGCTTGCGCCAGGGTTTCCTGACGGTCGGCGACCGCTGCTTTGGCTTGGCGCAGGGCGAGCTTGAAACGGTCCTGATCGATGCTGAACAGCACTTGGCCGCGTTTCACCAATTGGTTGTCGCGCACGTCCACTTGCTGAATCAGCCCGGACACGTCCGGGGCGATCTGCACGATGTCGGCGCGAATGTGCCCGTCGCGGGTCCACGGCGCGAACATGTAATACATCACCATGCGCCAGACCACGACAACGGCGAAGGTCACGATCAGCAGGGTCAGGACCACGCGACCAAGGGTCAGAAAAGGTTTTTTCATGTCATCAGGTATCGACTGAGTGAGTCCACGGCGCCGAGCAGCAAAGCGTAGAGAGCCACGTTGAACAATGCCCGGTGCCAGACCAGACGGTAAAAGTGCAGGCGCGTCAGCAACCCGTGCACCAGCAGGTAAATCACATAGGTAATGCCCATCAGCACCAGCAGCGTGGGCAGGAACACCCCGCTGATATCCAGATCACCGATCATAAAGGCGCTCCATCGATGCCATGGGGAAGCGGTTCTTCGAGGTCGCCGGTGCCGAGGAATTCCACACCGGGCAGCAAGGCCAGACGCAAGCCGCTCAAGGCGTGCAGCAGGTGCAGGCGGGCGCCGTCATCGCATTCGCGGTTCAGGGCGCGGCGCGCGCGGTCCATGGTCATCAACAACGCACTGGGCGCCGGCAAACGTTCGCCAGCCTTGAGGCAGGCCTTGAAATACTCGCCGACCTCGGCCACCACTTGGTGCAGCAATGTCTGCGGTACGCCGAACACCCGCGGCGTGTAGGCCAGCAAGTCGAGCAAGTTCAGCGCCACGCGCACTTCGCGTAATGCGATGCCGGTGTCCTGGCCGGTCATGGCCAGGCGCGGCAAATGCTGCATCAAACGGTCGAGCACCTGCACACCCAAGCGGCGATGCTCGGCCAGGGAGGCCGGCTCGGTGAGGCTGACGATGTCGCGCCAACTGAAACGGGTCAGGCGCTTGGCCGCCAGTTCTGCGCCGAACGGCCGGGCGATCAGGGTCCAGACAAACGCAAACAGCAAACCGACCGGGCCGGCCAGGTTGGAATTGGCGAAGCTGAGGAAATCCGCGTCGTAAGCGCCCTGGATACTGATGAAGGACGAGGTGTTGACCAGCGTCAGCAGCATGCCCAGGTAAAACTGCGGCTTGACCGTCAGGGTGCCGATGCAAATGAACGGCACGGCGAACGCCAGCACCAGCATCGGGAAATCATGCAGGTTAGGCAGCACCAGGAACAGGTAAAGACTGGCGAACAGCACCGACATCGCCGTCCAGAAGAAGAACCGGTAAATCTGCGGCGCCGGGTCGTCCATCGACGCGAAGAAGCTGCACGCCACCGCCGCCAGAATCACCGCGCTGCCGCCATCGGTCCAGCCGAGCAGAATCCACAACACCGAGGCGACAATGATCGCGGTGACCGTGGACGCCGCCGAATAAAACATCAGCCCACGGTCGAGAAACGGCGACAGGCGACCGAGGCGCCAATGCCGGTACACCGCGCGCCAACTGTCCTGGCTTTCGCACTGTATGGCGTATTGCAGGCTGCGGCAGTCCTGCCACAAATCGACCCATTCGCCGAGACGGTACAGCGCGTTGGAGAACAGCAATTGCTTGCGATCATCCAGCGCTTCGGCAGTGGGTTGCAGCGCTTCGAGTTGATCTTTCAGCGCTTGCCAGCGACCGAGGTCGGCGTCTTTGTGGTTGAGCCATTCGGTGGTGGCGGCCAGTAATGGCGCGAACTTATCCACAAGCTCCGGCGTGCGCCGCTCAAGGGCGTAAAGCGCGTCATCGAGCGCGTCGATCACCGGCAGCAGATGAATCATTCGGCCGCGCAGTTCCTTGGTATTGCGCACGGTTTGCGGGCGCGCGCCTTCGTGCGGCAACTGGCCGATCATCAATTCCAGGGTGTTAAAGGTCGCGACCATCGACGAGCGCAGCGCGCTGACTTCGTCCGGCTGCACGTTGCGGCTGAGGAATCGCAGGCTGTAGGTCGAGGCATCGGCAAACCATTTGTTCACCGAATCGTTGAACACCGGCGCCAGCCGCCGAGGCCAGAACATCGCGCCGACCACTGCCGCGACGGCGATGCCGAGGAAGATCTCTTCAGTCCGCGCTTCAGCGACATCCCACACCGCCAACGGGTTATCCACTACCGGCAAAGCAATCAGCGGCAAGGTGTAACCGGCAAGCATCAACGCGTAGCTGTTGGCGGTACGCAGGTGCAACGACAGGAACAGCAGAACCCCGGTCCACAGCGCGATAACGATCACCAGCACATAGGGGCTCTGAACAAACATCGGCACGAAAAAAACTGCCGCCGCCGCACCCAGAAACGTACCGACCGCGCGGTACAACGCCTTGGAACTGGTGGGGCCGACAAACGGACTGGAAACGATGTAGACCGTGGCCATCGCCCAATACGGACGCGGCATTTGCATGAGCATGGCGATGTACAGCGCGATCATCGACGCCGCGAAAGTGCGCACGCCGTAGAACCAGTCCCGCGCCGGGGGAACGCCGGTAAAAAATCCGCTCAAGGGTTCACCACCGACGGAGCGTTGGCCGCCTCAAACGCTTTCAATACCCGCAACGCGGCCTCCAGATCACTCGGGGCGATGCCTTCCAGCACTTCATTACGCAAGCGCACCAACTCGATTTCGACGGCCTGCACCAACTCCCGACCGGTGTCGGTCAGGCTCAGGCATTTGGCGCGGCGGTCATGGGCATCTTCGGTGCGACGAACGTAGCCGGCATGACACAACTGATCGAGCAGCCGCACCAGCGAAGGGCTCTCCATCCCGGCCGCCTGCGCCACCGTCACCTGCCGCACGCCCTCACCCAACCGCCCGATCATCAACAACGGAACGGCGCAGGCTTCGGAGATTCCATAGTTGACCAGCGTGGTCTGGCAGATCTTCCGCCAATGCCGGGCGGCCACCACCATGGAGCTGCTGATGTTCATCTGGAGAGCGTCGAGGTTTTTTGGCACGAGCGGAAAGACACACTGTTAGTTTGCTAACTATCAATATGTCATTTGAGGGGAAAGTTGGTCAAGTTTTGAAACAATTTAGTGGATAAGGCATAGCCGAAAATCGGCAAGGATCACTCGACCCCATATAACGCTGCCGACCCCAAGCGAGAATCCAATGACTGAGTGCCCAACACCAGAAACCAAACCTGGCCCCAATACCGGAGACGCAGATTGTTATCGCTGGTTCCTGCAACGGAAAGTAGATACGGCGCGGCTCTCACGGCACAAGGAGCCAGGCTTAAGCAACGAGGAAATCGAAACCGAGTTTGCGCGTAGACGATTGAAAGCTGCCAAATGAAAGATGAGTGAGCTATGAGCGTTTCTTCGCCCGCTCGTACACAGTGCTGCGCTCGCGCTTACCGACCGCCACCACAGAAATCACCACACGCTCATCAATGACCTCGTAGACCAGTCTGTATCCCGAGGACTTCAACTTGATTTTGTAGCAGTCAGGCATCCCATGCAGGGCGTCGGCCGGGACTCGAGGCAACTCAAGTCGCTCTGCCAGTTTCTTTTTGAATTGTTCACGCAACGTATGCCCAAGCTTGTCCCACTCCTTGCGTGCGGACGGCAGGAATTCGAGCTTATAGGTCATCCAGGCTTACCGGCATTGGCGTTTCATGCCGACGAGAGCGAACGATTTCGGCTAACTCAAGGTCATCGAGGCGCTCCATCATTGCTTCGAATACGTCCGCCGGGACCATATACCCCATGACTCGATTGTGATTGAGCACTGCGACGGGCCCACCATGAGCTCCGCTCAGAACCGCAGATGGGTTTTTCTTCAGCTCAGACACACTAACTGCCATATCAGCCAGAACATTTTGCATAAATAAGACCTCAATTAAGGTCACAATTCTGGTCTATTTGTAGTTCCTGAGCAACCTTGAAAAACTATACAACTGAGTTTCTTCGATGGTTTTACACCCCGCGCCCTTTCCTCAGCAACACATCCAGTTGATCCACCACCTCCGCCCAATCCGCGTCATCCAGAATGTCGTCGCGCAAAAACTGCGCCTGGCTCGGGCTCCAGAAAAAGGCGTCGGCCAAATGCAGTTCGGGCTTGAGCGGTGAGTGGGTGGCGATGAATTTATCGATGCTTTCGGCGTCATCGGGCAGGCCGAGTTGTTTGAACAGGGAAGGGAGGGTGTGGGTTGGGGATTCCATGTCTAGCTCCTTTTTTATGGCAAATGATGGGTGACTGCTGCGCAGTCAATCGCGGGCAAGCCTCGCTCCTACAGGGAATCGCGGTCCACTGTAGGAGCGAGGCTTGCCCGCGAAGGCGATGTCACTGTCGCCGCAAAACTCAACTACTCAACTCCCGCACCTCGGCATGCGGCACCATTTTCAGGAACTCCGGCACGCTCATGTGCAGCAGGTTGTTGTGGTTGCCGGCCTCCAGATAGATGTCGTTCTGCCGGGTCAGCAAGGGGTCGATGACCATGTCCAGGCCATAGGACTCACCCAACGCCGGCACCGCGCCGCGTTCGCAGTCTTCGAACAGATGCGCCAGGGTGCTTTCCCGGGTGATCTGCCACTCGCCGCTGCTGCGCACTTTGCTCAGGTCCAGGTGACGACTCGCCGGCAGCACGGCCATCAGGAAATGACCGTGGTGGTCGTCGAGGATCACCGACTTGGCCACCCGTTCGGCAGGAATGCCCGCGACCCGCGCCGTTTCAAGGCTGCTGGCCGAGTGTGGGTGGGTAACGATGTCAAATTCGCAGTGCGCCTTTTCCAGGCTGCGCTGCATGGTTCTTGCCATACGCATGATGCACCTCGGTGTCCGCAACAACGTTCACGGACAATGAATAAACCTGTTCTCACCATTGAAAAGTCTAGGCCCGCTGGCGTCTTCGCGTGGGAAATCTGCCCGCCGGAACACCGTCGACAACTGTACAAAATTCGTACAACCCTCAGCTCGACTAGACTGTATTTAGCGATGGGCGCCAGCGGGAACGCGGACTGAACGGATGGGTGAGGCGCTCTCAGGTTCATCGTCGGAACGCCGCCCGGAACAGGCTCGCGCCTACAAGGAGGGTCAAGTGAACATTCGTTGCTGTGCAGTCGCATTACTGTTGGCCCTGAGCGGGTCGGCGTTCGCGGCGGACACAATCGTGCTGATTCCCAACCCCATCGGAATCTGGCTGATCACATTCGGCATCGCGTTCCTGATCGCCGAAGCCGCCTTGCCCAACTACGGCGTGATCGGGTTGGGCGGGATTGTGATGTTCGTCATCGGCGCGGTGATCCTGAGCAACACCGAAGTGCCTGTGCCATTGATGATCGGCCTGGGGCTGATCAGCGCGTTGTTGTTGATCTTCCTGGTGATCCACGCCCTGAAAACCCGACCGCGCCAAACCGTCAGTGGCGATGCCGGACTGGTGGGCAGCGTGGCCCCGGTGATGTCGTTGCAGCCCGGCAATGCCTGCAACGGCTGGGTGCACCTGCAAGGCGAAAAGTGGCAAGTACTCAGCGCCACGCCACTGCAACCCGGGCAACAGGTCCGGGTGGTGGCACGCAAGGGATTAGTGCTGAAAGTGGCCGCGGCTGACGCGGCGCCGGATGGAGAATAACCATGGGCCTGCAACTGGGTTTTGCCGCGCTGCTGCTGTTGGTGATTGCACTGGCGGGATCGACCTTTCGCATCCTGCGTGAATACGAGCGCGGGGTGGTGTTCCAGCTCGGTCGTTTCTGGCAAGTCAAAGGCCCCGGCCTGATCCTGTTGATTCCGGTGGTCCAGCAAATGGTCCGCGTCGACTTGCGTACCGTGGTGCTCGACGTGCCACCGCAAGACGTGATCACCCGCGACAACGTTTCGGTCAAGGTCAATGCGGTGCTGTACTTCCGCGTGCTCGACCCGCAGAAGGCGATCATCCAGGTGGAAGATTTCCTGATGGCCACCAGTCAACTGGCCCAGACCACCTTGCGCGCGGTGCTCGGTAAACACGAACTCGATGAACTGCTGGCCGAGCGCGAACGGCTGAACATCGATATCCAGCAAGTGCTCGATGCGCAGACCGACGCCTGGGGCATCAAGGTCGCCAACGTCGAAATCAAGCACGTAGACCTCAACGAATCGATGGTCCGCGCCATCGCCAAGCAGGCCGAAGCCGAGCGGGAACGTCGGGCCAAGGTCATCCACGCCGAAGGCGAATTGCAAGCCTCGGAAAAACTCATGCAGGCCGCCGAAATGCTTGGCCGTCAGCCGGGCGCCATGCAGCTGCGTTACATGCAGACCCTGAGTTCGATAGCCGGGGACAAGAGTTCGACCATCGTTTTTCCACTGCCCATCGAGCTGCTCAAAGGCATGGCGGATTTGTCCAAACCTTGAACAATCAGCCTTTGGGCAACACGGCGCACTCGCCGAGCCAGGTCAGTAAACGGTCGAGACAGGCTTCGACCGACTGCGCCCCGGTGTCGAGTACCAGCGCAGCGGACGGGGGCGGTTCATAAGGCGCGGAAACCCCGGTAAACCCGGCCAAATCACCGCGACGTGCGCGGGCGTAATGACCTTTGGGGTCACGCCGCTCGCACACCGCCAGTGATGCGCTGCACCAGACTTCGCGGTAGTCCTCGCCCAGACGCGTGGCAAACAACTCACGCAACTCCAGCAACGGCGCGATCATCGCCAGAATCACGATGTGCCCGTTCTCCACCAACAACGCCGCCACTTCGCTGGCACGGCGAATGTTTTCCTGGCGATCGCTGTCAGCAAAACCCAGATCACGATTGAGCCCGACCCGCAGCCCATCGCCGTCGAGCACGACGCTCTGCACGCCGCGTTCGAACAATTCGGCGTGCAGCGCCTGGGCCAGGGTCGACTTCCCCGCTGCCGGCAAACCGGTCAGCAAAATCACCGTGCCGCGATGGCCGTTGCGGGCTTCACGTTGTGCCCGGCTGATGCTCGCCGTCGGCGCCTGCAGGTTATTGAGTCTGGACATGCGTCACCGGCACCGTGATGTCGCCCGCCGCCCACGCTGATTCGCGATTGGCCAACGCGGTGGCGATGGACTGGACTTCGGTGGACTGCACCTGGTCCGGCAGCGGATCGAGCCCCGCGCTGGCAAAAATCTGCCCGTACGCGTTGCGCAGATCGGCGTACGACAGGTCGCGGCGCAGATCGGCCTGCAAGGTGTTCAACTCGCCCTGAATCAAGTCCAGTTCGCCCAGCCCCGCCGCCTGATAGCGATTGCGCAGTTGGCCGACAATCTGCCCGTCAATGTCCGACAGTTGTTGATTGGTCTTGAATTGCCGCAGCGCCTCGCGGTAGTTGGCGTTGGCCACATAGAGCTGCGCCAGCACCGCAATCGACATGGCCTGACGGCGCGCCGTGGCCACTTCTTCACCGGCCTTGGCGACGTTGATCGCCGCCGGCGCCGAGATCACGTTGAACAGGTTCCAGGTCACCTTCACGCCGTAGTCGGCCCAACCCTGCTCCACCAGGAAGGAGTTGCTGTCGTAATGCCCGCCAGCGGAGAACTCCAGCCCCGGCAGCAGACGCAGCATGGCTTTGCGGGTTTCGGCGGCGCTGATGCGGCTCTGGTAATCCTGCTCACGCAGTTCCGGGCGGCTGGTCAGGGCTTCCTGCTCCAGGCTGGCGAGGTCGACCTTGAGTTCCGGGATGACGTAGTCGTCCTGGGTCGCCAGGGTCAATTCGGTGCCCAGCGGCAGATTGATCAGGGTCGCCAGTTCGGTTTTCGCCAGCGACAGGGCGCGGCGCTGCTCTTCGAGTTGGCGCGTGGCTTCGATCAGCGAGCGTTGATATCCCAGCGCCTGGATCGGATCGCCGATGCGCTGCTGGCTCATGCTCTGGCTGTTGCCGCGCGCGGTCTCGACCCGGGACATGAGGCTGTCGATCTGCTTGAGCAAGCGCTCGGCGGCCATGGCTCGCCAATAGGCCGAGCGCACGTCCTGAACGATGGTGTTGATCACTTTGCGCCGGCGTTCCTGAACGATCAGCCGCTGGTCGCCCTGTTGCTTGGCGCTGATGTAACTGACGCCGAAATCGAGCACGTTCCAGACCATGGTCAGGTCTGCCACTTCACGATCGCGGTCCTGTGAAGTCGACGGTTCCAACGACTGGGTGCCGGTCCGCACGCTCTGGCTGCTGGAGGCGCTGACGTTGTTGCGGCCGACATAACCAGCGTCCAGCGCCATGCGCGGCAACATGTCGAAACTGGCGAGGTCGAGTTGGCGCTTGGCCAATGCCTCTTCCATGATCTTGAGCCGGCCTTCGAGGTTGTACTTCACCGCGCGGGCCATGGCCTGATGCAGAGTCAGCGGACCGCTGAGCGGTTCCTGCCCCTTGTACATGCTTTGCAGATCGCTTCGGGCGCGCTGTTCGCTGACGCTGCGTTCGATCGGTTCACTTTTGACGGCACATCCACTGATCGCCAGCGCGAGCAGGCTGGCGACAAACAACTGCTGACTTCTCTTCATCCTTGACTGCCCCTGGGTGACGCACTGCTTTAAGTATTTCAGGCCTGCATTTCGCTGATGCCGGCCTGTTTCAAAGCAGCGGCCAGGTCGTTGACCTGCCGTTGCTCGGTGTCTTTGAGCTGTTGCAATTGCTGGACGAGGCTCGGCGCGCCAAACACGCCGCGCAGCCCCTGTGAAACATCACCGGCCTTGATCGAATGGCTGCCAAAGGAATTCAGCGAGTCTCGCTCGTTACCGGACTCCTGATTGAACAGACTCGACAACGTGCTGGTGCTGAAAACCCCGCCATCGCCACCACCGAAACCAAGGAAGCCATGGCCTGCACCTTCACCGCCGCTGTCGCTGCTGCTGAACACCTGCGCAATGAAACTCTGCGCCAGCGCGCCGTTGTTCATGAAGATGTCGCCCAACGGCCGGATGCCGTTGCCGATCACCCGGCTCTCGAATAACGGAGCAAACGTCAGCGGCGAGCCCAGATCACCAGAGGGCGGGGCGAAGATGATTGGTTGCAGTGGCACGTTCGGTTGATCGGTCACGATCACCGGGTCGCTGCTGAGGAACTCCGGATCCGGGGTCACCTGCACCGTAGCCGGCGCCGGCGTCGGCGCCACGACGCCTATCGCGTAGTTGTTGGAGACCGACACCGTGGCCCCCGCGTTACCCGCCAGGTCGGTGACATTGCTTGTGTCGAGGGCGATAAAGTTGCTCGGGTCACTGACATTGGCAGTTGGCGTGAAGGTCGCGGTCCAGGTCTTGCCGCCGTCGCTGCTGCTCAGGTTGGACAAGTCGCCGTTGGTCACGCTCAGGTCCGACAGGTCGAAATCACTCACGGCCTCGCTGAAGGTGAACGTCACCACCGTGCTCTGGCCGGCAGCCATGCTCGGGTTGGCGACCACGATGCTCACCGTTGGCCGGGTTACGTCCAGGGCATAGTTGTTGGAAATAGCGATGCTCGCGCCGGCATTTCCCGCGAGGTCCTGCAAGGTGCCGGTGTCGAGCAAGATCAGGTTGGTCGCATCGTTAATGCCGGCGGTCGGCGTCAGGGTCGCGGTCCAGGTGATACCGCCGTCGCTGCTGGTCAGGTTCGACAGCACAGCGTTGGCCACGCTGATGTCCGACAGATCGAATCCACTCACCGCTTCACTGAAGGTGATGGTCACCGTGGTGGTTTCGCCAATGCCCAGGCGGTTGTCGGCAACCACAATGGTGGCGGTCGGCAGCGCGGTGTCGATGGCGAAATTGTTGGAGTCGGTGGTGCCTACACCGCTGTTGCCCGAGGCGTTGGCCACGCCGGTGTTGTCGAGGGTAATCAGGTTGCTGGTGTCGGTGATGCTCGACGTCGGGGTGAACGTTGCCGTCCAGGTGACACCGCCATCGCCCGAAGACACGTTGCTGAGCGTGCCATTTGCAATCGTCAGGTCGGCGTTGGAGAAACCGCTCACCGCTTCGCTGAAGGTGATGGTCACCGTCGCGGTTTCACCCGCCTTCAGCGCCGTGTCGGAGACCACAATGGTGGCTGTCGGCAGCACAGTGTCGATCGTGAAGTTCGCCGAGTTGGTGGTTCCGCTACCCGTGTTACCGGCGATGTCGGTCACCCCGGTGTTGTTCAGGGTGATGAGGTTGCTGGTGTCCTTGATGCCAACCGTCGGTGTGAACGTGGCGGTCCAGGTGATGCCGCCATCGCTGCTGCTCACGGCGCTCAACGTTCCGTTGGGGATGCTCAGGTCACTGTTGTCGAAACCGTTCACGGCTTCGCTGAACGTGATAGTCACCAGCGTGGTTTCGCCCGCGCTGAGGGTGCTGTCGGCGACCACAATGGTCGCGGTGGGCCGGGCTGTGTCGATGGTGTAGTTGTTGGAATCGGTGGTGCCTGAGCCCGAGTTACCGGCCAGATCCGCGATCCCCGTGTTGTTCAGCGTAATGAGGTTGGTCGCATCGTTGATGCTCGCGCTCGGCGTGAAAGTGGCCGTCCAGGTGATGCCGCCGTCGCTGCTGCTGACCGCGCTCAAGGTGCCGTTGGCAATCGTCAGGTCGGCGTTGGTGAAGCCAGTGACCGCCTCGCTGAAGGTGATCGTCACCAGCGAGGTTTGACCCACCGCCAGCGTGGGGTCCGTCACAATGATCGTCGCCGTCGGGCGCACGGTGTCGATGGCGTAGTTGTTGGAGTCGGTGCTGCCGATGCCGGTATTGCCCGAGCCGTTTTGTACACCGCTGTTGTCCAGCGTGATCAGGTTGGTACTGTCGGTGATGGCGCTGGTCGGGGTGAAGGTTGCCGTCCAGGTAATGCCGCCATCGCTGCTGCTCACCGCGCTCAAGGTACCGTTGGCAATCGTCAGGTCGGCGTTGCTGAAACCGGTCACGGCCTCGGAGAACGTGATGGTCACCAGCGACGTTTCGCCGATTTTCAGCGCGTTGTCGGCAATGATAATGGTGGCCGTCGGAATCACGGTATCAATCGTGTAGTTACCAGAGTTGGTGGTGCCGCTGCCTGTGTTGCCGGAGAGGTCGGCCACACCGGTATTGTTCAGGGTGATAACGTTGGTCGCATCGTTCACACCCACTGTTGGCGTGAAGGTCGCGGTCCAGGTGATGCCGCCGTCGCTGCTGCTCACCGCGCTCAAGGTGCCGTTGGCGATGCTCAGGTCTGCATTGGTGAAACCGCTGACCGCCTCGCTGAAGGTGATGGTCACCAGCGAGGTTTCGCCGGCGGTCAGGGTTGGGTCGGCCACGACGATGGTCGCGGTAGGCCGGACTGTGTCGATGGCGTAATTATTGGAATCGGTGGTGCCGCTGCCGGCGTTGCCCGACAGGTCGCTGATGCCGGTGTTGTCCAGGGTGATCAGGTTGGTCGTGTCGTTGATGCTGGCACTCGGCGTGAAGGTCGCCGTCCAGGTGATGCCGCCATCGCTGCTGCTGACCGCGCTCAAGGTGCCATTGGCAATCGTAAGGTCCGCGTTGGTGAAACCAGTGACCGCCTCGCTGAAGGTGATGGTCACCAGTGAGGTTTCACCGATCCTCAGCGCAGTGTCCGCCATGACGACGGTTGCTGTCGGACGCACGGTGTCGATGGCGTAGTTGTTCGAATTGCTGGTGCCGATGCCCACGTTGCCGCTGCTGCCCCCCTGCACGCCGCTATTGTCCAGGATGATCAGGTTGGTCGCATCGGTGATGCTGACGGTTGGCGTGAAGGTGGCGGTCCAGGTAATGCCGCCGTCGCTGCTACTCACCGCGCTCAAGGTACCGTTGGCAATCGTCAGGTCGGCGTTGCTGAAACCGGTCACGGCCTCGGAGAACGTGATGGTCACCAGCGAGGTTTCGCCGATTCTCAGTGCGGTGTCGGCGACGACAATGGTGGCTGTCGGTGCCACGGTATCAATCGTGTAGTTACCGGAGTTGGTAGTCCCGCTGCCTGTGTTGCCGGAGAGGTCGGCCACACCGGTATTGTTCAGGGTGATGACGTTGGTCGCATCGTTCACACCCACCGTTGGCGTGAAGGTCGCGGTCCAGGTGATGCCGCCGTCGCTGCTGCTCACCGCGCTCAAGGTGCCGTTGGCGATGCTCAGGTCCGCATTGGTGAAACCGCTGACCGCTTCGCTGAAGGTGATGGTCACCAGCGAGGTTTCGCCGGCGGTCAGTGAAGTATCGGCCAGTACAATCGTGGCGGTCGGACGCACGGTGTCGATGGCGTAATTATTGGAATCGGTCGTGCCGCTGCCGGCGTTGCCCGACAGGTCGCTGATGCCGGTGTTGTCCAGGGTGATCAGGTTGGTCGTGTCGTTGATGCTGGCGCTCGGCGTGAAGGTCGCAGTCCAGGTGATGCCGCCATCGCTGCTGCTGACGGCGCTCAAGGTGCCGTTGGCAATCGTCAGGTCCGCGTTGGTCAAACCACTGACCGCTTCACTGAAGGTGATGGTCACCAGCGAGGTTTCACCGATCCTCAGCGCAGTGTCCGCCACGACGATGGTTGCCGTTGGCCGCACGGTGTCGATGGCGTAGTTGTTGGAGTCGGTGGTGCCGCTGCCGGCGTTGCCCGACAGGTCGCTGACACCCGTGTTGTCCAGGGTGATCAGGTTGGTGCTGTCGGTGATGGCGCTGGTCGGGGTGAAGGTCGCCGTCCAGGTGATGCCGCCGTCGCTGCTGCTCACTGTCGTCAGCGTACCGTTGGCGATGGTCAGGTCGGCGTTGCTGAAACCGCTCACCGCCTCGGCGAAGGTGATGGTCACCAGCGAGGTTTCGCCGATTTTCAGTGCATTGTCGGCCACCACGATGGTCGCGGTAGGACGCACGGTATCAATGGCGTAATTGTTGGAATCGGTGGTGCCGCTGCCGGCGTTGCCCGACAGATCGCTGATGCCGGTGTTGTTCAGGACGATCAGGTTGGTCGTGTCATTGATGCTGGCGGTCGGTGTGAAGGTCGCGGTCCAGGTAATGCCGCCATCGCTGCTGCTCACCGCCGTCAATGTGCCGTTGGCGATGGTCAGGTCGGCGTTGGTGAAACCGCTGACCGCTTCGCTGAAAGTGAACGTCACCAGCGAGGTTTCGCCGATGCTCAGCGCTGTGTCGGCCACGACGATGGTCACGGTCGGCCGCACGGTATCAATGGCGTAGTTGTTCGAGTCGGTAGTGCCGCTGCCGGCGTTGCCCGCCAGGTCGCTGACACCGGTGTTGTCCAGGGTAATCAGGTTGGTCGAGTCAGTAATGCTGGCCGTCGGAGTGAACGTGGCCGTCCAGGTGATGCCGCCATCGCTGCTGCTCACCGCCGTCAAGGTGCCGTTGGCAATCGTCAGGTCGGCGTTGGTTAAACCGGTCACCGCTTCGTTGAAGGTGATGGTCACCAGCGAGGTTTCGCCGGCTTTGAGCGCCGTGTCGGTAAATACGACGGTGGCGGTCGGGCGAGCGGTATCGACGACGTAGTTATTGGAATTGGTGGTGCCGACGCCAGCAGTACCCAGGCCGTTGATCACCCCGGTATTGTCGAGGGTGATGACGTTGGTCGTGTCGGAAATACTGGCGGTTGGCGTGAACGTTGCCGTCCAGGTGATACCGCCGTCGCTGCTGCTCACTGCGCTCAAGGTGCCGTTGGCGATGGTCAGGTCCGCGTTGGTGAAACCGGTCACCGCTTCGGAGAAGGTGATGGTCACCAGGCTCGTTTCGCCGATGCTCAACGTGGTATCGGCGACCACAATGGTTGCGGTCGGCGGCGGTGCGTAGGCGGTGTTGAGTATGCCGCCGTCGTTGTAGATTGCCGCCACGGCGGTCGGCGAGGTGCCGATTGTCCCCCCGCCCTGCGCAGAACCACCGGCACCGCTGCCCGCGGCATTACCGGCCAGGGCCGCGAAGTTGGCGGCGGTGATCAGCAATGTGCCCTTGTTCCAGATCGCACCGACGCCCCGGCCGCCGATGCCGCCGTTGGAGGCGTTGCTGCCTTGGCCACCACCACCGCCGCCGCCACCACCGGCACCGATGTTGTTGGTAATGTTCGACGTGCCGATGATGGTGATAACGCCGGAGCTTGCGTTGTAGATCCCGCCCGCCGCGTTGCCGCCGGCGCCACCGACCTTGTCCCAACCGGCGCCGCCGCCACCGCCGCCAATGGAAATCGTGCCATTGGTGGCCGTCGCACCGTTACCGCCGTTGCTGTAGTAGGAAACGCCCACGCCGCCAGCCCCGCCAGTGCTGGTACCGCCGCGACCGCCCATGTGGGTCGCGTCGTAACCGCCGCCGTAACCACCAACGCCACCGCTGCCCGCCTGGCCGCCCAACGTGCCGGTGCCCGGCCCGGCCGAACCGCCGTGCCCGCCACCCTGGCCGCCCAGACCGCCACCGCCGCCGCCGCCACCGCCGTAAAACGCCCCCGTGACACCGCCGCCGCCACCGCCGCCAGAAGCGGCGTTTGAGGTCACGGTCACGTTGTTCAGCGTCAGGACCCCTGCGTTGAAAATCCCCCCGGCCATCGCGCCCGTGGCGCCGTAGCCACCGTTGCCGCCCGTGCCCGACACCAGGCCACGGGTGATCACCAGACCATCGAGCGTCACGGTTTTGCCCGCCGCAATTTCAATCACCCGGGTCCTGTACTGACCGTCGAGAGTCACATCCGCCACACCGTCGTTGTTCAAGTCGCCATCAACGATGATGTTCTTGTTGATCAGCAGTTCGGAGGTCAACTGCACCGTCATGCCGGTGCTGAAAGTGACGGTATCGCCGTTCTGCGCCGAAGCGATGGCGGCACGCAATGAGCCAACGCCGGTGTTGGCATTGTTGGTGGCCGTCCAGCTCGCCAGGCCCCACTGATAGTCGCTCATGGCCATTTTCGACAGCACGTTGGCGCTTTCGATATTGCCGGTGGCGATCTCCAGATCCCAGTCGCCACCCACGCCGGTACGGTTGCTGGACGCCGCCACATCACGGCCGGTCAATTGCGCCAGGGAATCGACGAAGTTCAAACCCCGTTCACCCTCGGCGGTGTAGCAGCCGTAGATCAGGATGTCGCCGCCGACGTTCATGTCCTTGCCGATTTCCGCCAGCACCGCGCTGCGGGCCGCGACGTTGTCGGCAGACAGGTAACTGTTCCCCAGCCACAGATCGCCCGCATTGCCGTGGGCGATGATCTGCACCGAGCTGATGCCCTGATGGGTGTCCAGGTAATCGGCAATCTGCTGCAAGCCGTCCTTGGTGGCATCGAGTTGAACCACCTGAGTACCGGGCGCCACACCTTTGAGCAGGCTGTCGGCATCCTTGACCCGGGAATCGACGAACACCACGCTCTGTCCCGGCACGGCAACGGGCGCCACGGCGGGCGTGGCATCGGCCTGGCCGTGGGTGTCCTGGCTGGCGGCCGGTTTCTCCGCAACGGGCGGCTTGGCCGCGTCGGCCGTGGTGTGGCTGTCAGCCTGGGCGGTATCGGCCACCGTGGCCGCGACCGCGCCGTCGAACAGCATTCGCGGTTCCAGGGACATGATCATTGGAGAGGCCAGCGCTCGTGCGCCTTTGGTAATCCGTGACTTGCCGTTGCTCCACCACATGTTACTCACCCGGACTCGAACGTTTTTTCTGCGTAAACGAAAACGCCGCGATCAACTGATCGCAGCATCGGCTTTCATACGAATGACATTGGCGGCGCTGGCAGAGCCATCGAGCCAGAAGGACAATTCTGCGTACTGCTTGAACAAATCCGGCGGCAGAATCGTGCGCCGCGATTGCAACTCGACTTTGGGTTTGACCTTGTGCAGGCCGGACACGCCGAGGGCTTGATCGAACTCCGGCGCATCGTAGGCCAGGTGGTCGAAATCGTGCTCGAACCAGGGTTCGCCAATGAAGTCGTAGACCAGCCGCATCACCCGGTCAGGCGCCTGGGTCAGCAGGTCGTAATCGACGATCAGCAGCGAGTCGGCGTGTTCACCGTAATAGGCTTCCTTGAGCGCCGCCCAGGCAAAACCGACCAGGCGATTGCGTTGGGCGAGGGTTTCGCAGCGGCTGTAAACCGTGTTGCGTTCGACCGCATCGCCGAACAGCTTGGTGTTTTCAAAAGGGTTGGCGCGATAAAGACGCTCGATGCTGTCCATGACCCAGGCAACGTTGCGCACACAGGCAATGACCTTGGCTTGCGGGAACAGATCGCTGATGGCCGGCAGGCGCGAACTCCACAAGCGGTTGGTGTCGAACACCACCGGTTTGTCGGCCTTGTCGGCGTAGAAGGAGTCAAACAGGCCGCGAAGCAAACGGCGACGCAGGTCGGTATCGATCACCGCGCCGAACTCGCTGCCGGCGCTGCATTGTTCGAGGACACCGGAAAAGAGTGAGCCGACGGGGCTGGTCATGCCGGCATGGAAACGCGGGTTCTGCAAAAGGATTGCAGAAAGCAGGGTCGAGCCCGAGCGCGGCAAGCCGGAAATAAAATGGAACTGCTGCAATCCCTTCACCCTAGTCATAAGTCCTTTATGTATGACGGAGCGTAGACCATGAATGGCCTTAGAAGTAGTGGTGTTTTGATATCAAATCGAAGTTACGGCGCTGACTAAAACGCGTTTTTTATTACTGCTTGTGAGGTGAATCGTTTAAGCATTCCACCGGCTCAATGCAGTACGAACAATCGCGCAGTGGCGCCTCCCGCCTGTGTTTCGCCCGAGCGCTGCCAGCCTGAGGGTAACGGCGCGAATTCGTCCGGAACATCGACGGTGCCAATCAGCCAGACTCGGCCACTGCCCTTGGGCAAGCGGTCGAGACTGTCGAGGTACGTGTCCTGAGTCACCAATGTGCCAAAGCCATAGGCGTTCGGCCGGCTCGAAGCGCCATTGGCCAGCGGCGGAGTGAACAGCAGGGGCTTGGCCTCGGTGCGGTTGTAATAGACGTAACTGAGGTACCAGAGCATGTCGCTGGTAACGATCCGGTCACCGGTCACGAAGTGCTGGTTCACGTAGTCGACCATGACGTTGATTTGATCATTGGTGTCCACCGTGGCGTTGTTCTTCAGACCCACCAGTTCAACACCGACAAACAGCACCAGCACCGTCACGGCCAGCACCCGAAAGCCTGAATACAGACGATCAACCGCCAGCGCGACAATCATCGGCAGCCCCAGGGCATACGCCGTCAGGTAGCGCTCGATGAACACCGGCGTGATAAACGAAACCCCGAACACCAGCAGCAACGGCAACGCCGTGTAGATCACCAGCAGCGCGCTGCCACGAAAGACACTGCGGTCTCGCGCCAGCGCCACCCCCACAATGGCCAGTAACGCCAGCGGCATCGCGATGAACATCAGCGTCGGCAGGTTTTCGCCATCGTCCTGGATCAGGAACGACCAGAACATCGAAGGCAACGAGCCGAACGTGACAGGCGTTTCCCAGCCCACATCGCCGTTGGCCTTGAGTTGATCCAGGTGCTGGAGCAGATCGATCAGGCTCGGCGCCCACGGCAGGTACAACAACACGATCGCGACATTCGCCAGCCACCAGCCGGGGCGTTGGACATGGCGCAATCGATGCCCCGGCTGGACGCGGATCAGCCCCAGATACAGCCAGTGGCAGAGCACGCACAGGGCCGTGAAGTAGTGGGTGTAGAACGCAGCAGTCATCAACAGCGCATACGCCACCAGGTACCGTCTGCGATGCGGGCGCCTGATCCAGTAGGCCAGGGCAATCGTCGCGCCGATCAGCCACAACCCCAACAGCGAATACATGCGCACTTCCTGGCTGTAGCGCACCGCCGTGGGCAACAGTGCTAGCAGGAAACCGGCCAGCAACGCTGCACGGCGAGTGGCGAGCAAATCCATCAGCCAGACGCCGAGCCACACAGTGACGATGCCGGGCAAGGCGCTGAGGCAGCGGATCGAAAAAATGCCGTCGCCGAACAACCCGACCCAGCCATGCAGCAGCAGGAAATACAGCGGAGGGTGCACATCATGGGCCGCATGGACCCAGATGTCGGCCACTGAATACTGACTCAGCAGCAGGCTGGAACCTTCATCGCCCCAAATGGCGGCCGCCGTCAGGTCGTAGAAACGCACCAGCGCCGCCAACGCCAGGATCGGCAACAGCCAGTGCTCCTGCGCCCAGCGCAACCAGCGCTGAACAATCGCCCAGATGCCGGGTGCGGCGTGCGGCTCATGGGTGCCGCCAAACGGTGTTTCTCTGCGCGCCTCCATTACCCCCCCTGAAACAGCCCTCGACCACCCTGCCTGTTGATCACTTTAGGACGGCGCCGGTTCGTCGTCGATGCCGGTTTTGCGACCAGCGACATTCGGCCGTGAGGCGCATCAACTACGCTCTGGTTTGGCGTGACTCAGCCAGGGAAATGAATGGAGTCGGCTGATCGCAACGATGGGGCCGGATGTCCGGACCACGCTTGTGGCGCGCCAGACAACTAACCTGAGGGATGAGGAACTATGGAAGTATTCATCGGCACTATCCAGCCTTTCGCCTTTAACTACGCGCCCAGCGGCTGGGCCTTGTGTAATGGCCAGACGCTCGCAATCCAGCAATACAACGCAATGTTCGCGCTGCTGGGCGTCAACTTCGGAGGCAATGGCGTCTCCAACTTCATGCTGCCCAACCTGCAAGGCCGAATGCCGGTGTGCATGGGTAACGGGCTGAACCTGACCCCACGCGTCATCGGCGAGTTCTCCGGGACCGAGAACGTCACCGCGACCATCACCAACCTGCCCAATCACACCCACGCCCTGTCCGGGCTGACGGCCACTACCACCCTGCAACTGGCCAGCCCGGCGAGCAACCCGGTCACCACCCCCACCGCGACCAACTCGTACATCGGCGCTTCCGGCGGCGGGCCGGGCTCGGCGAGCATCTACTCCGATCAGCAAGGTGCGGCGGCCGTGCCGCTCAAGGGTGTGGCCACGACGGTCACCGGGGAAATCTCGTCCGCCGGCAACGGCCTGCCCATGGAAACGATGAACCCGTTCCTGGTGCTGAACTTCAGCATTGCCCTGGAAGGGCTGTTCCCTTCGCGCGGTTGAAATCCGGCCGGGGGATTCAAGGCCCCCGGTCACTTTCATTTTGGGAGTGACGCCATGCTGCAACAGGTTCAACACCAACACTTTCAGGCGCTTCTGGGAAAGACGGGGACGCTGCGGTTGCCGGATGGCAGTGAGCTGCCGATCCATTTCGACAGCCTTGAAGAATCACCCCGATCGCGGATGCCGAAAAGCGAACGCATGCCGTTCGTGGTCGAGTTCAACAGCCTGCAACCCACAGAGTTTGTAGATGGGTTGTGTGCGCTGGAGTTACCGGAACTTGGCTACGTGGAGGATATTTTTGTCTCACGGGTGCCCGCCATGGGCAGGGATCCGGGCGTGGGTTACTTCTACATCGCATTCAACTGAACACACCGGGATCAAAATGTGGGAGCGGCGGTGCGACGATTCGACTTGCTCGCGAAAGCGGTGTGTCTGGCAGCGTTTTGTCGACTGACACACCGCCTTCGCGAGCAAGCCCGCTCCCACATTGAGGTTCGGCGGTGCGCTCAGCCATTCGGATACCACACCAACCGCTCCGCCGCCGGATTACGCTCTTCAACCTGAAACCCCAGCGCCAGGTAATGCTGGCGCGCATGGGCATTGTTGGCCCAGACCACCGTGGCCACCGGGCAGCGAATCTGCTGCGCTGCTTTCTGCACCCCTTGCAGCACCGCCCGACCGTAACCCTGGCCACGAGCCTGCGGGATGAACGCCAGGTACAGCACGCGGATTTCATTGGGACCAAAATCAGTGGTCAACGCACCGATGGCCGTGTCGAGTTTTTCGATCACGTAGTGCATCGCATTGGGGAAGTGCTCCCCCAGCCCTTGTTCCTGTACCTGGAATTGCTGGGCGACGACCTGCTCAACCACCTCTCGCTCGCCGTCGATCCATTGCAGATCCGGTCGTGCCGATTGGTAAAGCCTGTGCAGAAAAGGTCCATCGTTAACGCGCGACGGCCGCACCACCAAACCGTCGGCCACCACAGCATCCGTGTTCGCCATCGCTGCTCTCCCTAGAAACCGCTTTCCCTGACACCCAACGCGGCCATCCGCCGCCAGGCAACGCCCAGCAAAGACTCGCCGCTCCCCTGCAACACCACCACGCCACGCAAAGGTTGAAGCGGCGTCGGGGTGGCCTCGAGGGTGTTCAGCCGCGCGCCGTATTGTCCCTGTACCGGCTCGGCCCGTTGCGAGGCATCCCGGCGCACGGCAATCGGCCCGTGGTGATCGGAGGTCAATGCCTCCTGATCGACATAGGTCGCACCGTTGGTGTCGATTTCGGTCAATTGCACGGCGATCGCCGGGTGCATCGGATCATCGGCGATAAACCGCCCACTGGCGCCCGGGGCAACACGCCACAACTCAGCCTCGGCCAGATAACCACGCAGCCGTGCGCCGTCCTCCACCACCCGCGCCAACGGATCTTTGGGCGACAACCAGCGGCCGGCGGACAACTGCGGCAACAGATCTCGCACCTTGCCCGCCTGCGGCGCCCGAATCAGCAGCCGCTCCCGTTGCGCAGCCAACCCACGGTATTCGGCCACGGCCTCCGCCAGGCGCTGCTCGACAATGCCCGCATCGGCGGCGGTTTCGCTGCGACTTGCCTGGCGGCGCATCTGCAATTGCTGGATCTGGATTTCGCGACGGACGATGGCCTGGCGCGAATCCAGATCCGGTGACACCAATTCGATCAGCACATCGCCCTGAGCCACCACCTGACCGTCACTGACGTTTACCTGCTTGACCCGCGCCGCCACCGGCGCATGCAAGGTACTGACGCGCCCGGCCTCGAGCATCGACGGCAGTTCCACGGCACTGCGCCAGGGTAGCGCCAGAAACAACACAAACGCGGCCAGCCCCAACGCACTCAACAACACCCGCGACACATGGGCGTGCTCACGCTGGCTCCACCACTCGCGCCACTCGCGCACGATAGGCAGAAAGATGAACCACACCAGCTCCACCAGCATCAGGAAAATCCCCAGGAGCTTGAAGAACAAGTGGTACACCGCCAGCGCAATCCCGAAAAACAGCACCGCGCGCCACAACCACGTTCCATAACCCCAGACCAGCAAACGCCGCCGCATCGTCGCCGACCAGGGCTCCGGAGCCGGTGCGCCGTAGCCGAACAAGGTCTCGCGCAGATGCCAGCGGCACAGGGCAAAGGCTCGCCCTTGCAGGTTCTCCACGTCCCAGAAATCACTGAGCAAAAAGTAGCCGTCGAACCGCATGAACGGGTTGAGGTTGATCACCAGCGTGGTAATCCAGGTGGCACTGGCGAGCATGAACGCCGCCGTGCGCGCCGGTCCGTCGGGCAACAACGACCAGGCGAGCAGCGCGATGCTCGCCAGCAGCAGTTCGGCCAACACGCCACCGGCCCCGATCAGCAAGCGGGCACGTCGATCATTGACCCGCCAGGCATCGCTGACATCGGTGTAAAACATCGGCAGCAGCACCATGAACGCCACACCCATGCTTTGCACCCGACAACCTGCGCGCTTGGCCATGAACGCGTGGCCGAATTCGTGGCACAGCTTGGCAAAGAACAACGCCACGCCGAAGGCCAGTGCGCCACCCAGGCTGAACAAATGGGGGAAAGTCGCGATGAATCGCTGCCAATCCCGGGACACCAGAAATACCCCCAGGATCAGTGTTGCCGGCAATCCGAAGCGCAGTGTTTGCGGACCGAATCGTGACAGCCAGGGCCAGGCGCGATTGAGAAAAGCATCCGGCCGCCAAAGAGGAATCCGGAAAAACAGGTACTGATGCAACAAGACCTGCCACCACGACTGATGCTGGGCGGCGGCTTTCAAGTTGTAACTTTCACGCTGCTGCGGGTCGAGGGCACTGATCAGATCGTGGCTGCGCAGAAAGCTCAGCAGTTGCTCCAGATCGCTGCCGGCCAACGGCAAACCCGGCTCGCGATTGGCGGCGTGCAGTATTTTTTCGGGATCGCCCAGGGACCAATGTCGCAGCAAGCGCATCGCCGCCACCCCGAGTTTGAAATAGCGACCGCGCACCGGGTCGGCCAACGTCCAGCGCGGCGAGCCGTCCAGCGCCGGTGAAGCGGGTGTCAGTTGCAAATCCGCGCGCAGGCTCGGCAGGCTCATCTACAGCCCCACACTCTGGCGCAAACCGGCCAGTGGTTTACGTAACAGGTACAGCGCCAGTGGCGCGCGATCGCCGAAGATTTTCGCCGTCCCTCGCAAGCCGATGCGTGGCGGCGCCTGATCGAAACTGGCATCGAGCCGATAGGCCAACTGCCCGCCGGCGGTGGGTTGTGCTTCGTATGCGGCGCGCTCGAGCCGGGCCGAATGCCGTTGCAACGGATCACTGTCGAGGAACAGCGCGACTTGCGCACCCGGCTCCAGGGAAATCGCATCGCTCACCGCCAGCTCGATACGCAGTTCGGCCTGGCTCGGGTCGGCGATTTCCATCAGCCGTTCGCCGGTCTGCACCGGTTTGCCGGTCCAGCGCTCGGCGTCGGCGAACACCGCGATACCGTCGCGCTCGGCCCGCACTTCGCTGCGCTTGAGCAATTCACGGGCGTAGTCCCGTTCGGCGCGTTTTTGTTCGACGCGCGCCGCCAGCAAGTCAATCTTCGAACTGGACTCGGCATCGGCAAACGAGCGCTGGGAATTGGCTTTCAATTCAGCTTCGGCAACGCCCAACGCGCGTTCGGCCACATCAGCCTGAGCCTTGAGGGTGGTGCCTTCGAAGCGCAGCAATGGGTCGCCGGTTTTCACGGTCTGGTTGGGTTTGACCAGGAACTCGGCGATCACGCCGTCCAGCGGCGCAGCCACGACGCGCCCGCCCAATGGCACTACTTCGGCCGGCGCCAGCACCGATTGGCGCACCGGGATCAACATTCCGAGCACCAGCAGCACGATCAACGCGACCTGACGTTTTCGGGTCCAGCGCAGTCGCCAGGGCTTGTGCGGTTGCAGCGCCAGCCAGGCGTGACTGTAAGTGTCGCCGAGTTGCGACAGCAGCACTTGTTCCGCCGGGTTCCACGGTAAATCCCTGGCCAGCCACAGTCCGCCGAACACTTCGCTTTGGTGATCGATCAGCGGCAACCAGAACACCTGGGCGGCGGACAGACTTTGCCAGTCCGCCTGAATCGATTCGCTGAGCAGATCGGGCGCAATCACCCGCGCCTGCTTCAGCACATCACGCTTGAACAACTGCGCCACGGCCTGCTCGACGAACGCCACGAACGGCGCGTTCGGGTCGACGGTACTCACGCCCGTCACCGCGTGCACCTTGCCGGCAATCAACAACGCGGCATGACGAAAACCGAACAACGCCTGAGCGTCATTGACCAGGCTGTAGGCCAGTTGCGACGGAGTGCGTGCGGCGCGGGTCTGGCGCTCAAGATCGAGAAAGCGGGCGAAGACCTGCTCCGCGCCGCCGCTGACCGGAGCGTTCACTTGAGCTCCGCGAAACGCGCCGTGCCGCTCATGCCGGCCAACAAACCAGAGGCGTTGGGCAACGTCGCGACCAACAGCAAGGTCTGGCTGCCCTCGTCAATTCGCGCCCCCAGTCGTTTGACCGTGGCATCCAGTGGCCGGCCGGTTTCATCGGGGACAAAACTGAACGTCTGGCCGGGCTTGAGTTTGCCCATCCAGCGCGACGGCACCAGCAAATGGATTTCCAGGGTGCGGTTGTCGACCACATCGAGCAACGGCGCGCCGGCGGCAACGCTTTCAAAACGCTGAACCTTGCGCTCCACCACCTGACCATCAAACGGCGCAACCACGCTGCAGCGTTTGACCTGAACCTGATACACCTGAGATTGCGCCTGCGTCTCGCTGAGCCTTGCCTCGGCCCGCGCCACTTCGAAGCGCCCGACCGAATTCAACGCCGCCAGTTGTTTGTTGTGAGCCAACTCCTCACCGGCCCCACGGCTCGCAGCCTGCGCCGCATTGAGCTGCGCCTGATAGGCCGAACAATCGAAACGCGCCAGCGTATCGCCCTTCTTGAACGACTCGCCCTCACTGAACGGCAACTCGACAATCCGCCCGGACAACTCACTGGCAAGCATCGCCTGATCCCTGGCCCGCAACACACCACGGGCCTCGGTGCTGGCTGCCGAACCGCTGCTGCCGACGGTGCTGCTGTCCAACAGCGGATCGTCTGGCACGGGCGTTTGCGCCTGAGCAGTACACGTTAAAATGGTCAATCCGATAACCCACACACGAACTCGTCGCATAACCGTAACTCCCTGACGGATGAGCGGAGTCTATGACAGCGTGGGTGAGCGTCAAGTGGGTGGGGTTTATTGGTAGGAAATGTCTGGTTTCAAATTGATAACTATTTCCCGTGGAGTGGGCTGATCACCCATGCGATGAGTACATGGAATTAAATCCCACATGAAATGGGGAACTTCCACTCGGCCAAAAATGAAAGTAGTCATAGACATTCACATCCCTACACACTCGCTGTCACCGGAACCTTAAAGTCGCAACAATTGTTAATAGTTGAAGCCCGAAGCACCTTGACCATTTGCCAGGCAAATACACAAAACTGAGTTGCCGGCGGTGGAGAAACATCCAGCGAAGTAGAGTTCGGTCAGACAATGGTTGACGCATATCGCGGACCCCATTTAGGATCAACCCACTACTCAACCCCGTACGCAGAGATTCAGTTCTCTGGCCGTTGGGGTGAAAAAACCGGCTTCGGCCGGTTTTTTCGTTTCTGAGGATTGAATTTGTGCGCACTGCGTTCTTTGTTGACGGCTACAACGTGTTCTACGGATTGCTGGCCGGCACGCCATACAAATGGCTAAACCTGCCGCGGTTACTGACGCATATTGCCAATATCGAGAATCCTCAAAGCGTCCTCACCTCAATCGATTACTTCACCTCTTCCGTCAAACCTGAGCTGGCTACTCGTGGCAGGATTTCAAAAGAGGCTCAAGACACCTACGTTCGCGCCCTGAGAGCCAGCAATGTGACTGTTCATTATGGCCGTCACCAACTTGAGAGGGCCGCAGCGCCACGTTTTATCGACAAAAAAATCGCCGCCTCACGCCAGGATAAAGTCGCGATATGGAAACTCGAAGAGAAAGAAACCGACGTCCATATCGCAATCAGCATGTACCGCACGGCCGCCAGGCAGGCCAACATTCACATTACTGAACGCATACAGCAATTCGTTCTGGTATCCGGAGATACCGACATGACTCCCGCGTTACGCGCTATCCGAGAGGACTTCCCGCAAGTGACCGTGGGCGTGGTTCTTCCATGCCGGACCGGATTCAAACGCTCTCCACCCGGCTCGCTGATAGAACATTCCCACTGGATGCGTCGAGTCGTCTCCTCAGAAGAGTTGCACTCGCACCAGTTCCCGCCCCGAGTCCCCACCCACAAAGCACCCGCGATCAAACCGGATTACTGGTAGCGCCCTCTACCACCGGATACACCGACTCCCATCCCCCACCCAACGCCTTGTACAACCCGACCATCGCCAGCGACACTCCGGTCGAACTTTCGACCCATTGCTGCTGAGTCGCCAGCAATTCACCTTGCACGGTGAGTACGTTGACGAAATCCACCACGCCTTCCACGTACTGCTGTTGCGCGGTGCGCAGGGCGATCTGGTTTTGGCGTACGGCTTCGGCGAGGCTGTCGCGGCGCAGTTGGCTGGCGTTGTAGGCGGTCAGTTGATCGTCGATTTCGTGCCAGGCGCGCAGCACGGTTTGTTGGTAGGCGATGGCGGCTTCCTGTTGTTGCGCTTCACGCAAATTCAGCACACCGCGCAGGCGACCGCCGTCGAACAGCGGAAGGCTGAATTGCGGGCCGATGCCGAAAGCACGTGAGCCCCATGAGCCGAAGTCGCTCAGTTGCATGGCCTGCGAACCGAGGTTGCCTGACAGGGTGATGCGCGGATAAAAATCGCCCTTGGCCACACCAATGTTTGCGGTGGCGGCATGCAAGCGGGCTTCGGCCTGGCGGATGTCCGGGCGGCGCTCTGCAAGTTGCGACGGCAGGCCGATGGCGACCTGACGCGGGGTTTGTGGCACCGGCGCGTCTGTGGATAACTCAGCGTGCAGCGCTTGCGGCGGCTCGCCCATCAACAGGCTCAGCGCGTTGATCAGTTGCGACTGGCGCTGCTCCAGTGCCGGCAAGCGCGATTCGATGGCCGCGACTTGCGCGGCGGCTTCGGCGACATCCAGGTCGGTGGCGACACCGTCGGCCAGGCGCAGTTGCGACAGTTTCAGGCTGTGGCGGGCGACGTCGAGGTTCTGCTCGATGACGGCTCGTGTGCTTTGCACGCCGCGCAGTTGAATGTAGTCCTGGGCGGTTTCGGCGAGCACCGACAGCAGCACACCGCGCTGGTCGTTTTCCGCGACTTCGAGGGTGGCATCAGCCGCTTCGGTTTCGCGTCGCACACGCCCCCAGAAATCCAGTTCCCAGGAGGCCGAGAAACCTGCGTCCCACAGGTTGAACGCCGAGTCACCGTGGTGCCCCGACGGATCGCTCAGGCCTTCACCGCTGTTGCGTTTGCGCCCGTAGCTGCCGGTGGCGGCGGTGTTGGGATAGCGTTCGGCGGTGATCACCTGGCGCGCAGCGCGGCTTTGCTGCAAACGGCTGCTGGCGAGTTTCAGGTCGAGGTTGTCGGTCAGAGCGCGTTGGGTCAGGGCCGAGAGTTTCGGGTCCTGGAAAACTTCCCACCAGCGTTCGTCCATGTCAGCGGTTTTCACTTCACTGGCGGCGGCTTTCGACGGTTTCGACCATTCGGTAACTTGCCGGGCTTGAGGCTTCTGGAAGTCAGGGCCGACGGTGCAGGCGGTGAGGCTCATGACGAGCAAGGCGCAAAGGGTGAGTTGAAGCTGACGGCCTCTTCGCGAGCAGGCTCGCTCCCACATTGAGGTTGAGTCATGCACACAATCACTGCTCAAAAGGAGATCCCCTGTGGGAGCGAGCCTGCTCGCGATGAGGCCAGCCCGGTTAACAAACATCTTCATCGTTGCGCAACCTCATGCTTCCCGGTTTCAGCCGTATCAATACTCGCCTCCACCGACATCCCCACCCGCAACCGCTCAGCCAATGGCTGCCCCGGATCGAGGACGATTTTCACCGGAATCCGCTGCACAACCTTGGTGAAATTGCCGGTCGCGTTGTCCGGTTTGATCGACGCGAAAGTCACCCCGGTGGCCGGAGCAATGCTCTCGACACGACCGCGCAACGCTTCGCCGCCAAGGCTGTCGACGCGCACCTGCACACCCTGCCCCGGCTGCACCTCGGTCAGTTGGGTTTCCTGGAAATTGGCGACCACATACGCTTGCGCCAGTGGTACCACAGCCAGCAGCTTGCTACCCGGCGTGACATACGCACCGACACGCACCGCACGCTCGCCCACCATACCGTCCTGCGGCGCGACGATGCGCGTATAGGACAGCTCGTAGCTGGCCATTTCCAGTGCCGCTTGCGCCCGTTTCAATCCACCGTCGGCGGCGTCACGTTGGGCCGTGAGGATCTCCACTTGCTTGCGCTCCGCCGACAGTACCGCTGTGGCATTGGCTAACCGGGCGCTGGCTTGATCAATGCGCGTACGCGCTTGCTGAGCATTCTGAACCGTACCCGCGCCAACGCCGGCAAGGTGGTTGTAGCGGTTCAATTCATGCTCGGCGAACGCCATTTCAGCCTTCGCCGACACCACCGTGGCTTGCGCCTGCGCAATCACTGATGTCTGGCGCTCAAGGGTCGCCCGAGCGTTTTGCAGTTGCGCCCGCGCCACCAGCGTTTCGGCGTCGGCGGCTTGAGCGGCAGCCCGCAGGTCGCGGTCATCGATCAGCGCCAGCAACTGCCCGGCCTTGACCTGCTGATTGTCTTCCACCAGCACTTCCTTGATGAACCCGGCGACGCGGGGCACGACCAGCGTGAAGTCGGCAGAGACAAAGGCGTCATTGGTGTTTTGTTGCGTACGCTTGCCAAAAATTCCCGGCGCCAGCAGATACACCAGCACACCGACCGCCACCACGGAGGCCATTGCGACGGCGATTTTTTGCTTGGATTGAGTCGTCATAAAAACCTTCTGTTTCAGTGAAGCATTCATGTCGGCGCACGCGGCGGATAGATCCGCGTCGGCAGCCAGAAAATCAACAGGATCAGCGCCAAGGCGACGCCGCCCATGCACAGATAAAGGTCCGAGGCGGTCAGCACCACGGCTTGCTCATGCAGCCGGTGGGCAAGGCCCGCGCTGTCGCTGTCGACCAACGGCGAGTTGCCGAGACGGTCCACCAGCATGGTCGAATGAAAATGCAGCCGCGATGTGGTCAGCGCGTCGATTACGCCAGTCGCGATCACCGCCGACAGGCCTTTGACGGTGTTGAACCAGGCGGAAGCGAACGGCCCTTCCATCGGGCTGATGCTGCCGGTCGAGAGCATCAACAGCGGCAACACCGCCATCGGCTGACCGAAGATTTGCAGCAGTTGCAGCACGTAGAAATCGTCGCGAATCCACGCTGACGTCAGTTGTGAGCCACCGATGCACGACAGCGCCAGCATGCTCAGGCCGATCCCCAACACCCAACGACAATCGACCCAGCGCAAGTTGCACAACGCCGCCACCAACGGCAGTGCGAGCAACTGTGGCAGCGCCGCCAGCAACATGACCGGTGCAGTCTGCACCGGACGATAACCCTGGACCTGCGCGAGGTAACTGGACGGAATGATGATCACCGCCAGCAAAATCACCAACACACCCGCCAGGGTCAGCAAGGCGAACGACAGGTTGCGGATGCCGAGCATCTGCATCTTGAAAAAAGGCGTCGGCTGCGACCATTCGTTGATCAGGAACAGCACCAGCAACACCAGCCCTCCGCCGAGCAATCCGCAGATCAGGGTCGACTCGAACCAGTCCAGCCGATTGCCCTGCAGGATGCCGATCACCAGCATGCAGATCGCCGGAAAACCCAGCAGCAGTCCGCGCCAGTTGAACTGCTTGAAACGCTCAAGGCGCAGCGGATCCTGGGGCAAGCCGTAGGCCACCGCTGCCATGGCGAGCAGGCACGGCGCGATGATTTGCCAGAACGTCCATTGCCAGCCGACATGCTCGGTCCACAACCCGGCCAGCGGCGTGCCGAGCCCCGGACCGAAGGTGGCCGTAAGGGCATACCCGGCAAGACCGTAGAGCTTCACGTTGGCCGGTAAAAAACGCAGGGCGACGGTCATCAACATCGGCGGCAAGGCACCGCCCGCCAGACCTTGCAAGGTGCGCATGAGCAGCAGGCTTTCGTAGTTCGGGGTGAACGGACACAGCACGCCCAACAACGTGAACACGCTGATCGCGCAGAGCGTGAAGCGCCGCAACGAGAACGTCACCGAGCACCACGGCGCGAACGCCATCGCGGCCACCGAGGTCGCGGTGTAACTGGCGACCAGCCAGGTACCTTCGTCATAGCCGATGGCCAATGCGCCGCGAATATCGGCGAGGGCGACCTTGGTCACCATCTCGTTGAGGCCCGACACCAGCACCGCCAGCAAAACACCCACCAAGCCGATGATGATTCGCGGACCGAAGACCGGTGGCGTCACGGCGACCGTTGGGCTGGCCACGGCGAGAGGTGCCGGGGCCGTGAGGGAAGTCATTACTGCAAGCTCCGGGATGTGAATGTCGGAGCATTTTAAGAAGCGCGAGACCTGACGAAAATCAACTTATCGGCAGGTTATAAGTGCGCTCCACGCAGCAATACAAAACCCTGTAGGAGCCGGCTTGCTGGCGATAGCGGTGTATCAGTCGATGAAGATGTTGAATGAAAAATCGCTATCGTCAGCAAGCCGGCTCCTACAGGGGTCCGTGTTCAGTCTGACGTGGGTTGCGCGGCCAGCCATGTCGCATCGCAACACGCCTTGAGGGTTTCACGCATCCAGCGATGCGCCGGGTCTTTGTCAAAACGCGGGTGCCAGGCCTGGGTCAGCATGAGGGTCGGCAACGGGATCGGCAGGGTGAACGAGCGCAATTTCAAGCCCAGCCGCCGCACGCTCAGCAGCGCTTCCTTGGGCACCGGCAGAATCAGATCGGAATCAGGCAAGGCAAACATCGCCGCATGGAAACTCGGCGCGATCACCGCCACTCGCCGCTCCAGGCCCAAGGCATTGAGCGCGGTATCGATCGGGCCGCGAGCAATCCCGCGCCGGGACATACTGATGTGAGAAAACCCAGCAAAACGCTCGGCGGTGATTTCTTCGTCGAACAGCGGATGGTCTTCGCGCACCAGGCCGACAAAATGGGTGGAGAACAGGTTCTGGACCTTCACTTCCGGCATCAGCGGCCGATTGTTGCTGACGCTCAGATCGATGCGCCCTTCACGCAACGCTTCGTCATCCCCATCGCCCTCCGGAACGAAGCGCAATTCGCAGTGCGGCGCCTGACGCTCCATAGTGTCGAACAGCTTGCCGCCGTAGACACCGACAAAGAAATCGTTGGCGCGAATGCTGAAGCGTCGGCGCAAACTGCCCAGCTCCACGTCATCGGCGGAACGGAACAGCAACGCGGCCTGTTCGACCACCTCCCGCACCTGTTCGCGCAACGCCAATGCCTTGGGCGTGGGCACCAGACCGCGGCCGGCACGCACCAGAATCGGATCGCCGATGGCTTCGCGGATTCGTGTGAGCGTGCGGCTCATGGCCGCCGGGCTGAGGTTCATGCGGCGCGCGGCGCCCACCACACTGCCTTCGTCGAGCAAGGCGTCGAGGGCGACCAGAAGATTCATGTCCGGGAGTTGCATGCTGAGCACTCTTGCCTGATCTGGATTGATTCAGACGCAATGCTAGCAAACATCCCCAGATTGATGTGTTGGCAGATCGGGCCCCATCGCCGGCAAGCCGGTCTCGCTCCTACATGGGGTTTCCGTAGTACACAAAATCTAATCCCACTGGAGATCCCCTGTGGGAGTGAGCCTGCTCGCGATGGGGCCCGTACAGACACCACAGAACTTAACGCTGCATCCCCCAACGCTTCACCGTCACCCGCTCCAACGAATCAAACACCAGGTTCTCCACCAGCAACCCAATCAGAATCACCACCGCCAACCCGGCAAACACCTTGTCGGTGTACAGCTCATTACGATTCTGAAAGATGTACCAGCCCAAACCGCCCTTGCCACTGGTCGCGCCAAACACCAATTCAGCGGCGATCAGCGTGCGCCAGGCAAAGGCCCAACCGATTTTCAGCCCGGCGAGAATCGACGGCAGCGCCGCCGGAATCAGGATGAACAGCACGAAACGCATGCCCTTCAAACCGTAATTTCGCCCGGCCATGCGCAAGGTTTCCGAGACCCCCAGGAACCCCGCATAGGTGTTCAACGCCAACGCCCAGAGCACCGAATGCACCAGCACGAAAATCAGGCTGTTCTGCCCCAACCCAAACCACAGCAGCGCCAGCGGCAGCAGTGCAATCGCCGGCAGCGGGTTGAACATCGGAGTCAGCGTACTCAGCAGATCGCGACCGAACTGTGTCGACACCGCCAAAGTGGTCAGGGCAAACGCCAGGACGATGCCGATCAAATACCCCTTCAGCAACACCACCAGCGAAATCCACACCTTGCCTAGCAATTCGCCGCTGAGCAGGCCGTCATACAGCGCAACGGCGGTTTGCAGGAAACTCGGCAGCAGCAAGTCGTTGTTCTGAATGCGGGCAACCACTTCCCACAGCACCGCGAGCAGAATCAGGATCAGGCTTTTGCGAATCCAGCCCTGTTGCCACAGGCGTTGACCCAGGGGCAACTCACGCTCCAGCGGGACGCTGGTCAGCGGCTGCAAAACGGTTTCGAACTCTTCACGCGCAGATGATAACTGGCTCATCGGGCACTCCTCTCAATGGCTCAGTAAGCGATGCGAATGTCGGAAAAATCCAGCTCGCGCTCGGTTTCCGGTGACTGGCCTTCATCGAACAACAACCGATGAATCCTCCGCGCCGACTCCTGAAACGCCACGCCGCCAAGACTGTGCAAATCGTACTGATGGCTGTGGACTTCCGCCCGTACCCGACCGGGATGCGGCGACAGCAGCAGGATGCGATTGCCCACCACCAGCGCTTCTTCGATGGAGTGCGTGACGAACAGCAACGTGAAACGCACCTCTTCCCACAGCAGCAACAATTCTTCCTGCATCTTGCGGCGTGTAAGGGCGTCGAGGGCAGCGAAGGGTTCGTCCATCAGGAGGATTTTCGGCTGCATCGCCAATGCCCGCGCGATGGCAACGCGAGCCTTCATGCCGCCAGACAAGGTGTGCGGATAGGCATCGGCAAATGCCGCCAGCCCGACCTTGTCCAGATAGTGCAGCGCCCGTTCCTCGGCCTCTTGGCGCTTGAGGGTTTTCGACGCCAGCAGCGGAAACATCACGTTCTGTTTGACGGTTTTCCATGGCGGCAGCTGATCGAATTCCTGGAACACCACGATCCGGTCGGGCCCCGGTGCATGGACGGTTTGCCCTTGCAGACGAATCTCGCCTTCAACGGGCTGAATGAACCCGGCAACCGCCTTGAGCAACGTGGATTTGCCGCAACCGGAAGGACCGAGCAGCACAAAGCGGTCCGCCGGGTCGATTTCAAAACTGACTTGGTGGGTCGCTCGAACCACACGCTGCGGCGTGCGGTATTCGAGGCTGACGTTGTCGACCGACAGCAGCGCCTGGGCTGCGACGTTCGGTTTGCTGACCGTGTGGCCTTGCAAAGGGGCGTTCATGTCGGTCAGCTCCCTTGCAGCGGTTTGGTGTCCTGGAAGAAGTAATCCTTCCATGAATCCGGTTTGTTTTTGATCGCGCCGACGCGGTAGAGGAACTCGGCCAGTGGGTAGGTATTTTTCGGCGTGACGCTGAATTCGAACTGCGGGTTATCGATGATTTTCAGCAGCGCGGCGCGATCGATTTTCGCCTTGGTCACGCGAATGTAGGTATCGGCGGCGGCGCCTTTATCGTTCTGGGCAAATTGCGCCGCTTCGGTCAGCGCCTCGACGAACGCCTTATAGGTTTTCGGGTTCTCGTTGCGGAATTTCTCGGTGGCGAACAGCACCGTCGGCGAGTTCGGGCCGAGCAGGTCATAGGTGTTCAACACCACATGGACGTTGGGGTTGGCCAGCGCCTGATCCTGGAATGGCGGGTTGGAGAAATGCCCGGTCAACTCGGTGCCGCCGGCAATCAGCGCCGCCGTGGCGTCTGGGTGCGGAACGGCGATGGTGTACTTGTCGAGGCGATTGAATTCCTTGTCGCCCCATTGCTTGGCGGCGGCGTATTGCAGGAAGCGCGACTGCACCGACACGCCCACGGCCGGCACCGCGATGCGGTCCTTCTCGGTGAAGTCGGCGATGGTTTTGACCTTCGGATTGTTGCTCACCAGGTAGTACGGGAAGTTGCCGAGAGAAGCCACGGCTTTGACGTTCTGCTTGCCGTGGGTGCGGTCCCAGATGGTCAGCAGCGGACCGACGCCGGCACCGGCGATATCAATCGAACCGGAAAGCAACGCATCGTTGACCGCCGCGCCGCCGGACAGCTGAGTCCAGTCGACCTTGATGTCGATGCCTTCCTGCTTGCCGTACTTTTCGATCAGGTTCTGATCGCGCACCACGTTGAGCAACAGGTAAACGATGCCGAACTGTTCGGCGATGCGGATTTCACCTTCGGCGTGAGCCACAGTCGGCGCCACCAGGCTGCCGGCGATCAGGCTGAAACCCAGGCCGATGGCCGCAGCCAGCGGTGCAAAGGGAAGACGTTTGGACATGATTCAATCTCCGACAAATCAGAAAGGCGCGTCGCCCTGAATGGTGGTGCGATACAACTTGCGGCGCAGATGGCTGGGGCATCCGGCGGCGAGGTGGATCAGCGAACGGTTGTCCCAGAACACCAGGTCATGGGGCTGCCACTGATGGCGGTAGATGTTGTGCGGCAGCACGCTGTGGGCGTAGAGCTCGTCGAGCAGTTGCTTGCTCTCGTCCTCCGGCAAACCAACGATGCGGGTGGTGAAACCTTCGCTGACGAACAACGCCTTGCGGCGGTTTTCCGGGTGCGTGCGCACGATGGGATGGACGACTTCGGCAACCTGGGCCAGTTGCTCCGGCGTCAGGGTCGGACGCCAGTTGCCTTCGAATTTGGTCTCGCTGTAGCGCGCCGTGTACGAGTGTGCCGCCGAGCGACCTTCGACCGCTTTACGCAGTGCCTCGGGCAAGTTGTCCCAGGCTTTGTGCATGTCGGCGAACAAGGTGTCGCCGCCCTCGGACGGCAATTCCTGGGCATGCAGCATCGAGCCCAGGCTCGGCAATTCTTTATAGGACAGGTCGGAGTGCCAGAACTTGCCGGCGTCACCGAGGCCGATGGATTGGCCGTTTTCGATGATGTTGGAAACGATGAGGATTTCCGGGTGCCCGGTCAGCAGGAACTGCTTGAGCACGTGGATCTGCAACACGCCAAAACGGCGGCTGAAGTCGATGTGCTGTTCGGGGGTAATGCGTTGGTCGCGGAACACCACGACGTGATGATCCAGGTGCGCGCGATGGATGCGGACGAAGTCCTGATCATTGATCGGGCGGGACAGGTCCAGGCCGATGATTTCGGCTCCGACAGCACCGCTGAACGGGCGAATCTCGAAGGTTTGCGGTGCGATGCTTTGAGTTGCAGAGACGACAGACATAAATCACTCCCACGCACGGCACGCTCAAGGGCGCGCGCGTCGATCAGAAACTCACGGAGGTCCCGTGTTGGTTCGTTTCGTGCGGCGCGCCGATTGGTCGGCAGGTACGCAGGGGAGTGACTTTATAGATATAAGAATTGAAATTTAAATACCGTTAGCGAATAACGATATGGCTTTTGAATTGTGTTGTCTGTCAGGCAGCCTTCGCGAGCAAGCCCGCTCCCACCTTGACCGTGTCCGTCAGGACTACTCGGTTAACTGTGGGAGCGGGCTTGCTCGCGAAGAGGCCATCAGCCCCACCTCACTTCGCCCAATCGATCACTTCACTGTAGGGCGTCTGCAAATCCCGCTCGGGGATTTCCCAGATGATCAGCTTGGGCGGCGTCTGCCTGAACGCCGGGTTGTTGAAGTAGCCGTTGGCGCCACCGGAAAACTCGCCGCCGTCCTTGGCGAAATTGCCGATCGGCGCACCCAGCGCCTGCTGCAGGAATCCCGCGAAGTTGGAGTTGCGCGAGAACGAGGTTCCGATCAGCGCCACGTTCGGCAGGTTGTCATCGCCAAACAGATCATCGAGGTTATCGCCGCCACTTTGCGCTGCGGCCGCTTTCTCGCTGATCCGGGTGGCCGCCACGGTTTCCGGGGCCGGTTGCAGGGTCACCGGCAGCCATTCCAGACCGGCAAGCCTGACCAGGTCGCCCGGACGGCGTGCCGGTTCTTGCACCTGCGCCTCGAAATCTTTGTGCGGCGTCGCGCTGATGCCCATGCGCCGCACCTGCTCGGCCAAGGCTTTGGCCGCAACGGCAGCGCCTGTTTCGCTCCAGTGGGTGTCCGTGCGCAGGTACGCGTCAGCGCCCAACGGTTGTAGGCTCGGCGCCAGGTCCACAGCAGCGACACCGACCTTGTTCAGCCCCTCGACCCACGTCGCAGCGCGGTCCTGCAACATCGCCGGGCGACGCAGGTCGCACAATTGCGCCTGGGCGATACGGCTCTTGTCCGGCACCACCGCCACCAGCAACGTGACGCCGCGTTTGACCAGGCGTTGCTGAAGTTCACGCACCACGCCGGCCTTGGTGTCGGCATTGGCGCCGGCGTGACGGTTGATGCGCATCTCATCGGTCAGGAACAACCAGCCGGCACACCCCGAGCGCACCCGTGGGCCGGTATCGTGCAGCGCCAGCCAGCTTGCGCCGCGCTCCAGATTCGCCGCCTGCTCAGGCACCGACGCCTGCGACAACTGCTTGGCGATCTTGTGGGTGATGTCGCCTTCCAGTGCGGCCTGACGCGTGAGTTTTGGCGGCACGAACTCGACTTTGCCGCTCGCCAGCAGCCAGGCGCAAGAGGCGAAACCCAGCGCCAGAAAAGCCACGAACACGACGCCCGACAGCTTGCTGATGCGGGCGGTACGTTCGCAGGGTTGAGCCGGTGCGGGAGACGAAGAAGTCATGGGCGCGGTCATCAGAACTGAAAGTACAGAAAGGGTACGGCTTCACGGCTTGCGATCAACGCAAACGAAAGCAGGAACCCCGCCACCGGCCACAGAGCCGTGACCGGAACGAACAAGGCGTGGCGGGCGAACCGCTGCTCGACACGGCTTTGCAGGAGCGGCGCGAGGATGCACACCACGCCGAGCAGCGCTGCCAGCCCATGCACCGGGCGCAGGGTCACCGCCAGCGCATCGCCCAACGCAAAGCCATGCAGGCCAAACTGCCCGGCATACATTGTCATCGCCGAATGGAAATCCGGCGCGCGGAACAGCGTCCAGGCGAGGAACACGAACAACAGCGTCAGGCTGTGCGAGAGCAACGGCGGAATGTTTGGCAATCGGGAACGGGACCAGAGGCGATCAACGCACAATGCGACCCCGTGCGCCGAACCCCACAGCAGGTAATTCCAGCTGTCGCCGCCGTGCCACAAACCGGCGATGGCCATGGTCAGGAACAGGTTGCGATAAGTCTTCCACGCACCGTTGCGGTTGCCGCCCAAGGCGATGTACAGGTAGTCACGCAGCCAACTCGACAGCGACAAATGCCAGCGCCGCCAGAAGTCCTGGATGCTGCTGGCCAGGTACGGCCGGTTGAAGTTTTCCGGGAAGTGAAAGCCCAGCATCAGGCCTAGGCCGATGGCCATGGCGCTGTAACCGGCGAAGTCGAAAAACAGTTGCAGCGAGTAGGCCAGGCAACCAATCCAGGCGTCGACAAAGGACGGGTTTTCCAGGTGGAACGCGACATCCACCAGCGGCGACAGCGTATCGGCCACCAGCACTTTCATGCACATGCCGATCATGAATCGACGTGCACCGAGGGAGAAATTCTGCCAACTGAAATACCGTTGCGTCAGCTCCCGGCGCACCCAGTCATAACGAATGATCGGGCCGGCAATGGAGTGGCCGAACATGGAAATGTACGTGGCGTAATTGATGAAACTGCGCTCCACCGGCACGGTATGCCGATGCACATCCACCAGATAGGAAATCGCCTGCAGCACGATGAACGACAGGCCCGCCGGTAGCGCCACCCGCTGCCATTCCAGCGGCATCGCCCCGTAATAGGTGATCAGCTCACTCCAGGTCCCGGCGAGGATGTTGGCGTATTTGTACCAGCACAACACCGCCGTGTTGAACACGATCAACGCGATCAACAGCCGCACTCGCCCACGGGAGCCGTCTGGTGCGCGGGCCACCAGCAGGCCGCCCACCCACGCCACAATCGTCAGCACGATATGCAGCGTCAGGAACAACGGACTCAACCAGCCGTAGAACAGCCAGCTGCCGAGCAACAGGATGACATTGCGCCAGGCCGGTCGGCCCAATGCGTAAACCAGCAGAAACGCTGGCAAAAACAATGTCAGGAACTCTAATGAGGCGAAGACCATGGCGGCACAGAGATCCGATCAGTGGGACAACGAGTCCGTGGCGTTCAACAGACGCGGTCCTGCGGCCGACGGCACCAGCAGCACGCTGTAGCGCTCACCCGCCTTGAGTTCCCCCAGATCCAGCGGCCCGCCGACGTTCGCGTTGGCGCACACCAATTGCACCGACAGGCTCACCGGGTTGATCGAGCGACGTTGCAAGCTGTCGACCGGCACCGCTTTGAACAGGTCGGCGGTACGCCCGGCAGGACGCAGACTGGCATCGGCGCACGAAGCGTCGACGTTGAAGAACGCCAGCGACGCTTTCAGGCCGTTGAAGTCGTCCGGCTGCTCGCGCACCGCCACTTGCTTGATGCCAGCACCGTCCGGCAACACCAGTACGGTCGCGAATTCACCCGGCTCGACTTTCAAATCCATGGCCAGTTTTTGCGCACCGCTGACCAGGCTGCCCTTGATCGGACTGCTGGCCTGCACCGGGAAAAACAACGATACCGGTGCGGCCACTTCAAGACGCAGCGGCGGTTGGCCGGCCTGAGCGATCACGTCCAGCGGCGCGGTGCCGGTGTTGACGAAGCGGATGAACGCCGAATCTTCGGCCGGGCCGGTGGGGTACAACGCCACTTCGGCGTGGGCCAGGGTACTGATCGACAACACCGGGACGGCCGCGAGCGCCGCGAACAGCTTGATCATTTCTTGGCTTCCTTGACGGCTGGGGCTTCCAGCAGAGCCTTGCTGATGTCAGCACTCCAGGTTTTGTAGCCCGGCGCGGTCAAATGCTGACCGTCCACCGTGGCCCATTGGCCCGGCTTGGAGAACTGCAGCGAGTCGATGTAGCTGCACGGCGCCACGTTGGCGGCGAGGAACTTGGAGGTCATCTCGACCCGGGCAAAGGTCTTGCCGTACTTGCCGCCTTCGGTGCCCCAGTTCGGGCCGACCCACGCACAACGGGTGCCGTTGGCCGAGAGTTCCTTGGTCAGTGCAGTGGTCTGCTGCCACAGCCAGGCTTTGGGGAACGCCGGTTTGGTGTAGCTGGCCATGGTGTCGCCCATGACAATCAGCACCAGGTCCGGTTTGTCGGTGGCCAGCAACTGGCTAATCGGCAAGGTCGCGGCTTTGCCGCCCAGCACCACGGTTTTTTCCGTGCCACGACGCTCGGCGCCACCGCAGGTGCCCGGCGTGGCTTTGAGCCAGTCACCGGCGTTGGCGCCGCAAATACCCAAGGTATGCACGGTCGCACCCTGGGCAACCAGGCTGTCGTGCAGGGAGGAAATCAGATAGTCAGGCGTTGCCAGGTGGCTGTCGCCAATCATCAAAATGGTCATGCCTGCCAGAATCGATACTGCCACGGTGCAAACTCCTGCTGCTTAATTCGAATAAGGGGAACGGTAAGGGCTGACCGGCATCGCCATGCGACCGGTGAAGTCTTCAAACATGTACCGCAGGTACAAACCACCGGTGAATTGCTTGTAGTCCTGGGCGTTGTCCAGGCCGAAGCTGCCACCCAGGAAGACGTTGTCGCCAAAACGGTATTCGGCGGCCGCATTCAGGTTGTAACCGACGCCTGTCTTGTTCTGTCCCGAGTACTGGGTCGGCACAATGATCCCGGCCGTGGCGTACTGCTGCGAAACCTGACTCAGCACGCTCTGCATGTCGTTGTCGTTCGGGAAGTACGGCGTCGCATCCTGCTCGATGTGCTGCACGCCGACCGAGCCCTTGATCGAGTAACTCAAGCGATCGGTGCGTTGCGACCAGCCAATCGGCACGCCGATGGAAAAGAAGTTTTGCGGGCTGAAGTAACCGCCATTGCCATAGGTGAAGTTGCCCTGGTTCTTGTCGTAGCTGATGCCGGTGAGGCTCAGGCCGGCGGTCAGCTGACGGCTGTCGTCATTGAGCAAGTACCAATAGACACCGGTGCCGGCCTCGGCACGGCTGTTGGATTCGACGTGGTTGCCCACCAGTTTGTGCAGGCCACCGTAGCCATAGACGCCGTAATCGCCATTGTCATAGCTCAGTTGCAAACGCCCGCCATTGGCGGTGACGCCGCCCCATTCCAGGCCACTGCGGGCGTCTCGCGCACCGGCGAAAGACACCAGGCTGTCGGTCACCGGGCGCCGCGACAGGCTCAGGCCGTAGCGGAAATCGCTGCCTTCGGTGAACGAGCGATCAATGCTGATACCACCGACCACGGTGCTGTAGAGGAAACCCATGGGGCTTGCGCCCAGATCGGTTTTCAGCCCCAGCGACGGGTTCTCGTAAGCCACGGCCAGGCCGACACCCGTGTCCTTCTGACGCCCGATCGGGCCGCTGATCTGATTACGCAGAAAATCGGTCTGGACCGGGTTCGTGTTGTTCGCCAACTGGGCTTGCAACGCGGCCATCTGCTGCTCATTGAAACCACCGAAGCGCGACTTGGCAGGATCACTGATGCCACCGGCGTTCAGCGACACCGGCGTAACGCGCAGCGCCAGACGGTCATCACCCAGCGGCACACTGATTTCCAGCGGCGTTTCGACGTCGGTGATTTTGCTCAAACCCGACTCGCTGTCATTGCTGCGGATGGTCACGCCTTGAGTGACACGCGGGCTGCGTTCCTGATCAATCTGGTCCAGCGCACTTTGCATCGCCTGGCGGGCTTCTGCCTGCGGGTCCGTCGGCTTGGCTGGGGCCCGCGCGGGTTGCACAGCGTAAGCGCCAGCGCTGCCATTGCTCGCCAGGGCATTCGATAGGGCCGGCTCGGCCTCATCCGCAGCCTGCGCAACTTGCACCTGTGCAGGCGCCGGAATTTGCGACAGCGTAGCCTCGGCCAGCCGCGATTGACTGCGCTGGCCGGCCTTGCCCACGAACGGGTTGGCAGCCACGGTCCCGGCAAACGGATTGGCGTCTTCCTTGCTCGGCGCTTGCAGTGCCAGGGCGCGCGCATACAGCTGCGCGGCCTTGGCGTTCTTGCCTTGGGCGCGATACAGACTGGCGGCGGTGGCGAGGATCGGCGCATCGTTCGGTGCCAGTTCCAGCGCCTTGTCCATGGCTTTCTCGGCGCCGCGATAATCGCCGGACTGATTCAAGGCCTGGGCCATGCCGATCTGCAGCTGCGGATCATTCGGTGCCTGGTCGAGCAGCGGTTGATACAGCTCGATGGCTTTTTTGGCGTTGTTGTTGGCCAGGTACATGCGCGCCAGCGCGCCAACCGCCAAGGGGTCATTCGGACGCTGAGCCAAGGCCGGCGCGAGCGTGTCGTAGGCCGCCACGAGGTCGCCCTTTTCCCGCAACAAATCGGCCTGACGCACGGTGTAGAGGTACAACAATTGGTCGTAACTGCGCTGATCCGCCGCCGCCAATGGCTGGCTTTGCAGCTCGTGCAGGATCTGATTGACCTGCACGTCGTCACCGGTCTTCAGCAGCACGCCGGCGTACGCCAGGCGCAGCGACGCCGACGGTGTGCTGCTTTGTGCCATGGCGTTGCGCAGCATCGACAACGCGTGTTCGGTATCACCGGCATCGACGTACGCCGAGGCCAGCATGCCCAATGATTCGGGTTTGCCGTTGGCCGCCAGTTCGGCACGACGCAGCAACGTGATGGCTTGGCTGCGGTCACCTTGTTTGGCCAGGGTAGAGGCCTGGCTGGCCAGGGATTGCACTTGAACCTCGTTGGCCAGTTGTTGCATCGCCGTGCTGCGCTGGCTCACCGGGATGCGCTCGAGCGTGCTTTGCGCGTTCGACCATTCACCCAACTGGCTCGACAGCAATGCGCTGACGTACAGCGCATCAACGCGCTGCGGATCGGCCTTAAGAAGCTCCGCCATGGTCTGCCGGGCTTTGTCCGGGGCCTTCGCTTGCACGTACAGACGCGCCAGGTCATAGCGCGTCCAGACATTCTGCGGGTCGTTGCGCACGGCTTCCTGTTGCGCGGCAATCGCGCCGTTGAGGTCGCCGCTGCGCTCGGCATTTTTCGCCTGGCCGACCGCGACGGCGGCACGCAATGGCCGCAAATCGCCAAGGCGTTTTTGCTGGGCCGGGTTCAGCCCTTCGATCATTCGCAACCCTTGGCTGGCCTGACCGTTTTGCGCCAGCACGGTGATCAGCCCCAGCAGGGCCGCAGGGTTGTCATTGTCCAGGGTCAGTGCCTGACGATAGCTCGCCTCGGCATTGTCCAACTGGTTCTGCTCCGCTTGCACACCACCCAAAGCGACATAGCCTTCGACTTGTCGCGGCTTACTGGCGATGGCCTGTTGCAACAGGCTGCGCGCCCGCACCAGATCATGGTCGGATTTGGCTTTGTCAGCCTGGCCCAGCAGATCCCAGTAACGATTGCTCTCCAGCGCCGCTTGCCAGCGCGGGTTGCCGCCACGGCCGGCGGCACGCTTGAGCAATTCATTGGCGTCGCTCAAGCGGCCCTGACGCTGACGAACGATCCCCAGGCCGCCCAACGCGTCGGCGTCCTGCGCTTGTTCTTTGAGTCGCGCCAGAAAGGCTTGCTCGGCGACATTCAACTGGTTGTCCTGAAGCGCCTTGAAACCGCGTGCCAGGTTCGGATTCTGCTGGGCAGCCACGGCAGCCGTGCCACGGCTGTTCATTTGCGTGCGAATCTCGGCGTCATCCGGATTGGCCTTGAGGTACTCCTCGAACAACGGGATCTCCGCCGCTCGTGGCGAACCCAGCCACACCAGCCCCTCGCGCCAACTTTCGGTAGCCTCACCGCCCAGTTCGGGCAGGGTCGACAGCTGACCCAAGCGACGAATACCGTCGGTACGTGTCGCTTCGTTACGCAGCAGCAGCTTGGCCAACACCAGTTTGATCTTGGCGTTGTCCGGGCTTTGTTGCAGCAAACGCTCCAGGCCCTGGCGCGACTCGGTCCAGCCGCCGGTCGAGTAACCGAGGTAGTTGTAGAACTCCAGGCCCAGCTCCCCTTGAGGTGCCTTGTCCGCGAAGATCTGCCGATAGATCGGCATGGCCTTGTCCAGTTCGCCCGCCGTCGCCAGCAGGCGCGCCTGCTCCAACTGATCGAGATTGTTGCCGCTCTGCAAGGCGATGGCCTGTTCCAGCAACAACGTTTGCGATTCGCCGGGATGGGATTGCTTGAGTTGGTCCAGGTAGCGATTGGCACCCGCAGGACGGTTGGCCTTGAGCTCCAGCAAGCCCAGACCGTAAATCGCATCGGCTTGCTGCGAATCGATCAGCAGCAGTTTTTTCCAGGCTTCGGTGGCCCGGACCTGGTCACCTTGTGCCTGCCAGTATTGCCCCTGTTGCAGCAGCGCCTTGCCGGCGCCATTGAGCTCGGCAAAGCTGCTGCTGTGGATCAGGGCGGCGAAAACCCCGAAGGCTATGGCGTGACGGCGCGCTGGCATTGCTTCTCCCACATCGGTTGCAACTTCCCGTGATCGAGGAAGTGGTAGCGGTTGTCCATGTAGCCCAGCGAAAACAGGCTCAGTACAAAAAAGTAATAGGGTGGCTGCTTTGCCTGGACCGCTTCGGGGGTCAGGGTCTGGGCCATCAGTTGCTGCACGCGCAAGGCCTGTTGCTGTTGCAGCGACGCATTGCCCAGCGCTTTGAAATACGGCAGCAGCGCGGCGGAAAAACCGAACGGGCCGGCACCGCTGCGCTGACCGCTGAGCACCTGGACTTTCTCTGGCGGCACACCGTCGGCGAGCGTGGCGGCGAGCATGCCGCCCAGGCTGCCGAGCAGCGGTTTGCGCAGCGGGTCCTTGACCGGCATCACGCCCGCCCACAGGTACGTGCGGATCGCATCGTAACTGCCCAATTCACCCTTGACCGGGTCGACGATGAACTCGCCCTTGCCCGGCCCGGTGCGGCGATAACTGACCCAATCGGCAACGAAGCCTTTGTAGCTGACGGCCTTGATCAGGGTCGCGGTGTTCGTGGCGATTTCCGCCCACGGTCCGTTGCGATCGATGTCGGCGAATCGGCGCAGCACCGGAATCGGCAGGTAACTGGGGTTGAGCTGCCACAGCTCAGGTTTGTCGAGGTCGGGTTTGATAAATCCGAATTTCCCCGGCATCAGCATTTTGCCCAGCCCTGGCAGGTCCTCGACCTCCTGGGTGACAACGTTGTGCAGGATCTGGCGCGCCGCCTGGGTGTAGGCGTCGCTCTGCCAAAGTCTTCCGGCTTCGAGCAACGCGTAGGCGAACCAGAGATCGGCGTCTGACGCAGAATTGCTGTCCAGCAGGCGCCAGTTGCCCTGCTCGTCCAGGCCCCAGAACCAACCCGGCAGATTGTTCTTGATATCGCCCTGGGCGAGGTTGTCCTGACTCCAGCGCCACAGCTTGTCAAAGGTGACCCGGTCATTCGCCACCAGGGCGAAGAACATGGCGTACGACTGACCTTCAGACGAGCTGTGACGTTGCGGCGTGCTGGCGTCCAGCACACGCCCGTCGGGTTGCACAAAGTGCTCGACGAACGTCTGCCACAACGGCCAGGTCGATGCCTCGCAACGTTGCGCCTGAGCGGTGGCGGGCAGCAGCCATGCCAGCAGCAGCGTCGACAACGCGATCACGGCGGCACGGCACGGGCGTTTACGGGCGAAGGCGGGCACGCTCATCACACCTCAAGACGTCGTTTGGCGCGGGCACGCAGCGACACGTACGCCAGACCACTGAGCAGCACGATGGCCAGCCCGGTCAGCGCAAACATCCAGCCCACATGCCGCGACAACATCCATTGCACGTACTTGAACGGTCCGAGTTCGCCGACGTAGTACTGCTCGTCCGCCACTAGCGCTTCGATGGATTTGCCGCGAACCACCACCAGGCTGCCCTGGATCGACTGGGTGTACTCCTCGCCACCGACCAAGGCTTTGGTCGCTTCGGTGAGGCCTTCCGGCCGGTCGCTGGCAATTACCACGACGCTGCGACCGCTCTTCAGCGGCGACTCGAAACCGGTCAGGTACGTGCTGCGCTGCCCGCCGGAAAACGCCATGGCCAGCCGTGCCTTGCGCTGGTTGGCATCCGGGTCGGGGCTGAACCAGTCCCGTACACGCATGGGCAAATCGGACAGTTCGAAACGTTGCTGGCCGTCATTCCCGGCCGCCGGCAGACGGTCGGCCCACTGGGTCAGCAGCGGTTGGTTGGCACCGGACGCCAACACCAGCAGATCCTTGTCGGCAGCCGCAGCGACCTGCGCCGCTTGCGTTACCTGTACGCCGGTGGCCGGGTAGCCGGTGGACTGGCCAAACCGTCCGAGCACCGTGAGGTAGGCATCCAGGTCAGTAGCCCCGGCGTTGTCCGGCAGCACCACAGCGGTTTGCGACAGGTCGGCCAGGCGGGTGAACGGGAAGCCTGCATCCTTGAACACGCCGAGGTTAGGCATGGCCATGAAGTGGTCGTAGCCGCGCAGGTCCAGGGTCGATTCCGGGTCCACGCTGCCGCGCATGTTGTCGATGATGATGTCGCCGCACTCGCCCTGTTTGATGTAATCGAACATGTAGCGCAGTTGCAGACGCGATTGCAGGGCGACCGAGTTCAACGGCAGGCGCACACGAACTTCGCGGGCCAGGCTGTCGTTGGTCTTCAGCGCGCTGAGCACACCGCTGTCGAGTTTGTCCTGAGACGGCAGGTTGCGAGACTGAATCAGCCCGTCGTTGAAGCTGACAATGAACGACGAGTTGGAGGATTTCTCCTGCGGGGTGTAGCGGTATTTGAGGTCCAGCGGTGCGCCTTCGTCGCGCCAGGTGAACAGGTCTGGCGGGAAATTCAGCGGCACGGTGATCTCGCCGGGGTTGTAGCCGGCGACATTCAATTGCTTGGCCGCAATCAACTCACCCAGCTTGACCGGACGATCGGTGGGCAACCAGTTCGGTGCATCGTACGGCTTGCGTGGCTGCACGTTGTCGAGATGGTCGATCACCACGCGGCTGCCCGACAACGCCTGACTGCCCAGCACCAACGCCGTCGCGGCGCGCTTGAGTTCCGCCCCGTCGCGACCGGTGATCACCAGCAATTTGCCGTTCGCATCATTGGGGTTGCTCATCAGCGTCAGGGTCGGCCCTGTCGCCGCCGGCAGCGTCAAACCACCGAGTTGCAGTGCATCAGGACCACTGAGCAGCACCACGGCATTGCCGCTGGCCGGCAGTTGGTTGAAGCGCGAGGAAAACACCGCGCCGCGATAGCTGGCCTGGGCGCCGAACCACGACGACAGTGCGCCGGCGGCTTCCAGGGTGCTGTTGTCTGGCGCAGCGGCAAACACAAACGGCAAGCTCAGCTGACGCGCATCCCGACGGTCGAAAAACGGCAACGGCAGGATCGCCAGATCGTCCGGCAAGGTCAGTGGCGACACTTGAATGTCGAGCTGACTGTTGTTGCTGATCCTGGCCCACAGGCTGGAGTGCTGCGGGTCTTCGCAACTCATCGAATAGTGGCCGACGAACTGCAGGCTCAAACGGTTGAACTCGGTGATCAGGTGAGCGGGAATCTCCACCACCTGTTTTTGCATCGCCCCGGCGTTTTCCTTGGGCAATGGCAGGCTGGCGGCCACCTCATCGTTGACCATCACGTTGATCTGCGAAAGGTCGGCCAACAGCGCAGGAGAATAGGTGTATTGCAACGTCAGGTGTGCGCCGGTCACGATCGCATCGGCGCGCACGTCGAAGTTGACGCTGTCGGCGGACTCGACGCCGCGCAGGGTCATCGGATAGTTCCGGCCCAGCTGCTTGAGCGTCAGGCTGTAGTTACCGGCACCTGCCGTGGCACTGGTCGCCGGCACCGTTTCGGCGAACGCCGCGACACCACTCCCCAACGCCAGCAAGGTGCAGGTCGCACGAGCCAGAACACGGCGAACGCCGCGCAGGTTACCGACAGCGAAAGACTTCGAGTTCATCACTTGTCCAGAACGTTTTCTAAGAGGGGTGGGGGTGGACGACGGTTGCGCAGCCAGGCCCGTGCTTCCAGGACCGTGGCCTTGAAGAGTTCGTAGATACCGCGCAGGCCAATGGCACTGACGTCACGCAACGCCACCAACGGCGTGTCGACCTGACCGCTGCCCCAGGTCGACGCCCAGGTGTCGGCGCGCGAGAAGGTCAGGCGCACCAGTTCGCTTTGCTGGCGCAGCGTCAACTGATCGAACTGCGCGCCCAAGACGGTGCCGCGACTGAACACAATCACCGCCGGGAACACGCTCAGGTGTTGATTGCGAAACAGGGAGATCTGTACCCGCTCGCCCTGGGGAACCGTCACCCCGTCAGGCAAACGGAAGCCCAGGCCTTTTTGCGAGAAGTCCAGGGTCGTGCCTTCGATAACGCTGCCGTCGGCACGGGTCAGGCGCATCGGCAGTGCCGCCGCAACCCGCGGCTCGGAACGCATCTGCCGGGTTTCACTGGCCACCGCCACCGAGGCGCTGGTGATGATGATGTTGTAAACCGTCCAGGCCAGGTTGATCAGGATCGTGGTCGCCGCATCGTCCGCGCCCTCCATCAGTTTCACCACACCGATGATCATGCCGACGACGTTCAAGCTCAGCAGGATGATGTAGGGGCGCGCCAGCTTCCATTCGAAGTACTTCTTGTCGATGATCCCGCCCTTGTCGGTCACGTTGAAGCCGCCGAACTTGGGATTGACCAGCGCCATCAGCACCGGGCCCATGATGTACCAGGCCAGTACCGTCTCGTAGACCTCGTTCCAGAACGAATGGCGGAACCGCCCCTGAATGCTGGAGTTGGTCAGGCTGGCGTGAAGGATGTGCGGCAGCACATAAGCGGTGATCATCAAGGCCGAGGCGTGGTAGATCCGCGCGTCGAAAATCAGAAAGGCCAGCGGCGCGGTAAGGAACGCCAGACGCGGCAAACCATAGAAAAAGTGCAGCATCGCGTTCACGTAGCACAGACGCTGGCCCAGGCTGAGGCCCTTGCCGAACAGCGGGTTATCGGTGCGAAAAATCTGCGCCATGCCCCGTGCCCAGCGAATCCGCTGGCTGATGTGGCGCGACAGGCTTTCCGTCGCCAGGCCCGCCGCCTGAGGAATGGCCAGGTACGCAGTGTTGTAGCCGGCACGGTTGAGTTTGAGCGCCGTGTGGGCGTCTTCGGTCACGGTCTCGACGGCCACGCCACCGACTTCCAGCAACGGTTCACGGCGGATGACGGCACAGGAACCGCAGAAGAACGTCGCGTTCCACAGGTCGTTGCCGTCCTGTACGAGGCCGTAGAAAAGCTCGCCTTCGTTCGGCACGGAACGGAAGGTGTCGAGGTTTTTTTCGAACGGGTCAGGGGAGAAAAAGAAGTGCGGCGTTTGCAGCATCGCCAGCTTCGGGTCCTTGAGGAACCAGCCGATACTCACCTGCAGGAAAGAGCGCGTGGGCACGTGGTCGGCGTCGAAAATCGCCACGAACTCGCCACTGGTGACCTTCAACGCTTCATTGAGGTTGCCTGCCTTGGCGTGGCGGTTGTTGTCACGAACGATATAGTTGACGCCGATCTGCCCGCAGAACTCGCGGAAGTCCTCGCGGCGCCCGTCATCGAGGACATGCACGCGCAACTTGTCGCGTGGCCAGTCGATGGCCTGAGCGGCGAAGATCGTGACTTTGACGATATCCAGTGTTTCGTTGTACGACGGGATGAACACATCGACCGTCGGCCATTCACTGGGCGGGCCGCTCATCAATATCGGTTTGCGGCGCAGCGGCCAGGCGGTCTGGATGTAACCGAACACCAGCACGATCATCGCGTACAGCTCGGCCATGACCAGGCCGTAGCCAAAAAGCATGTCCAGCCAGCCTTCGAAACCGAGGGTGGACGTCAGCCGCCAGTACAGGTAGCGCAGGGATGCCGTCAGTGACAAACCGATCAGCACCATCACCGTCAGGCGCCCCGGAATCTTGCGCAGCACCAACGCGGTGGCGAAGCAACCCGCCGCAAAGAGGCACTGCGAATACAGATCGAACGGCACCGTGATGATAAAAACAGCCATCAGCGCGCACATCAGCGTGACGCCGAGGATCAACGCTCGACGCAATGCCTTGGGCAAACTGTCTACGCGTTCGGACAGCGCCTGCGCCCAACGCTGCGATCGCGTCAGGGCTTCGGTATCGGGAGCTGAGGCTGTAATCACGAAGCGTACGACTCCGCGATATCCATCGATTTCAGTTGCGCCTTGAGCGTGTCACTCAGGACTCGCATGTCTCGGCAGGCTGGGGAAAAGCCCGGTTCCAGCAACGGGTTTTGACCGTACGCCAACGCCTCACCGATGCTGTGATCCAGCGCCACGGCCCCCAGCAGATCGTTACCGAGACGGCGCTTGAGCACCTCTTGCATATCCCGGCAAAACGCTCGGGAGGCGTCGAACTGATTGATCAAGTAATTGCACTGCGGAGCCTGCCCCCGGGCCTTGCGTTCGTCGAGCAAGCGCTGCATCGGGTCCAGTGTCAGGAAGCACGCGGCGTCGGCGGTCACCACCACCAGCACCTGATCAGCCACCATCAAGGCCTGGTCCAGGTAAGCCGTACGACCCGGTGGCGTGTCGAGAATCACCACGTCGTTTTCGCCCAGCGCCATGTTCGCCAGCTGACGGGCCAGCCAGAATCGATCGTTTTCCAGATAGCGTTCCAGTGTCCGGCGCTCATCTTCAGTGACCGCACCATAAGGCAGCAACAATGAGCCGGCCGGCCCGGCCAACAGCAGTGAATTCCAGTTTTCACCCTGCAGGCTGGCGTTGGCCATGCCCGCTACATCCGGCTCGGCACCCAGGTGATGCTGCAAGGCATTTTGCGGATCGAGGTCGATGGCCAGCGTCTGACCGTGCTCAACCCGCAACAGGGTGGCCAGCGCCGAGGCCAGGGTGCTTTTGCCAACACCGCCCTTGCCCGATATCAACGCGATGACATGCGCCTTGGTTTTGCTCGGACGGCCATGAGGCAGCACCTGGCGCAGCGCCTCTTCGTTGCGTGCCTGCGCTTCTGCCTGACGCGCCAGCGCGACCTCGGCCAGTAAATGGCGAAGCGGCGCAGCAACCTGGGGGATTTTGACGGGCGGCAGTTCAGCCTCGTCATGGAGCGCGCGCTCGACCGGTGCGGCTTCAACCACCTCAATAGCGGCCTGAGGGGCTTCAATCACCACGGACGCAGGCGTAGTCGGCACCAGCGCCAACGGCTTTTCTTTGTAGTCAAAATGGCTATCGAATTCGAGATAGCTGTCCGCACTTGCCCCGAACCTGTTGAACAGGTTCGATATATCGTCTGTACGATTCATAGACTGCCCGAGGCGCTTACTGAGATAGAACACGAAGCTCGTGACGGTCCGTCGAGGTGAGCCACTAAAATGATATCGTCAATATTTTGAACTACACTAGCGTAATACTTAATCGCGATCAAAATTATTTTTTAATCGCCATTTTTTTGACTTGGCGCTGTTTTTTTGGCTGCAGATCTATGCATGCATTCACCGAAAAAACGGCTCGACCGGACGGCGCGCGATTATCCACTCAAGCCTGAACGGCCGCTCATTTTGGCGCCGAATGGCAGGCTCATTCAGTCGCTGACAACATCACGAACACGAGTAACAACGGAGCAATAAGCGGACCATTTACCCAGGCAATTAACGAACAGACGTTTAGTTGTTTCGTATATATCTTTTAAATCAATTAGTTACTTAGTTCATAAGCATGTTTTGCCACGGCCTGACATCAAGGCACCGCTCCGTTGGCTATGCTGCTGACAGACCTATGCGGGTCATTCATGAGGGATGCTCAATGTTCTACGTGCAACGCAATGCAGACGGCCAACTGATGCGCGTGGAAACCGAGGCCTATGCCGGGTCGACCGAAATACTCCCGGCCGACCACCCCGATCTTCAAGCCTGGTTTGCCAGCGAAGTCATGGCGACCAGCCACAAACAACTTCAGCAAATCAAACAACTCAAGCAATTGAGGCAAAGTGACCTGGACATGATCCGGGTACTCGACGACCTGATTCAGGTGCTGACCGATAAGGGCGTGATTCGCGTCACCGACCTGCCGGCCGCCGCACAGGCCAAACTGATGGACCGGTCACAGGCCCGGGAAGCGTTGGGTGGGTTGAGTAATCTGGTGGATGAGGATGATTCGGGGTTGATCTGATCCAACCTTTGTCGTTGTCTGTGCTGACGCCATCGCGAGCAAGCCCGCTCCCACAAGGATCAGGGCTGATCACAAAGTTGCAATCAACCACAAAACCCTGTGGGAGCGGGCTTGCTCGCGAAAGCGGTCTGACTGACATCTCAGGCCAAGGTTCTAACCCCAAGGCTTGGGCTCACCAAACAACTGCCCCTGCACACCGTAAATCCCCATCTCGCGGATCACCGCCAGCTCCCCGTCCGTCTCGACCCGCTCGGCAATCAACGGCAAGTCGATGCTGTGCGCCGCCCGCTGAATCGCCTCGATGAACAAACGCTTGTCGCTCTCCTGATCAATCGCGCGGATGTAAACGCCGTCGATCTTCAAATACGCCAACCCGAGCCGTGCCAGGTTGCCGATCATGCTGAAGCGCCCGCCAAAGTGTTGCAGGCTCAACGAGAATCCGAGTTCACGTAGTCGCCGTGTCAGCTCTTCCAGCTCAGTCTGCTCCGGCAGTTGTTCCTCGCCGATCTCCAGCGTCAGCCGCGACCCCAAACTGGAATGAGCCCGCAAAATATCGAAGAGTTGACCCAGCGCCTGCGGATTGGCCAGCGTCGCCGAGGACAGGTTCAGCGCCAACGACGCTTCATGGTCGGCCATCTGCTCGAGCACCCGCTCCAGCATCAGGCGGTCCAGGCGCGCGGCCCAGCCGAAACGCTCAAGCCACGGCAAGAACCGGCCGGCGGGGATCGCCTGGCCCTGCTCGTCGATCAGGCGTGAAAGCACTTTGTAATGCAGCACCAGCGTCGTGTCCTGGCTGGCCACCACCGGCTGGAAATACAGCTCGAAGCGCTGCTGACTCAGCGCCAGATCGAGCAAGCTGTGCCAGGCATGATGATCATCGCCGACAGGGGCCGACGTTGCGCGGTCCAGGCACACCCACCGGGAATCGCCCTGGCCTTCGGCCTGCGCCAGTGCCTGATCCGCCAGCCCGAGCACCGCTTGCGGGGCGTCGCCATACACAAACGGCGCCAGCCCGATGAAGGCCACTGCGGCCACGTCGGTGGCGCCGGTCGCATGCAGGGTGACCAAGGCGCTGTCGAGGTTTTGCGCCAGTTGCAGCGCTTCTGCGCGCAGCAGTCCCGGCGCCAGCACGGCAAATTCACCACCGCGGATCCGTGTGACAAGGTTCAGCGTTTCGGGGTATTTGGCGCACTCGCGGGACAGTTGCTCGCCGACCGCTATCAACAAATCATCGGTGTGTTGACCGCCCAGGCGCTGATTCAGCCCGGCGAGGTCCTTGACCCGTAACAGCAGCAAATAACCCGAACTCGCCTGCTCCGGATTGCTCACCCGCGCGTTCAATTGCATCTCGAAATAGCGCCGGTTGGCCAACCCGGTCAGGTTGTCCTGATAGGACTCGGCGCGCAGTTTTTCACTGCGTTCGGCCTGCTCCTGGAACAACGCCTTGAGCTTCTCGACCATCTGGTTCATGGCCTGCACCACCCGGCGCAATTCAGGTGTGCGCGGCAGGTCCGGCAGGCTGAGGAATTCGCGGCGGGCAATGGCGTGGGATTGCTGGACCATGTAGTCCAGCGGTTTCAATTGCCGGCGCAACAGCAACGCACCGAGCGCCGCACTCACCGCGCCGCAAAGCAGCAACCAGCCGAGACTGCCCAGTGCGCTCTGCCAAAGCTTGGCCAGCGCGAACATCGGATGGCTGACCACTTCGACCCGCGCGGCCTGCTCCCAGCCACGGCTGACAATCGCATCGCCACCCGCAGGTTCCAGGCCGATCAGTTTGATGAACCAGTCCGGCACATTGGTGACCGCCGGGATGCCGTTGCGTTCGACCAGCGTCTTGTCGTTCGACAGATCGACCACGCGGATGCTCGCGTAGTAACCGCTGTCGAAGATCGAGCTGACCAGCAGCTCGACCATCGCCGGGTCATCGATGTTCGGCGTCAACGACAGCGCCAACGCCGTCGCGGCGTCCTGGGCGTGGGAGCGCAACTGGTTGACGTATTGGGCGCGCGAGCTCTCGAGGCTGACCATGAAGCTGCCGGTGAAGGCGACCACCAGGAACAGACAAATAGCGATCAATAGCTGTTTGAACAAAGACATCTGAGCGCGTGCTCCTAGTTAATCGTTTCGACCGGGAATCCTTCCGCCTGCATTTTCTTCAACACATCCTGCCAACGGGACAACCGCTTGGTATCGCCCACTTTCTTGTTGCCCTTGGCACCCGGCAACCACAAGCCTTCGGCATTGAAAGCGTAGACGGGCAACAGATCGGTACGTTGGCTGGCGGGCTTGATCGCGTCGATCAGGCTGTCGAGCACCAGCGGCATGGCGTCGGGGCTGGCGTAGTAGGTCAGCACCATGTGCGCGCGATTGAGGCTCAGGGCCTTAACGTAAGTAATGCGCAACTTGTCACTGGAAACGCCGAGGCGGCGCAGGCTGAAATACTTGGCGATGGCGAAGTCTTCGCAATCACCGGCGCCTTTCCACAAGGCTTCGATCGGGGTTTCCCAATAATCGACCTCGTGCCACAGGTCGATGTCCTCTTCATAGCGCATCTGTTTGTTGAAGAATTGGTTGACCACATTGAGCTGGTCCAGCTCACTGAGTTGCTTCTGCGTCGCCAACAATTGCTGCCAGGCATCGATGCGCTGCTGACCCTCGCCCAATGGCCCGTACAACGCCTGCGCCCGACGGCTGATCAGGGAAAAATCCCAGTCGGCGTGCAAGCCGCCCGAAATGACACCGGCCAGCAGCAACGCGCAGCACAACCAGCGCAAGGTCCGAGGGATCGCGAAACGTGCCGCCAATGCGAGGCATCCAGGGTGGGCAGGTGGAATCGATTGATGTTGAAGGTTAGCCTGTTAAATGACAATGGCACGGTGAGATCACTGCGGGCCGACTAAACTTGAAGTGTGACCCTGTGTGCGTTTGACAACCTGTCAGGCAGTCACTAGTGTCCTCTTGGATCCAAATTATCTCAGTCATTCAGGGTGCGTTGTAGTGACACAGAAGCCCAACCCTCTCAGCAGTATCAAGGTCAACGGGCCGATTCCCGCGCATTTGGCCCGCTCGGTCATCGAAGAGACCCTGCGTGCCGCCATTCTCGATGGTCGCATTCCTTGCGGCACGGCCCTTCGCCAACAAGACCTGGCCGACCTGTTCGGTGTCAGCCGCATGCCGGTCCGTGAAGCCTTGCGCCAGCTCGAAGCCCATGCACTGCTTAACGTGGTCGCCCACAAAGGTGCGGTGGTCGCGCCACTGGTTCAGGGCGACGCCGTCGAGACTTACGCATTGCGCATCCTTCTGGAGTCCGAAGCCCTGCGCCTGTCGATCCCTTTGCTCACCAACGAAGACTTCGAGCAGGCCGCCCGTTACATCGACGAACTGGAAACGGAACACGATTACACCGAAATCGGCCGGCTTAACCGCCTGTTCCACATGTCGATGTATTGCAAGGCGCCTAACCGTCGGCTCTTGAGGCTGGTCGAAGACGGACTGAACGAAGAGGAACGCTTCCTGCGCTTCAACCTGGAAGCCATGGGCCTGGGCAAACTGTCCCAGGAAGATCACCGTGCGCTGCTGCGGGCGGTGGAAGACCGCGACATCGAGCGTTCGGTGAAGCTGCTCGAACATCACCTCAACCGAGGTGTCGAGGTCATCACCCGCTATCTCGAAAGCCCTGAAGCGCAAAGCAGAAAAACCTCGAAATAAATCACCCCGGCAACGGCGCGAGCAGGTCGACCTGCTCGCCCGCGCTTGCCGCGCCTGCACATCCTTTCTGCCAAACCCGCCCCTTGCACTGACCCTATGACGCGTCGGTGATAGCGGCTGCCTTGATTTACGCTCACTCTTGGGCTGCCAACGAATAACAAACGGGCGACGCACCGCATGAGCGGCGCAGTCCCCGCATCAAGAACCTAAGGAAGGAGTCTTGCCACGGGAAAGGAAGCATCGGCGTCCCGGCCAACTTCCACCCCTCAAATCACACTAACGATCACCCTTAGAAAGTTGCTTCGAGTGAGGCATTCACTCTTTATTTCGATTTCGACTTATATAAGCCGAAAGGAGCAACTACGCCCAAATAAAACTTACTCAAAAAGTCTTATTGGAACTTGTCACGCTCGAAAAAGTTAAACTTTAAAATAGTATAAAAATAACTTGCCCAGCACTTTATTCGTGTATTAGTTTTTCTCCGCCACTACTGGCTACTGGCTGCAACCCTTTAGCCATAAGACTTATATGCAACTAATACCGATCAATTCATTTGAGGCATCTGCTCGCCATCAGACTACTTAAAGCACTCGTTACTTATTGATCGCACCTCACTCCGGACCACTTATAGGCTCGCCATGAAATCGACTAAAGACCGTCTTAATCAGAAGAAAGCAGAACTTAGCGCGCACCCGATTTTCTCTGAAATACATTCGCTTTCGGTACTTCAACGCTTCATGGAATCCCATGTGTTTGCGGTATGGGATTTCATGTCGCTGACCAAGCGCCTGCAACAGGAACTGACCTGCGTTCAGTTGCCCTGGCTGCCGCCGAGCGATCCGCAGGCGGCGCGCCTGATCAACGAGATCGTGCTTGGTGAAGAGTCCGATGATCGTCCAGCCCACGGCCATTACAGCCATTTCGAGTTGTACCTCGATGCGATGCGCGAAGTGGGGGCCAGCACGACCGTCATCGAACGCTTCGTGGCGCTGCAGCAAGAAGGCGTGAGTTATGACGTGGCATTGCAGAGCGTGGACGTTGACCCGGCCGCTGCGCAGTTCGTGCGCCACACCTTGCACACCGCGCTGCATGCACCCGGTCACAGTGTTGCAGCGGCATTTTTGCACGGTCGCGAGAGCGTGATTCCGCAGATGTTCCAGCGGATTCTCGACGATTGGGGCATCGGTATCGAGCAAGCGCCGACCTTCCGTTACTACCTGGAACGGCACATCGAAGTCGATTCCGAAGACCACGGCCCGGCAGCGGAAAAGCTCCTCGCGCGATTGGTCAATGGCGATCCGCAACGCGAAGAAGACGTCTACGCCAGCGCCCTCGCCGCCGTGGAAAGCCGCATTGCCCTGTGGGACGGCCTGCGCCTGAGCATGAGCGAGCCGTTGGCGGAGGTGAACGCATGAACGCCGCCGACTACCAATCCTTCGCCGACGCCTGGGAAAGCCGCGCGACCATCCGCACCCGACCGCGCCGCGTGCTGGAGAACGACGAAAAGCTGATCTACCCGCTCAGCCGCCAACCGCTGGTATTGAGTGAAACCTTTCTGCGCGAATGCCCGGAGCAACGGGATTTCGCCCTGGTGCAGACGCTCTACAAATTCATCAACGACGTGGTGATTTTCGAAACCGAGATCGTCGACAAAACCGCGCGCAGCATCGCCAAGAACCGCTTTGCCGTGGCCTTCCCGTTCGCCTGCCGGTACGACGCCATGACCGTGGTGGTGGACGAGGATTATCACGCACTGGTGGCGATGGATTTCATGCAGCAAACCGTCGCCATGACGGGCATCACGCCCATCAGCCTGCCGGATGAAATCGAACTGAGCCGGGCGATTCCGGCCGCCGTGGCACTCGCACCGGAACACCTGCGCAGTGCCGTGGAGTTGATCTGCGTAGCCATCGCCGAGAACACCGTCACCGGCGATGTGGCGGCGTTTGCCAAGGACGACACGGTCAAGCAATCGATCAAGGGTTTGATGGCTGACCACCTGCTCGACGAGGGTCGTCACTCCGGCTTCTGGGCGCGAATGGTGCGCATCTACTGGCACACCGCAAGTGAAGAAGACCGCCAATGCATCGCGCAGATTCTGCCGGTGTTTATCGGCCATTACCTGACCAACGACATTCAGAAGTCGTTCGACTTCCGCCTGATCGATTCCTTGCAGATCAGCGAAGCCGCGCGCGCCGCACTCAAGCGCGAAGTGTCGGGACTGGCCTTCCCGATCAACCGCCATCACCCGTTGGTCGCCAACATCGTGCGGTTTTTCCGCAGCAGTTCGCTGCTCGATTCGCCGTGCGTTCAAGAAGCCCTGAGCGACTACCTGGTTTAACGAGGAGCACATCATGAGACGTCTCGACATTCTGCTCATCGGGCAGAGCCAGGCCCTGACCGACCTGGCGCTGGAGCTCGAACAACACGGTCATTTACTGATGCGGCTTGAGGCAGTTGATCAGCCTGCGGCGGGACCGTTCGATTTGCTGATCGACGACACAAGCCTGCCGTATGAGGACTTCGGCGCGACATCGCGACTGACGCTGCAACTGGGCATCGGCGAGCCGACGACTTCAGGTCTTGTGACGTTGGACTTGCTATGCCTGCACAGTTCGACGCTGCTCACGCGCGTGCCGATTGCCGACGAACCTTCGGGCAACGGCCAGGCATTGCGTGTGCGGGCGGTAGCGGAACTGGTAGATCATGTAGCGCTGTTGGTCAGTCGTTTCTCGCGGGACGCCGACTATTTTCTACTGGCCGAGCCAGCGACCCCGGTGCATTTCGAGCGGCTGGAAAGCCTGCGGTTCCTGGAGCACCTGGCCTTCGTCCATCGGCTCAATTCCACCGCTGATCCTCGGTTGCTGCAACTCGCGCAAGTGCCGATGATCGAGCGGCTTGAGCAGCGCTTCATGCAGTCCGCCGAAAGACCGGCGCTGAACCTTGCCGGCACGTCCCTCAGCTATCGCCAACTGCATACTCACAGCCGCGCCATCCAGCAGCGTTTGCAGCCAATGCTCGAACAACTCGACGGGCCTTGGGTGATCGGCATTTGCCTGCCGAAATGCAGCGCGTTGTATGCGGGGATTCTGGCGATTCTCGGCAGCGGCGCGGTGTATCTGCCGCTGGAGCCGAGCCATCCGCTGCAACGTCAGCACTACATTCTGTCGAATGCCGGTGCCGTGTTGCTGTTGCACGACGGGGAGCATCCTCTTGCATCCGAGATGCTCAGCCTGGACATCAGCGCGATCGACATCGACAGCGTGGATCTCGACCAACCGTTGATGCGCCAGCGCCCGGACCTCGACGCGCCGTGCATGGCGCTCTACACCTCCGGCACCACCGGCCATCCCAAAGGCGTGTTGCTCAGCCAGGCCAACCTAGCGCACTTCACCGCGTGGTACGCCGACTATGTGCAACTGACGGAGCAGAGCCGGGCGCTGCAGTTTTCGTCGTTGAGTTTCGACTCGTCGCTGATCGATATTTTCCCGACCCTGTTGCAGGGCGCCGAGCTGATCGTGCCCAGCGACGATCAACGCCGTGATCCGCTGCAACTGGTGGAACTGATCCGCCACCAACGCTTGAGCCACGCGTTTCTGCCACCAGCCTTGTTGAGCATTCTGCCGCTGGAGCAGTTGCAGGTGCTGGATCATGTGATGACCGGTGGTGATGTGTGCGAGCCCTATGTCATCGAGCAGCTCACCCGCCAGGGCAACCTCTACAACCTCTATGGCCCGACCGAAGCGACGGTGCTGATCACCGCGCGGCAACTGCGCGCCGGCGACAGCAATCGCACCCTCGGCGCGCCCATTGCCAACAGTCAGGTGCTGATTCTCGACGAGGATTTTCAGCCGGTGGGCGAACAGACCGTCGGCGAGTTGTACATCGTCGGGCCCGGTGTGTGCCTGGGCTATCTGAACAATCCGCAACAGACCGCCGAGCGCTATTTGAACGTGAGCCTGCCGAGCGGTGAGCACCTGCGGGCCTACCGCACCGGCGACATGGCGAAGTGGACCGACGCCGGTATCGAGCTGTGCGGACGCCGGGACAATCAGGTAAAGATTCGCGGCTTTCGGGTCGAGCCGGAGGAGATCGAACGTTGCCTGCGCGACAGTCAGCTGTACCGCCAGGTGGTCGTGGTCATCGACAGCCAACGGCGGATTCTGGCGTTCCTCGCCCAGCCTCAGGAAGCGCTACCCGGCGCGGCGCGTGAAGCGCTGAAAGCACACGCCACCCAGTTTCTGCCGGACTACATGCAGCCCACCGCCTGGACCGAACTGGCGAGTATGCCGTTTGCCAGCAACGGCAAGGTCGATCGTAAGGCCCTGCTGGAGCTGCCCGTCAGCATCGCCGAAAACACCGAGCGACGCTTGCCGGCCAGTGCCGATGAAGCGCTGCTGCTGGAGATCTGGGCCGAGCTGCTGGAGCTGCCAGCAAGCGACATTTCCACCGACGAAAGTTTCTTCAATTTGGGCGGCCACTCGATCCTGCTGTCGCGCATGCTGTTGCGCCTGCGTGAAGAGTTCGGTCGCAGCATCTCGATCAACCGCTTCATCGAACTGCCGACCATCGCGAAACTGGCGACACTGGTGCGCGGCTCCGGCACCGAAGAAGTGCTGAGCGAACAGGCCATGTCGGATGCCTTCCGCGAGCTGGATATCGAGCCGCTGCCCGTCAGTCGCATGGGTGATGTACACAAGGTGATCGTCACCGGCGCCAACAGTTTTGTCGGTGTGCATATTGTCGAGGCGTTGTTGGCGTGGGGCGCCAGCGAAGTGGCGTGTCTGGTGCGCGATGGCAGCGGGCAATCGGCGGCGGAACGCTTCGCCCACGCGTTGCGGGAAAACCGTCTGGAGCATCTGGATTTGAGCCGGGTGCGGGTTTACGCGGCGGACATCACACAGCCCTCGCTGGGGCTTGCGGTGGATGTTTATGAGCGCCTGGATCGCGAGTACGGCGCGCTGGTGCACAACGCCGCCAACGTCAATCACGTGCTGGATTACGAGTCGCTGGCGCGGGACAACGTCGAGCCAATCTTCGAGTGCCTGCGCCTGTGCGAAGGACGCAGTAAAAAAATCTTCAATTTCGTCTCGACGCTGTCGGCTTCGAGCACGATTTCCGCTGATGGCCGGGTGCTCGAACTGCCCGCCGCGCAGACTCCGCCGATCTACATCAAGAATGGCTACAACCTGTCCAAGTGGGTCGGCGAACGGATCCTGGAAAGGGCTCGGGAGCGCGGGGTGCGGGTCAATCTGTACCGGCCCGGCAACATCAGCTTCAACAGCTTGAGCGGCGTCTGCCAGCCGCACAAAAACCGCTTGATGCTGATGCTCAAAGGCTCGATCCAGCTCGGCCAGGTGCCGGAGTTCGCGTTGAATTTCGACCTGATGCCGGTGGACTTTCTCGCCCGTTTCATCGCCTTCCACGCCAGCCGATATTCAGCGGAAAAAGCGGTGTTCAACCTGCACAACCCCGAGCCGCTGAGTTGGGACGATTACGTCGCGTCCTTCCGTGAGGCGGGTCGGGAATTCTCCATGGTCAGCGTCTCCGACTGGCAGCAGCAATTGGGCCGGGTCGACAGCGACAACGCGCTGTTCGGCGTGCTCGGTTTTTACCTCAACGGCTTCGAAGAAGACATCGGCGACATCTCGATGATCGGCCATGACAACGCTCAGGCCGGCGTGCGGCAGATGGGCGCGCACTACCCGGAAAAATCCCCGGCGCTGCTGCGTCGCGGCTGCGACTACCTCAAAGAAATCAACTTCATCTGAATCACTCAAGCGGAGCAAAACCATGAAAAACCTGCAACCCGATACCCTGATCAAAAACCCGCAAGGCTGCCACGTCGTGTCTTCGGTGGACGTGCCGGCGCAGGCCGAAAAAGTCTGGGCGGTGGTCGGCAACTTTGCCGGCTTCGATCAATTCATCCCGGCGTTGTCGCACATCGAGACGACCGGCGAAGGCGTGTCATCGCTGCGCAAGAAATTCTTCAAGGACGGCAACCTGGTGGTCGAGCAACTCAATTCGCGGGATGACCAGGCGCGGAGCATGACCTGGACCACGATCTACAACACCTTGGGCGTGGCCAATTTGTGGGCGGCGATGACGGTTGAGGTGCTGGGCGAAGGCAAGTCCCGAGCGACATGGACCATCATCGCCGAGCCAGCTCAGGGTGGCGCCGAGGCACTGCCGGGGTTCAAGGATTTTGTGCAGGGGTTTGCCGATGATGCGATGAATAATGTGTTGAAGTTGTTTGCGTAGGACACACTTTTTTCGGTGATGCGCCAGTCCTCTTCGCGGGCAAGCCTCGCTCCTACAAGGTATCGAGTAACCTGTAGGAGCGAGGCTTGCCCGCGAAGAACGATAACGCGGTAGATCTGACCTGAATCAGATCTTGAAGCTATCAACCAACTGCTTCAACCGATTCGCCTGCAACGACAATGCATCGCAATCCTTCAACGTTTCATTGAGGTTGGCCACACTCTGCTGATTCAGCAGATTGATCTGGTTAACGTCGACGTTGAGGGTTTCCACCACCGCCGTCTGCTCCTCGGTCGCTGCCGCCACCGACTGGTTCATCCCGTCGATTTCGCCAATGCGCTTCGTCACGCTGACCAGACGCAGACCCGCCTGGTTCGCCACTTCAACGCTCTCTTCGCTGGAGACCTGACTGGCGTTCATGGTGGTCACCGCTTCACGCGAGCCGACCTGCAGCGACGTGATCATCTTGTGAATCTCCTCGGCTGATTCCTGCGTGCGATGCGCCAGGTTGCGTACCTCGTCCGCCACCACCGCAAAACCACGTCCGGCTTCACCGGCGCGTGCCGCTTCGATGGCGGCGTTGAGCGCCAACAAGTTGGTCTGCTGGGAGATGCCTTTGATCACATCGAGAATGTGCCCGATGTTGTCGGTGCTCGCGTTCAGGGTTTCGATCTGCGTGCACGACAGGCTGATTTTCTGTGACAGCTCGGTCATGGCCAGAATGGTTTTTTCCACCACCTGACGACCATCATCGGCCTGCTCGCTCGCGCCGCTTGCATGCTGCGAAGCGTCGGCGGCGTTGCGGGCGATTTCCTGGGTGGCGGCGCCCAACTGGTTAATCGCCGCCGCCACGCTGTTGGTGCGCGCACTTTGTTCGTCGGAACCGACGATCGACGCGTTGGACGAAGCCATCACCCGTTGCGACAGGTCATGGACCTGCCGGGTTGCCGAGGACACTTCGGAAATCGACGCGTGAATTCGCTCCACGAACTGGTTGAAGGAGCCGCCCAGTTCGCCGAATTCATCTTTGCTTTCCACGGACAGTCGACGGGTCAGGTCGCCTTCGCCCTGGGCGATGTCCTGCATCGCACGACCCATGGTGGTCAACGGGCGCATCAGCACGTTGATCAGCAGGGTCAGCAGCACCGCAATGACGGTGACAGCGATAAACATCGCGATCAACGCCGAGGTGCGGAATTGGCTCAATGGTGCGTAGGCCTTGTCCTTATCGATCGACAGACCGATGTACCACGCAGCATTCGGCAAACCGTTGACCGGGGTGAACGAGAGGATGCGTTCCTGATTGTTCAGGGTGACTTGCTGATTGCCCTTCTCGATGCGCAGGCCGGCGTTGGGGTAGATGTCCTTCAGGTTCTTCATGACCTGGTCTTTGTCAGGGCTGACGATCACCTGGCCGTCGGCACTGACCAGAAACGCATGGCCAATGCCGCCGAAGTCCACCGAGTTGATGATCTTCACCAGGGTTTCCAGGCTCAGGTCACCGCCGACCACGCCAAGCAACTCGCCATTCTTTTTCACCGGCATGGCGATGGTCACGACCAACCCACCGACGGCCGCCATGTAAGGCGGGGTCAGCATGGTTTTGTCAGCGACAACCGCTTGCTTGTACCAGGGACGCTGACGCGGATCGTAGCCATCCGGCATCTTCGCGTCTGGGCGCTGAGTGAACACGCCATTAGTCTGGCCGACGTACGTGAACTGGAAGTTGGAGGTGAAGGCCGGCTGATCAACCAGCCCCGGCAGATCGGCATTGGCGCCTTGATGAGCGACGTTTTGCGCGAGGTTTTCCAGCACCAGCACGCGGCCGCTCATCCAGTTCTGCACGCTGCTGGCGGTCAGGTCGCCGGCTTGTTGAACAGAGGATTCGAGGTTTTGCCGAATGGTATTTCGCTGCAGATAGTCGTTGTACAAAGTGAACAACGCAAAAGCCAGCACCACGACGCCGGAGGCGGCCAACAGGATTTTATGGCTGAACTTGAGATTCATTTCATAGGGCTTCTATGCAGAAAGTGGGGATGCGTTCCGGGTTGCAACATTCCATGTACAGCTCAAGCGGCTCTATGGCCGCTCTACTTTGGTGCACGCATGTCTCACCAGTCTGTCGGCACAGGCGGGATAAATCTTAGGGGCATGTACGAAATGACCGGTATTTCCGTCAGATACCCGCCGAACGGCGTGCTAGAGCGCTTGAGTAGCATTGGTGTGATGACGGTTGTTCGAGCGGCAGTTGCAAATTCCCCGTCCCTTGACAACAATGCGAGTAATTATCATTTGTGACGTTCGGGCTAATGCAGCCGAAGGGCTCACTCTCAACGTTCGGTGGAGCGCTATGTCGCTGATTCGCTCTATCACTGCTACCTGCTGCGGTACCCAACATGATGCCTGTGGATAATCCTGCACTGGGTCGGCGTGGCGAACCTCATCAACAGGTGGTCAAACAAGCCATCCACTGGCTGCTGCGCTTGCGAAACAACGCGAGCAATTCCAGGCTGCGCCAGCAATGCGATGTCTGGCGGGCAGAACATCAGGAACACGAATTGGCCTGGCAACGGGTGCAGTCGCTGCACGCCGAACTCAGCAACAATCTGCATGCGGTACCCGGTGCCCACGTCGCCTTCAACACGCTGGAAAACAGCGCTCAAGGACTGGGCAGGCGCCAGGCCTTGAAACTGTTGTCGGGTGCGTTGTTGATGGGATCGGCAGCATGGCTGGGCAGGGATCTGACGGGCTGGCAACAGTGGACCGCGGATTTCGCCACCGCTACAGGCGAACGCCGTGGTTTCCAGCTGCCGGATGGCACGCGACTGGAACTGAACACCGCCAGCTCAGTGGATCTGGACTACACCGCGCACCAGCGTCGGATCAAACTGACCCGTGGCGAAATCATCGTGACGTGCGGCGGGGCCGATGAAGGATCTTCACTGGATCGACCGCTACGCGTGCACAGTCACCACGGTGTGTATGAGGGCGTCGCCGCACGTTTCATCCTTCGCCAGGAAGCGGACTGCACGCGGCTCAGCGTGACCAGCGGCATGGTCGCGATCCATTCACCACTGCCTGCCGATGGCATGCCGATTCAGGTGCAGGCCGGTCAGAACTATGTGATTGATCATCAGCGGGCACGTTTGGCACCACCGCAGGCCATGGATGTCGGCGCCTGGGTCGACGGTCTGATCGTTACCCGCAACATGCGTCTTGGCGATTTCCTGCAGGAGGTCGGGCGCTACCGCCTTGGTTATCTGACGTGCGCAACAGATATCGCCGACTTGCGGCTGTCCGGTGTCTTCCGGTTGGAGGACACCGACAAACTGCTGGCCATCCTTCCGCAGACCTTGCCCGTGCAACTGCGCTACCGCACCCGATGGTGGGTGACGTTGGAGCGGCAGTCAGCAGCCACCGCTACAACGTTGCCGCCGGACGTTTGAGCGATGTGCTCAATCAATTTGTGCGCCAGGTGGGCAACTGATCGAAAACCGCCACAGTGAGCTATCAATTCTAAATACTCGGCATACAAAAAAGCCAGCCCTTGATATTCAGGGGCTGGCTTTTTTGTTTCTTGAAGGCGGCCTATCGGGATATTAGCGAGCCCGAAACGACAAAACCCCTGTCTGCGTTAACAGACAGGGGTTTCGGAATTCAATCTTGACGATGACCTACTCTCACATGGGGAAACCCCACACTACCATCGGCGATGCATCGTTTCACTGCTGAGTTCGGGATGGGATCAGGTGGTTCCAATGCTCTATGGTCGTCAAGAAATTCTGTGACCAGCCCGTTACGTTGTAACGTGCCAGCAAAATTGGTGACTTCTACTAAAACAAAACCCCAACTGCTTTCGCAATTGGGGTTTCGGAATTTAATCTTGACGATGACCTACTCTCACATGGGGAAACCCCACACTACCATCGGCGATGCATCGTTTCACTGCTGAGTTCGGGATGGGATCAGGTGGTTCCAATGCTCTATGGTCGTCAAGAAATTCTTGAGCTGACGCGTCTTACGACGTTCCAGCGAATTGGGTATGCGATAGTTTGTGTGTTGCTCTCGAACTTTCGGTTCATTGCGTCTTCACACACCGCAATCTGATGCTCTTTCGAGTAGTCAAATTGCTTGGGTGTTATATGGTCAAGCCTCACGGGCAATTAGTATTGGTTAGCTCAACGCCTCAC
>NZ_JACVBL010000029.1:0-3079 GCF_014852285.1 Pseudomonas sp. PDM02 | reverse complement strand
CACTTTCACTGGTGTTTATTCAGGCTAAGGTAAAATTTGTGAGTTTAATCGCGAATTTTCGGCGAATGTCGTCTTCACAGTATAACCAGATTGCTTGGGGTTATATGGTCAAGTGAAGAAGCGCATACGGTGGATGCCTTGGCAGTCAGAGGCGATGAAAGACGTGGTAGCCTGCGAAAAGCTTCGGGGAGTCGGCAAACAGACTTTGATCCGGAGATGTCTGAATGGGGGAACCCACCTAACATAAGTTAGGTATCTTAAGCTGAATACATAGGCTTAAGAAGCGAACCAGGGGAACTGAAACATCTAAGTACCCTGAGGAAAAGAAATCAACCGAGATTCCCTTAGTAGTGGCGAGCGAACGGGGACTAGCCCTTAAGTGGCTTTGAGATTAGCGGAACGCTCTGGAAAGTGCGGCCATAGTGGGTGATAGCCCTGTACGCGAAAATCTCTTAGTCATGAAATCGAGTAGGACGGAGCACGAGAAACTTTGTCTGAATATGGGGGGACCATCCTCCAAGGCTAAATACTACTGACTGACCGATAGTGAACTAGTACCGTGAGGGAAAGGCGAAAAGAACCCCGGAGAGGGGAGTGAAATAGATCCTGAAACCGTATGCGTACAAGCAGTGGGAGCCCACTTTGTTGGGTGACTGCGTACCTTTTGTATAATGGGTCAGCGACTTATTTTCAGTGGCGAGCTTAACCGAATAGGGGAGGCGTAGCGAAAGCGAGTCTTAATAGGGCGTCTAGTCGCTGGGAATAGACCCGAAACCGGGCGATCTATCCATGGGCAGGTTGAAGGTTGGGTAACACTAACTGGAGGACCGAACCGACTACCGTTGAAAAGTTAGCGGATGACCTGTGGATCGGAGTGAAAGGCTAATCAAGCTCGGAGATAGCTGGTTCTCCTCGAAAGCTATTTAGGTAGCGCCTCATGTATCACTGTAGGGGGTAGAGCACTGTTTCGGCTAGGGGGTCATCCCGACTTACCAAACCGATGCAAACTCCGAATACCTACAAGTGCCGAGCATGGGAGACACACGGCGGGTGCTAACGTCCGTCGTGAAAAGGGAAACAACCCAGACCGTCAGCTAAGGTCCCAAAGTTATGGTTAAGTGGGAAACGATGTGGGAAGGCTTAGACAGCTAGGAGGTTGGCTTAGAAGCAGCCACCCTTTAAAGAAAGCGTAATAGCTCACTAGTCGAGTCGGCCTGCGCGGAAGATGTAACGGGGCTCAAACCATACACCGAAGCTACGGGTATCATCTTCGGATGATGCGGTAGAGGAGCGTTCTGTAAGCCTGTGAAGGTGAGTTGAGAAGCTTGCTGGAGGTATCAGAAGTGCGAATGCTGACATGAGTAACGACAATGGGTGTGAAAAACACCCACGCCGAAAGACCAAGGTTTCCTGCGCAACGTTAATCGACGCAGGGTTAGTCGGTCCCTAAGGCGAGGCTGAAAAGCGTAGTCGATGGAAAACAGGTTAATATTCCTGTACTTCTGGTTATTGCGATGGAGGGACGGAGAAGGCTAGGCCAGCTTGGCGTTGGTTGTCCAAGTTTAAGGTGGTAGGCTGGAATCTTAGGTAAATCCGGGATTCTAAGGCCGAGAGCTGATGACGAGTGTTCTTTTAGAACACGAAGTGGTTGATGCCATGCTTCCAAGAAAAGCTTCTAAGCTTCAGGTAACCAGGAACCGTACCCCAAACCGACACAGGTGGTTGGGTAGAGAATACCAAGGCGCTTGAGAGAACTCGGGTGAAGGAACTAGGCAAAATGGCACCGTAACTTCGGGAGAAGGTGCGCCGGTGAGGGTGAAGGACTTGCTCCGTAAGCTCATGCCGGTCGAAGATACCAGGCCGCTGCGACTGTTTATTAAAAACACAGCACTCTGCAAACACGAAAGTGGACGTATAGGGTGTGACGCCTGCCCGGTGCCGGAAGGTTAATTGATGGGGTTAGCTAACGCGAAGCTCTTGATCGAAGCCCCGGTAAACGGCGGCCGTAACTATAACGGTCCTAAGGTAGCGAAATTCCTTGTCGGGTAAGTTCCGACCTGCACGAATGGCGTAACGATGGCGGCGCTGTCTCCACCCGAGACTCAGTGAAATTGAAATCGCTGTGAAGATGCAGTGTATCCGCGGCTAGACGGAAAGACCCCGTGAACCTTTACTATAGCTTTGCACTGGACTTTGAATTTGCTTGTGTAGGATAGGTGGGAGGCTTTGAAGCGTGGACGCCAGTTCGCGTGGAGCCATCCTTGAAATACCACCCTGGCAACTTTGAGGTTCTAACTCAGGTCCGTTATCCGGATCGAGGACAGTGTATGGTGGGTAGTTTGACTGGGGCGGTCTCCTCCTAAAGAGTAACGGAGGAGTACGAAGGTGCGCTCAGACCGGTCGGAAATCGGTCGTAGAGTATAAAGGCAAAAGCGCGCTTGACTGCGAGACAGACACGTCGAGCAGGTACGAAAGTAGGTCTTAGTGATCCGGTGGTTCTGTATGGAAGGGCCATCGCTCAACGGATAAAAGGTACTCCGGGGATAACAGGCTGATACCGCCCAAGAGTTCATATCGACGGCGGTGTTTGGCACCTCGATGTCGGCTCATCACATCCTGGGGCTGAAGCCGGTCCCAAGGGTATGGCTGTTCGCCATTTAAAGTGGTACGCGAGCTGGGTTTAGAACGTCGTGAGACAGTTCGGTCCCTATCTGCCGTGGACGTTTGAGATTTGAGAGGGGCTGCTCCTAGTACGAGAGGACCGGAGTGGACGAACCTCTGGTGTTCCGGTTGTCACGCCAGTGGCATTGCCGGGTAGCTATGTTCGGAATAGATAACCGCTGAAAGCATCTAAGCGGGAAACTAGCCTCAAGATGAGATCTCACTGGGACCTTGAGTCCCCTGAAGGGCCGTCGAAGACTACGACGTTGATAGGTTGGGTGTGTAAGCGCTGTGAGGCGTTGAGCTAACCAATACTAATTGCCCGTGAGGCTTGACCATATAACACCCAAGCAATTTGACTACTCGAAAGAGCATCAGATTGCGGTGTGTGAAGACGCAATGAACCGAAAGTTCGAGA
>NZ_JACVBL010000028.1:0-6592 GCF_014852285.1 Pseudomonas sp. PDM02 | reverse complement strand
GGCCGGGGGCGGCTAACCCGGCATCCATGCCGGGTTGCCCACTGCGCAGAACCTGCGCTCGGCCTCTCGAGGGGGCGCTCAGATCAAAAGCTGAAGGCGAGCTAACGCTCGGCCTGATGAGTGGTGGGAATCAAAAGCGTACGCAGATCCCCCTGTAGGAGCCGGCTTGCCGGCGAAAAACGTCTAGGCGACGCGTTCATTCAGACAGCCCGCGTTATCGTTGGCGTCCATCGCCAGCAAGCTGGCTCCTACAAGGGAAATGCATATGCGTTTGGATAAATACGATCCACTGTAGGAGCCGGCTTGCCGGCGAAAAGCGTCTGGGCAACGTGTTCATTCAGACAACCCGCGTTATCGTTGGCGTCCATCGCCAGCAAGCTGGCTCCTACAAGGGAAATGCATATGCATTTGGATAAATACGATCCACTGTAGGAGCCGGCTTGCCGGCGAAAAGCGTCTAGGCGACGCGTTCATTCAGACAGCCCGCGTTATCGTTGACGTCCATCGCCAGCAAGCTGGCTCCTACAGGGGAAATGCAGATGTGTTTGGATAAATACGATCCCCTGTAGGAGCCGGCTTGCTGCGGGCGGCGTTCCGACGATAGCGGTGGGTCAGTCGACACATCTATCGCCTGAAAGGACGCCATCGCCAGCAAGCCGGCTCCTACAGGGGATCGGTGTACATATCCGGAATGAGGGAACGCGTGCACCAAAGAGCCAGGTCGGCTTTCAGGCCGCCTCGGCGGCTGTGGCGGTAGTCGCCCCCTCGAGAGGCCGAGTGGAGGTTCTGCGCAGTGGGCACCGCGGCAGGGATGCCGCGGTAGCCGCCCCCGGCCATGGATGGCCGATGGCGGCGGGCCCACGGAGCAGGACCGGAGCGAGGGCATGCCGAGCATTAGCGAGGCACCGAACGAAAGGGGCAAAAGCGCTTTGGTTACTTTCGCGCTTTTCGAAAGTGACTCGCCGTAAGGGCGAAACCATACGCAGCCGTTACCGCAGCAACGGATATGCCCCCCTCAAAAACCACACCCCCAAGGGCCCCACCGTGATTCAACTACACTCTGAAAGCGATCAAGCCATCGCGGTCCTCAGACCCAGAGCAGTCAATGCCACCCACTCACGCTAGCCGAATGTCACGCCCCCTGATGTATCTCATCGTCATCGTTACCGCGTTGTACCTGGCGCTCTGCATCGCGCTGTTCGTGTTCCAGCGCGCCCTGATCTACTTCCCGCAACCCGCCGCGCTCGGGGCACCCGAAACGCGGCTCACGCTATCGGTGGCGGACGCACAGGTGCAGGTCACCGTCAAACCGCACGACGGGCCAAATGCACTGATCTATTTTGGTGGAAATGCCGAGGACGTTTCGCGCAACCTGCCCGTATTTTCCCAGGCATTCCCCGACCATGCCCTGTACTTGCTGCACTATCGGGGCTTCGGTGGCAGCACCGGTTCACCTTCCGAAGAGGCGATTTCCCGCGACGCCCTGACCTTGTTCGACAAAGTCTACGACACCCATCCTCACATCGCCGTGGTCGGCCGCAGCCTGGGCTCAGGCGTCGCCGTGCGCCTCGCCAGCCAGCGCCCGGCCTCCCGACTGATCCTGATCACCCCCTACAACAGCCTTGAAGACCTCGCCGTCCGCCAGTACCCGATATTCCCGGTGAAGTGGCTGCTGCAGGACAAGTTCGAATCGTGGAAATACGCCGAGCACATCTCGATACCGACGCTGTTGCTCGCGGCCGGGCAGGATGAAGTCATCCCGCCCTCCAGCACGGAAAAACTCTACGGGCATTTCGCCAAAGGCGTGGCGGCCCTGAAGGTTATTCCTGGCGTGGGGCACAACTCGATCTCCGACAGCCCCGAGTATCTGAAGCTGATGGAAGACGGGTTGTAGGTCACTCGGTCATTTGCGCGCCAATTTAAAGCGCACGCAATCTTCGTAGAAACTCTGGCGCAGTGCCGCGGGTTTGATCCGCGACGGGCTGTCGTAGGTTTGCTCGGTAATACCCATGGCCGTCATGCGCATCCACGGTTTGCTGAACTTGTAGGTCTGTAATTTCTGGCGGGCGGCGTACAGGGAAACGCCAGCCAGTTTGAGTTCCTGGGCTCTGGCTGCAGTGCCCGCGCCCCAGCTGCACATATACCGGTCATTGGCTTGAAGGTCTTTGGCCTGGGCGGAGACGGCGATGCCAGCCAGGCCTAATGAAATCAGCTTAATCCATACATTTCGCATTTAAAGCCAGCCCTAACCACCTGAAATTAAAGTGATTCTGTCTGTAACTTTCGGGCTTCGGGGCCAGCAAATTGCCTTATTTCAAAACTTCTCGGCTTTCCCGTGACCCGCTTGAGTCCGATAACGCCGACCAGGATGACGACGATGCACAAGCCCGGCAGTAAATGGATCCGACCGGCGCTTTGAAAGGCGTTTCAGCGCTTAGCGATGCACCCGGTTCCGCCCTGCGCGCTTGGCCTGGTAGAGCGCGTCATCGGCGCGGGTCAGGAGGCTGTCCAGGTGCTCGCCGGGTTGCGCGAAGGCCACGCCAAAGGATGCCGTGATCGTATCGAGCACCTTGCCATCAACCCGCGCCTTGATCCGTAATGACTGGATTTTCACCCGCAGTTGCTCAGCGAAAACAGCGGCACTCGCCAGGTCGGCACAGTGTTGCAGAATCACGCAGAACTCCTCACCGCCGTATCGCGCAGCCGTGGCGTGGGGTGGCAACGAACTGCGCAACACCTGCCCGACATGCTGCAGCACTCGGTCGCCCAACGGGTGACCGTACTGATCATTGAATTGCTTGAAGTGGTCGATATCCAGCATGACCAGTGCGACGCCCTGGGACTCATTGCTCAGCGCCTGCTCCAGCAAACGGGTAAACGCGGTGCGGTTGAGCAGTTCGGTCAGGCCATCGAGCGTGGCCGCCAGTTGTGCACGCTCAAGCTTGCTGCGCAGGCTCTTGATCTCGCTCTGGGCGGAGTGCAATTGGGTGAGGAACTGTTCCTGCTGACTGTGCATCAGCTGGGTGCTTTGTTGCAGCTCACTCAAAATGCCCGGCAAGCGCTCGTTGACGGGCGACTCGAGCATTTCCAGGCAACGTCCCAGACTGCTCTGAAAGTTGAGATTGCCTTCGACACTGCGCGAAACATCGCGCTGCATGTCGTCCACCAGATTGATCGCCTGTTGCTGCCCGGCGCGGGCCTCTTCCAGCTCGTCGCGAATGATGTAGTCGCGGAAAAGCCGGGTGGCGGATTCCGGCGGGAAGCAATCGAAGTCTTTGACCACCCGGTCCAGATGACGATTGAGTTCGGGGTCCAGACCTTTGCTGTAGGTGTACCACAGCGCGTAATGCACCGGATTGGGCGGGATGTTGTGACGAACCATCAGCGGAATGGCTTGTTTGAGCAGCGCCGCGGCCTCGCGGGAATCTTCCGGATACAGCGCAAGGGCAGTCGCACGCGTCTCTGATTGGCTCATGACATCACTGTGGTTGTTAATGATTGGCAAATGCAAAACGATGCGAGCATAACCATACGCATGACAAACGGCCATCCCCCTGTGTATTGCCGTGCCATTCGGGTTGATTCAGGTCAGTTTTATGGCCTGCATTGGCCACCGCGACAGCGTGCGTACAAGGGCTTTGCGGTGTGCAGATGCTTCGGAGCTGCGAACACGGTCTTGTAGGAGCCGGCTTGCCGGCGATGAGACCTTCATGCCCTGCGGTGTGCCTGAGGACGCCATCGCCAGCAAGCCGGCTCCTACAGTGGTTTTGTGGTGTGCAGATGCTTCGGTGTTGCGAACACGGACCTGTAGGAGCCGGCTTGCTGGCGATGAGGCCTTCATGCCCTGCGGTGTGCCTGAGGACGCCATCGCTGGCAAGCCAGCTCCTACAGGGATTTGTGGTGTGCAGATGCTTCGGAGCTGCAAACACGGTTTTGTAGGAGCCGGCTTGCCGGCGATGAGGCCTTCATGCCCTGCGGCGTGTCTGAGGACGCCATCGCCAGCAAGCCGGCTCCTACAGTGGTTTTGTGGTGTGTTTAGCTGCCGGCGCCGCCGTGTGCTTCTTCGAAGAAGTAGTCCTTCCAGCTGGCCGCCTTGTTCTTCAGCACACCCAGTTCCTGCAGTTTCTCGGCGTAGACCGCCGTGCGCTGCGGCACCACCGTGAAATTGATCTCTGGATCGTTGACGATTTTCTCAACCAGCGGTAGGGCCAGCTTCGATTGTTCGACGCGGATGTAGGTCTGGGCAGCGGCGGATTTGTCGGCCTTGATGATTTTTTCCGCTTCGGCCAATGCGTCGTAAAACGCCTTGTAGGTTTTCGGGTTTTCGTCGTGGAATTTTTCCGTGGTGTACAGCACGTTGAACGTGGCCTGGCCGCCCAGCACGTCGTAGGAACTCAGCACCTTGTGCACGTTGGGATTCTGCAGTTCCTGATACTGGAACGGCGGGCTGGAGAAGTGCGCGTTGATCTCGGAACCTCCGGCGATCAATGCCGCCGTCGCATCCGGATGGGCCAGGCTGATCGAGATGTCGTCGAATTTCTTGTAGTGGTCATTGCCGAACTGCCTGGCCGTTTCGATCTGCAAGGTGCGCGACTGGAACCCTACCCCGGCCGCAGGCACGGCAATGCGATCCTTCTCGGTGAAGTCCTTCAGGCTCTTCACATTCGGGTTGTTGGTCAGCAAATAGTTGGGCATCGATCCCAGCGAGGCAATCGCCTTGACGTTCTGTTTGCCCTTGGTGCGATCCCAGATCGTCAGCATCGGTGGCACGCCCGCCGACACCACATCCAGCGCGCCGGCCAACAACGCTTCGTTCATCGCCGTGGCACCGGAAATGCTGTTCCAGTCGACCTTGATATCGAGGCCCTGGGCCTTGCCGTGCTTCTCGATGAGCTGCTGGTCGCGGACCACATCCAGAATCAGGTAACCGATGCCGAATTGCTGGGCGATGCTGATCTTGCCTTCGGCCTGAGCACCGGGACTGAGTAACGCACTCATCGCCGCCAGGGAGGCTGCCAGGAGGGTCAACGCTGAACGCTTGTAGGGAGTTGCCATGAAATGCTCGCTGTAAGTGGACGAATCAGAAATAAAGCGACGACGAGGACTATTCCTCCACCGCCAGTGTCTTGTTCAACTCCCCGATTTTCTCCAGCCGCGCCCGGACGATGTTGCGGCTGATGTTCAGCAGGCGTCCGGTCTGCAACTGGTTGCCATGGCAGAACCGGTACGCCGCGCGGAAAATGGTTTCTTCGATATGTTCGTAAAGGTCCGGGATGTTCTGTTCGAACAGCGCGTTGAGGGCGGCTTCCAGGTCCACCGGGCCGGCGACGGCGTGGCTGGTTTGGCTGGCCTGTTCCTGGCGGATGCCGGAGGAACGCATGTCCACCAGGTGCAGATCCGCCGGGGCGACCCGCTGATTGCGGCACACCAGCAACGCGTGGTGAATGGAGTTCTCCAGCTCGCGGATGTTGCCTGGCCAGCTGTGCTCCAGCAGTTTGCGTTCGGCTTCGACGCTCAATGACGCGCGGTTGTAGCCCAGACGCTGGCAATGTTCTTCGAGGAAAAACTCGGCCAGCGGCAGGATGTCGCCCGGTCGTTCGCGCAAGGGCGGCAGGCGAATGGTCGCGACGTGCAGACGGTAAAACAGGTCCTCGCGAAAATGCCCGGCGACGACCGCATCTGCAAGGTTGACGTTGGTTGCAGCCACCAGCCTTACGTTGATCGGGATCGGCGTGCGCGAGCCCAGGCGCACCACTTCGCGCTCCTGCAAGACCCGCAGCAGTTTGACCTGCATGTTCAACGGCAGATCACCGATTTCATCGAGAAACAGCGTGCCGCCATTGGCCGCTTCGAACCACCCGGCCTTGTTGGTCGTGGCGCCGGTGAAGGCGCCTTTTTCGTGGCCGAACAGCTCACTTTCCACCAGGGTTTCGGCAAACGCGCCGCAGTTCACCGCCACGAAGGGTTCGCGTCCGCGGCGGCTCAAATTGTGGATATGCCGGGCGACCAGTTCCTTGCCGGTGCCGGTCTCGCCAATGATCAATGTGTTGGCTTCACTGGGCGCCAGGCGCTCGATGCGGCTGAGCAATTCCTGGGAGCGCGGGTCCTTGAACACCAGGACGGTGGCCCGCACCGACTTGGTCAATTCGCGAGCGTTTGGATGAGTGATCAGCGACATGGTGCATTCCTGGCAGTAAAAGCGCGTGCTCAATAGTGCATGAAGTTGTTTAGACTAAAAAATTCTTAATTAGTATTTATATATTCCCAAAAACCATATGCAACGCAACTGCTGCCAGCCTGCTGCTGGAGCAGCAATTGACACGCACCGGCCTGCTTGCACATCAACACCCCACGCTCCCGACCGCTCCCTCCCCTCACCCTGAAACCCAGTCCCTGCGCGGCCTGCAGCGCGTTTTTCGCGCAGTGGCATGCAATCTGCTCTCTCCCATGTGCAGCGCAAAACTTTGTAGGAGCTGGCTTGCCGGCGATGGCGTCCTCAGAAACGCCGCATGGTTTGAAGGCCCTATCGCCAGCAAGCCGGCTCCTACAAGGACTGTGTTCACAACGCAGCAGCATCGGACACCGCAAAACC
>NZ_JACVBL010000027.1:0-30727 GCF_014852285.1 Pseudomonas sp. PDM02 | reverse complement strand
CCGCCCCCGGCCAGGGATGGCCGATGGCGGCGGGCCCACGGAGCAGGACCGGAGCGAGGGCATGGCGAGCATTAGCGAGCCACCGAACGAAAGGGGCAAGAGCCCTTTGGTTACTTTGGGGCTTTTCCAAAGTGACTCGCCGTAAGGGCGAAACCAATACCAGCCATCACAAAAAAAACGGATATACCCCCAACCTACCCCCCAACCAAGCGCAAAGCCAAAGCCTTGGCCTGACTAGCCACGTCAGTCACCGCCGTACTCTCCCACCACATCCCCCGCAACGGCGGCCCCATGGCAAACAGTCGACTCGCAACCTGCCCATCACCACCCAGCACCGCGCCATCAACCGCCGCCGCAATCCCCAGCGCCAACGGCCCCGGCCGCACCAACCCTCGGGCCAACAGTTGCTGCGGCAACGGTCGCGCCACCCGTCGCCAGTCGTACTCGATGCCACTGGAATTGATCAACGCCGCGCCACTGACGACAACCGTTTGCGCTTCACCACGTCGACGAATACAGATACTGACACCGCCCGAAGCCGGCTCCAGCCCTTTGAACGAAGCCGCCTGAATCCGCAACCGCCCTTCCCCGTGCAATCGTGCAACCAACTCGGCACTCAACGGCGGCGACCGGTGATGATGACTTTCCCACCACGGCCGCACATGCCGCACAAACTGCCGACGCTGCCCATCCGTCGCCTGACTCCACAACCGACCGATATGCGCCCGCACCGTATCCAGCGGCGCCTGCCAGTCGATACCCTGTTCAATGGCATCCCGGCAATGCCGACGCAGTTCCCGCACCAACTGTCGCGGCGTACGAATACTGTGATCCTCGGCAAGAAAATCCACCCACGCCGGTGGTTGTCGACGCACGTGCGGCAGCAAGCCATGCCGCGAAAACACTTCGATCGGCCCGCGATGCCCGGCCTGTTCCAGCGACACCACGGCATCGACCATGGTCAGGCCCGAACCGATGATCAACACTGTCGATTGCGGATCCAGCTCACGCATCGCGGCAACATCCCAGGGATCAAGCGCCGCAGCGTTCAAGCCACTTGACTCGGTCTGCGGCGTGCGCGCAGCTGGAAACATCCCGGTCGCCAGCACCGCATAAGCGCCCTGCAACCGCTGGCCGTCACTCAAGCTCAGGCGCACCGAATCATCCAGCGTCTGCAAGTCCACCACCTCGGCCCGCACATGCTCGACCGTCGAGCCATTCAACGCGCCCAGGGCTTGCGCTTCGGCCAACCGTTGCTGCACGTACAACCCGAAAATCCCCCGGGGCGGAAACAGCTCACTGACCGGCACATGCTGCTCATCGGACTCCGGCCAGCCACCGCCGGCGATGTACTCGGTCAGCCATTGCGTCAGGTCGTCGGCGTTGTCCGGGTCGACGCTCATGCGCGCCGCGTTGCCGTTGAGCGTATGGCCCAACTCGACCGCGCTGTAGGCCTCGCCCCGTCCAAGTTCTGCCCGGGGCTCGATCACCAGCAACGAACGTTTACCGGGCAGACGCAACAGCTGCGCCGCCAGCATCGCGCCGCTGAGGCCACCGCCGACGATCAGGATGTCCGCATGGCGGATGGCGTCGGTCGCCTGTCCGCGTTGGGTTTCAGTCATGGCGTTCTCACTGCTCAGTGTTTACCTAAATAAAAGTCATGCAGATCGCCCCGCGCCAACAGCGCCTCGCTGCTGCCGGACAACACCACCCGGCCGGTGTCGAGGACATAGGCCTGTGAAGCGTACTTGAGCGCCACATTAATGTTTTGCTCGGCAATCAGAAAGCTCACCTGCTCGTCGCGATTGAGTTGGGCGACGATCTCGAAAATCTCCTGGACGATAATAGGCGCCAAACCCATGGAAGGTTCATCAAGCAGTACCAAAGTAGGACGCGTCATCAACGCCCGGCCGATGGCGACCATCTGCTGCTCGCCACCGGACGTCAGTCCGGCCTGGGTCTTGCGCTTGGTTTTCAGGCGCGGGAACCAGGTGTAAATCCGCTCCAGGTCCCGGGCCAGGTCCTGGCGGTTCAAGCCGCGCACGAAGCCGCCACTGCGCAAATTGTCTTCGACCGTCAACTGCGGGAACACGTGGCGACCTTCCAGCACGTGCACCATTCCTTGGCGCACCCGCAGACTGGGATCGACACCCGCCGTATCGCGGCCGAGAAACTCGATCGTGCCGCGACTGACCTCCGCCCGCTCGGCCCGCACCAGCCCGGAAATCGCCTTCAGCGTGGTGCTTTTGCCCGCGCCGTTAGCACCCAGCAACGCGACGATGCCGCCCTTGGGCACCGTCAGCGAAACCCCGGCCACGGCCAGGATCGCGCCGTCGTAGATCACCTCGATGTCGTTGACTCGCAACAGGTCGTTGGCGGCAATGTCGCTGGCGGCTTGGCTCATGGTTTATTCATCCCCGGTGCAGGTGCGTGGCGTCAGGCCTTTTTCCTTGGCGAACGCGGCGGATTTTTCATCGATCAACGGCCGCAACAAGGCACGGTCGGCGGCGATCCAGTCGCTGATCAGCGTCCAGTTCGCGCCGTCCCACTGCTGTACCCGCGCCGAACCGCCGCCCTCGTGATCCTTGCAGGACAATTTGAGGTTTTGCATCAGGCCGAAATAACCCATGTCCTTGAGCCGCGCATCGTCGATGTTCAGGTGCTCCAGCCCCCAGCGACCTTCTTCGCCGTTCAACGGACGCTTGCCGAATTTTCCTTGCGCAGTACGGATCGCTTCCACCATGACAGCGGCATTCACCAGCCCGGAGTTGTAGTAGACGCTGCCGAAATTTTTCAGGTCCTTGAGGTCGCTCTTGCCCTTGTCGAGGATGAATTGCTTGAGGCGTTTGTGGATCTCGAAATCAGCGCCTGCGGGGTATGGCGTCAGTGCCAGATAACCCTTGGCGGCGGCGCCTGCGGGCAACACGTCTTCGCTGGAACTGGCCCAGATGTCGCCGACGATGTGGTCCACCGGAAAGCCGAAACGCGCGGCGGTTTTCACGGCGACCGGAGTCGACACGCCCCAGGTGCGCAGGAACACCCAGTCCGGGTTGACCTGGCGAATCTGCCGCCATTGCGCCGATTGCTCGTTACCCGGATCGGCCACCGGAATCTGGATGTTCTCGAAGCCGTATTTCTCCGCCAACAGTTTCAGCGGGCCGAGGGTTTCCCGGCCATAAGCGGAGTCGTGATAGACCGTGGCAATCTTCTTGCCCTTGAGTTTGTCGAAACCGCCCTCGCGCTGAGCGATGTAATTGATCAGGCTCGATGCCTCGCTGTAGAAGGTCAGCATCACCGGGAAGTTGTACGGGAACACCGTGCCGTCGGTGGCTTCGGTACGCCCGTAGCCGAGGGTAATCAGCGGGATCTTGTCGACTTCCGCGCGCTCGCTCAGCGCATAGGCCGCCGGCGCGCCGTTGGGTGAGTAGATCGCCACCGGCGCTCCATCCAGGCCTTTCTTGAAGCGCTCGTAGCACTCGATGCCCTTCTCCGCCGTCCACTCGGTTTCGCATTCCTGCCACACCAGTTTGACGCCGTTGATTCCGCCTTCCACATCGTTGATGTAGTTCAGGTAATCGAGCATCCCGGCCCACACCTGCACGCCGCTGGAGGCGTAGGCGCCGACGCGATAGGTGGCCAACGGGAAGAATTGCTGGTCGGCCGAGGCCTGGACCACCGGCACTGCACTGCTGAAAACGGCCAGCGTCAAAGCGGCGCCGACCAACGAACGTTTCAAGGATGCACGCATGTTGTCTCTCTATCTAATAATGGAAAGGATTCAGAAGCGCAGCGGCCAGTGACTCAGCCGTTCACGAAGGTTGCCCAGCAGGCGGATCAGGCCTTCCGGTTCCTTGATCAGGAACAGGATGATCAGCACGCCGAAGATGATTTTTTGCAGGTTCTGCAACTGCCCGGCGTCCACCGAACCACCAAACAAGGCTTGCCCGGCGTGGCTGAGCAGGATCGGCAACAGGCTGATGAACGCCGCGCCGACGAAGTTGCCGGCGATGCTGCCCATGCCGCCGATAATGATGATGAACAGGATCTGGAACGACCGGTTGATATCGAAACTGCTGGCGCTGGCGGTGCCCAGGTAGGCGAAGGCCCACAGCGCGCCGGCGATGCCGAGGTAGAACGAACTGACGGCGAACGCCAGGTGTTTGTAGCGCACCACCGGAATGCCGATTACCGCTGCGGCAGTGTCCATGTCGCGGATCGCCATCCAGTTGCGGCCGATCTGGCTTTTCACCAGGTTCACCGCCACCCAGGTCAGCAACAGTACGGTGGTCAGGGTCAGCAGATAGCGACCGAGCGGCGTGTTCAGGTCGTGGCCGAACAGCGCGAGTTTCGGTGCGGAAATGGTCCCGGACGAACCGTAGTTGTAGAACCAGGGGAATTTGACGAACAGCCACTCCAGGAAAAACTGCGCCGCCAGCGTGGTGACCATCAGGTAAAAGCCTTTGATCCGCGAGCTCGGCAGGCCGAAAACAAACCCCACCACCGCGCTGATCAGCCCGCCGCCGAGCAGCGCGACGGGCAAGCCAAGCTCAGGCAAGCGCAGCAAAAATCCATACGTGGCAAACGCCCCGACCGCCATGAACCCGGCGGCGCCGACCGAGGTCTGGCCGGTGTATCCGGTGAGCAGATTCAGGCCGAGGCCGGCCAGGGACAGCACCAGAAACGGGATCAGGATTGCGTTCAACCAATAGTCGTTGCCGGTCAGCGGCACGACCACGAAGGCGATCAATAACAGGCCAAGCAGTCCAAACGGGATACGACGCTGGATCAACACCGACGGCGCGGTTTCGCGGGCAAGGGAAATGGTCATGGGTTCAGACTCGCTCGATGGCGCGCTCGCCGAACAGGCCGGCGGGACGGATGTACAGGAAGGCCAAGGCCAGGACATAGGCGAACCACGGGGTGATGCCGCCGCCGATCAGCGGACCGACGTAGACCTCGGCGAGGTTCTCCGCCGCGCCGACAATCAGCCCGCCGACGATGGCCCCGCCAATCGAGGTGAAGCCACCGATGATCAGCACCGGCAACGCTTTGAGCACCACCAGCGACAGCGAAAACTGCACCCCTTGGCGAGCGCCCCAAAGCAGTCCCGCCACCAACCCGACAACCCCAGCCACGGCCCAGACGATCTGCCAGATCCGGTTGAGGTTGATGCCGATCGACAGCGCGGCGGTGGTGTCATCCGCCACCGCCCGCAACGACACGCCGATGCGGGTCTTGTTGAACAGCAACGCCAGCACCGTCACCAGGACGATGGCGGCAGCGGCGGCGATCAGGTCGAACTGGCTGACCATCATCCCGCCGATGAACACCGGCACGTCGTCTATCCCTAAGTCCAGCGCCCGCACTTGCGAGCCCATCAAGCCTTGTGCCAGGCCTTCGATGATGAAGGACAGCCCAAGCGTGGCCATGAACAAGGTGATCTGCGAGCGGTTGACCAGTGGCCGCAGCACCAGCCGTTCGATCAGCAACGCGCCGATGATCATCACCACCACGGTCAGCAACAACGCCAGGGCAAACGGCACGCCCTGATCGTGCAGGCTGACGAAGGTCAGCGCGGCGAACAACAGCATCGCGCCCTGGGCAAAATTGAACACGCCGCTGGCCTTGTAGATCAGCACGAAGCCGATGGCGACCAGCGAATACATGGTCCCGGCGAGCAAGCCGCCGAGCAGGGTTTCGAAGAAGAACGTCATCAGTGCACCACTCCCAGATACGCCGCGATCACTTCGGGATCGGCCTGCACTTCGGCCGGCGTGCCGTCGCCGACCTTGCGCCCGTAATCGAGGACCACGACGTGGTCGGACAGGCCCATGACCACGCTCATATCGTGCTCGATCAACACCACCGTGGTGCCGAGGTCGCGGTTGATGTCGGCGATTAAACGGGCCATTTCCTGTTTCTCTTCGGCGTTCATCCCGGCCATCGGCTCATCCAGCAGCAACAGGCGCGGACCGGCGATCAAGGCACGGCCGAGCTCTACGCGTTTTTGCAGGCCGTAGGACAGATTGCCCACCGGCACATCGCGATGCGCCTGCAGCTCAAGAAATTCGAGAATGCCCTGGGCTTGTTGGCGGAAGGCTTCGGCCTCGCGGCGTGCTCGCGGCAGGTTGAGTGCCTGTTCGATGAAGCTGCTGCGCAAGTGCCGCGACAGGCCGGTGAGGATGTTGTCGATCACGCTCATTTTCTTGAACAACGCGTTGTTCTGGAACGTGCGGCCAATGCCTCGGCGCGCAGCGGTCAACGGGTCGATCCGTTTGAACGGCTGTTGCTCAAAGACAATCGAACCGGCGTCGAAGCGGTACACGCCGTTCAGCACGTTGAGCAGCGAACTCTTGCCCGCGCCGTTGGGGCCGATCAGCGCGCAGATCTCGCCCCGACGCACGTCGAAGGACAGCTCGTTGATCGCTTTCACGCCTTTGAAGGACAGGGAAATGCCGCTGACTTGCAGGATGGAATCGGTCGAAGTCATGCGATGTCCCGTTTGAATTCAGTGAGCCAGGTTGGCGCGGCTTTCACCTCAGGCGTGCGCGTGGCCTGCCAGATGTAATGCAGGTTGTGAAAACCGAGCAGTCGCCGAACGCGATTCTTGATCAGGCGTTGCAGGCCTTTTTCCGGGTGAGCGATGGCCCACTCGCAAAGACGTCGACGCCAGGTGCCTTGCGCGGCGAGGCGACTGTCGATTTCCTCGGCCAGCAGTTGCAGGCGTTCGGCCGACAGCAGCAGCCCCGAAGGCGCCACCTCACGCCGGTCGCGACTGGCACTGCCGGGGCTTTCCGGGAAAGCCAGGGATTGGCCGCTGCTCAGCCATTGCTCAAGCAACACCGTCAGGCCGGCCTGCCATTGCGTGCCCTCTTCGCTCCACAGTTGCGCGTTCTGGCGCCAACGGTTGAGGCGCTGCGGAGTGTCCACCGGGCCAAGCAGCTCGTTGAAGTTCAGCAGCGTTTGGCCCTGATTGAGCCACAGTTGCCGGGTCTGCCGGCCTTGAACGAAGGCGTGCGTCGGCCCGCTGCGCCAGAGGATTTTGTGCAGGGATTCGGGGTCGAGGTTGTCCGGCAGAGTCAGCAACTGCCCGCCGATGTGTTGTGCGGCCAGGGCCAACAGCAACAAATTCGGTTCGAACGCACCGCTGAGGGCCAACCTCGAATCTTCGGTAAAACCTTGCTGGCGCAAGCCGTCGGCCAAACGCTCGACATCGCGCAGGGCATCGATCCAGCGCCAGACAAACCACTGGCCATGGCGCTTGTGACGCAGCGCCGGCTGCAACGGACTGACCTGCGCCCAGTGACGCAATTGCTCCAGCGCCGTGGGCAGCTCGACCCGCCACTCGGCGGTGTCCGCGAGGGGCGGACGTTTGAGTTCATGCACGCTCATGGGTTGACCTCCTGTTCATGGGCAAAAGCGTGCGGTGGTCCGCTGGGCCAAAATCTCTAAAACACCACCATCCCCTGTAGGAGCCGGCTTGCCGGCGATAGCGGCGTGACAGCCAACATCAATGCTGGATGTACTGGCCTCTTCGCGGGCAGGCTCGCTCCCACAGGTTTCGTGTCGCCAGCGATATTTGTGCACGACACAAAACCCTGTAGGAGCCGGCTTGCTGGCGATGGCGGCGTGACAGCCGACATCAATGCTGGATGTACCGGCCCCTTCGCGGGCAAGCCACGCTCCTACAGGTTTCGTGTCGCCAGTGATATTTGTGCATGACACAAAATCCTGTAGGAGCCGGCTTGCTGGCGATGGCGGCGTGACAGCCGACATCAATGCTGGATGTGCCGGCCCCTTCGCGAGCAGGCTCGCTCCCACAGGTTTCGCGTCGCCAGCGATATTTGTGCACGACACAAAACCCTGTAGGAGCCGGCTTGCCGGCGATGGCGGCGTGACAGCCGACATCAATGCTGGATGTACCGGCCCCTTCGCGAGCAGGCTCGCTCCCACAGGTTTCGTGTCGCCAGTGATATTTGTGCATGACACAAAATCCTGTAGGAGCCGGCTTGCTGGCGATGGCGGCGTGACAGCCGACATCAATGCTGGATGTGCTGGCCCCTTCGCGAGCAGGCTCGCTCCCACAGGTTTCGTGTCGCCAGTGATATTTGTGCATGACACAAAACCCTGTAGGAGCCGGCTTGCTGCGGGCGGCGTTCCGACGATGGCGTCTAGGCAGACACCACCTTCCTCTCCTGCTGCCGCAACCCCGCCAAATCCCGATACCCCGCTCCCGGATGTATCTCCGGCAACCGCGCGCCCTCCCCGAACAACTTCTCGCGCAAGGTCCCCGGTGCGTACTCGGTCTTGTAGACCCCACGCTTCTGCAACTCCGGCACCAGCAGTTCCACGGCGTCGATAAAGGTTTCGTGCGTCAGCGCATAGGCCAGGTTGAAGCCGTCCACATCGGTCTCTTCAACCCACTCCTGCAAAAGATCGGCAACCGTCTCGGGGCTGCCGACAAACAGCGGACCAAACCCGCCAATTCCGACCCAGTCCGCCAGTTCATTCGGCGTCCAGACCTTGTTCGGATCGGCCGTGGAGAACGCTTCCACCGCCGATTGAATGGCGTTGGTGTGCACATGCTTGAGCGGTTCATCCGGTTTGAACTGACTGAAATCGATCCCGGTCCAGCCCGAAATCAATGCCATCGCACCTTCGTAGCTAACCCAGGTTTTGTATTCCTCGAATTTGGCTTTGGCCTTGGCGTCGGTCTCGCCGAGAATCACCGTTTGCAGGTTGAAGATCAGGATCTTCGACGGATCACGCCCGGCCTCGGCGGCGCGACGACGGATGTCGGCCACGGTCTTTTTCAGCAGCACTTTCGACGGCGCTGCCACAAACACGCATTCGGCATGTTCAGCGGCGAACTGCTTGCCGCGACTCGATGCCCCGGCCTGGTACAACACGGGCGTGCGTTGCGGTGACGGTTCGCAGAGGTGAATGCCCGGCACCTGGAAGTGTTTGCCGACGTGCTGGATCTCATGGATTTTGCTCGGGTCACTGAAAATCCGACGCTCGCGATCCCGCAGGATCGCGCCCTCTTCCCAACTGCCTTCCCAGAGTTTGTAGCAAACCTCCAGGTACTCTTCGGCGAAGTCGTAGCGGGCGTCGTGTTCAGTCTGGTTTTTCTGCCCGAGGTTCTTCGCGCCACTCTCCAGGTACGAGGTGACGATGTTCCAGCCGGCGCGACCCTTGGTCAGGTGATCGAGGGTCGACAGGCGTCGGGCGAACGGATACGGGTGTTCAAACGACAGCGACGCAGTCAGGCCAAAACCTAGATGTTCGGTGACCAGCGCCATCGGCGGAATCAGTTGCAACGGATCGTTGACCGGCACCTGCGCCGCCTGACGGATCGCCGCATCACCGTTGCCGTTGTAGACGTCGTAGATGCCGAGCACGTCGGCGATGAACAATCCGTCGAACTTGCCGCGCTCGAGAATTTTCGCCAGGTCGGTCCAGTATTCGAGGTCTTTGTACTGCCATGAGCGGTCCCGTGGGTGCGCCCATAAACCGGGCGACTGGTGACCGACGCAGTTCATGTCGAAAGCGTTGAGGCGGATTTCACGAGGCATCAGGCAATACTCCTGAAACCGCGCAGGCGATAGTGCGATTAAAACGGGGAATAGCAGAAGTGGACAACATGACTTTCGGACTCCTGATGGATATGAGAGTCCTAATGCAGGAGTCGCGCCATAATAGATAAGCCACTAAACTTCGACACTTCATGCCGTACGACAAGAAGCAGGAATCCATCTGACAACACAAAATGCTGAACAACTGTTTGCAGAGCAACACCTGCGGTTGAAAGCGCTCGAATCTGCAGGCAGACAAGAGCACTTATTTGCATATCAACTATTAATAATCAAGAACCAGGGTTTGCAACTGTAACGGCAGTCGACTTATGCCGCTCACTGCCGTCTGCATTTTCCAGATCATATCTAAACGCTACAGTTTTTTGGCCCTTTAGCTTTTCGTGGTTCTTTTCAATTGTAAAATTTGCTTGCCCGCCATCTTTTTTCACTTCGTGTGTACCTAACGAAAAATAATTAAGTTCCCCTGGCTTAAACCAGCCATGGACAAGCTGACCTTTTTTCGCATTTTTATTAGTCGACGGAGGAGTAGAAATTTCAAAATTAAACTTCGTTACTTCCACCTTTGGAGCATCCAGTTCGTTTGACATTTCGCACTTCCCTTTAAAAATCAAATATAACTTTCGGATTGGCTCGGATTTCGACACCCAATCTGGGTTAGTGCATGCACTTGCACTGACTTATATATAAAACCGGTAATGCGAGGGCGTCTACTGTCAGAAATAACAGGTCAACATGCGTTTCAGACGAGTGGTAACGGAGGTTTAACTGGCCGCGTCGAGCACGAATTCGGCTACGACAAAGCCTGTCATTGCGACAGGCTTGGAGTTGTTATCGAAAAACTTTTTTATTTGTCCGGAAGCTACCTAAGAAAACTTCGCCGGATGAATGCCATTCAGTCGAAAATTGCCAATAAGGTGAAGCTTCCAGCGCAACGGGTCCTGCAGAGATCCAGCCAACACAGTGCGCTGCCCAGTCAGTTCGAATTCAGCATCGCTGACCGCGCTCAGCGCCTCTGCACTGGCAAGGTGAGACTCGGCAATGGCGACGCTGACCTCAGTGGCGTCTTCATGGCTATTCAAGAATTCTTCCGCACGTTCGAGCAGCGCGGCGGCAACTTCGATGCGGATGTGCACATCGCCGAAACGGCTGATGACAAACGGATCGTCCGTGGTTTTGCTCTGCTGACGAACGAAGCGCAGGGTCGCATCGAGCAAACTGCGGGCGTTGTGCAAATCGTGCTGACTCTTGGCCAGGGGTTGCCCGGCAGCAATCGGTTGGGTCAAGGCATTCATGGTGGACTCCTCAGTTCCAGGCGTGGCGCGCAGGCTTGACGCCGTTGAGCAGGTAGTTGCCGATCAGGTGGTATTTCCAGCGTGCCGGATCGTGCAGCGTATGCGTGCGGGCGTTGCGCCAGTGGCGGTCGAGGTTGTGCTTGCCGAGCACCGAGCGGGTCCCGGCCAGTTCGAAAAGTTTGCTGCTGGCGAGCAGCGCGATTTCCGCAGAGAGAACTTTGGCCTGGGCGACCACCACCGACGCGTGGGCCACCGTGTCGTCATTGGGATTGAGCAACGCCGCGTCGATGGCTAGCCCGGCTTTCTTGAGGATCGCTTCGGTGCCGTGGACCCGCCATTCGAGGTCGCCGATGGCGGCGATGCTGAACGGGTCCTGCCAACCGTGATCCTGTCCGCTGTCGATCCATGGCCGGGATTCACGGGCATAGCGCTTGGTTTCTTCCAGCGCGCCGACAGCAATGCCAGTGTCCACTGCGGCCTGGATGATCTGTGAAATCGGGCCGTCGGCGGTGGGTTCGTCGAACGCTTTGTGAGCCGGGATCACCGCGTTCAACGGCACCTTCACCGCATTCAACGTGACGCCGCCGCTGGCGGTGGTGCGCTGGCCAAAACCGTCCCAACTGTCGATCACGGTCAGGCCGGGATTGTCGCGCTCGATGAACGCGATGAACGCCTGGTTCTGCTCGTTGACCGCCACCGCCGGGACGATGTGCGCAAACAGCGCGCCGGTGCAGTAGAACTTCTCGCCGTCGATCTGCGCGGTGTCCTTGTCGAAACGAATGCGGGTTTCGAAGGCCCCGGCGTTTTTGCTTTTGGCTTCGGAGAAGGCGTTGCCGAAGCGGTAACCCTGCAGGACTTTGCCGAAGTAGTAACGCTTCTGCTCTTCGGTGGCAGTTTGCAGCAGGATGTCGAGCACGCCGAGGTGGTTTTGCGGGATCTGGCCGAGGGAAGAGTCGGCGGCCGAAATGATCTTGATCACTTCGGCGACGGTCACGTAGGAAACACCGGCGCCACCGTAAGCCTTGGGAACGGTGATGCCCCAGAGGCCGCTGGCGGAAAACTCGTCGAGCTCGGCAACCGGCAAGCGGCGCTCGCGATCACGCACGCTGGCCTCGATGGCGAAGCGTGCAGCGAGTTTGTGAGCGACGGCGATTGCCTCGGCATCCGAATGGATGACGTGGACGGTGCGAGGGGGTTGGGCTGAGATTGTCATTACGCGACTCCAGCGTCAGTTGAATACCCAAACACCTCTACAGAAGTCGTGCCAATATTTTTAATCTTTATTAATCAGTACGTTACCGGCAAAACTTAAATAACTTAACTAAATGAAGCGAGACAATCTGTGGATTTACTGTTGCTCGACAAACACTTCTGACAGCAAAACGCTCGACCCTTTGGTAGAGGTCGAGCGCTTTGCTATTCCATTCAATCAAGAACGCAAGATCTCGTAATTTATTGAATCAGAGAGGTCTCCGGTCGCGTCATGCCAGATGATGTATTTGAACTGTTTGTTCGGCCCTACATGATCAAGCAAAGTACTTTTTGGCACTTTTACTTGATAATAGCCATCGGTCGGCACGCCGAGCTTCAGCAGATACTCCTGACGCTCAATAAACACGCTGACATCTTCACGGGGAAAATTATTGTCGGGCTCAGGAATGAGGGCCGTAGCGCCATCCGCCGGAACATCTGTAAGTTTAATCACCCCACCTACAGCTTCTTTCATTTGGAGCGCTGGTAATAAAGCCATTTATCCAACTCCGTTCAGTGGACGGTCGGGCAAACCCTACCCGGCAGTCAGGGCAAGTCACGAGTACAACGTACTGAACGATATTTAAAGAACAATCACCCCGCCCGCCTACTGTCATAAATAACAGGTAGCGCATCATTTCAGATGAGCGGTATCCGAAATCAGATCACCACATTTCGCACAAATCGCGTCGCCACTTCCCCATCGTTGCGATAGGAATGAGGCTGGTTGCTGGCGAACATGAAAAACTCCCCCGCGCCGATGTTATGCGGCGTGTCGCGCACCATCAGAGTCAGGCAACCTTCGAACACGTAGATCTGTTCGCTCCAACCTTCTGCATCCGGTTGCGACGGATAAATCTCCCCTGGTTGCAGGCACCACTCCCACTGTTCCACTTCGCGGGTGGCGGTGGCTTTGGACAACAACACGGCTTTGCTGCCCGGAATCACCCCGGCCCAGGCCACTTCGTTGATGCGGCTCGGGTCGCGGGCGTCCGGCGCCTGGATCAGGTCGCTGAAGGCCACATCCAGCGCTTCGGCCACGCGGTCGAGGGTGGTCAGGCTGACGTTCTTCTCGCCGGCCTCGATGGCCACCAGCATCCGGCGGCTGACCCCGGACTTCTCGGCGAGCGCGGTCTGGCTCATGTCGGCGGCGTGGCGCAGACGCCGAACGTTCAGGCTGACGTGCTGAAGGACCGAAGCCCGCTGCGTTGAATCTTTGTGCACTATATTGCTCACTTGTCGGAGTTGGGCAGTATACTGCGCAACATTCGGCGCATTGTGCGTCGCCCTCAGGTAGCGCGCAAGGTCATGACGTCGTTGAACTCTTCCCCGGCTTCTTCCCGCAAGTTCAGCAAGGCCGAGTGCGTGCTGGTGCTGATCACCATGGTCTGGGGCGGGACCTTCTTGCTGGTGCAGCACGCGATGACCGTCAGCGGCCCGATGTTCTTCGTCGGCCTGCGCTTTGCCGCCGCCGCGTGCATCGTCGCCCTGTTCTCCTGGCGTCATCTGCGGGAAATGACCCTGTTCGAACTCAAGGCCGGCGCCTTTATCGGCGTGGCGATCATGCTCGGTTACGGTTTGCAGACCGTCGGGCTGCAGAGCATTCCAAGCAGTCAGTCGGCCTTTATTACCGCGCTGTACGTACCCTTCGTGCCGTTGCTGCAATGGCTGGTGCTGGGGCGGCGCCCGGGGTTGATGCCGAGCATCGGGATCATGCTGGCGTTTACCGGGTTGATGTTGCTGTCGGGGCCAGCGGGCGCTTCGTTCAACTTCAGTCCGGGTGAAATCGCCACGCTGATCAGCGCCATCGCGATTGCCGCGGAGATTATTCTGATCAGCACCTACGCGGGCCAGGTCGATGTGCGCCGGGTGACAGTGGTGCAATTGGCGACCACTTCGGTGTTGTCATTCTTGTTGGTGGTGCCGACTCAGGAAGTCATTCCTGACTTTTCATGGTTATTGCTGTGCAGCGCCCTCGGCCTCGGCGCGGCGAGCGCGGCGATTCAGGTGGCGATGAACTGGGCGCAGAAGAGCGTTTCGCCGACGCGGGCGACGTTGATCTATGCCGGTGAACCGGTGTGGGCCGGAATCGTCGGGCGAATCGCCGGGGAGCGGTTGCCGGCGATTGCGTTGGTGGGCGCGGGGTTGATTGTGGCGGCAGTGATTGTGAGTGAGTTGAAGACCAAGGGTAAGGCTGCTGCGGTCGAGGAAGAGTTGGAGCGCGAAACTCAGGGGTAAACCTCAAGATTTGAAGCGCCTGATAAATCGTCTTCGCGAGCAAGCCCGCTCCCACATTTGATCTCCTGTGCACCATGGATCAAATGTGGGAGCGGGCTTGCTTGCGAAGGGGCCAGACGCCCACCCCGCGAACACTCTGGCAAGAACCGGATAGGTCAGCCACGTATTAAAACGCACGAAAGCATGGCCGGAATAAGCCTACAAGAAGTGCAGCTGTTTCCGGCCTTTCGCCGGTTGACTGACTGGCCCTCACTCCCTATCCTCGCGCCTGTCACGACTCATTCGTGATCGGGTTTGACGGCTCGGCGGTACTAAGGTGTGCATTGTCTTCCAACTTTGCTCGTGCACTTACGTGCTCGGTACAAAGCTTAATGGTGACTGTGCGCGGGGCACTTCCGGGTGCGCCGGGTACCTTAGACCGGTCCGTCAACCTGCGCACAGTTGCCACCCCTTCGTTTGACGGCGACCTGGTGGCGGCTCTTGATATCTAAGGAGTTACACCAATGACCAACGCAACCACAAAACACACACCTTTCGCCCCGTGCGACCACGTCGACCTTCACCTCTTCGCTGTACAACCCGACATCCCGCTGCTCGACGCCCTGGAACATGCCTCGGTCTACCTCAGCTGCGCCGAAGCCCTCGCCCATCAAGCTCCCAACGCAACGCTACCGGAGCACGTCGCAACCCTGCGTTGGGCGAGCAAACATATGATCGGCACCGCGCGTTCACTGGTGCAGGCCTCTATTGACGGCATGCACGCCGCTCAAGCGGAAGGTGACGCATGAACCCGCACATATAGATGACCAACAATGATTGCGATATTCCGGTGTTGCTGGTCGCCATGTACACATCCCTCCTGTAGGAGCCGGCTTGCCGGCGATGGACGATAACGCGGGCTGTCTGAATGAACGCGTCGTCCGGTCGTTTTTCGCGGGCAAGCCTCGCTCCTACAGGAAATCGCGTACGCTTTTGATTTCCACCACTCATCAGGCCGAGCGTTAGCTCGCCTTCCGCTTTTGATCTGAGCGCCCCCTCGAGAGGCCGAGCGCAGGTTCTGCGCAGTGGGCAACCCGGCATGGATGCCGGGTTAGCCGCCCCCGGCCATGGATGGCCGATGGCGGCGGGCCCACGGAGCAGGACCGGAGCGAGGGCATGCCGAGCCACAGCGAGGCACCGAACGACAGGGGCAAGAGCCCTTGGTTACTTGGGGCTTTTCCAAGTGACTCGCCGTAAGGGCGAAACCAATAGTGGCCGTTACCGCAGCAATGGATATGTACACCATCAAAAAAACACGCCAGCCATAAGTACACCATCGTCGGAACGCCGCCCGCAGCAAGCCGGCTCACAAAGGGTCCAGCCCCACTGAACACAGCCCTCTGAAACAATGTGAATCAGGCATTTTCCGTCTACCTTGTAGGATTCTGCCACAGCTTGCCGTTTGGTGATCCGGGGACTGGCACGTATGATGCTTCACAAACTTCCGCAGATTAGAAGCCTATGTCCCTGATAGTTCTACTGCTTCTGCCCTTTGTCGGCAGCTGTCTGGCAGCCGTGCTGCCGCACAACGCGCGTAACACTGAATCTTTGTTGGCTGGCGTCGTTGCCCTCATAGGCACCGTCCAGGTCGCACTCCTGTACCCGCAGATCGCCCATGGTGGCGTCATTCGCGAAGAGTTTTTCTGGCTACCCAGCCTCGGCCTGAACTTCGTTCTGCGCATGGACGGGTTTGCCTGGCTGTTCTCGATGCTGGTGCTGGGCATCGGCACGCTGGTGTCGTTGTACGCTCGCTACTACATGTCGCCGGACGATCCGGTGCCGCGGTTCTTCGCGTTTTTCCTGGCGTTCATGGGCGCCATGCTCGGCCTGGTGATTTCCGGCAACCTGATCCAGATCGTGTTTTTCTGGGAGCTGACCAGCCTCTTTTCATTCCTGTTGATCGGCTATTGGCACCATCGCGCCGATGCGCGACGCGGCGCTTACATGGCGCTGATGGTCACTGGCGCGGGCGGTTTGTGCCTGCTGGCGGGGGTCATGTTGCTTGGCCATGTGGTCGGCAGCTATGACCTGGACAAGGTCCTGGCCGCCGGCGATCTGATTCGCGCACATGCCCTCTACCCTCTTCTGCTGCCCCTGATTCTGATCGGCGCCCTGAGTAAAAGCGCGCAATTCCCCTTCCACTTCTGGCTGCCCCACGCGATGGCGGCGCCGACACCGGTCTCTGCTTATCTGCACTCGGCGACCATGGTCAAGGCCGGGGTGTTTCTGCTGGCGCGGCTGTGGCCGTCGTTGTCCGGCAGCGAGGAATGGTTCTACATCGTCAGCGGCGCTGGTGCCTGCACCCTGTTACTCGGCGCGTACTGCGCGATGTTCCAGAACGACCTCAAAGGCCTGCTCGCGTACTCGACCATCAGCCACCTCGGCCTGATCACCCTGCTGCTGGGCCTGAACAGTCCACTGGCTGCCGTGGCCGCCGTGTTTCACATCCTCAACCATGCCACCTTCAAGGCATCGCTGTTCATGGCCGCCGGGATCATCGACCACGAAAGCGGCACACGCGACATTCGCAAGCTCAGCGGCCTGATCAAACTGATTCCGTTCACCGCGACGTTGGCCATGGTCGCCAGCGCCTCAATGGCTGGCGTGCCGTTGCTCAACGGTTTCCTGTCGAAAGAGATGTTCTTCGCCGAAACCGTGTTCATCAACGCGACCGCCTGGATCGAGTTGACCCTGCCCATCGTCGCGACCATCGCCGGCACGTTCAGCGTCGCCTATTCGCTGCGCTTCACGGTTGATGTGTTCTTCGGCCCGACCGCCACCGACCTGCCGCACACCCCGCACGAACCGCCACGCTGGATGCGTGCGCCGGTGGAATTGCTGGTGTTCACCTGCCTGATCGTGGGGATTTTCCCGGCGCAAGTGGTCGGCTCGTTACTGGCTGCCGCTGCCCTGCCCGTCGTCGGCGGCACCTTGCCTGAATACAGCCTGGCGATCTGGCACGGCTGGAACGCGCCGATGATCATGAGCCTGGTCGCCATGTCCGGCGGCATCGTGCTCTACCTGCTGCTGCGCAACCAGTTCAAGCACGGGCGTTTCAAATACCCGCCGGTGATTGGCCTGTTCAACGGCAAGCGCCTGTTCGAGCGCAGCCTGGTGATCATGATGCGCCTGGCCCGTCGCCTGGAGCGGCGGATCAGCACCAGACGCCTGCAAACCCAGCTGTTCCTGATGGTGCTCGCCGCCGTGCTGGCCGGGTTGATCCCGATGCTGCACAGCAGCCTGAGCTGGGGTGACCGGCCGAAGATTCCGGGCTCGATTGTGTTCGTGACCTTGTGGCTGCTGGCGATTGCCTGTGCCCTCGGCGCGGCGTGGCAAGCCAAGTATCACCGGCTCGCGGCACTGACCATGGTCAGCGTCTGTGGACTGATGACCTGCGTCACCTTCGTCTGGTTCTCCGCGCCCGATCTGGCGCTGACGCAACTGGTGGTTGAAGTGGTGACCACGGTGCTGATCCTGCTGGGCCTGCGTTGGTTGCCGCGAAGGATCGAAGAGGTCTCGCCGCTGCCGAGCAGCCTGCGCAAGGCACGCATCCGGCGTCTGCGCGACTTGCTGCTGTCGATCGCCGTCGGGGGCGGCATGGCGTTGCTGTCGTACGCAATGCTGACGCGCCAGACGCCCAACGACATTTCCTCGTTCTACCTCAGCCGAGCCCTGCCGGAAGGTGGCGGCAGCAACGTGGTCAACGTGATGCTGGTGGACTTCCGTGGCTTCGATACCCTCGGCGAAATCACCGTGCTGGTGGCCGTGGCGCTGACCGTGTTCGCGCTGTTGCGACGCTTCCGCCCGCCGAAAGAAAGCCTGCAACTGCCGGCGCAACAGCGCTTGCTCGCGCCCGACGTGGTCACCGATCTGGTCAACCCGCGTCACGCCAGCGACACCGCGCTCGGCTTCATGATGGTGCCGGCGGTGCTGGTGCGCATGCTGTTGCCGATTGCGTTCGTGGTCTCGATCTACCTGTTCATGCGCGGCCACAACCAGCCGGGCGGCGGGTTTGTCGCGGGGCTGGTGATGTCGGTGGCGTTCATCCTGCAATACATGGTCGCCGGCACGCAGTGGGTCGAGGCACAAATGAGCCTGCGCCCACTGCGCTGGATGGGCACCGGTTTGCTGTTTGCCACGGTCACCGGGCTCGGGGCGATGGCGGTCGGTTATCCGTTCCTGACCACCCACACCTGGCATGCCGAACTGCCGGTATTGGGCGACATTCACATCGCCAGCGCACTGTTCTTCGACATCGGCGTGTACTCGGTGGTGGTCGGCTCGACGCTGTTGATCCTCACCGCCCTCGGCCACCAATCGGTACGCGGCCATAAAACCGCTGCCCAGCCCAGATCCGTCGCCACGAAAGGAGCCGTCTGATGGAAGAAGTCATCGCAATCGCCATCGGCGTACTGGCCGCGTCCGGTGTCTGGCTGGTGCTACGGCCACGGACGTTCCAGGTGGTCATGGGCCTGTGCCTGCTGTCGTACGGCGTCAATCTGTTCATCTTTAGCATGGGCAGTCTGTTCATCGGCAAAGAGCCGAACATCAAGGACGGCGTACCGCAAGATCTGTTGCATTACACCGACCCGCTGCCACAAGCGCTGGTGCTGACCGCCATCGTGATCAGCTTCGCCATGACCGCGCTGTTTCTCGTCGTGCTGCTGGCTTCGCGTGGCTTGACCGGCACCGACCATGTGGATGGCCGGGAGCCTAAAGAATGAATGCGATGACGCACCTGATCGCCGCACCGATTCTGTTGCCGCTGCTGACCGCCGCCATCATGCTGATGCTGGGCGAGAAGCACCGCCCGCTGAAGGCTAAAATCAACCTGCTCTCCAGCCTCTTGGGGCTGGGCATCGCCGTGCTGTTGCTGCAATGGACGCAAACCACTGATGTGCCCGGCTCCATCGGCGTCTACCTGCCGGGCAACTGGCAAGTACCGTTCGGGATCGTGCTGGTGGTCGATCGCCTGTCCGCGCTGATGCTGGTACTGACCGGGATCATCGGCGTCAGCGCCCTGCTGTTCGCGATGGCCCGATGGGACGGCGCCGGTTCCAGTTTCCACGCGCTGTTCCAGATCCAGATGATGGGTTTGTATGGCGCGTTCCTGACGGCGGACCTGTTCAACCTGTTCGTGTTTTTCGAGGTGCTGCTGGCGGCCTCTTACGGCCTGATGCTCCACGGTTCGGGCCGGGCGCGGGTGTCGTCGGGGTTGCATTACATCTCGATCAATCTGCTGGCCTCGTCGCTGTTCCTGATCGGCGCGGCGCTGATCTACGGCGTCACCGGCACCCTGAACATGGCTGACCTGGCGCTGAAAATCCCGCTGGTGCCGGAAGCCGATCGCGGCTTGCTGCATGCCGGCGCGGCGATTCTCGCCGTGGCGTTCCTGGCCAAGGCCGGGATGTGGCCGCTGAATTTCTGGCTGGTGCCGGCCTATTCCTCGGCCAGCGCGCCGGTGGCGGCGATGTTTGCGATCATGACCAAGGTCGGCGTCTACACCTTGCTGCGCCTGTGGACCTTGCTGTTCTCCGGTCAAGCCGGTGCATCGGCGTACTTTGGTGGCGATTGGCTGATCTACGGCGGCATGGCAACCATCGTCTGCGCCGCCGTGGCGATTCTCGCCGCGCAACGTCTGGAACGCATGGCCAGCCTGAGCATTCTGGTGTCGGCGGGGATTCTGCTGTCGGCCATCGGTTTCGCCCAGCCGAACCTGATCGGCGCGGCGCTGTTCTATCTCGTCAGCTCGACCCTGGCGTTGAGCGCGTTGTTCCTGCTGGCCGAGTTGATCGAACGTTCGCGCTCGGCCAATGAAATGCCGTTGTTCGATGACGCCGACCTGATTGCGCGGCCGATGGAATCCCTGCAACCGCCCAAAGGCATCAACCTCGACGATGAACAGAAAGCCGTGGTCGGCCAGGTGATTCCCTGGACCATGGCGTTTCTCGGCTTGAGCTTCATCGCTTGCGCGTTGCTGATCATCGGCATGCCGCCGCTGTCCGGTTTTATCGGCAAACTCGGTTTACTGCACGCCCTGCTCAACCCGCTGGGCCTGGGCAATGGCGCGGATGAACCGGTGTCGAACGCCGCGTGGGGTTTGTTGGCGTTGCTGATTCTCTCCGGGCTGGCGTCGTTGATTGCCTTCTCGCGCCTGGGCATCCAGCGTTTCTGGACGCCTGAAGAACGGCCATCACCCTTGCTGCGACGGCTCGAATGCGTGCCGATCATCGCGCTGTTGGGCCTGAGCATTCTGCTGACCTTCAAGGCCGAGCCGCTGCTGCGTTACACCCAGGCCGCCGCACAAACCTTGAACAATCCGCAGCAATACGTGATGGCGGTGCTTGGCACCCGGGCAGTTCCGAGTCCGGAAGCCAAAGCGGCCGTCGCGGAGGTGCAGCCATGAGGCGTCTGTTTCCTGCACCTTGGTTGTCGCTGGCGCTGTGGTTGTTGTGGCTGGTGCTGAACCTGTCGATAAGCCCCGGCAATCTGCTACTGGGCGCCGTGCTCGGGTTTTGCGCGCCGTTGATGATGCGCAAGTTGCGCCCCCTGCCGATCCGCATTCGGCGTCCCGGTGTGATTCTGCGTTTGTTCTTCATCGTCGGACGCGACGTGCTGGTCTCCAACCTTGCTGTGGCCTGGGGTGTCTTGAACGCCGGCCGACGCCCGCCGCGCTCGCGGTTCATCAAGGTGCCGCTGGATTTGCGCGACGCCAACGGCCTGGCGGCACTGGCGATGATCTGCACGGTGGTGCCCGGTACGGTCTGGTCCGAACTGGCGCTGGACCGCAGCATTTTGTTGCTGCACGTCTTCGATCTGGATGACGAAGTGCTGTTCATCGAGCATTTCAAGGTGACCTACGAACGCCCGTTGATGGAGATTTTCGAATGAGCCCGTTGCTGTCGAATGCGGTTCTGCTGAGCCTGTTCATTTTTTCGCTGGCGATGGTCCTGACCCTGATCCGCCTGTTCAAAGGGCCGTCGGCGCAGGACCGGGTTCTGGCACTGGATTACCTGTACATCATCGCGATGCTGATGATGCTGACACTGGGTATTCGTTATGCCAGTGACACGTACTTCGAAGCGGCGCTGCTGATCGCGCTGTTCGGCTTCGTCGGCTCGTTTGCCCTGGCGAAATTCCTGCTGCGTGGCGAGGTGATCGAATGAACGCTGAACTGTCTCTGTGGGTGGAAATCCCGGTGGCGATCCTGCTGGTACTCAGCAGTGTTTTTGCGCTGATCGGGGCGATCGGGCTGGTGCGGATGAAGGATTACTTCCAGCGCATGCACCCGCCGGCGCTGGCCTCGACATTGGGTGCGTGGTGCGTGGCGCTGGGGTCGATCATCTACTTTTCGGCGCTCAAGTCCGGGCCGGTGCTGCATGCCTGGCTGATCCCGATCCTGCTGGCGATTACGGTGCCGGTGACCACGTTGCTGCTGGCGCGGGCGGCGTTGTTCCGCAAGCGTATGGCGGGGGATGATGTGCCGGCCGAGGTGAGTAGTCGGCGGACTGAGAGCGGGAGTTAAGTTCAGAGATTTGTATTGATTGTCAGGGCCTCTTCGCGGGCAAGCCTCGCTCCTACAGGGACCGGCTGTAAACACACATCCCTCTGTAGGAGCAAGGCTTGCCCGCGAAGCTTTTCAGACCCAGGCAACTGCCAACAATCCCGCCCCCAACACCACACACAACGGCGAATACACCCACGTATCCAGCCGGGCAAATTCCGATCCCTTGATCTGCTTGAAAAACCCCACCAGGTTCGAATCGCCAATCGCCCGGGCGAACATCAGCATCGCGATGGCGCTGATCACCCATTGCAGCGATTGATGGGACACCGCCGGCACCCACCAGCCAACGCGCAAACACACCAGCGCTGCAATCAGCAGCAATCCGAAAGCCACCAGCAACGTCAACCACCCCGAGGGCTTGAACGCAGGCTGCGATCTCGCGCTGCCCTCCACCGGCACCTGCGGCACGGCCGCCACGGCAGCCCACTGGCCACCCAACGCCCAGTAGACATGGATCAGGCTGATCACCGCGAAGATCGTCACCAGCCCTTGAGCCAACACAAACGTCATGTCGAGGATCCTAGAAAAGTATTTAACAGAATCATCCTAGTCGGCATTTTTAGAAGTGCGCGGCTGATCAACGATGTTAAAGTGCCGCCCCATGAAGCTCGCCCGAACCGATCGCTCACTCATTGCATGGATGCTTTATTGCTGCGTCCTGTTCAATGTGTTCGCCTGCAGCATCGGTCACGGGCAAATGGTCGGGGCGCAGCTCAACGGCCTCGGTGGCCAGTTCTGTACGGTTGACCCGCGCACTCAGGCGCCTGCGTCCTCAAACACTTCCGAAGAGCAACTGCCGACACTGTCGAAAGCCTTCGGCTGCCCGTTGTGCTCCACCGGCGGCATGGGCCCGGCGCTCAATTCCAGCCTGACCCTGGCGATCCTCCCGCAAACACACAGCCCACCCTTGGCGGTCGTCGCCAACGCTGACCTCCCTGCCCGCTTCACCTGGCCTTCGGCCAACCCCCGCGCCCCGCCGTTCGCCTGAATCCTTCGCCATTCAATCAGCTCACTTCGCCAACGCGAGGCGTTCGCCTGTGCGCTGTTTCCTAGCAAGCATTCAGGATTCATCGATGAAAACCATTCCTTTGCTGGCCAGCCTGTTCGGCTGCCTGTCCGTTAACGCCTGGGCACAATCCACAGTGGACCTCGCACCAATCACCATTGATGGCGAAGCCCCCGCCGAGCCGGGTCTGAGCCTGGACCAATCCAGCGGCATGGCCTCGCGCCTGGGGCTGAGCGTGCGTGAAACCCCGGCGTCGGTGGCGATTGCCAACCGCAATGACATCGAACGCCACGGCGCGCAGAACTTCCAGGACGCCGCCAACACCTTGCCCGGTGTGAATGCCAGTGCGCCGCCGGGTTTCGGCGGGTTCGTCTCCTACCGTGGTTTCACCAGCAGCCAGATCACCCAGATGTTCAATGGCGTCAACGTCTCCGGCGGCCTTGCCCGGCCCGTGGATGCGTGGATCTATGATCGGGTGGAACTGGTGGGCGGCCCGTCATCGCTGATCAATGGCGCCGGCTCCGTGGGCGGTTCGCTGAACTACGTGACCAGACTGGCGACCCGTGAAGAGCAAGCGGTCGAAGGCCGGATCAGCTACAGCAGTTACGACACCACCGAGACCGCGTTTGGCCTTAATCACGCGCTCAGTGAAGCCGGTGCGGATGTGCAGCATTACGCGCGGCTGGATGTCAGCCACAACACCGGCAACGGCTACATTGATCGCCAGGAGCGCGATGCGTGGAGCGTGGCGTTTTCGCTGCTCAGTGACCTGACACCAAACCTGTCCCACACCCTGGCCCTGGAATATCAGGATGAACACGAAGACAGTCCGTACTGGGGCACGCCGGTGCTGAATCCCAAGGCCGGTGAACTGAAGATCGACAAGCACAACCGCTTCAACAACTACAACGTCGAGGACGGCCGTTACGAGCAACGCACAATCTGGGTGCGCTCGATCATCGATTACCGGATCAACGACAGCACCACCTTGCGCAACACGCTTTATCACCTCGACAGTCAGCGCGATTACCGCAACCTGGAAACCTATCAGTACAGCGCCAACAACCGCGCGGTGAACCGTTCCACGGCGTATCAGGTGCGCCATCAGGGCGAGCAGAACGGCAACCAGTTCGAACTGCGTCACGACAACACGTTGTTTGGCCTGGATACCACCTGGTCCGGCGGCTTCGAGTACAAGGTCAACCAGACCACCAATTCGCCGCTGAACGTCAAAGGCGCAAGCACGGTCGACCCGAACAACTTTCAGCCGGGGCATTTCTACGACATCCCGGGCACCCGGCCGGGGTTTGTCAGCGACAAGACCAACGAAGTCACCACCAAGGCGCTGTTCGCCGAGAACCGCCTCGCGCTGACCGATAAATTGTCGTTGCTGACCGGCCTGCGTTACGACGACATCGATCTGGACGTGACCAACCACCGGGAAGTGACCGCCAGCAATCCACGTCATCTCAAACGTAGCTGGGAGCCCGTGACTGGTCGCGTCGGCCTGACCTACCAGTTCATCCCAGACGCCAACGTCTACGTGCAATACAGCACCGCCGCCGAACAACCCAACGGCACGCAGGATTTTGATGTCTCGACCGGCAGGCAATGGGAAGTCGGCAGCAAATTCGACTACCTGGACGGTCGCGGTTCGGCGACGCTGGCGGCGTACACGATTGAGCGCAAAGACTTCGCGGTGACCGATCCGCTGGACCCGACGCTAAGCATTCCAGTGGGCCAGCAGACGTCCAAAGGCATCGAGCTGGCCAGTTCGCTGCGGATCACCGACAAGCTGTTGGCCGAAGGTAACATTGCCTGGGTTGACGCTCAGTACGACGAGTTCACCGAGAAGAATGCTGCGGGTGTGGTGGTTTCACGCAAGGGCAACACACCGACCAATGTGCCGGACCGGGTCGGCAATCTGTGGCTGACCTATGATTTTGCGCCGCAATGGCAAGGGGGCGTCGATGCGCGCTACGTCGCCTCGGTGTTTGCCGACAGCGCCAACACGATGACCGTGCCGTCCTATACGCTTTACGGCACGTTTCTCAGCTACAAGGTCGATCGGCACACCACCGTCACTGGCCGGGTACGCAACCTGACCAACGAGGTGTATGCCGAGTTTGCGCACGTGTCGCCGGCGTATTACCTGGGTACACCGCGGACTTTTGAGCTGGCCGTGCAAACCCGGTTTTAGTGCTCGATCCACACTCCCTGTAGGAGCCGGCTTGCCGGCGATGAGGCCCGAAAGTTTTGTATCGGTTTGGAGGTCGCCATCGCCAGCAAGCCGGCTCCTACAAGGGGTGTTGTGGCAGGCCTGAATAAGGTGAACGACACGATCCACTGTAGGAGCCGGCTTGCTGGCGATGAGGCCCGAGCGTTCGGCATCGAATTGGAGGCCGCAATCGCCAGCAAGCCGGCTCCTACAGTCCGGTGATATCAGCGGCACCCATCATTTCAACTCGGCGGAGACTTTATCCGCCACATCCTTCGGCACCCACGCTTGCCACACATCCGGGTGCGCCTTCATGAACGCCTCCGCCGCCTGGCGCGGTGGAGTGTGTTTCTCGCTCATATCAGCCAGCGCCTTGTTCAACGGGCCGATGGGGAAATCAACCTTGCTGAAAAATTCGGCAATCTGCGGATACTGTTTCTGGAACGGTGTGGACACCCCAATCGACAGCTTCGAGGGCAGTGAGCGCGTCGGTTTCGGATTGGGGTTGTCGGCGTCGGTCAGGGTTTTCCAGGCTTCGGCGTCGAACGGCGGTTCTTCCAGCTGAACCAGTTTGAAGCGCCCGAGCAAGGGCGTAGGCGACCAGTAATAGAACAGGACCGGCTTGCCACGACGGATCGACGAACTGATTTCCGCATCCAGCGCCGCCCCGGAGCCGCTGCGAAAGTTCACATAGCTGTCGTTCAAGCCATAGGCCGTGAGCTTCTGCTTGTTGACCACCTCCGAGGTCCAGCCGATCGGGCTGTTGAGGAAACGCCCCTTGCCCGGGCTTTCCGGGTCACTGAACACGTCCTTGTATTTCGGCAGGTCACTGACACTGCGCAAGCCGGGGGCCAGCGGTTTGATCCCCTTGGCCGGATCGCCCTTGATCACGTATTCGGGCACCCACCAGCCTTCGGTGGCACCCTTCACCGTATCGCCAAGACTCGCGACTTTACCTTCGGCTTCAGCCTTGACCCAGACCGGGCTGCGACCGGCCCATTCTTCGCCAATGACCTGAATGTCATTGTTGGCCAGGGCGGTTTCCAGGGTGATGGTCGTTCCCGGCAAGGTATCGGTCTGCAGCCCGTAGCCCTTCTCGACAATGATCCGCAGGATATCGGTGATCAGACTGCCGCTTTCCCAGTTCAGGTCGGCGAAGTGGATCGGCGCCTGGGCGGCGAATACCGGAATGGGCGAACCCAGACCGAAAGCGACCAGAACAGTGGCCAGCAACCGTCGAAATCCGTTCATGCTTTTGCACCTCGTGCTGTTCACAGCAATAGCAGGATGGCCTGATAAAGACCGCGAGCCTCAAAATACTCAGTCAACTGACTGTAGTAGAGGTTCCTGCTTTCGAGGGGCGAGGATTATTTTTCGGAAATTTCCTGCAAGCGCGCCAGCTCTCTTCTGACCATGCTGGCGTATTCCGCCGGGCGTAACGTGTAGATCTGCGACGCCACCCACCCCAGCCAGGCCCCTTGCAGGATGGTCTTCTGCTCGAACAGTCGCTGGGCCTCCACCTGGGCGCTGGCCTGGTTCTGTATGTGAAAATCGGCGCGGGTCAGGGGCATTACTCGCTGGCCTTGAAGGTTACCAGTTCACCCTTGCGCCACTTGGCGGCCTTGGCCGTCACGGCTTTCAGGGTTTTGGTCAGGCCTTCCTGCAATTGTTGGTGGGCGGCAAATACCATCACCACGCTGTGACCTTCCTTGAACACGATCCCGTGACCGTCGGCGGTGGTCACGAACGCGTAATCGCCCAGGCCATACACCGTCAGTTTGATTTCGCGGAACTTGATGTCCAGCTTGCCGCCTTCGCGACTGGGCAAAACCGAAGCGCTGAAATGATCGCCGACTTTAAGTTTCAGGCCTGGCTTGTCGTCCACCACCAGTGCTGATTCGGTGTCGATCTCGGCAATGTAAATGCCTTCAGCGTTCTGTTCGGTGATGTAAACAAAACGTGACTGGAACTGCTTGACCAGCTTTGCGCGCAAATCACCCAGCACGAACAAAGCATGCATATCGAGATTACTTACTGCCAAGGAAACATCCCCACATCTGAAAATGATGCCGCACGCCTGCAAACAGCGCACAGCAGAAAAAAGCGGCAATGCCGAAGGTGTCGCCAAATGACCCGTGTTGAAATCCTGAAACGAGCAGAGGGCTCATTCATCGCGAGGCGTAAGAAGACTAATGGAAAGTCACTCGCGTCGTCTTGCCTGGAGTTCGTCAGAGGTTGAAGGAAAAAGCCCTTCTGACTGCCAGAAAAAACGGATTACCAACCTTAGGGAAAAAACTCTTTAAAAAAAGCACTTTTCCGACATATCGCCGGCAAAAAATTGCTTTAGATAACCATCAATCGCCCACCAGTGACGGTGATTCTAGAGCAGCGATGCTCTTCGAGACTACCCAAATCGATGTACACACGTCGGCAAAATAACGAAAAGGACTTCATATGTGCACCCTGACACACTTCGCCCGTCCCCTCGCGCCTTACTCAAGCAACCCGTCGACGCTCTACGCGGCGGGGTTTCAACACCCTGAACTTGACCCTGAAACGCTTGCCACACCGCGTTTTCAGGTTGTTCTGGCCGGTAATGCGTTCTTCCACATCAAAGAAATTTCCACTGGCCATGTCAGAGGTTTCCGCAGCGACCACAACGAAGCATGCGCGCTCGCCCGCCAGCTCGAATTACATCGCTAAGCGCTACGCTCAGTCCCTTCTTATAGACGTTTCGTCATGCCGACGACTTAACTCAGCCGTCGGCAGGCAACTACTGCCATACTGCCGAACCAATGAAACCCGTTCCCAAGTCGGACGGCGTTCAACACAACAGGATATTTCCAGGGGAAGGCTGCTACGTGACGGAATTTGATATCGGTGAATTTTTTATCCGGGGCGAAGCCAGAGAAGTCGAAGGCGAATTCCAGGCGGTCATTGTCATGCGCGCCAAACCGCCGCTGACCACGGTGTCGTATCACCAGGTCGAGAAGGATCGTTGGTTCAAAACCTCGGACGTCGCCGAAATCGCCGCAAAGGAAGCCGCCAAGGCACTGAAGCTTGCGGTCGATGATGGGGCATTGAAAGCCTGAAATGGGGGGTGGACAAGTCCGGGAGCCGGCGCTGGACAGCGCGATTTTCATGACCGCCAGCGCGCTGTATCAGGCCAGAACGGGCCTCGCCGACAAGGTCGGCACCTCGGCCCGAGAGGTGTCAGCGGCGTGCCAACCTTGCACAGGTTGCACGCCGTCATATCGACAATCGATCAGATCAGCTTGCGCTTGACCGCTTCATCCAGTGTGCTTTGGGTCAAGTGCTTGAGCAACACGTCCCCTCGTTCATTGAACGGCGCCCCGACAATCAGCAGAATCTGCAACCAGGTGCGAGTGCTCTCCTGCTTGACGATTTTGCCCAGCACGTTGCCTTCCTGATCCTTGAACACCGTTTCCAGCGTGAAGGTATTGCTGTACGTAGTCGGGATCACGAAAAACGTGAATCCCGTCAGCCAGGCACTGGCGATATTGCCTTGTTCGTTGTTGGTCAACGTACTCGTGACGTACAAGTTCGAGTCAACTTTGTCCGTGGTCACGCTTTTGAACTGTCCGGATTCCTTGAAGGTTTCCAGCATGTTCTTTTCCACCAGCGCCGCATTGTCCCCGGCGCCCGACAGTTCGCCGTTGAACTTCTGCTGAATGGTCACGTGCAGATAAGCACTGGGCTTGTCTTGCCGGGCCTGGGCCGGTGGCCACTGATCCACCGGTGGCAAGTTGTGCTGGGAGTAGGAAATGCAGCCAGTCAGGGCGCTGCTGGCCATCAACAGCAAAACCAAAAGGTACTTATTCATGTGCAGCCAATTCCTTTGACACTGTACGCAGTTGAGGGGTGGCACCGGCCAGCAATTGAGCGATCAATTCGCGCAGCTGAGTACCGCCCAGGCGGGGATTGAGATAATCGGCATTCCACATGCCGACATTCTTGTCGAGCTTCACCTTCTCGACCGACCTGGCCAGTTGCTTGCCCTGACGGTCTTCGATGATCAGTTCACCCGCGAGGTCGTATTTGTCGACGTAAATCGGACCGTCGACCCAGATCCAGAGGGTCAAGGTCAACAGCGCACCTGGAAGGTAAGCCGGGTGCATGGTGCGTTTGCCTGCCAGCGAGGTCAGGTTGAACTTGAGCACCACGTCGTCCTCGCCGGCCTTGGCCGGGAACGCCACGATTCGCTTGAAGTAATCGCTTTTGTCGACATAGACGCTGATCTGCTCGGTCAACTGTTGGCTGCCGGCGACACGCACCTTGTCGTCCAGATCGGGGGCGGAAATCACGACGTCGCTGATCTCGGCACTACGATCAAGGGTGGATGGCGCGGGGTTCAAGGGTTCGCCAATGGGGCCCAGCGGTGTGAACGACACACAACCAGTCAATGACAGGCCAAGCGCGATGGCCATCAGATAAACAAGACGCTTCACTGCTTACATCCTTTTCATGCGGGATCGGGGACGCGTCGACTCGAAAGAAAATCGCGCAAGGGATGGGCAATTCAGCACTGAAAGGCGGAAATCCTGGGGGAGCGAGTGTCGCCTACATCCTTGTTCGAACTCTTTGAATGGCGGCTCTGTGACGCCAAAAACGCGACAGCATCGTAATCGTTGAGGCCCTGACAGACAATAGCCCATTGCCATCATTGTGGCGATTCCGGAGAAAGCTGCTAAACCCCTATCGAACTCTTGGTGCGCGGCTCCCTCAGATGCAATGACACTGCACTGCCGATTCCACACTCGATGCGACTGAATGACCTCAAGGAGATGCAGATGGATTCACCTACACACGACTTGAAAGGCTTGTTCGACCAACTCGGCCTAGACTCCAGCGAGAAGGCCATCGATGACTTCATCGCCAGTCATTCGCCTATGCCCGATGATAAAAAGCTCATCGATGCCGAGTTCTGGACGCCGCAGCAGGCCGGTTTCCTGAAAGAACAATTGCGTGAGGATGCTGATTGGTCACGGGTGGTTGATGACCTGAATTTGCGTATGCATCAGGTTCACTAGTCAATGCAGGCTGTCGGGGGCTTCGGCGCTTAATTGGGCCAACCAGGCAGCCTTGCACTCCTCGGCTTCATCGCGACGGGAGAATGCCGTCCCCCGGCGTTCGCCGTTCAGCAGCACGACCCAGCAGACGCTCTGCCCCTGCGCCCGTAAGCTGGCGGGCACACCGCTGCCGATCATGACGGCGACATCGACTTTGCTTTGCATGCTGACCTCTTTGACTTCATTAGCAACCTAACTATGAAGGTATGGTAATGAGTTCATGTGTGAGGAAACAGCAACTGTGTTGCATAGATTAGTTGCTGGAATCGCAATAATGGTGGGGTTGGGGGGGCATATCCATTGCTGCGGTGATGGCGGCTATTGGTTTCGCCCTTACGGCGAGTCACTTGGAAAAGCGCCAAGTAACCAAGCGCTTTTGCCCCTTTCGTTCGGTGGCTCGCTAATGCTCGCCATGCCCTCGCTCCGGTCC
>NZ_JACVBL010000026.1:0-33060 GCF_014852285.1 Pseudomonas sp. PDM02 | reverse complement strand
GCACAAGGTCGGCAGCCTCGCGCTTGAATTCAGGAGTAAAGGAGCGGCGTTGTTTGGTCATCTGACACCTCGATCTGGCGAGCATTCTCGCCTAAATGGGTGTCCGGTTTCATTAGACCACTACAGACCGTCCCCTTGTAGGAGTGAGCCTGCTCGCGATGGACGTTAACGAAAACGCGTGTTTGCTGGATAAACGCGTCATCCTCAGGTCCATCGCGAGCAGGCTCGCTCCTACAGTTTGTGCATCGGCTCAGGCCAGCAAGGCGTGGGTGACGCGCCTCCAAATCGCTACGTAAAGGGCAACCCAAAAACCACCACACAAAACTCATGGCGAAAAATATCTTAGCTACTACCCTTAGCCTGAGGCATTGAGGCTACCTGCTTTCACCTTTCCGACATTGATCCAGTCGTTTCAAACCTGCCTGGCCACATGGAGGCCGCGCGATGAGCATTCCGTTGTTTTTCGCGATGTCAGCCGTACTGTTTCTGAGCAGCCCTGCCCTTCTCGCGCAGCCAGTGGAGGCGGCCGCAAGCGCTGCCGAGCCGGCGCCCGTCGCGGCGGCGGTCAAAGACGCGGTGTTTACCGAAGAGCAGTTGGATCAAATGTTGGCGCCCATTGCGCTTTACCCGGACCCGTTGCTGGCTCAGGTGCTGATGGCCACCACTTACCCTGGGGAAGTCACCGAGGCGGTGACCTGGTCCAAGGCGCACCCCGATGCCAAGGGTGATGATGCGGTCAAACAGGTGGCTAGCCAGCCGTGGGATCCGAGCGTGCAGGCGTTGGTGGCCTTTCCGCAGGTCCTTGCAACGCTGGGACAGGATCCCGTTTGGGTACAGCGCCTGGGTGATGCATTCCTGGCGCAGCCCGACGATGTCATGGAGGGTGTGCAACGCTTGCGTCATCAGGCGCAAGCAGCCGGCAACCTGCAGAGCAACCAGTATCAGAACGTGACGGTTCAGGCCGCGGCGCCACCCGCACCCGCACCAGCCCCCTCAGCGCCAGCGCCGGCTCAGCTCCCTGCCAACAACACCACCATTATCATTGAGCCCTCCGATCCGCAGGTGGTGTACGTCCCTACCTACAACCCGACAACAACCTACGGCACTTGGGCCTACCCGGCTTCACCTCCTGTTTACTACCCTCCGCCGCCCGCCTATTACCCCGGTTCGGCATTGATGGCCGGGCTGGCGTTTGGGACCGGCGTCGCGATCGTCGCCTCTTTGTGGGGTGAATGTGACTGGGGCAATAACGATGTCGACATCGACATCGACCGCTACAACAACATCAACCGTAATAACCAGATCACCAATAACAATTGGCAGCACAACTCCATTCATCGCGATGGCGTGCCCTATCGCGACAACAGGAGCCGCCAGCAGTACGGCCGCCAACTGGATGGTGCCAACCAGCGTGATGCCTATCGCGGGGACAATGCCCAGCGCGCCCAGGCCCGTGAAAAAGCCCGAAGCTCGATGGACAGGCACGGTATCGAGCGACCTGCGACCAGTAACCGCGAAGCCCGTGATCGAGCGAGTGCCGCCCAGACTGCGGGCGTCAATCGCAAGCAAGCCGGTACAGACAGACCGAAGGTGGCTGACAGGAGCCAAGGCGCAGACAGACCGAAGGCAGCTGACAGGGGCCAAGGCACAGCCCGAAACACTCGCGAGAGTCAGCAGCCCAGAAGACAGACCGCCGACGCCAATCAGCGTGCCCAGACGCGCCAAACGGCGCCACAACGGGCGCCACAACGACCCGCCGCCAGTCAGGGCGGCGCCCGCAATAACGCATTCGCCGGAGCGCGCGCACCGTCCCAAACCAGCGCGCAGGTCAATCGTGGACGGGCCAGTCAGGCATCCGCGCAACGTCCCAGTGCGGCGCGATCAGCTGGCCATCAGGTCAGTCGGCCATCCAGTCCGCCTGCGCGTCAAAGGGGGGGGGGCCGTCGTTGAAACACTATCCTCGAATGAATACGCTCATGGGCCTGCCCGCTCAGGCTTTGGTGATCGCTGCCGGCTTGGCATGGTCGTGCGTTGTCACGGCACAGCAGGTATTTCCCACGCCAGAAAAAGCCGCTCAAGCGTTCGTCGACGCTTTGGGCTCGGAACACGCCGATCAGGCACGCCTGACAGAGTTGCTGGGCGCTGAATGGCGCAGTTTCATCCCGCGCGAAGGCGTGGAACGCAGTGATGTGGATGCGTTCATCAAGCAATACCACGAGCAACATGCCATTGAAAAAGCCAGCGACCGCAAGGCGATCCTGTCGGTGGGCAGTGACCACTGGACATTGCCGATCCCTATGACAAAAGTGGAGAAAGGTTGGCGCTTTGACATTAAGGCCGGCAGCGCAGAAATCCGTGTCCGTCGTATTGGCCGCAACGAACTGGCCGCCTTGCAATCGGCGCTGACGTACCACGACGCCCAGATGGACTATGCGTCAGAGGACCGTGACGGTGACGGCGCCCTTGAGTATGCGCAGAAGTTTTTCAGCACCGCCGGCAAGCACGACGGGCTCTATTGGCAGGACGACGACAGCGGTCAGATCAGCCCGCTGGGCCCCTTGTTCGGCCAACGCATTGCCGACGAAGACTGGCACGGTTATCACTTTCGCATCCTTGAAGGCCAGGGCCCTTCGGCACCGGGTGGCGCCTACAGTTACCTTATCGGTGACAAGATGAGTCGCGGTTTTGCACTGATCGCCTGGCCGACGAAATATAAAGACACCGGGGTGATGAGTTTCATGATCAGTCATGAAGGCCAAGTGTTCGAGAAAGACTTGGGACCTGACGGTTACAAACTGGCGCAGTCGATGAAACGGTTTGATCCAGACGACAGTTGGAAGGAGGTGGAAGATCAGAAGCAGTAGTATTTTTCCGCCCCGCCGACCCGTTACCGGGACCTTCGAAGCCGCCCTCAGAAAAACGGGACAGACGACAATTCTCATCTAATCGTAGCCTGTCCCTTTTTTGCTAAACCGAGCGCGGTGCTTCAACGGGAGGGGTGCCGTCGTGAAACATCGTTTTCAGTTGAGCACGCAGTTCCGGTGAGTCGGTGTGTTTGTGAACACTGACCGCATGCTGTGCGGCAGCCTCGAGCAGTTCGTTTTCAGAGTCTGCGCAGAGCGCGACCGAGCATTTGGTATCGCTTGGAAACTCGCGGCAGTCGATGTATTTACGCGCCATGATCCTCTCCTCTCGATGAAGGCAGGTCGTGACCTGCATGAAAGATCACTCGACGTAGGTCGCATCGAGTGTGCTGACGTTTGAAGTATAGGCCCGCCACAAGACGCAGTTTCCTATGAAGCACTTCGAGCCCGCTGCACCCGGCGCATTACAGCCCGATAAACTTGAATAACCACACCCCTCCCATCCCGACCGCCAGTGTCAGGACTGTATTGCGAGTCTGCCAGGCGACCCAGGCCGCGATAATGGCGGCGGGTATCTGCGGGTTGTTCAACACGAACTCACTCTGCCCGCTGGGGTACACCACCGCGGGCAGCACAAGGGCCGCCAGCACACTCGCCGGTACGTAAAGCAAGGCCCGACTCAGCAATGCCGGGATGCGCAGCCGACCATACAGTTCGACAAAGGAAAGGCGCATGGCGAAGGTTCCCAGGCCGACCGCCAGGAACATCCCCCACAAGGCTAAATCATTCATGGTGTCTCCCTCTCGACGTCATGGACCCGCGCCTCGCTCAATGGGCGCTTGCGAACCGTCTCGATCAACAGTCCCGCCATGACCCCGCCGATGGAAGCGGTGACCAGCCCGAGGTTGTAGGGCATGTTGATCGCCAACACCGCAAGCATCCCACCGACCACAGCGGCACCCAGGCTCGCCGCGTTACGTATGCCGGGCACCAGAAGCGCCAGAAAGGAAAGCGGTATGGCAAAGCTCAACGACCAGGTTTCGGGGATGCTTGCGCCCAGGTAGACGCCGGCCAATACCGACAATTGCCAGGACAGCCACATCGCCACGGCGGTGCCTGCATAGTAGTGATGCGCGAATGCCCCCAGCTCGCCTGAAGACAGCTTGAGACTGCACAGCGCGTAGGACTGGTCAGAAAGCATGTAGGACAAAGGCCACGTCCAGCGCTTGGGCAAGTGGTGCATGTAAGGCGCCAGTGACGCGCTGTACATGATGAAGCGCAAGTTGATGACCAGCGCAGTGACGACAATCGCCAGCGGCACAACCCCCGTATGCAGCAGTTGCAGTGCAACCATCTGCGCGGAACCCGAGTAGAACAGCAGCGTCATGCCCATGGTTGTGCCGGGCGACATGCCCATGTTGATCGCCATGACCCCCGTCAGCAGGCCGAAAGGAACGACACCGGGACTCAATGGAATGAGCGCCCGGACGCCTTGCATGAACGCTTCCCTCGCTGTTCGGTACGGCATTTCGACTCCTTGGTCTGGTGTTCGCGCTGGCGGTTCGATGGGCCGTGACGCCAGCCATTCCGCTGCGCGATACAGGGTAAGCTGGGGCTATTGCGCGTCATCTGCTCAGATCTTTGCCTGGCCCATGGTCCGCAGCCCTTCGTGCGGTAGAGTGTGGACCCAGAGCCCGATGGGCAGAACCGACTTTTTTTTCGAGAAAACAGGTAGTTTTTGTTATGGCTAAAAGCTCCCAGCCTGATCAGGCCCTGCTCTCAATGCCGTCCTTCAAGGCCATGAGATCCTTCGTGGCCGCTGCCAAATATCGGAACTTCACCCGGGCCGCCGAGGCATTGTGTGTCACCCAGGCGGCGATCAGCCGTCAGATTCGCGAGTTGGAACTCTACTTGGGCACCGAGTTGTTCACGCGCACCGGGAGGGAAGTCAGGCTGACAGCCTCGGGCACAGCGCTCTTCGATGCTGCACAGCTGTCCTTGCTCAACATCTTTCAAGCAACCGAAAGAATCCGTCGGGAAAAAAGCGACAAGCGCACCCTGACACTTTGCTGCTCGCCCGCCCTGTCGGCGCTTTGGTTATCCCACAGGCTCAAAGACTTCTTCAGCGCCAATCCCGATGTCGACCTGAATGTCATCACCACCCAGCATTTTCTGGTGATGGAGCCCGGAATCATTCCAGACATTTTCATCACCCAGACCAGTGACTTGCGCCCCGGCTATCTGCGAATCCCCTTGTTTCACGAAGTCGTCTACCCCGTGTGCACGCCTGGTTATCTGGAAGCGCATCCAGAACTGAGGACCCTGGAGGGCATGCGCAACAGCGTCCTGCTGGACTTGAACCCTTATGGCCGTTCCCAGTTGACGGAACAGGTCGACTGGAATGTGTGGTTCGCTTTCCAGTCCCATGACCTGAAGATCCCGGCCTCGGAAAATCCGCACTACTTCAGCAGCAACGACTACAGCCTTCTGGTGCAAATGGCGCTGGACAATCAAGGTGTCGCCTTGGGCTGGGATCATCTGGTGAGGCATCTGGTACAGCAGGGGCGCCTGGTTCGGCCGGTGACGGAAGAGCTGACGCTCAGGGAGGCGGTTCAGCATTTGATGATTAATGAGAAGAAGGCGGATGATCCTGCGTGCGGGCGTTTGAAGGACTGGCTGGTTGCTCAGTTCAAGTGAGTGATTTGCGAAGATGGCAGCTGAAAAGCCGCACCTGAAAAACAGCAGACGATGAAACACCCGCTGAACGCTTCAGCCACCAGCGTCCATGTGGGAGACGTTTGATGATTTCTTCTCGGGAACGGTAAAACTCACTGTCGCACCGGTGAGGATCTTGTGAGTCGGGTCGGCCACTTCCAGAAGAACCTTGTGAGCACCGGGCGTCAGTCCAACCAGGATAATCGGACCGTCGCTGGTATGCGCCCACGTACCTTTCCAGTCATCGACCGTCACGTGGAGGTGGCTGAGACGAGGTGAAACTTCACCCGCTGCCTTGCCAAATACCGGCATGATCCTGGCGTGCTCTGTTCGATACTGGATGATGACAACACCGCGGGCCAACGGTTCGGCAAGCGGTGGATAGGCAATGAGTTTTGGCAGCGCTTCGGATTCCAGCGGGAGTATTGCCGGTGGGTGATCGGTATCCGCTTCTCCTTCACCGAATGCAGCCATGCAAAAAAAGCCGCCCAAGACCAGGACACACAGATTTCTGAGAGCGAGGGACATGGCGTTCTACTCCCGCATGATGTTACTCAAGGCTAGTCCATTGCAGAGAATGCATTGCAGGGCTGACGGGGCGTCTTTTGCCGCTCACTTCAGGAAGGCAAATACCGCGCAACCCTCTCATCCAATAGCTTGATCAGCGCCGGCTCCATGTACTGATAAACATCCGGTATGTCCAAACAAACGACGCGTTTGTCCGCCAGTTCCGAACCAAATCGAGCCATCAGTTTGTTGCGATGAATGGGCTCCATGACAACGATCAGATCAGCCCACTGCAGCAGCTCGAGGCTGACCGGAACATACGCATCGTTGCTGATGCCCGCCGACGCGGTTTTCACGCCCGGCCAGTCAGCAAAATGCCGTTCGGCCGTGGGGCTGCGCAGGCGGTTTTGGCTGCAGATGAAAAGTACGTTCAACATCGTATGACTCCCGACAGTTAACGCGCCTGAGACTCAGGCGAATTACCGGGCCACTGCCGCACTCCGGGTGCCCGCGAACGCACTTGTGCCAAGCCAGCGCCACAGGCTTTTCGCGTCTTGTACGGCGCCATCCACACGCAGCTCTCGCGACTGAAGAACGTCCCCCGGCGTGCGGTCGCCCGTCCACACCTCGGTCAATGCGCGCACGCTGGAATCCACGACGAGGGTCAGTTCGCGGCCAGGGTCGTCGCGGCACAGGTCGGCTACACCCTCTTCAACCACGAGCCACCACGCTTGTTCGCCTGGCCGTGCGTCGCGGAACGTGAAGTGGATGACCACCGGTCGGGGCGGGAATGTTTCGATGCGCACGAACCGACGCACGTCCCACATCAGCAAGCCCGCGTCGAGTTCGTCATCGCGCAGGCGGCTGCCGATCCAGCGCGCGCCCCAATGACCCAGCGCCATGATGATGGGACGCAACTCCTTGCCCGCCTCGGTCAGGCTGTACTCCCAGACTTTGCCCGTGGCCGTGCGGTGCACGACGCCGATTTCTTCCAGATGGCGCAGCCGCTGTGTCAGCAGGTTGGTGGACATCCGGGGGACGCCGCGGTGCAGCTCGTTGAAGCGCTTGCTGCCGCACAACAGTTCGCGCACGACCAAAGGTGTCCAGCGCTCACACAGTGCTTCGGCACCGCGTGCGACCGTGCAGAACTGACCGTAGCTTTCGTCCATTGCCTGGGCTCCGCAATTACAACGCTTCAGATTCTGAACTAGCCCCGCCACTTCGCTACGCGCACGCTCAAGCCTTCGAAGCCAAGAACCAAAGGTGAACGCCATGACCAAGGTTGCCATTATTCAGCGCCCGCCCGTGCTGCTCGATCGCGGCGCAACGATCGCCCGAGCCGTGCAATCGGTCGCCGAAGCTGCGGCGGCGGGAGCTTCGCTGATCGTTTTGCCCGAGTCGTTCATTCCAGGTTACCCGTCGTGGATCTGGCGGCTGGCGGCGGGAAAGGACGGGGCTGTCATGGGCCAGTTGCACACGCAGCTGCTGGCCAACGCCGTTGATATTACGAACGGTGACCTGAGCCCTTTGTGCGAGGCCGCGAGGGCTCACGCCGTGACGATCGTGTGCGGCATCAATGAATGCGACCGGTGCAATGGCGGCGGCACGCTCTATAACAGCGTAGTCGTTATCGGCGCGAACGGCGCAGTGCTCAACCGACACCGCAAGCTGATGCCAACGAATCCCGAGCGCATGGTGCATGGCTTCGGTGATGCCTGCGGCCTGCGTACGGTCGAGACACCGGTCGGTCGCGTGGGAGCGCTCATCTGCTGGGAAAACTACATGCCGCTGGCACGCTATTCACTCTATGCTCAAGGGGTGGAAATCTACGTCGCCCCCACGTACGACACGGGCGATGGCTGGATCAGCACGATGCGTCACATTGCACTCGAAGGACGCTGTTGGGTGCTCGGCAGTGGCACCGCACTGCGCGGCAGCGACATCCCCGAAGACTTTCCGGCGCGTGCGCAACTGTTTCCCGATCCGCAGGAATGGATCAACGACGGCGACTCGGTGGTGGTCAATCCGCAAGGCCGGATCGTCGCCGGTCCATTGCACCGGGAGGCCGGCATTTTGTATGCGGACATCGACGTCGCACAGGTGGCGCCAGCGCGGCGAGCGCTCGACGTCACCGGGCATTACGCGCGCCCTGACATTTTCGAATTGCAGGTGCGGCGCACACCGGCGACTGCGGTGCGCTATATCGACGGGTGAAGGCAAACCATTGATGGGAGTTATGCAATGAACAGTGAACGGTCTTACAAGGGCAGTTGTTTTTGCGGCGCAGTCGAGCTCACGGTCAGTGGCGAGCCGGTCGGGATGGGTTATTGCCATTGCGAGTCGTGTCGGCATTGGTCAGCAGGACCGGTCAACGCCTTCACGCTGTGGAAACCCGAGGCGGTGCAGGTGACTCGCGGAGCTGACAACATCGGCACCTACAACAAGACACCGCAGAGTTACCGCAAGTGGTGCAAGACGTGTGGCGGGCATCTCTTCACTGAGCACCCGGGCATGGGGCTCGTCGACGTGTATGCCGCGATCATTCCGGATCTCGCGTACTCGCCAGGCGTTCACGTGCACTATCAGGAGAGCGTGCTGCGCATGAAGGATGGGTTGCCCAAGCTGAAGGATGTTCCCAACGAACTGGGAGGATCGGGTATCAGCGTGGACGAATAGCGCTGACACCGGAGTAAAAAAAACGAGCGCCTTGTCGGGCGCCCGTTTTGTTCAGGGTTGCGTGCTGCGAGTGACGCTGATCAGTGCGATTTCTTTGAAATCGACGTCCCGGCTTTGCTCAACCCTTTCGCGTTGTGGTCCCCGGGTGTCGAGGCCGAGATTGCGGAGGCTTTGGCCACGCCGCGAGTGTCTTTGGAATGGGCGATGCCAGACGTCGTTGTGCCATGACCGCGCTCACCATTGCGGTCACTGCCGTAGTGGTTTCCGCTTTCGCCACGGTCGCGAACAGCCCTTCCGGCATGATCGCTGCTCAGCCCATTACCATGGCCGTTGCTGTTGGCGTTGCCGTGATCGGAACCGCTGTGACCGCCACCTGTTCCGCCGCCGTGGCCACCGCCATTACCGCCGCCATTACCACCACCGTTACCGCCGCCGTTGCCGCCGCCGTTACCACCACCACCGCCATTACCGCCTCCGTTGCCGTCCTTCGCATAGGCGGAGTTCATGACAGAGAGGTCAGCAGGGAGTAATGGGGCGGCTGCAAGCATGAGGGCGCATGACATGACAGCAACGAAACTCTTGTTTTTTAAAAGCATGATTGCTTCCGTAAGGTGGTTGATATCGCATGCATTAGGACGCAATTGCCCGGCGACAGTTCAAATCCTGCGACGGACGGAGTGCGGTGCGCTCCCCCCCCAAAAAAGCACCGCAACCGCAGGGCTCAAGTATCAGTCAAAGGCCCCGTTGAGGACTTCATAGATGATCCCGGTTGCCAGTGCGACCAGTATCAAATCGGTGCCTGCTTGCTGCCATTCGTATCCATCATAATGCGGCAACCTGCCAATCAGGCGTCCATCCAGCTTTTTCGCAATGCCGGGTGGAAGCGGCTTTCCTCGAGCGAGGTTTTTCTGAATTCCGGGTGGCAACGCAGGGCCGGGACTCCAGTAGTCCCTGTATTCGCCAACGATCCCGAGAATGCTTCCCTGATTGATACTGGGGCCATGACTCCAATCACCGCCTCCGGCGTTTTTGCCTTTGCCGCCTTGATTGCCATGGACTTGATTGTTTTGCGGTTTTCCCTGGCCCTTTCCATTACCAGGATCAGCCAATGCGGTCGCTGAGCCGCAAACCAGCGCAAGGCATGTAATCGCGGCAACCAATGAGCGTGATCTGTGCATGAGTCGTTCCCTCAGAGTGGCGGGTTGTCTCTCTGAAATTTAGACGCTATTGACGATGTGAGTTCCAGTTCCGCTTATTTATGGCCTGGCCCCACGCCCGTTTTGTCTGCACTTGTGTGCTGCGGATTTTGGTAACTCGTAGCACACTAGCCAAGTGTCAACGCAAAGCGCCAAGTGGCCAGGCGTTTTCAGGAGGTGAACAATGAGCAAACAACCTCAACCCCGCAGCCGCTCCAACCCTCAGCCCAGATCCCGCCCGGTGGTGCCCAATCTGCCCGGCAAAACCGGCAACAAGTCCGGGGGCTTGCGTGGCAACTACCCGTCGAAGAAGTCGTAGTGGAAAGCGATCAACAGCGAACATAACCCCCGACTGGCGGCATCGGTCCGGCCACAGCAAATCGAGAGTCACTTCGTCTGATTCGACGGATACAGACCGGCAAGCCGCGCTATCACAACACCCACATAAAAGACGCCTGAAAATTCTTCGACCATCACAAGTGAGCGGGCATGGTTGGTCAACGGGAGAACATCACCGTAACCGGTGGTTGTGAGCGTCGTGAGGCTAAAATAGATCAGCTTGAAGAACGTGCCGGGCTGTCCAAAGTCGAGGTGGCTTGGGCCGAATGAGCCTGCGCTGGATATCTCGAGCAAGGCATAGACGAAGGACCAGACGAAGGCCAGCAGGATGTAACCCGCAAGCGCGCCATGCAGCTTGTCGGCCGTAATCGGCCCGCGCTGGAGAATATAGCGAAGCACTCCGATGAACGAGACTGCAAGAGATGCCGCATAAGCTATCCCGGCAAGATTAAGAATCGCGATGCTGCCAACCCACAACGCCGTCCATTGCAGGCCAACCCCAAGCAACGCCAGGCCCAGTTTGAGGATGAACCCCCACCGAGTCTGCCGGGTGGCGAAAGCGCCCACGAGCAGCACGGTTGAAAACAGAATGCCGAGCAACGTGCGGGCAAATATGCCCTCCTCAAGAAAGGGAAACAGGAGGATCAATCCAAGTAAGAGCAGCAACAGATAGGTGCAGGGCCCTCGCCCTATGACCATCTGACTTAGATCTTCATCGGATTCGGTTTTGTTTTTCGGATCTGTCATACCGGTTTCCTATAGACCGAAACAACGTTCGAGACCTGACGCTACAGGTTTTAAAACTGGCCTGGTTTTAGAAGTGTCGGCAGTGGAATTCTAGTCGCGAATGCATGTGAGAGGATTCAGCCGGACAACTATGGGGCAATTTCTACCCTGATCGACTGACAGCAATCGGCCAAAAGTTAGCGTTCAGTCTTCTGACTAAAGACCGAGAACAGCGTTAATGATGAAAGTCGTGCGCGACGGTTCGAATGTGGGCTTTAATGTCCGTGCTTATAGGCACCCCCATGAACTCGACTCCGTACGGAGATAGATGCGCCTGACGGCGGGTTCCGGTTGCCATGTACTTGTCCAATCAAGGAAGAAACGACATTGAAAATAGCTTTTAGCGCCCTGTTATTGACCTGCCTGACGACTATCGCGCTCGCTGGCGAGAACCCTGTCGGCTTCCGCTCTTCCACACTGGCGGATGCGCACAATGACCGCACACTGGAAATGGTCGTCTGGTACCCCAGTGCAACGACCGCCGCCACGCAATTGATTGGCGATGATGTGGTGTTCGTCGGGGCTTCTGCCGTTCGAGACGCGCCGCCCGCTGCTGGCAAGCATCCATTATTGGTGCTCTCCCACGGGTACAGAGGAAACTGGAGCAACCAGATCTGGCTTGCCAGCGCTCTGGCTCACAGGGGTTACATCGTCGCCGCAATCAATCACCCTGGCAGCACCACTCATGACCGTAGCCCTCAAGCAGCAGCGCAGTTATGGCAGCGGCCCGTTGATGTAAGCCGAGCCATTGATGGGGTCACGGCTCAACCGGAAAAATTCGGCCTGGTCGCCAATGACCGAATTGCAGTAGTGGGCCATTCACTCGGCGGCTGGACCGCCCTGGAGATCGCCGGTGCCCGTTTCGATCCAGACCGCTTCGCTCAAGACTGCAAAGCCCACCCGCAGTTAGCAAGTTGCAACGTCTACGGAAAGATGAATCCCGCCAGCACCTCAGAAGCAAAGACCGCGTTGGCCGCCGATTTGCGCGATGAACGCGTCACGGCGGTGGTCACATTGGACCTGGGCCTTTCACGGGGCATGACCGATGAAAGCCTGGCCGCGCTGCCGGTACCAACGCTGGTGATCGCTGCCGGCGTACCGTCGCACGATCTTCCCGCTGAGCTGGAGTCTGCCAACCTGGCCAAACGCCTGCCTCCGGCGTCAAGCCGTTACGTCGAAATCAGCGACGCAAGCCATTTCAGCTTCCTGTCAGTGTGCAAACCGGGCGCAGAAGCGATGCTCGAAGAAGAAGTGCCAGGCGATGGCATCATTTGCCGGGATGGCGATGGTAATGGCGCTCGCTCGCGGGATTTGATCCAACAGCAGGTTACTTCGCTGATCACCGAGTTTCTGCCGCAGTCACCTCGCAACAAATGAGGACGAGGTTATTAACTGCCAGGTCAAAAGGGGACGGATTTATTTTCAGAAATAATCCGCCCCTTTCTCTTATCCAACCTTACCGTTACGGAGCATTAACGATATGTCCAACATCGTCGCATGGACTCTGTTCGCCTTGGGCGTCGTCCATATTCCGTTAGGTATTTTCAAGTTCAAAACAGCATTCGCCGCCGCTGTAGACGCGGGCTTCATTGACCAGTTCAGAGCGCACGAAGATCGGCGTACCGCCCTTTGGTTTACCCTGCTGGGTCCGCTTTTTATGCTCGCAGGGCATACAGCGATTCACGCCGTAGCCGTTGGGGATCTCGCGTTACTTAAAATGGTCGGCATCTATGTGCTGATGATCTCGATCATTTGCGTCATTGCTGTTCCAAAATCGGGGTTTTGGGCAACGCTGCTGGTTTCTCCGCTGCTCATCGCGGCAGGGTATGGCTTGTACGCCTGACTAAAGCTCCCCCCGCAATATCCCCCCCACGATGAGAAAAATCCCCCATAAACGGGCTGTATTACCCGATTCCTGTGTCAACTTTCATTGGCCAGGGGATCAAGTTGCGTCGCCAGCCGGGAATGATTGGCTGTTCAGTTTTCTGGCATAGAGAATGCTGTGCGTTCACTAGCGTATTAATTGAAAGTTTGAAGTTGTTATCACGGGATAACAGATTTCCACCTGTGCTGCACAACCCTTCTGAGGAGTTACCTTCATGCGAAGTGAGCCGCTAGTCCGCACGTTGGCACTCATGCTTCTCATCTTTGCCATAGGGGCATTCTGGAGTCTGTTCACCTGGTTCAGCAGTTAAGCGCTGTTTGTGTTGCGGATCGGGTGAAGTCCCGATTGAAGTCGGGAATACCCCCGATAGCAGAAGCGGCAAGCGAAACCAACAAGCTGCTCATCGCGCAGTTCGCTGAAATGCTCAAGCCTGATTCCCCACTCCCCACTCCCAGGTCATTTGTTGATCGAGTGCTTCCCACTGTCTGACAGACCGCCCTGCCAGGTTGGTTCACGCATTGCCAGTTGAACAAACGACCAGACGCTTCTCATAAAAAAAGGGAGGGCATCGCTGCCCTCCCTTCCGCTTTCCACGCTTTTTTTCAAACGTGCTGATCAGTACCTCAAGTGGTGAGAATGAAGTCGGTGGCAGTGACGGTTGTCGCATCGGCCACACCGACCAGGCGGATGGAGTCAGCACCAGCGAAGCTGACCAGGGTATCCGCACCGACATCGGCGATGGTGACGCTGCCGGCAAAGGTCGCAGCCGTGATGTTCATCGCGGAGATATCGAGGCGGTCCTGCCCTCCTGCCGCGTTGGCATCGAAGCCAATGATCTGATCGACCCCGAAGCCCGCTGAGAACATGAAGATATCGTTGCCATTGCTGGCAACCATCATGTCGTTGCCGGCACCGCCCGTGACTGTATCGTTGCCTGTACCGCCATCGATAAAGTCATTGCCGATACCACCCAGCAAGGTGTCGTTAGCGTCTCCACCGAGCAGCGTGTCATTGCCATCGCCGCCCTGGAGCACATCGCTGCCGGTACCGCCATCCAGGCTGTCATCACCCAGCCCGCCGAGCAGCGTGTCGCTGCCTGCCCCGCCATTCAATGTATCCGCCCCGTCACCTCCGTCGAGGCTGTCATCGCCATTGCCACCGTTCAGGGTATCGGTGCCAATGCCACCCAACAGTTGGTCGTTACCGCCGTCGCCGTTGAGTGTGTCGTTACCACCGTTGCCGGTGAGGATGTCGTTGCCGCCGCCACCATTGAGGGTGTCGTTACCCGCCCCGGCGGTGATGACGTTGTTCAACCCGTTGCCGCTGCCGACGAAGTTGCCGGCTCCGGTGTAGGTCAGGTTCTCGACATTACCGCCCAGCGTGTAGCTGGCCAACGAAGTCTGCACGGTGTCCGTACCGCCACCCCCTACCTCGACCACCACGTCTGTGGCTGCATCGACGATGTAGGTATCGTTGCCCGCGCCCCCCACCATCCGGTCAGCACCCGCACCGCCATCGAGGAGGTCGTTACCCACCCCGCCGGTGATGGTGTTGGCCAGCGCGTTACCGGTACCTGTGAAGTTACCGGCGCCGGTATAGGTCAGGTTCTCGACGTTGACACCGAGCTGGTAGCTCGTGAAGGCGGTTTGCACCAGATCGGTACCGCCACCCACCGCCTCGGTGATAAGGTCACCGACGTTGTCGACCACATAGGTGTCGTTACCGGCACCGCCGTTCAAGGCATCCGCGCCGAGCCCGCCGTTGAGGGTGTCGTTACCGTCCTCGCCATTGAGGATGTCGTTGTCGTCTCCACCGTTGAGGATGTCGTTGCCAGTGCCGCCAAACAGCTGGTCGGTACCGGCCAGGCCATTCAGCGTATCGTTCCCGCCCAGGCCAAGCAGCACATCGTTACCGGCACCGCCGGTGAGGGTGTTCGCCTGTGCGTTACCTTGCAGCACTACGCCACTCAGCACCGCAACCGCCGCAGTTGCCGCGGAAGTCAACGTCTCCAGCGTGCCGAAGCCGTCGGTGTAGCGCACGATCACCCGTATTTGCAGGTTGCCCTGCGCCACACCAGGAGTGAAGGTCGAGGCCGTCGCGCCGTTGATGTTGGAGAAGGAAGCACCGATACCTTGCTGCCATTGGTAGCTGAAGGTGCCCAGCCCGTCCACATCGGCAATCCCGGCAGTCAGCGCCGTCAGCACTTGCCCTTGATCCGGTGTCGTATCGCTGATCAGCAACGCGCCTGTCGGTGCATCGTTGACGTTGTCCACCGGTCCCAGGATGTTGGACGCAACGCTTTCGGCCACACCGAAGTTATCGACGTAACCGATCATCACGCGCACTTCCTGCCCGACCTGAGCCTGGCCAAGCGCGAACGTGCTACCGGTAGCGCCGGCGATGTTGACGAAGCCAAGCCCGTCGTTCGCCTGCCATTGGTAGGTGAACTGCGGATTGCTCAGGCCATCGGCGTCGACGATGGTCGACGTGTCAGCGGTCAACAGCTGGTTCTGCACGGCAAGCCCGGTAACGGTTGCCCCTTCGGTCGGTTCACTGTTGCCGGACGATTCGACGATCTCCAGCGTACCCTTGGCATCCTGGTACACCGCCCGGACGCGGATGTTCAGACCCGCCTCATCAGGCCCCACCAGGAAGGTGGAGCCAGTCGCCCGCGTTGCCTCACCAGCGGCGACAAAGGTGATGTCTTCATAGACGCCCGTACCGGGAATGGTTTCGACCTGCCAGTAGTAAGCCACCCCACCGGTTACCGCACCGGTCGGATTGGCCGCACTCTGGTTGTCCGCGTCGTGTACCCCCGCACCGCTGACGCGCAACAACTGGCCGGCGACCGGCGTATCTTCACGCACACCGGTAGTCGCATCGAGGATTGCCAGGTGACCCGATGGGTCGCTGTTTTGCACGGTGCCGACTCCGGACGGTATCGCAACGTCAGCGAACTGCAGACGCTCGATGCCCGTCAGGCGATCGACGCCATCACGCCCAAGCACCGAGTCGGTCACGATGACAGTGTCGCCATCGATTTCGATGCCGTATTCCCCCAAAGTACCGGAGAACAACGCCGTATCGAAGCTGTCAGTGCCGGTCAGAATCTCCCGCACGATGACCAGTTGGCCAGGGTTGTACGTGCCGTTCAGCATAAACGGCACCAGTGGCTCCATGCTGTCGAACGTGGCGATTTCATCGCCAGTGCCGTCAGCGTTCGCCCGTACGCTGATGCGTACGTTCAGCCACTTGTCACCATCGATGATGTCGTCACCGCCGCGACCTTCGATCAGGTCGCTGCCGCTACCGCCGAGGATGATGTTGCCGCCATCGAAGAACGTCGCTCCGGCTGGCAGCAGATCCGCCAGGCCGTTGATCAGGTCGATGTTGGTCAGCACACTGCCGGTTGCACCCGCAGTAGGCAGCGATGTGGCGTCTTCGTTATCACCGCGCAGGAAGTCACCGTGCGACGAACCCGACAGACCTTCCATGATGTCGAAACGCACCAGCGCCGAAGCACCTGAACCCGGTACTGGCGGAACATCGAAGAAACGGTCCGTGAAGTCGATGGTCACGCCCTGTGCGAGCCCCTTGAAGGTTGCCCAGTCGAAGCCGGAGCCGCCGATATAGCGATCACCGAAGCCGAGACTGCCGACCATGATGTCATCGCCGCCTTCGCCGTTGAACTTATCGTTCTCGTTACCACCGATGAACACATCGTGGCCGACGATAGGGTCGTTGCCGAGCGGGTCGAAGTTGTCGCCAGGTGCACCGTCCGAAGTGCCCTTCTCGATCCAGTCGTCGCCTTCGTTACCCATGTCCTGTTCGTTGGCTTTGCTGCCCAGGATGAAGTCATTGCCATGACCACCAATGGCTTCGGAGGCGTCCTCACCGGTCACGATGAAGTCATTGCCGAACCCGCCGATGATCAGGTTGACGCCGTTGCCTCCGTGCAGCACGTCGTTGCCGTCGCCACCCTGGATGTTATCGTCGCCGCCCTTGTCGGTGATGATGTCGTCGCCCGAGCCACCGCGCAGTTGGTCGTTGCCGTCACCGCCTTCGATGCGATCGTTGCCGCCGTCGCCCCAGACCGTGTCATCCCCCTCACTCGCGATGAGAATATCGGCGCTGTTGGTGCCGCCCATCACGATGTGCTCTGCACCGGTGTATTTGATGTAGTTGGCGTCCGGCCCTGCGGTCAGCGGGTTGTCGCGGAACACCACCTGCTCGCCGTTTTCGCCAAGCGGATCGGCATTGCCCAGGCCTTCGTTGAATTGCTTGCTCTGGTCCCTTTCCAGATAGAACGCAACGTCCGAGAACACCAGGCCCGGCAAGTGCGTGGCCGAGGTGTTGGCCATGATCAGCTTGGCGAACGAGTTGCTTTCAAGCTCGGCATTCATCGACAGGCCAGCGGTACGTTCCAGGTAGTAGAAGCGGTCGCCATCCTGCAGTTTTTCCAGCTGGTTCTCGAACACGAAGTTGAACGTCGAGCCGAGCATGCCGCCAAACGGCGTTTTCGCTTCGGCCAGGCCGCCGATCCACAGGTCGATGGCATCGACCCCCGTGATAGTCACGCCCTTCAGATCGTCGGCTGTTCCCAGCACGCCATCCTTGCCGGCCCGCGTTACGTTGGTCCAGTCACCGGTGCCGTTGAGGAAGTCCAGGCGGTCATCCGGCGCCCCCGTACCACCGAACACCAGTGCCATGGCGGCAGCGCGTTTGCCTTCCAGCGTGGTCGCCGTCGTGATCGTCTCATGGGTGCCATAGGCTGCAATGAAGTTGATCAACGACTCCGGATGTTTGAGGTGCTGCACCAGGTCGACCCAGCTGGTGTACGGCTTGAGTTGGGTGTCACCGGTTTGGCTGTAGATGTCGCGGCGAATCGCGTTGAGTGAAGGAATCCCCACGTCGCGGCCACGGGCGATGTTGATCGCCGGCAGGTCGAGCGGCAGCCCGAGCAGGTTGTTGCGCAGCGCCTCGGTGACGAACTCGTCGATTTCGTTACCGGCTTGCCGAGTGATCCCACGCACGATCGCACTGGTCGCGTCCTCAGGTGTCACGCCACTGGCGGCGTACGCCAACGGGTTGAGGAACGCTGCGATCAGGCCCAGTTGCTGATCGGGATCAGCACTGTTCGGATCGCCGATCACGTTGAAATCGACGTCGAAGCGATCGACGGTCTCGGTCAGCATCGAGTGGCCAAACCGGTACACGGTGTGGGCGAACTCGGCGACGATCGAGGCATCGAGGTCAACGTCATAGACCTGGGTCGGTGCGAAAAACAGATCGACGTTAGGCTGGATGGTCCGGGCAAATTCCTCGAACACCAGATGCTGATACTGCATCTCGGTGCCGAACTTGGCCGCCTGGAACAGGCGTTCGCCATTCCATACCAACGCATCGATCTCCGCCTGATTGACCGGCAACGCGCTCACTGGATTGAGCAGCCACTCGTTCAGGAAAGCCACGTCACCCGAGTCGAGCACGGTGTCTTTGGTTTGCGCGACCAGCCGATTGTGCTCGGAGTGGAAGATCGCATGCACCGCCGTCAGGCCGATGTTCTCGTTGACCCGGCCGTCGCCAGCGATGTAGTGCGCATCCAGCAACTCGTTGTCGTAGGCCAGGTTGGCCCCGGTTTGCGGATTGACCGGCACGTCGTTGCCAGTTTCAGAATCGCCATCAGGCGCGAGCACGCCACCGATGAACACCGGCGCGGCATTGTGGGCAATGTCGACGAGGAACTGGTGACCGGTGCGCACAGCATTGGTCAGGTCAATAGGGGCAAGCGGATTACCTTCGACAAGCACGTCATCCGCCGTACCGCCAAGACCGTCAACGCCTTTCATCACGACCATCGGGAAGCCGTTCGGCCCCTTGATGAAATTGCCATAGGCATCGGTCGCCAACAGCGGGGCGTTATCGACGTCGGCATCGGTCAGGTGGATACCCAGAATGTCGTTGGCTTGCGCCTTGACCACTTTCCAGGTGGCCATGCCACCGATTTCGCTGTCGTCTGAAGTACCAAACTTGCCATCCGCTCCCAGGTCACGGTTGGTGATCAGCCTGCCCGTCGCGATCGGTCCGTCGTCGGTCAGCAGATAGCCGCGCAAGAACACCTGATGCGATGGGTGCGAGCTGTAGGTCTGGTTTTGGTCCACGAACGGCGTGGTGGTGTTGGAGTGCTCATGGATGTCGTCGGCCGTGCCGAGAATACCATCCGCGCCTGGCTGGTTGGTCGCGCGGGTCAGCACCATGAAGTTAGCGTTGCCGCCTGGCACATACAGCGGATCATCCGGTTGCAGCGGGATGAAGATGGTGCCCGAACCGCCTTTGGTCACAAGGTCCAGACCGTGATCGAAGAACTGCCCGAAGAAGGTCATCCAGGCGTTGAACGGCGCGGACAACCCGGCATCCGGAGCGGTGTTCTCGAACATGTACACATCGTGGTCGTCGCCAGTACCGAACTGACCATCCAGGCCGGGGCTGGCGACTATCCGTACGCCATCCTTGAGCACATCGTCGCTACCCTCCGCGCCGAAGTTGAGCACACCGTCCGCGCCCACGTCGTACGCCGTGGCATACGCCGCCGGGTTATTCGACGTCTGATCGACGATCAGATTGCTGATCGTGCGCGGCTGCGAGTCAAACACATTGCCGCTGGTCTGCTGATACGACGATCCCGGAATGGCCGGCGAGCCAGGGCCAAAGAACCCGGCAGGTGCACCTTCCGCCGGATTGAAGACCGGATCGGTCAAGCGCGGGAAGGTGTTATCCGCAGCACCAAACTCGGTGTTATTGATGCCATTGAGGTTCATCAGGTTGTTGTTCGAGCCATCGACCGCACGCAGGCCCAGCGGCGCGCGGATGTTCGGGATCAGCGAGAGGATGTCCTGACCGCCCGCTTCCGCCTCGGCAATCTTGATCTGATCAAGGATGAAGTTGAGGTCGGAGCGGACCATGTTAAGGCCCGGGCCACCCTCAGTGGCATTGACTACCGGTGTCGGTGCAGTCGGCACGACCGGTGCGCCGGGAACCACGACGCCTGTCGGTTGCGAGAACACCACTTCAGTCGTGCCATGGCCATCCTGGTAGATCGCCTTGACCCGCAGTGACAGCCCGGCAAGATCTGGCGAGACCTTGAACGAGGTGCCATCGGCACTCTGGAACGCCAGGTCACCCGCAGGCAACAGGATGATGTCTTCGAACACGCCACTGCCGGGGTCGGCTTCGAACTGCCAGTAGTAAGACACTGAAGTGTTGTTGACGAGACCCTGCAGGTTACCCACGGTGATGTTGTTGGCATCGCGCACGCCGGCCATGCTCACCGTCAGTGTGTCGCCCACTGTAATGTCGCCGCCGTTGCCATCCGTGACAGTCGGCCTGCCCGTCGGTTGTGCGTTCTGCCCCGGTACCAGCACCCGCTGGGTGTCGGCGAATTGCAGGCGCTCGATATGCAGCAGGGTATCGGTGCCGTCGCGACCCGCAACGGTATCCGTAACCGTCCAGACATCATCCGCCAGGCTGGCTGTGCCACGGGTGTCCTGGGTCACCGTGTACTCGGACTGAATTCCGGAGAAAATCGCGGTGTCGAACGCCGCCCCGCCCGTCGAGGTGCCGGGCAGGATTTCCCGCACGGCCTTGAGCTGCCCTGGGTTATACGTGCGGTCCAGCATGAACGGGATCATGTCAGCCATGCTGTCGAAGCTGGCGATCTCGGGGCCGGTATGGTTGACGTCGCCGGGGGCATAAACTGCGATTCTGACGTTGATCCATTTGTCGCCATCGATCAGATCATCGCCACCGCGACCCTCGATCAGGTCACTGCCATTGCCACCGAGGATGATGTTGCCCGTGGCAAAGCCGGTGGTCGGCAAGCCGGCATCGGACAGGAACTGCTCCAGTCCACGGATCAACGCCACATTGGTCAGTGCACCGCCCGTGGCACCACCGTGGTTGATGATGGTGACCGCATCAACATCATCGCCTTTGAGTACGTCGCCGAACTTCGAACCGGACAAGCCTTCCACTTCTGCGAAGCGGTCAAGAATCGAGGCCGGCGAAGCGCCCACCGGATTGAACACCCCGGTGTTCTGGTTTGGCGCGTTGCCGTGAGGTTGTGCCAGCGCGGCCAGGGACAGGTCGACGGTCACGCCGACCTGGTCATTTTTGTAGGTCACCCAGTCGAACCCGGACATGCCGTCCATCTTGTCCTGGGCATCGCTGCCGACAAAGATGTCATCGCCACCCTCGCCGATCATTTCGTCGAAGCCACCACCGCCGACAAAGATGTCGTTGCCGATCGTATCGTCAGTGAGCAACGGCGCAGCGTTATCGCCAGGCGCACCGTCCTGGGTACCTTTCTCGATCCAGTCATCGCCTTCGTTACCAGTCGGTGGCAGGTTGGTCTTGGCACCGAGGATGAAGTCGTCACCCTGACCGCCGAAGGTGGTGGTGATGTCTTCGGTGGTGATGATGAAGTCCTGGCCATCGCCGCCAAGGATCAGGTTGCCCGCAACCCCCATTTTACCGGCCACGATCACATCGTTACCGGCATTGCCTTCCAGGCGGTTGTCGCCGAACGAGTCGGTGATGATGTCATCACCCGCGCCGCCAAGTACCGCATCGTTCCCGGCGCCGCCCTCGAGGACATCGTTGCCGCCGTCGCCGTAAACGGTGTCATCACCTTCACCGGAGATGATGATGTCATCGGCGGCGGTGCCGCCGAGGACGACATGATCTTCACCGGTGTAATGCAGAAAATTACTGTCCGTGCCCACGGTGTCGGGGTTGTCGCGGATCACCAGCGGCACGATTTCCACACCGTTGATCATGATGCCGCCCGTCGGGTCGTCACGACCGCCGACGCCAAGGCCGGTGAACTGATTGGCCTGGGTCACTTCGAGAGTGAACGTCGGCGTCAGGAACACGGTGTTCGACAGGTGGGTGACATCGGTGTTGAGCATGATCAGCTTGGCGAAGGAGTTGTTCTCAAGCTCGGTGCCGAAGTTCAGGCCCGCCGTACGCGACAGGTAGTAGAAACGGTCGCCGTTCTGCAACGCTTCCATCTGGGTTTCAAACACGAAGTTGAACGTCGAGCCGAGCATACCGCCGAACGGCATCTTCTCTTCGGCAAGGCCGCCGACCCAGAAGTCGATGTCGTCGACACCGGTGGTGGTGACGCCATTGACCATGGCGTAGATGCCCGAGCTGTTAAGGAATGCCAGGCGATCCTCTTCAGTGGCGGTAAAAGTACGCTCATCGGCAGTGCCGGCGTTGATCACCGCGCTGCCGCCAAACACCAGGGCAGCAGCGACCGCACGCATCTCGACCAGCGTATCCACATCGGCCGCAGTCAATGCACCGTGAGTACCGAAGGCCGCGATGAAGTTGACCAGGGATTCGGGGTGTTTGAGGTTTTCCGCCAAATCAGCCCAACTGATGTACGGCTTGAGCTGGCTGTCGCCGGTTGCCTGGTAAAACTCACGCCGCGCCTCATTCAACGTAGGGATGCCAGTGTCGCGACCACGCGCCAGGTTCAGGGCCGGCAAATCGAGGGGCAGACCCAGCAGATTGTTGCGCAACGCTTCGGTGACGAACTCGTCGATCTCGTTGCCGAGCTGACGGGTCACACCGCGAATGATCGCCCCTGCCGCTTCGTCCGCGGTAGCCCCGCTGCCGGCAAATGCCAGAGGATTGAGGAAGGCTGCGATCAGACCGAGCTGCGCGTCAGGGTTGTTCGGGTCAGAGAGGACCGGATTGAATTCGGGGTCGAAGCGATCGACTGTTTCGGTCAACATCGAGTGACCGAAGCGATACACCACGTGGGCGAACTCGGCGAGGATGGCCGGGTTGATCGAGGTGTCATAGCCGTTGGGGGCAAGGAATTCGTCGACCTGCGGCTGAACGGTCCGCGCAAATTCCTCGAACACCAAGTGCTGATACTGCATCTCGGTGCCGAACTTGGCGGCCTGGAACAGCCGTTCGCCATCCCACACCAATCCTGCGATTTCGGCGGGAGTCGTCGGAATTGCCGCGACGTCGTCTGCCAGCCACTCATTGAGAAACGCCAGATCGCCAGAGGCCAGGATGGTTTCCTTGGACTGCTGGACCAGGCGGTTGTGTTCGGAGTGGAACACATGGTGCACAGTGGTCAGGCCGATGTTTTCGTTCGCCCGGCCATCGCCGGCAATGTAGTGAGCGTCGAGCAGTTCGTTGTCGTAGGTCAGGTTGTTGCCGCCCGCGCCCACTGGCTGCGCATTGCCGATTTCGGTGTCACCATCCGCCTGCAAAACCCCGCCGACGAGCACCGGCGCGGCATTGTGCGCGATGTCGTCGAGGAAGCCATGCCCGGTGCTCACGGCGGTGGCCAGACTGATCGGAGCATCCCGGTTGCCTTCGACCAGTTGCGTGATGTCATCCGCCGTACCGGCGATACCGTCTGCGCCGTTGCTGATGCGCATCACCACCTGCGGCATACCGCCCGGGCCACGGATGAAGTTGCCATACGCGTCGGTCGCCAGCAGCGGCACGTTGTGCACATCAGCGTCGGTCAGGTTGATGCCGAGAATGTCACGGGCCTGGGCCTTGACCACTGCCCAGGTCGCCATGCCGCCATTTTCGGCGCCGCCATCATCGGCAGTGCCGAACTCGCCATCGGCGCCCAGATCGCGATTGGTAATCAAGCGCCCGGTTGCAACAGGGTCACCTGCCGCGTTGATGACGTACTCGCGCAGAAATACCTGATGCGAGGGGTGGGAGCTGTAAGTCTGGCTTTGGTCTACGAACGGCGAGGTGGTGTTGAGCTGCCCATCGTCCGTCGTGCCAACAATTCCGTCCGCGCCGGCCGTACGCACGGCCCGTGGCAGCACCATGAAGTTGGTCGGACTGCCCGGCACAAACAACGGATCGTCCGGCTGCAACGGAATAAACACAAAATCGGTAGCGCTCTTGCTGACCAGGTCGAGGCCGTGGTCGAAGAACTGGCCGAAGAAAGTCATCCACGAGTTGAAGCCCGCAGTCAGACCGGCGTCCGCCGACTGGTTGGGGATGAAGAACACTTGTTTGTCGTCATCCGTGCCGAAGACACCATCGGGGCCTGGGCTGATGACCGGATCGGCACCGCCGTTCGCCGCCACCGCAGCCGGGTTGTTGGCGGTCTGATCAACGATCAGGTTACTGATGATCCGTGGTTGTGGGTCGATCACATCCCCTGTCCCGGAGTATGACGCCAGAAACGAGGGGTCCAGCAGGCGTGGGAAAGCATTGTCCGCAGCGCCAAACTCACTTTGCCCGGTCACCAGGTTGTTGTAGCTGCCATCGACGGTGCGCAGGCCGAATGGCACCTGACTGTTGGGTAGCAAATCACTGAGGCTGGCGCCGTCGGCATGTGCTTCTGCGATGAAAATCTGTTTGAGGATGAACTCCAGGTCGGACTTGTTGAAATTGGCCATTTTGCTTGCCCTCGATTTCTTTAGTGAAGGGCACGGGACGAAAAGAATCCTCCCGCGCCCAGTCAGGTGCTGGCTTGCGCAGTGTGTAGGTTCATTTTTTTGGCGAGAGCTGACACGGGAAGGCAAAGCCGTTAGTACGGCCCCCGGTATGCGCGCCTGGAATTCGCGGAACTCGCGAAAGAATGGCTCGCTGAGCGATCAGGCAGAGCGAACCCAGGCCCTAGGCGGGCCATGGAAACTTGAGGTCAAGGCGAACTTGCTGAACAGCCCCTTCCCTCTGCAGTAGAACGAAGTGATCGACATGCTGTGCTCCTTCGGAGAACCACCGCGCTTTTCGCTGCCAAAGAGTTGACAGACTTCAGGCGGACGGTTGTCGTCAATGAGTAAGACTAAAGTTGGATAGCAAAAAATTGTCAATTTTACGACGGACAAACCGGACGACCGGTGCTACGCCTCTCAACTCGCTGTTTTTAATGGACTTATAGAAAGATTGACGCACCATTAGAGCGAAATGTTATTTCAGATTGTTTCGCCGCGACCTACGCTGCTTGCTACGGGAGCAACGCAGAAATTTGCATGAGATTCGCCCGAGAGCGAACCTGCGTATCGACGGCTACCCGCGGGACTAAATCTGTTAGCTGCTGCTCCGCAAGGGCAAACGGCTTTTTGAAGAGGGGGTCAGCCAAATGCACAAGCAGTCGAACTCTCGATCCGAACTGGCCGACGCACTCTTCCGACTTCGTCGTAGTTTTTACTCCCTGGCGGGTTTCAGCGGCGTCATCAACGTCATGATGTTGACGCCAGCCGTTTACATGTTGCAGGTCTATGATCGAGCCTTGGTCAGTCGCAACGTCACAACGTTGACGATGCTGACCGTTCTGGTGATAGGCCTGTTCTTGCTGATGTCCACGCTTGAAATGTTCCGTACCCGTGTGCTGATCCGGGTCGGCAACTGCCTCGACATGGACCTCAATCGACGCATTTTCACCGCCGCATTCGAGCGCAACCTGAACCGCGCCGGAGGCAATCCGGCCCAGGCCCTGCAGGATCTCGCGCAGGTGCGTCAATTTCTCACCGGCAACAGCCTGTTCGCGTTCTTTGATGCGCCATGGACACCGATCTACCTGCTGGTCGCCTACCTGATCCACCCGCTGCTCGGACTGGTCACGCTCATCGGCTCGCTGATTCTGATGGGCCTGGCTTACCTCACCGAGAAGGCGACGCAAAAGCCGCTGGCCGAAGCCAATCAGGCCGCCCTCTCCTCAGCCACCTATGCCAACAACAACCTGCGCAACGCCGAGGTCATCGAGGCCATGGGCATGTTGCCGTCGATCGGCAAGCGCTGGTACCAAAGCCATTTGCGCATTCTGGAAATGCAGACCCTGGCCTCAGACCGTGCCGCCCTTATCAGCAGCACCGGGCGCTTTGTGCGTATCACCTTGCAATCGCTGATCCTCGGCGCCGGTGCGCTGCTGGCGATCGAAGGCAAGATCACCCCCGGGATGATGATTGCCTGCTCGATCCTTACCGGCCGCGCGCTGGGCCCGGTGGAACAAGTCATCGCGTCGTGGAAGCAACTGCTTGGCTGCCGCTCGGCCTGGGGCCGGTTGAATGAAATGCTCAACGACTTTCCGCGCCGGCCACCGAGCATGTCGCTGCAACGGCCGCTGGGCATGCTGGCAGTGGAGAATGTGTACGCCGGCTCCCCCGGCACCAACAACACGATTCTGCGCGGGGTGAGCTTCAACCTTTCCCCCGGTGAAAGCCTTGGCATTATCGGCCCATCCGCATCGGGCAAATCCACCCTCGCCCGCCTTCTGGTCGGCGTCTGGCCGGCACAGGCCGGCAAGGTGCGCCTCGACGGCGCGGACATATTCACCTGGAACAAAGGCGAACTTGGCCCCTGGCTCGGTTACCTGCCACAGGACGTGGAGCTGTTCGAAGGCACCATCGCCGACAACATTGCGCGCTTTGGCGAAGTGGACAGCGACGCGGTCATCCGCGCCGCCAGAACGACGGGCGTGCACGAGATGATCCTGCGTTTTGCGCAAGGTTATGAGACCCGCCTGGGCACCGATGGCAGCCCGCTTTCCGGTGGCCAGAAGCAACGCATCGCCTTGGCCCGCGCGCTGTATGGAGACCCCAATCTGATTGTGCTCGATGAGCCGAACGCCAACCTCGACGACGTCGGTGAAAAGGCGTTGGTCGATGCGCTGGCCCAACTCAAAGACCGTGGCGCCACCGTCATTCTGATTTCCCACCGTCCCAATGTGCTCTGCGCCGTCGACAAGGTGCTGATGCTGCGTGACGGCGGCGTGCAGATGCTCGGCACTCGCGACGAAGTATTCGCAGCGCTGCGCAAGGCGAGTGTGATGCCTGCAGGCGCGTCGACTCCGCTGGCCTCCGTCAAAACGCGGGAGTGACCGATCATGCAAATGAGCCAACACACCGAGATGATTCACGTCGACCCCAGGAACGATGTAGATCTGGACGTCGCCAAACCTGTGCGCAGGGGCCTGTGGCTGGTGCTCGCCGGCTTCGGCGGCTTCCTCCTGTGGTCGTGGCTGGCGCCGCTGGATGCCGGCGTGGTAGCGACAGGCACGGTAAAAGTCACCAGCAATCGCAAAGCCGTGCAGCATCTGAGCGGCGGCACCGTGGAGGCCATTCTTGTCCGCGAAGGCGATTCCGTGAAAAAAGGCCAGGAGGTGGTCCGCCTCGATTCGCTGCGCGCACTTGCCGAACAGGGTGCGGTCAGCGCCCAGTACATCGTCAGCAAGACCGTGGAAAACCGCCTGGAAGCGGAACGTGACAACCTCGACGTAGTGAACTTCGATCCCGAACTGTTCAAGCGCTTCGGGAATGACCGCCGCCTGCTGGCTGCCATGGATCTGCAGCAACGCCTGCTGAACACCCGACGCGCCGGCCTCGCTGGCGAAATCAGCATCCTGCAGGAAAACCTCGCGGCGTCGGCAGTGCAGCTCAAGGGCCTGCAACAGGTCTATGGCGCCCGCGCCTCGCAGATCAACTTCCTCAACCAGGAACTGAAAGGCACCCGCGTGCTGGCTGCCGAAGGCTATGTGCCGCGCAACCGCCTGCTGGAGCTGGAGCGCAGCAATGCCGACCTCTCCGCCGGCCAGGCCGAGAACCTCAACAACATCGCTCGCGTGCGTAGCCAGACCACCGAAATCAAGCTGCGCATCCTGCAGCGCCAGCACGATTATCTGAAGGAAGTCGAATCGCAGCTCACCGACACCGCCAAGGAAAACACCACCCTGGCCGACCGCTTGCGTGCGCTGGACTATGAAGTGACCCACACGGTGATTCGATCGCCCATCGATGGCATGGTCCAGTCCCTGAGCATTGCGACTGTCGGCGGGATCATCCAGCCCGGCTTCAAGATCATGGAAATCGTTCCGGACAACGAGCCGCTGCAGGTCGACGCAATGATTCCCGTGCAGGCCATCGACAAGATGGTTCCCGGCCTCGCCGTGGACATTGCCTTCCCGGCCTTCAACCATGCCCAGACGCCCAACATCCCCGGCCGCGTGAAGACCGTTTCCGCCGACCGCCTGATGGACGAGGAAAGCAAGCAACCGTTCTATCTGGCTCAGGTAGAAGTCACACCCGATGGCATGAACCTGCTTGGCAGCAATCACATTCGTCCCGGCATGCCCGCCAGCGTCACCATCAAAACTGGCGAGCGCAACATGATGAGCTATCTTCTGAAACCAATGCTCGACCGTGTTGACAGCTCTTTCAAGGAACAATGAAATGGACCGTCATTGCCTGTTCGCCTGCCTGCTATCGCTGTCTCTGCCTGCCAGCGCCATTGATCTCAAACAAGCGTGGGATCTGTTGCAGTACCAAGGCCCCGTCTATCGCGCTGCCGTGCATGAAAAGGAGGCCGGCCTGGAAAACCGCGCCATCGGCCAGGCCGGTCTGCTGCCGCAGATCAGTGCCTCGGCCTACGACAACAAGGTCAATGGCACCCAGCGCCAGAGCGGCATCGAGAGGGATCTGGACTACGACTCCAAGGGCGCCAACGTGCGCTTGCGCCAGCCGCTGTTCAACAAACAGAAAATGGCCGAGTACCGCCAGGGTAAACAGCGTGCCGACTACAGCGTCGCGGTGTTCGATGCCAAGAGTCAGGACGCCGCGGTGCGCCTCGCCGAAAGCTATTTCGACGTGCTGTTGGCCAGCGAAACCATCGTCCTCGCCAAGTCCAAGCTGAACGCCTTCGAGGAGCAACTCGCTTCGGCGAAACGGCGCATGGAGCTGGGGGCCGGCACCGTCACCGACATCGACGAGTCGATCGCTCGCCGCGACCTTGCCGATGCCGAGCTGATCGAAGCGCAGGACAACCTGATCAATGCCCGCCGCAAGCTTGAGGAGTACATCGGAGAAACCCCCGAATCGTTGACCACCTTGCGTCCGACTTTCGATACGCCACCGCTGCTGCCGAGCAACCTGCAGGACTGGTTGGTCAAGGCTCAGACCGACAGCCCGCTGATCCATGCGCGCCGTCATAGCAGCGACCTTGCTGAAGAAGAAGTGAAGCGCGTCAAGGCGGGCCACTGGCCGACACTGGATTTCGTTGCCGGCTACACCGCGGGCGATAGCCAATCCATCTCCGAGCTGAATCAACGCAACCGCTACGGCTCAATCGGGCTGGAAGTCAATTTCCCGCTGTACAACGGTGGCGGCACCAGCGCGCTGGCACGCCAGGCCAGTTCCAATAGCTCCAAGGCCCTGGACGAACTCGACGCCACGCGACAGGAAGTCATCTCCGGTACGACCCGCGAGTATGCCGGCGTACAGAGCGGCGCCAAACGTATTCACGCCCTGGAGCGGGCCGTAGAGTCCAACGAACGCTCACTGCTGTCGACACGCAAGGGTTTCAAGGAAGGAGGCACCAGCACCAACTCGGACGTCCTCAATGCCGAAGAACTGCTCTTCGTTGCACGCCACGACCTGTTCGAGGCGAAGCTGCGTTACTTGATGTCGCGCCTGCGCCTGGCCTCTTCGGTGGGCAGCCTGGGCGACGACGACATCGACCACATCAACGACTACCTCGGCCCGGAGCTGTTGGTCACCAATTGAATTGGCGTCCAGGTGAACAGGCGTCATGGCAACTGATTGGGTGATGACGCCGCCCCCGCCAGGAAAATCTGAAGAACGAAAACAAACGCAGCCACTCGCCGCCCTAAAGGTTTTGACGGTCAAGCCGATTCAAATGGTCTTGATATGGGGCGCTAAGGAGCTGTTTGCCGTGAGTATTGTATTTCGCCTGACGGGCGCCGTTTTTGCTGTGTCCCTCACGGGTTGTGCCCTGCAAGGCAACGGGATGGCCGATTACTATAAGCGGATGTCTGCCGAGCGCCTCGTACAAAATCAAGCCATGATGACCCGGATACAAGCCCGGCCTTTGCCATTGGATACCACGCTGAGACTCGACCAAACGGCCATGGTGATGGTTAACGTGCCGGCCGAAGGCGCCGCGCCGGCCACCCAGGCCCGGCTTTTCGCTGGCTGCAATTTGTCGACTTTGGCCATGGATTATCGACGCGAAAAGGACTGGAGCAGCCCTTACGTCCTGCCAGCAGACCCAGCGCGCAACATCGCCCAGCAGATGTGCCAGGCAGTCAGGAACAGTGCCTGGAAGCAGTTGCCCGGCGAAACCGAAGACGTCTTGTTGTTAGACCCGGGCACACTGGCCATAGAGAACTCGCGGCGTTCGATATGGGCGGGCATCGACTATGGCCGCACCCGCCTGGATGAAAGCGAAGGCAAGCCCTATGGCCGCCAGTTCGAGCGTATCGAAGTCGACTGTACGACCCGACAGGCCAGCACCCGCTTGGCTTATCGCCTGGGCGAGGACATTTTGCTGCCACCGCCCGTTCAGCCGCTTGATAGCGCCCTGGACAAAGAACAACGCGCCCGACTGATTGGCACCGTGTGCGCCGAACCCGCCAACATGGCGCAACTCGCCACGCCAGTCATCCGCAAAAAACTGCCGCCGAACATGCTGACGCCAGAGGCTTCGGCACCACTATTGGCACAGGTAAGCGCACTGCCACAGGGACAACCGACCCACACGCTCAGTCATTTGCAATTCACTTACAACGCCTCCTCCCCACTGGTGCCGCGCGCCGTGATCAACGACCATCCAATGGACTTGTATCTGCAACCGGGCCCGGCTCGCGGGATCTGGCGCGAGCAGGCAACGGGAGCGTTAGGCAGCGAGAGCGTGAGACTGCGCTGGCGCGGGATGATCGAACTTGCAGCAACGAGCCGATCTCAGATCGCGGGCAAAACCGACCAGCGAAGCAACCTTGCAGACATCGACCTGGATGGCGATTGGCAAAACCTGAAACCCGGGAGCGATATCGCCTACAGCAAAAAATTTACTGACAGCGCTGGCAAAACTTTCGTGCAGAAATTTGAGTGTTCGGTGGGTGAATCCTTCCCTGCTACACAAACAGTTGCCTCGTTGCAGGGACTGGCGCGCAAGGTTACATGCGTCACCGATAGCGCACTGAAGACAAGCAATGCGTACCTCTATCTGGAGGCCTATGACCTGTTCGTGGAAACCTCCGAGACTTCAACGCTCCTGGTTCAGGTCAACACGCTCAAGGCAGCAGAGTAGCGTGCAACCCCGGGCGTAGAGTTTGTCGATTGGCGCGAAAGAACTCGGCACAAGACCACGTTGCCTGCCGACGCGCCAATGCCTTTACCTGAGCAGCCACTAATCGTAGAACGGCTCAACCAACGCCCGGCTGCCGACAAAAAAGCTATCGGCGACCAGTCGCAGCGGCTGGAGATCCAGGTCACTGGCCTTGTCGCCAATCAGCTGTTGAAAATGTCGATACACCGCCGCGTACTCACCCTCCTCCGATACGGCCTGGCGCACGCCGTCGATACTCAAGAGTGCGCCGCCGTTGTCCAGTCGCAGGATGCCTTCGGCGCAGCGAATCTCGATGCTCCAGAGCTCATCATGACCGTGGTCGAAATCGAACTCCGCGCGGACATCGAGGTGGCGCGCGTCGGACATTTTGATGGACGCGGCGATAGGCGACTGGCAGTTGTCGGGGACGCGCAGTTCGGCGGACTCGACAAACAGCGGCAGTGGCAGCAAATGAGTCGCAATCGACAAGGCATTGATGCCGGGATCGAAGACGCCCAGGCCGCCGGGTTGCCAGATCCATGCCTGGCCGGGGTGCCACTTGCGCACGTCTTCCTTCCAGTCGATCTGTACGCTTTGCAGGGTGCGGGTGGCCAGCCAGTCACGAGCGGCTTCAATGCCGGGCGCGTAGCGTGAATGCCAGGCGAACAGACCGCTGACGCTTTGCTCTGCAACCTGATTCACCAACGCCATCGCTTCGCCCAACGTGGCGCACGGAGGTTTTTCGACCAGTACGTGTTTGCCTGCGGCCAGCGCTTGTTGCACCAGTGCGAATCGTCCTTGCGGCGGTGTGCAAAACGCAATCGCATCCACAGGCGGGCCGTTTTCGAGCAGCTCGCCCAGGGACTGAAAGTTCTCTACCCCAGCGCAGGGTTGCCCTTGCGTTGCGACAGCGACCAACTGAAACGCGGGGTTGGCGTTGATCGCTGGAACGTGTTGATCCTGGGCAATCTTGCCGTAGCCCACCAGACCGAGACGGATCGGTTGCATTAATGACTCCTGTTTTTTTTCTTGTCTTGGGAAGCGAATCGACAAGACTACGTTTGTATAGCGGGGAAGTCATTGATGACGTGCTGACGTTTCGTGAACGCTACCTTTCAGTCAGCCCCTCCCCGCACAAACCGCCTGACCTCGGCCTGTATGGCATAAGCCGGCGCCTCCACCGCATTGAAATCCTGTGTATACCGCTGGGCAAATCCATCGACTCCCCACTCCTGAAACTGCTGCACATGCTTGAGTTCGTGAGCCCAGAGCGCGACATCCTGTTCTGCGGTTTGAGCGTCCCGGAAGAGAATGATGTCGATCAGCGTCACGGCTCCGACATCGGGGTTTTGCAGCATGGCAGTGGCGGCACTGAACTGACCGTTGTCGCTGACTTTATAGCCCGCGGCATCGAGGACACCGGGCTCGTACCAGCGCAGCAGTTGCTCGCGGATGTGCGGCGGGATGGGTTGGATGCTGGTGTTGACTACTTCAGCGTGGGCTTGAGTCAGCCACAGCGCCAGGGCAGGTGCAGCGATCTGGTAGACACCATCAGGCACGGGGCCAAGCACCTGTCCCAGGTCTGGCAGGCAGATGCAGTCGTCCAGGCAAACTTGTTTCTCGCCAGCTGGGCAGGCGCCGGGCTGGGCTGGCACTTCAAGCGTCAGACAAAGAACAAACAGCGCCACCAGGCGCGTGATGATGGGCGGCATTGTGACCTCCAGGGACGGAAGCAGCGCGAACAGTGGGCCATAACTGATCGACAACCTGCAAAGCTTTAGCGTATCCCTAAATTTCTTTGCGCCACTTTCCTGCGGGCAAAACAAAACCCCAACTGCTTTCGCAATTGGGGTTTCGGAATTCAATCTTGACGATGACCTACTCTCACATGGGGAAACCCCACACTACCATCGGCGATGCATCGTTTCACTGCTGAGTTCGGGATGGGATCAGGTGGTTCCAATGCTCTATGGTC
>NZ_JACVBL010000025.1:0-37612 GCF_014852285.1 Pseudomonas sp. PDM02 | reverse complement strand
GCGGGCCCACGGAGCAGGACCGGAGCGAGGGCATGCCGAGCCACAGCGAGGCACCGAACGAAAGGGGCAAGAGCCCTTTGGTTACTTTGGGGCTTTTCCAAAGTGACTCGCCGTAAGGGCGAAACCAATAGCCGCCATCACCGAAATAACGGACATGCCCCCAACCACCGCCCAAACACCAACCAACCCTCAGTTAGTATCCAGATCCACGTTCTTGGTCTCACGCAAACAGATCATCCCCACCACCAGGCTCACCGCAGTAATCACCACCGGGTACCAAAGCCCATAGAAAATGTCCCCGGTGTACACCACCAACGCAAACGACACCGTCGGCAGGAATCCACCAAACCACCCGTTGCCAATGTGATACGGCAGGGACATCGAGGTATAGCGAATGCGCGTCGGAAACAGCTCGACCATCAACGCCGCCAGCGGCCCGTAGCACATGGCCGAGATGATGATCAGCGCGACGATCAGCGCCACGATCATCGGTTTGTTGATCAACTGGACGTCGGCTTTTGACGGATACCCGGCCAGGGTCACCGCACCCCGCAGGGCCGCTTCGTCAAAGCCTTCAAGCCTCACGTCACCGACGCTGACCTGCACACCGCTGCCGGCCGGGGCCGCTTCGCTGCTGTAGGGCAGGCCCTGTTTCACCAGGAAGGTTTTGACCTTGTCGCACGGACTGTCAAATTTCGCCTTGCCCACCGGATCAAACTGGAAGGTGCAGGTCGCCGGGTCGGCCAGTACGGTAATCGGTGCCTGACGGCTGGCCTGGTCGATCGCCGGGTTGGCGTAATGAGCCAGGGTCTTGAAGATCGGGAAGTACAGCGCGGTGGCCAGCAACAGGCCGATCATCAGCACCGGTTTGCGCCCGACCTTGTCCGACAGCCAACCGAAAAAAATGAAGAACGGCGCGCCGATGATCACGCTGACGATCAGCAGGCTGTTGGCCAGGGCCGGGTCCATTTTCAGGAACTGGGTGAGGAAGAACAGCACGTAAAACTGCGCCGCATAAAACGTCACCGCTTGCCCGGCGTTGATGCTGAACAGCGCGATCAGCACGACCTTGAGGTTTTCCCATTTGCCGAAGGAATCGCGCAGTGGCGATTTGCAGAGCTTGCCTTCCTCTTTCATTTTCACGAACGCAGGCGATTCGTGCAGGCTCAGGCGAATCCAGGTCGAGATGCCCAGCAGCACGATGGAAAACAGAAACGGAATCCGCCAGCCCCAGACTTCAAACTGGTCACCGGTGAAGTAGCGGCAACCCAGCACCACGAGCAACGACAGCAGCAGGCCGAGGGTCGCGGTGGACTGAATCCAGCTGGTGTGGAAACCGCGTTTGCCGATGGGCGCGTGTTCGGCGACATAGGTCGCAGCGCCACCGTACTCACCGCCCAGGGCCAGGCCCTGAAGCATGCGCAGCACCACGAGGATGATCGGCGCGGCGATGCCGATGCTCGCGTAAGTCGGCAGCAACCCGACGCAAAACGTCGCGACGCCCATAAGGACGATGGTGGCGAGGAAGGTGTATTTGCGCCCGATCATGTCCCCCAGCCGCCCGAACACCAGCGCACCGAAGGGCCGCACGATAAAGCCGGCGGCGAACGCCATCAGTGCAAAGATGAATGCGGTGGTGTCATTGACCCCGGCGAAAAACTGTTTGCTGATCACCGCCGCTAGGGCGCCGTAGAGGAAGAAGTCATACCACTCGAACACCGTTCCCAGTGACGAAGCGAAGATGACTTTGCGGGTGTCACGGCTGGCATCGGCGCTGCCCGTGATTTCCAGAGATTGAACGTGTTCTGACATATCGGTATCCCTCACAGTGATTGTTTTTGTTGTTCCACTGTCGGCACATGCTTTGTGGGCGGGTGCCGCTACTGTCCGTGCATCGGGTGACATCGATGTTGATTGATCCGCCGCTATCGCCAGCAAGCCGGCTCCTACAGTTGATCTTTGTCGTTCATATTTCTTATGCCCTACCTACAACCCTGTAGGAGCCGGCTTGCTGCGGGCGGCGTTCCGACGAAAGCGATGTGTCAGTCAATACTGATGGCGCCTGACACACAGCCTTCGCCAGCAAGCTGGCTCCTACAATGTTCGTGTTTGGAGGTCAGGCATTGGTCACCAGTTCCATCGGTGAGGTCAGGCTCCTTGTGGCGGGGTTGAGGATGAGTTGTGCGGCCTTTTCGGCAATCATCAGCGTCGGCGAACAGGTGTTGCCCGAGGTGATGCGCGGCATGATCGAGGCGTCGGCGATACGCAGGCCGGGGATGCCGTGGACTTTCAATTCGGCATCGACCACCGCGTCCCCGTCATTGCCCATGCGGCAGGTGCCGACCGGATGGAAAATCGTCGTACCGATTCGCGCGGCGGCTTCGTGCAGTTGTTCTTCGCTCTGCAAACTGTCGCCGGGCAGGTATTCCACCGGTTTGAACGCTTGCAGGGCAGGCGCGGAAACGATGCGTCGGGTCAGGCGGATCGCATCGGCAGCGACGCGCAAATCTTCCGGATGGCTCAGGTAATTGGGTTGAATCAGCGGCGCGTCCTGCGGGTTGACCGAGCGAATGTCGATTCGCCCACGGCTTTGCGGACGCAGATCGCAGACCGACGCCGTGAAGGCCGGGAAGGCATGCAGCGGCTCGCCGAAGCGCTCCAGCGAAAGCGGCTGCACGTGGTATTCGAGGTTCGCCGAAGTCTGCTCCGGCCCCGAGCGGGCAAACGCACCGAGCTGACTCGGCGCCATGGACAGCGGGCCACTGCGGTCATACAGATAACGCAGCCCCATGCCGATCTTGCCCCACACACTGCCGGCGATCTGGTTCAGGGTGCGCGCGTTTTGCAGTTTGTAGATCAGCCGCAGTTGCAGGTGATCCTGCAGGTTGCCACCCACACCGGGCAGCTCATGGGCCACACCGATACCCAGTTTTTCCAGGAGCGGGCGAGGGCCGATGCCGGAGCGTTGCAGGATGCTCGGCGAACCGACGGCACCCGCGCAAAGGACGATTTCCTTGCGCGCCTTGAAGGTTTTCGCCTGACCCTGCCAGCGTGCGCTGACCGCCGCTGCACGGCCGTTTTCCAGGAGCACACGGTCGACTTCAACGTCAGTCAGCACGGTGAGATTAGGGCGATGGCGGACCGGTTTGAGAAATGCCTTGGCCGCGTTCCAGCGAATCCCGGCCTTCTGGTTGACCTGAAAGTAGCCGCAGCCTTCGTTGTCGCCCTGATTGAAGTCATCGATGCTGGCGATGCCGCTTTGTTCGGCCGCGCTGCGGAACGCATCGAGAATCGGCCAGGACAGTCGCTGGCGCTCGATCCGCCATTCCCCGGCGGCGCCGTGAAATTGCGAGTCGCCAGCAAAATGATTTTCGCTTTTCTTGAACAGCGGCAGCACATCGTCCCAACGCCAGCCGGGATTGCCATCGGCTGCCCAACCGTCGTAGTCGCCGGCCTGGCCGCGCATGTAGATCATGCCGTTGATTGAGGAACAGCCGCCGAGCACCTTGCCGCGCGGGTAACTCAGGGCGCGACCTTGCAGGCCTGCTTGCGCTTCGGTCTTGAAGCACCAGTCGGTGCGCGGGTTGCCGATGCAGAACAGGTAACCCACGGGGATGTGAATCCATGCGTAGTTATCGCGGCCGCCGGCTTCGAGCAGCAACACCCGGTGTTGCGGGTTGGCCGACAATCGATTGGCCAGCAAACATCCCGCCGGCCCGGCCCCGACCACGATGTAATCGTATTCATCAAGGGAAGTCTGCATCCCTGACCTCGTATTGTTGTTCTTGTTGTCGATCATCCTAGTTGTTAGCTTTCGTCAAAAGAATGTTAGTTTTTGCGCAGCCGCTGTGCGTTTTTAAACAGCGTATCCCTAAGGACGGTTCATGTTCGATTGGAATGACCTGCGGTTTTTTCTCGAATTGCAGCGCAGCGGGCGTTTGCTCACCGCTGCCCGCCGTTTGAACACCACCCACGCCACCGTGGCCCGGCACATCGAGGCCATCGAAAAAAGCCTCGGCACGGCGCTGTTCGTCCAGCACGCCCAGGGCTATGAATTGACGCCGGCGGGTGAAGCGCTGCTCAAGCACGCTGAAGCGATGGAGAACGTCGCCTTGCTGGCCCAGGAAGAGATCACCCAATCGACTGCGCCGCTGGGCAAGATTCGCGTGGGGGTGACCGAGGGCCTGGGCATCATGTTCCTCGCCAGTCGCATGAACGGTTTGTTCGAGCGCTATCCGGGGCTGGAAGTGGAACTGGTGGCGGTGCCGCGATTTGTCAGCATCCTCAACCGCGAAGCGGAGATCAGCATCCACCTCGAACGCCCCGCAGCCGACATGCTGGTCACGCGCAAACTCACCGACTATCGCCTGGCGCTGTATGCCAGCCAGGCTTACCTCGACAGGGCGCCACCGTTGCGCAGCCGCGAAGACCTCGGGCGCCACGCGTGGATCGGCTATGTCGACGACTTGCTGTTCAGTCAGGAATTGATGTTCCTCAACAGCTTCTGCCGCAATCCGCAGGTGGTGTTCCACAGCACCAGCGTGATCGCCCAACAACAGGCGGCGCGCTCGGGGTTGGGGATTGCGGTGCTGCCGTGCTACATGGCCAGCGCCGATCCGCAGCTGGTGCCGTTGTTGCCGGATGAAAGCATCCAGCGCAGCTACTGGATCAGTACCCGTCGCGAGCTGCACAAGTCCGTGCGGTTGCGGGTGTTGTGGGATTACGTGGTGGAGTTGTGTGAGCGAGAACAAAACCTGCTGCTAAACCCTGACCCTTTGTAGGAGCGAGGCTTGCCCGCGAAGGCGGTTTTGAAATTGATACCAGATTCAAGGGCCTCTTCGCGGGCAAGCCTCGCTCCTACAGGGGACCGCGTGTTCAGGGGAGGATTTCGAAGGCCGTGCTGGCGAGGCGTTCGCCGTTCACCAGGACGTGCACCGCGTGTCGGCCGGCGTAGTGCTTGCGCGTGGTGAGTTCCTTGATGTGCTGACCACGGCTGAGGAGGGCGGTCGCATGGCCGGGCAGCGTCAATGCCTTGAGCTTGAACACCTTCGCCGAGGTGCTGCCATTGGCTTTGACGTAATCGATGGCGTAGTCGATCACCAGGCGCTGACTGTCCTCAACCGTGGATTTAACGCTGAAGGACAAGGTGACTTTTTCCCCCAGGCCAATCACGGCCGGTTCAACGTTCACATCAATGATTTCAACCTCGGGCTTGCCGCCCGCGCCGATGATCGCCAGCGCCCGCTGGTTGCCCTGTTTGATCAGGCTGCGTAGTGCATGTCTGGCGATCCATGCGGTGTGCCTGTTCTCCAGCGACCAGCCTTCGATCAGGTCCAGCACCCACTCGGGATGGTCCTTGGTGATGTCGTTGAGGTGGTTGGCCACCGACTTGCGCACATAAAGGCTGGCGTCCGCCTTGAGGTTGTCGAGGATCGCGGCGGCGAGGCTCGGGTCGGCCTGGATCTGCTCCAGGCGAAATGACCACGGCAGGCGCGGGCGACAGCCTTCGCTGGCCAGGCGCCGGACATGTTCGTTTTCATCCAGCGACCAATCGTGCATCACGGCCAACGCGCGCTTGAGGTCACTGCGCAGGAAATAGCGGATCGCGAATTCAGCAGAGCCGAATGTGGTGAAGTATTTGAGCGCAGCCATGGACGGTTCGAAAGCATGGGCGCCGTAAGTCGCGACGTAATGCGGCAGCGAGATGCTGACGAAGCCGCTGTTCAGGCGCGGGGCGAGGGCGCGCAATACCTCCAGCGACTCATCAAAACCCAGCGGCAGTACGGCGTGCAGTGATTCGCTGACACGGGCCATGCGCTGCATGATCGACAGCTCGGCCAGTCCGTCGTTGGCCAGTTTGAGGAAGGCTTTGGCGTTGAAGTCGGGGTAGACCGCGGTCATCTCGGTGGCGATGTGCTTGAGGCGCTCGGCGTTGAAGATTTCCTTCAGGGCGGGGGCGGGTTGGTCAACGGCCATTGTCGATTCCTTCTAAATCGTTATGCGCGGCTTTTTTCAGGACTTCATCTTCAATGGTTTTGTACATCGCCGACCTATTGCTTGCGCTGGTTGTCGAGAATCACCTTGCCCCACGGTCGATAACGCAGGGAAAACACCGCCGTCGGATGGCAACCAGCCGAGGAGGCGTCCGGGGCGGCCGGCTCTGCGCGGAACGGTTGGCCTTCGGCGCTGACCTGCCGGAACGCTTCGCGCACGATGCCGACCGGGCAGGGCAGCGCGCTGGCGTAGCCGTTGCGCACCAGTGGTTGTAAACGCCCGGTGCCCGCGCCGTCCTGCCACCACACTTGAACGCCCACGCTCGTCAGCCCATCGAGCCACTGCCCATTGACCTGTGGCGCAAGTTTGCCGGCCGTGAAGGCGCTGACGTGCAGCGGTGCGTCCAGTTTGCCGGCGAAATCCTTGAGTTGGCGCTGTAGGGTTTGCCGTCGCTCGACCGCCAGGAAGTGAAAGTCATCGAGCTCCATCGGCAGGTACCAACCGCTGACCGGCAACTTCCAGTCCTGGCGCAGCCGCTGTTGCTGGGCGAGCGATTGCCCGAGTTGCACCTGCCAATAAGCCGCGAGCCCGGCGCTGTCCAGCTCATCGATACGCTGGTAATAGGCCGGGTCCATGTTCAGGCCCAGTACCAGTTTCAGGCCTTGCTCGTGGGCCAGTTTCAAACTGTTGGCGAGCCAGCCATCGACGCCACCGAAGTTTGAATCACCGTACGCCGTCCATTGCACGATGACGGTCTGCACGCCGTGTTGGGCGGTGTCCTGCCAGATCCGTTGCCATTGCGCCTGGCTCAGACTGGCGTCGACGTTCAGGGGTTGGTAAAAAATCCGCTCATCGGCGCGGGCCATTGTGCTGCTCATTAACAGGCAAAGAACCAGGAGAAAACGCGTCATCAGAAATTCAACTCCACACCCAGCAACACACCGTTGCCGCCTTCATACAGGTTGCCGCTCAGGGATTGCTGATACTCGGTACGAACCGTCAGGTGCGCGCGGTAAGCGTTGTAGATGTCGTCGTCGAACCACCATTGCCAGCGCAGGCCGATACCGGTGCGCAGGTCCTGGCGCCAGTCATTGTTCGGGTCCTGGCTGGCGAACTCGAGAAAGCCGTACGGCATGACGGTTTGCGCGCCGTTGAACGGCAGTTTCCAGGTGTGACCTTGCTGGAAGCGCGACAGCCATTGGTGATCACCGGCCTTGGTCCACCACGCGGCGTCGAGGTAGAGGAAACGTTCCTCCCAATCGTTTTCATCAATGCGCCAGTCGTTGCGGAACCGTCCCTGATCAAGAAACGAGGCCGTGGCGCGCAACAGGTAATCAGTGCTGGTATGACCGTCCTGGCGGTGATCGTTGAACTGGTCGGCAAGTTTTTCAGGAATCAGCAATTGACCCAGGCTCAGGCGCTGATTGTCGTTGTCATCGAACGAACTCTGTTTGTAGAGCTCGCCGTAGAAGTTGATGTTCGCCGTGCCCCAGGGCTTGTAGCGCAGACCCACGCCGGTGCCGAGGGATTCGCCATAACTCGATCGACCCTGACCGCCAAGCAGTACGCGGCCATAAACCGACAACGTGCTGCCGGCGCGACTCGGCTCTTCGCCGAGCGCATGGTCCCAGATCGCCACTTGTACGTTCTGTGAGGTGGCGCGTCGTGAGCTGTCGCGCAAGGTGCCGTTGGGGCGGAAGCTGTCGTTGGTCGAGACGCCGGCCGGTGACCATGTGCTGGCCAGCGTGCGGCTGTCGCGACGGGACAGGGTTTCGTGAGCGCGGCGCTGGCGATAACGCCTGGCTTCCATGCTGCCGTCCTCATCGTCAGCGGCTACCGGGTGCTGTTCCAGATCAATGACCCGGCGCAATTCCTTGCGCGCCGCCGCGCTGTCCTTCACCTCGTCATAACGCAGCGCCAGGGTTTCGCCGAGGCGATAGTCTTCCGGAAAATCACGGGTGGCGCTTTGCAGATAAGGGATGGCGTGGGCGCGCTGTTCCCGGGTGTCGGCCCCCGCCAGACGCATGCCGTAATCGGCGCGATAGCGCGGGTTGTCCGGTTCGCGACGCACGGCTTCGGCGAGCCACGCGGTGCTTTGTTCCAGTTCGCCGGCCTTTTGCGCGGTGACCGACGCTGCGTAGAAATTCCCGGCATCCGGCGCCTGCTGCAAGGCTGAACGCTGACGTTGCAATGCTTCGAGATGATCGCTGCGCGCGTCGGCAATCGCTGCGCCCAGCGCCCATTCATTGGCCCCCCGGGCGCGACTGTGTTGCCAGTAACGTTCTGCGAGCTGCGTGTCGCCTGCGGTGAGGGCGCTGCGGCTGGCCGTCAGCTTAGCGTTATCGCTCAACTCAGCCTCCGGCAGGCTGCGCCAGATGGCCAGGGCACCCGCCGAATCACCGGACGCTTCCAGCGCATACGCCAGTGGCAGACGACTGCCACGGTCGCCGAGTTTTTCTGCGGTCTGGTAGTAGACGACGGCTTCACCCGGCCGATCCGGCATGGCGCAACGGCCCAGGGCTCGATAGTCGCCTGCGACCTGCGGGTGGTCGCCAATGGCTTGTTGAACCGCGCCGCACTGACCTTTCTCGGCCAGTTGCGCCAGCAGTTGGCCGCGTGTGGCGGGATCGACGCGATTGAGCAGCGACACCATGCGTTTCTGCTGCGCCGGGGTCGGCGTCGACGAGGCATAGAGCCCCGCCAGCCGTTGCAGCAGGGCAACGGGCAACTTGCCGCCATGACGGTCATAGGCGTTTTCGAGCCACTGTTGCGCGTGTTCGCGCTGGCCGGCGTTCAGCGCCAGATACGTTGCCTGATTGAGCGAGCCGAGGTTGCCGGTCTGCTGGTAGTGTCGCTCCCAGAGCGTCGCGGCTTCTGTATTGCGACCCAGGGCTTGCACCAGTTCGGCCCGGCGTTTGACCACGTCAGCCGTCTGTGGCTGGCCGGCGAGCCAGGCCATGACCTTGTCGCTCTCGCCCTGGTCCTGCCAGATGTCCAGCAGCCGTGCCTGGCGGCGACTGTCCCAGGGTTCGGGCAGGCGCGTGCCTTGCAGCAGCTCGGTGTCTTGCAGGCGCTGGGCCAGAATCAACCATTTTTGCGGGTCATCGTTCGGCTGGCAGCCACGCAGCTGCGTGCGTGCGGCTTGCGGATCTCGACCGGACAACCATTCGGCCGTCTCCAGGCACGGGCGCTGCAATTCGCTACTCAAGCGTTGCACGGTCGGTACATCGCCGCTTTGTCGAGCAAGTTCCCACAGGCGCTGGCGTTGCGCCGGATCCGCCAGGTCGCTGGCGGGCAATGATTGAATCCAGCGTTGAGCCAGTTGAACTTGGCCCATGGCGATCGCCCGATCGATCATCGCGAGGCGTGCCTTGCGCGCGGCTTCGGGTGACGGGGCTTGTTGCAACAATTGCTGCAAAGGCTGTTCGTCGAGCCGCTGCACATAGGCATTGGCCAGTCGCTGCCAGCCTTCGGCGTCCAGTTGATCGCTGGCGGCCAGTGGCGCCAGTTGCTCGATGGTGCCGTTCCAGTCGCGCAATTGCTCGGACCAATTGGAGCGGGCCAGTTGCAGGATGTTGTCGTCACCCTTGGGTGTCAGTTGTGCCAGCCAGTCGTGAGCCCTGCCAGCGCCACCAAACTTCGCGAGGCTCAAGCTATAGGCCTGCCACAGGCGTACCCGCTGACTGAGGTTGCTGTTGGCGATCCATTGTTCTACTTGCTCGCTGCCCGGAGGATCCTGTTCGATCCAGGTCAGGCGCAGGTTGAGCAGGGCGTCGTTGTTGTCCGGGTTGTCCGGCAGCGCCTGCACGGCATCCTTGTACCGTCGTTGCTTGGCCAGGGCTTCCACCAGCAGGGCGCGGGCTTCATCGTTTTTCGGCACCTTGACCAGCAGGTGGCGCATCAGCCGTTCGACTTCGGCCCAGTTGCCCTTTTTCGCTTCGCGGTAGCTGCGATCCATGTAGGGGAAGCTGCGAAATTGTTCGAACTCGGTCAGCGGTTCAGCCTGTACCCATGAGCTGGTGGCCAGGCTCAGCAACAGACTGCCGATGAGCAGGGCATGGCGATCAGGCTTCATTCGACCTCCCGGACAATGCGGAAGGCCGCTTGCTGTTCACTGGCCTGGTCGGCCAGGGCCTGTTCGAGCACTTCCTGCGTGATCATGCCGCGCGAGATGAGGTGTTCACCCAAGGACATGTGCTCGGCATCGAAGTCGATCAAAGCCTGATTGAACAGGCTCGGCGGGACCATGCCGCGCACTTGCAGCAGATTGCCCAGCAGCACCTGGTGATGGCTGACGCGTTCGAGCAAGGCTTCATCGTCCTGATGACGCTCAAGCACTTCGAGCATGTGGTGCACTTCCTTATTCTGGCGGGGGCTGGCGTACCAGTAGCGGATACCCAGCGTGACCCGGCCCTGAGGCGCAAGACGGCAGCGCACCGGGCGTTTCAATTGACGGCTGATGGCGCCGAGGGAGACCTGGCTCACCGGCCCTTCGGAGGCCAGCACCAGGGTGTTGCCTTCCTCGGCCACCGGCAGCACGCCGTAGTGGGAGGCGATCTTGCGCGGCACGGCGTCGATCAGGCGTTTGTCGAGTTTGAACGGGTTCAGTGGCGCCCATTCGAGATCCAGCTGCTCGGCGAGGGTTTCTACCAGTTGCGTGCTGTCGATGTGTTCACGCAGCAGCAGTTCGTGGCCCAGACGCCGGCGTATCGGGTTGGTGATCGCCGCTTCCAGTTGCTCTTCGGTGAGCAGGCCTTTTTCCACCAGGCGATGACCCAGCGGCGTGCGCTGGGCTTTGGTCAGGGCCGGGAATTCGTGGGTGGTCTTGTCCCACGCCACGCGGCGCGAATCACCCATTTCCATGACCTGACGCAGCGCCCGCACGTTGGCGAAGAAGTTGATGAAGTTGCTCCATATCATGCGCGGTGCCGACAACAGGCCTTCGACGAGCCCGTAGTAACGGGTGACGAACCAGCCACGCTGGAACAGCCGATTGATCAGCATCAAACCGTTGAGCCACAAGAGCGTAGCGAGTACCGGGCTGTTGGACAGGATCGACGGATAGCGCCAGGCGGTCGGTGCAATCACTGTCATCAGCCACATCGCCAGCAGCACGAGGCACAACAGGTTCACCAGGAAACTCAGCAGGTAAGCGATCATGCCGCGACGGTCGCGCCAGAGGAAATAGTTGAGCACGCCCGTGGGGCTCCAACCGAGGTTCTTGGTGCCTTGAAAGACGATGCCGACGATCCAGCGCGATTTCTGGCGGATGGCATGCTGAAAGTCCCGGGGGAAATGCTCGCGAACGCAGATGACCTGGGAAAACACACGGTCCATGCCGAACGCCCAGGGCTGTTCGAGCGCCAGTTTCGGGTCGGTCACCGAGTAGCGGGCAAAGATGCACTTCATGCCTTTTTGCTTGAGGCGGAAACCGATGTCGTAGTCTTCGGTCAGGCTCTGCACGTCGAAGGCGATGCCGTCACCGTCTTCGAGCAGGGCGCTGATGGCTTTACGGCTGAAGCAGGTGCCGACCCCGGCGCTGGGCACCTGGCCGGTCATGGCTTCGCGGACGATTACATCCTTGCCATGGTTCTCGGCGAACTCGTCGACGTAATGCCCGGCGGTGAAGCCTCGCCACTCCGGCGCATAGGGGTAGACCGGAATCTGGATCAGGTCCTTGGCCGGCAGCAGGTAGTTGAAGAGGCGCAATTCCATCGGCGAAATCACGTCTTCGGCATCGTGCAGAATGAACCCGGAAAACTGGATTTTCGCCTCGCTTTCAAAGCGCAGGATCGCGTCGATGATGTTGTTCAGGCAGTCGGCCTTACTGGTGGGGCCGGGGCGGGCGCAGACCACTTTGTGCACGTTGGGGTAGTGCTGGCAGACCGCATCGACGTCGGCCTGCGTCTCGGCATCGTTGGGGTACGTACCGACGAAAATCTGATAGTTCTCGTAATCGATGGTCGACGCCGCCAGGCGCGCCATTTCACCGACCACACCGACTTCGTTCCACGCCGGAACCATGATTGCCAGGGGTTTTTCGGCGATGGCGTACAGGCGCTCTTCATCCGCGCGCTTGAATTTTTCGTAGATCCGCCAGCGCCGGACCAACTTGCGGCCCCAGTACACGAGGTCGATGAACAGGTCATCGAGCCCGAGGAGGAACATCAAAAACGCCAGGGTGATCGCGAGGTATTTGAGACCGAACAGGACGTAGGCAAAAAAATCGACAAAACCGAAAGTCATCGTGCTTTGACCGCCGCCGAACGCACGCTCAGACGCTCGAACAATCGAGTGCCGATGCGTTCGCTGGCGTGGCCGTCGCCATAGGGGCTGTGAATGCGGCTCATGCGTTCGAAGTGGACCTCGTCATCCTGTTGGCCGGTGGCGCAGAAGCTCAGTCTGCCCCCGGACAATTGACGCAACACTCTGGCGAGTGGCGCCATCTTGATGGCCTCCGGACGCGTACCGAAAACCATCATGATGTTGAAAGACATTGACCCCTCCTGGGAATGTGGCAAGGCTCTGGCTCAAGGCCAGCAATGCTTTGCCGCTTACTGAGATGTAAATAAAAGCAGCCGGATTGGAGCTTGTCCAATTGGGTTTGAGGCTTGATTGATGTCAATAAATTGCAGCAAATGCTCAGCCGATTATGGCTATTAGATGGCACTTTTCTTAAACGTTCAATTCAGTGCAAAGAAGGTCGCAGCCAGCCGGTTTGGGCCTCGCACTTATTCGATCAGCCTGGCTGATTCGGATTGAAGGCAATTTTCGGGTATCGAGTATACGTGATGCGTTCTCCACACCGTAATTGAGCATGGTCTTGTCGCAAAGCGCCAACGAGGATGCCCGTGCGCAGACATCGCCTCCTGTCAGAATTGACAGTAGACAGGAGCATCGGCAGGAGTGCTTGATTGCACTCGGTTGATTGTTGGGCTCCAGGCCGTGCCGACAGTTTTTCAGCCAGTTTGATGAATTCATTTCTGGATATGGAAGGGTGGCCGGCATGATCTCGACAGCAGTGGACAGCGGTTTTTTCGATAGGCAATCACGATACTCCCTCTCTTTACTCGCGGCACCGACGGTGTGGTTTTCCGCGTACGAAGTCGTGCGAGTGTTTCTTCCGCTACTGGTCGACTACCGCCCCGGCGTGGTGACCACGCATATCTCTGATCCTGCGCTGGCGCCAGGCGATTGCGTGTACATCACGTTGCTTAGCGATAAAGGGAAATATGAGGCCGAACCTCATCCCGTTGTTTCTTCCGGGCTGCAACAGGTCGCTATTCCCGACGCCGCCGTATTAATGCATTCGGGTGTCGCGGTTGACGTTAGCTATACCGTCAGCCATCCGGATGGCACGCAATCGCACTCCCATGTGTTCTCTTTCGTAGTGGCCACTGGCGAACTGGACATTGATCACCTGCCGGATGTCGAGATTGTCGAGGCGCGGGACCGCGTCCTCAACCTTGCTGATGTTCCGAATGGCGCCATATTCCGTATTCCGCCGATTCGCGGTCTGCACCGGGGAATGTTCCTCGGGCTCAGGATTTACTCCACGACAGGTGGTATCCCGTGCGGTCCCGACGTTCCTCCACCTTGTGGCCCAGGCGTCGAATATTTGTTGGAGTGGCAGCAGATTCGCACGACCGCGGATGGTTTTCTGAGCTTTCGAGTGGATCCGGCCGTGCTTCGGCCCCTCATTGGCAAGGAGTCCAGGGCCGGGTATGCAATCGAACTGCTCGATGGCTTGTTCTATAACAAAGGGGGGTTAAGCGGTTTGTTCCGGGTTGAGAGGTAAGTGTGAGCCAGGCGCAGGCAAGGCGGGCGCACCCGATCGGGTCAGCCTTCGCCCAATTGAGATGCTTTTACCCGCCCGTTGTGGCGAACGGTAGCGCCCAGTCGTTTGCACGAGCGCTACCGTTTTTTCCTGTTGCAGCGCATCCCGTTGATTTCACTCGATTTGTAATTTTCCGAGAAATGGCCCCACAACCTGTGGCACACTTTCTGCTGTCTATTCCGTTGTTACATACTCAGTTCCGGTATAGCGGAATACACATCATCCTGGAGTGCTTGCCATGCATCGCCGACCTTCCTTGTTTAAAGCGTGTGTTTTTCTATTTGCAGCTTCGGCTGCTGCCATGGGCGTTGCCCAGGCGGCGGACAGCAAACTCGATAGCGTGCTGGCCCGTGGGAAACTGATCGTGGGCACGGGCAGTACCAATGCGCCGTGGCATTTCCAGGGAGCGGACGGCAAGTTGCAGGGGTTCGATATCGATATCGCGCGAATGGTCGCCAAAGGGTTGTTCAACGACCCGAGCAAGGTCGAGTTCGTGGTGCAGTCGTCCGATGCGCGGATTCCCAACCTGCTGACCGACAAGGTCGACATGAGTTGCCAGTTCATTACCGTGACCGCCAGCCGTGCGCAGCAAGTGGCGTTCACGCTGCCGTACTACCGCGAAGGTGTCGGCCTGCTGTTGCCGGCCAACAGCAAGTACAAGGAAATCGAAGACCTCAAGGCGGCCAATGACAGCGTGACCGTGGCGGTGTTGCAGAACGTTTACGCCGAAGAACTGGTGCACCAGGCGCTGCCCAAAGCCAAGGTCGATCAGTACGACAGCGTGGATTTGATGTACCAGGCCGTGAACTCCGGCCGTGCCGACGCCGCTGCCACCGACCAGTCTTCGGTCAAGTACCTGATGGTGCAGAACCCCGGTCGCTATCGCAGCCCGACCTACGCCTGGAGCCCGCAAACGTACGCGTGCGCAGTTAAACGCGGCGATCAGGACTGGCTGAACTTCGTCAACACCACGTTGCATGAAGCCATGACCGGCGTTGAATTCCCGACCTACGCGGCGTCCTTCAAGCAGTGGTTCGGTGTGGATCTGCCCACCCCGGCCATCGGTTTTCCCGTCGAATTCAAATGACCCCGTGAGAGTGGGGCGCCCATGACGCGCCCCGTTCAAGGTACTGCTGACCATGAACTATCAGTTGAACTTTGCCGCCGTGTGGCGCGATTTCGACACCTTGCTGGCGGGGCTCGGTCTGGGCCTGGAGCTGGCGTTGGTGTCGATCGCCATCGGTTGCGTGATCGGCCTGATGATGGCGTTTGCTTTGCTTTCAAAGCACCGCGCATTGCGGGTAATGGCGTCGGTGTATGTGACGGTGATCCGTAATACGCCGATTCTGGTGTTGATTCTGTTGATCTACTTCGCGTTGCCGAGCCTGGGGATTCGTCTGGACAAGATCCCGTCGTTCATCATCACCCTGTCGCTGTATGCCGGGGCGTACCTGACCGAAGTGTTCCGTGGCGGGTTGTTGAGCATTCCCAAGGGCCAGCGCGAAGCCGGGTTGGCCATCGGCCTGGGCGAGTGGCAGGTCAAGGCCTACGTCACTGTGCCGGTGATGTTGCGCAACGTGCTGCCGGCCTTGTCGAACAACTTCATTTCGCTGTTCAAGGACACCTCGCTGGCGGCGGCGATTGCCGTGCCCGAGCTGACCTATTACGCGCGCAAGATCAATGTCGAGAGCTACCGGGTGATTGAAACCTGGCTGGTGACCACAGCGCTCTATGTTGCGGCCTGTTACCTCATTGCCATGATGCTGCGTTACCTCGAGCAGCGTCTGGCGATCCGCCGATAGGAGGCCCTCATGTACGAATCACCCAGTTGGTTGCATGAGTTATGGGTTGCCCGCGAAGTGTTGTGGCAAGGCTTCCTGACCAGTGTGCAGGTCTCGGCACTGGCGATTTTGCTGGGCACGATGGTCGGCATTGTCGCCGGTCTGGTGCTGACCTACGGCAAGTTCTGGATGCGTGCGCCGTTCCGTTTTTACGTAGACATTATTCGCGGCACACCGGTGTTTGTGTTGGTGCTCGCTTGCTTCTACATGGCGCCCGCACTGGGCTGGCAGATCAGTGCATTCCAGGCCGGAGCCTTGGGGTTGACGCTGTTCTGCGGTTCCCACGTCGCCGAGATTGTGCGCGGCGCGCTGCAAGCGTTGCCGAGCGGGCAGATGGAAGCGAGCAAGGCGATTGGCCTGACGTTTTATCAAGCCCTTGGTTACGTGCTGTTGCCGCAGGCGCTGCGGCAGATCCTGCCGACCTGGGTCAATTCGTCCACCGAGATCGTCAAGGCTTCGACGCTGCTGTCGGTGATCGGCGTGGCCGAGTTGCTGCTCAGCACCCAGCAGATCATCGCCCGGACGTTCATGACGCTGGAGTTTTACCTGTTCGCCGGATTTCTGTTTTTCGTCATCAACTACGCCATCGAATTACTCGGCCGGCACATTGAAAAGCGGGTGGCCTTGCCATGACTCAACCTCAAGTTTCGAACGTTCCAAATGAGCAGCCCCTGCTGGACATTCGCGGGCTGCACAAAAAATATGGCCAGCTCGAAGTGCTCAAGGGCGTCGACCTGACCATGCAGCGCGGCAACGTGGTCACGCTGATCGGCTCCAGCGGTTCGGGCAAGACCACGCTGCTGCGTTGCGTGAACATGCTCGAAGAATTCCAGGGCGGACAGATCATGCTCGATGGCGAATCCATCGGCTATGACGAGGTCAACGGCAAGCGCATACGCCACCCGGAAAAAGTCATCGCCCGCCATCGGGCCATGACCGGCATGGCGTTCCAGCAGTTCAACCTGTTCCCGCACCTGACCGCATTGCAGAACGTCACCTTGGGTTTGCTCAAGGTCAAAAAACTGCACAAGGACGAGGCTGTCGCGCTCGCCGAAAAATGGCTCGAGCGGGTCGGTTTGCTGGAGCGCCGCGATCACTATCCGGGGCAGTTGTCGGGTGGTCAGCAGCAGCGCGTGGCGATTGCCCGGGCGATTGCAATGAACCCGAGCCTGATGCTGTTCGACGAAGTCACCTCGGCCCTCGACCCGGAACTGGTGGGCGAAGTGCTGAGCGTGATCAAGGGCCTGGCCGAGGATGGCATGACCATGCTGTTGGTGACCCACGAAATGCGCTTCGCTTTCGAGGTCTCGGACAAGATCGTTTTCATGAATCAGGGGCGCATCGAAGAGCAGGGGCCTCCCAAGGAGCTGTTCGAACGCCCGCAATCACCGCGTCTGGCTGAGTTCCTCAAAAACACGCGGTTTTAACTTTTAGCTTTTCAATCAGGAGAAACACTCATGAGCATTACTCGTTACGGCACCGGCAGCAGCGCCGCTGGCGGTACGCCTCGTCCTTTCGCCCGCGCCGTTGAAGCCGACGGCTGGCTGCACGTTTCTGGCCAGGTGCCGGCGTTGGATGGCGAGATCATTGTTGGCGGCATCGTCGAGCAGACTCACCAGACCATGAAGAACCTGATCGCGATTCTCGAAGAGGCCGGTTATGGCCTCGAAGACGTGGTGCGCGCCGGGGTGTGGCTGGAAGATCCGCGGGATTTCACCAGTTTCAACAAGGTCTTCTCCGAGTACTTCAAACCCGAACACGCACCGGCCCGGGCCTGCGTGCAGGCGAACATGATGGTTGATTGCAAGGTTGAGATCGACTGCATCGCGTACAAGAAAAAGGCCTGAGATTTGCGGTGAATTCTTCGCGGGCAAGCCTCGCTCCTACAGGTCGAGGTGATCTGTAGGAGCGAGGCTTGCCCGCGAAGGCGGCCTAACGGTCGACACGGCACTCTGGGTAAACTCCCGGCACTTTGATTGGGAAACACTGACATGACCGAAGACACCATCAAGCGCCGGGCTCGCGGTCTGGACCGGGCGTTCGATATCCTCGATTTCCTCAAGGAAATCGGCCAGCCCCTGCGTCCGAATGAAATTGCCAGTGGCATCGGCAGCCCGAAATCCACAGTCTACGAACTGGTGGCGTCCTTGCTCGAACGGCGGATTCTGGAGCCCGTGGGCAAGGACGGTCACGTCTACCTCGGCCGTCAGCTGTACTTCCTCGGGCAGGCGCATTTGCGTCATTTCGACCTGACCCGCGAGGCCGATCACGCCCTGCAGGAGATCGTCAGCCAGACCCATGAAACCGCGCAGATGTGCCTGCTCAACGGGCGCAAATACACGGTGGCATTGATGAAAGAGGGCGAGCGGCATTTCCGCATTTCCTCGGACATCGGCGAAAACGCGCCGATCCCCTGGACTGCGTCCGGGCGCCTGTTGCTGGCGCACCTGAGCGACCAGGAAATCATCGACCTGATCGATCACGACGACTTCATCCTGCCTAACGGTGAACGCCTGCCGCTGGAGCAGTTTCTCGGTGAAATCCGTCAGGCCGGTATCGACGGGTTTTTCTCCTTCGACAGCGTCGCCGACACTTTTACCCATTGCTTCGCCGCCCCGGTCAAAGACCCGAACGGCGTGGCCATTGCGACCCTGTGCATCGTCGCCCCACGGGCCGATGCCAAGACGCATTACAACGACTATCGCCGGGTGTTGATCGACAACGCCAACCGCCTGGCCCGTCGCATTAACGAATAACAGCGGCTGTTCGCGGCCGCGAAAATGTGAGGAGTTCGACCATGTCTTCTGCCCAAAATACTGCTGCCGTGGAAAAGGGCTTTGCCCAGGCCGGTGCCCATCTGGTGCGCGACGTCAGCCTGCCGGCGCTGGTGCTGCATCGCGAGGCGCTGGAACACAACATTCGCTGGATGCAGGCGTTCGTCAGCAACAGCGGCGCCGAACTCGCGCCTCACGGCAAAACCAGCATGACCCCGGCCTTGTTTCGCCGCCAACTGGACGCCGGCGCCTGGGGCATTACCCTGGCCAGCGCCACGCAAACCCGCGCGGCGTACGCGCATGGTGTACGTCGGGTGCTGATGGCCAACCAACTGGTGGGGACGCCGAACATGGCGCTGATCGCCGATTTGTTGGCGGACCCGACGTTCGATTTCCATTGCATGGTCGATCACCCGGACAACGTCGCTGACCTCGGCGCGTATTTCGCCTCGCGCGGTGTGCGCCTGAACGTGATGATCGAGTACGGCGTGGTGGGTGGTCGTTGCGGTTGCCGGACCGAAGAGGAAGTGATCGCCCTGGCCAAGGCCATCAACGCACAACCCGCGTTGGCACTGACCGGTATCGAAGGTTATGAAGGCGTGATTCATGGTGATCATGCGGTCACCGGCATTCGCGCATTCGCCGCGTCGCTGGTGCGTCTGGCGGTGCAGTTGCAGGACAGCGGCGCGTTCGCCATTGCCAAGCCGATCATCACCGCGTCGGGTTCGGCCTGGTACGACCTGATCGCCGAGTCCTTCGAAGCGCAGAACGCTGGCGGACGTTTCCTCAGCGTGTTGCGCCCTGGCAGCTACGTGGCCCACGACCATGGCATCTATAAAGAGGCGCAATGCTGCGTGCTCGACCGTCGTAGCGATCTGCACGAAGGCCTGCGCCCGGCGCTGGAAGTCTGGGCGCATGTGCAGTCGTTGCCGGAGCCAGGTTTTGCGGTGATTGCCCTGGGCAAACGCGACGTGGCCTACGACGCCGGGCTGCCGGTGCCGTTGCTGCGTTACAAGGCTGGTGTGGTGCCGGCAACGGGCGACGACGTCAGTGCCTGCAAGGTGACGGCGGTGATGGATCAGCACGCGTTCATGACCGTGGCGCCGGGGATTGAGCTGCGGGTGGGCGATATCATTTCGTTCGGCACTTCACACCCGTGCCTGACGTTCGACAAGTGGCGCACGGGGTGTCTGGTGGATGAGCAGTTGAATGTCATCGAAACCATGGAAACCTGTTTCTAGGGTTCCAGACCGAGGTGCGGCCTTCGCGGGCAAGCCTCGCTCCTACAGGATTTGTGCCGTAATCATCATTTGCGAATGACACAAAACCTGTAGGAGCGAGGCTTGCCCGCGAAGGCGCCCGACCAGACACCACCGAACCACCAGAGACACCACAACAATGAACACCATCAACACACTCGGCCCCAACATCCCGCGCATCGCCCTGATCGGCGAATGCATGATCGAGTTGCAACACCGCGCCGACGGCAGTCTGCAACAGAGCTTCGGCGGCGATACCTTGAACACGGCGGTCTACCTGTCCCGGAAACTGGGCGAAGGCGGCAGCGTTGATTACGTCACCGCCCTGGGCGATGACAGTTTCAGCGATGCCATGTGCCAAAGCTGGGCCGCCGAAAACATCGGCCTGGACATGGTCCAGCGCCTGCCCGGTCGCTTGCCCGGTTTGTACTGCATCCAGACCGACGCCGCCGGCGAACGTCGCTTTTTGTACTGGCGTAACGAAGCCGCCGTCCGCGATTGCTTTACCACGCCAGCCGCCGCGCCGATCCTCGCGGCGCTGCCGGATTACGACGTGCTGTATTTCAGCGGCATCACCCTGGCGGTGCTCGGTGTGCAAGGTCGGGAGAAGTTGCTGGAAACCCTGATCGAAGCACGGCAGCGGGATGCGCGGATTGTGTTCGACAACAACTACCGGCCACGTTTGTGGGCGTCGATCGAGGACGCTCGGGCGGCGTATCGCAGCGTGTTGCCGTATGTGGATCTGGCGTTGCTGACTGTCGACGACGAACAGGCGTTGTTTCATTTTTCCGATTGCGAGGCGGTGTTCGCCGCGTACGAGCAAGTGGGTATTCCGGAAGTGGTGCTCAAGCGTGGTGCCGAGGCCTGTCTGATTCGTTGTGAGGGCGAGTCGTTCGAGGTGCCGGCGCAGAAGGTCGAGCGCGTGGTGGACACCACGGCGGCGGGGGATTCGTTCAGTGCGGCGTACCTGGCCAGTCGGCTCAAAGGGGGGAGCCCGGTGGAGGCGGCCGAGGCGGGGCATCGGTTGGCGAGTCGGGTGATTCAGGTGCCGGGGGCGTTGATTCCGCGGTAGGTGGTGAATGGCCGGCTGCTGCGCAGTCGGATCGCGAGCAGGCTCGCTCCCACAATGGATCTGTGTACGCCGCAAATCCAATGTGGGAGTGAGCCGGCTCCGGGCGGCGTTCCGACGATGGGGCCCTCAAGCCAACCCATCAATCCCGATAAAACACCTGCACCAGGTGATAGCCAAACTTGCTCTTGATCGGCCCATGCACCACCCGCAACGGCTTCTTGAAAATCACCGCATCAATCACACCGACCATCTGCCCTGGCCGTACTTCACCGAGATCACCGCCGCGTTTGCCGGACGGGCAGGTGGAATACTTCTTGGCCAGCACATCGAAGGCTTCGCCCTTGGCGATGCGTTGTTTGAGCTGCTCGGCTTCTTCCGAGGTTTTCACCAGAATGTGGCGGGCTTGAGCTTTCATGGGGCGAGTACCTTGCAACGGTAGTGGCTATGTGGGTGGATCGGGGCGCGCGATTATGCCTCAACTCACTCGGGTTGGCCGATCATCGTGCGAATCTTGTTGGCCAGCAGGTCAACCGAAAACGGTTTGGCCACCATGTCCATGCCTTCCTCAAGGAAGCTTTGACGCTCGGCGGCCATTTCCGCGTAACCGGTCATGAACAGCACTTTGAGCTCCGGACGGTGCTGACGGGCGATTTCTGCCAATTGCCGACCGTTCATGCCCGGCAGCCCGACATCGGTCACCAGCAGATCGACCCGCAGACCGGATTCGAGCAGGGGCAGGGCGGTCTTCGCATCTTCGGCCTCATGGGCGTGATAACCCAGCTCCTTGAGCAGATCGAACACCAGCATGCGCACCGCCGGATCATCTTCCACCAACACCACGGTTTCCCCGGCTATCGCCGAGGGGGCCTCGCCGATGACCGGCGTCAGCACATCTTGCGGCTCCATCTCGTGCAAGCGCGGCAAGAACAGGCGCACGCTGGTGCCCTGGCCCGGCAGGCTGAACAGGCTCACGTGGCCGCCCGACTGCTGGGCAAAACCGTAGATCATCGACAAACCCAGCCCCGTGCCCTGGCCGATAGGTTTGGTGGTGAAGAATGGATCGAACGCCTTGGCCAACACTTTCGGGGTCATGCCGGTGCCGTTGTCACTGACGGCGATCATCAGGTAATCCCCGGCCTTGACGGGCTCCAGAATGTTGATGTCACTGCTGTCCAGATAGACATTGGCGGTTTCGATACGCAACTCGCCGCCATCGGGCATGGCATCCCGCGCATTGATCACCAGGTTGAGCAGGGCGTTTTCCAGTTGGCTGACGTCGGTGCTGACTGGCCAGGCTTCATCGGCCAGTTGCAGTTTCAGCTCGATGTGGTCGCCCTTGGTGCGGCTGAGCAAATCTTCCAGAGAATGAATCAGTTCGTTGGCGTTCAGCGGCTTGCGGTCCAGCGACTGGCGCCGGGAGAAAGCGAGCAGGCGGTGGGTCAGGGCGGCTGCGCGGTTGGCTGACGACACCGCCGCTTCGGTGAAACGGCCGATCTCGGCGGTACGCCCATCGGCGATGTAGCGCTGCATCAGGTCGAGGCTGCCGATGATCCCGGTGAGCATGTTGTTGAAGTCATGGGCGATACCGCCGGTGAGCTGGCCGACCGCTTCCATTTTTTGCGCATGGCGCAGGGCATCTTCGGCACGTTCGCGCTCGAACATTTCGTTTTGCAGGCGCTGGTTCGCTTCGGCCAATTGCTGGGTACGGGCGGCGACACGTTCCTCAAGGGTTTCGTTGAGGTTGCGCAAGGCTTCTTCGGTCTGTTTGCGCTCGGTTTCGTCGATCACAAAAATATAGAAACCGTTCACCGCGCCATCCGGCCCGTGGCGGGGCAGGTAATTCATCAAGGCTTGTCGGGTGCTGCCATCACGATGCGGCGTGCTGATGCTGAAACAGCAGGTCCTGCCCGCCAGTGCTTCGGCGATGTATTCGGCGCGCAAGGCGTAGGCTTCTTCACCCAGCACCTCACGAATGGTCCGACCGTAAAGCTCTTGGGGCGTCAGGCCGTACCAGTCGAGGTACGCCGCGTTGTTCAGGCGAAAGCGTTCCTCGCTGTCGACGTAACTGATCAGGATCGGCATGGCGTTGATGATCAGTTGCAGCTCGGTCTGACTCTGGCGCAAGGCCTGTTCGGTGTGTTTTCGTTCGGTCAGGTCCAGCGCGGCGCCGAGGAAACGGATCGGCCGGCCATGGTGGTCCTTGTAACAACGGCCGCGGGCAAACACCCAGCGCAACTGACCGTCGGGTTGCAGCAGGCGATATTCCTCGGCGTATTCGCTGCCCTGGGTGATGCACTGCTTGATGCCGCGGGTGACCATCGAGCGGTCTTCCGGATGCACGGCTTCGAGATAATCACTAATGGGCAACTGACTGGCGAGTAGCGGGTCGATGCCGTGCAATTGGGCGAAGTGCGCGTCGGCAATGAAGCGGTCTTCGCCGATGTCCCAGTCCCAGGTGCCGACGGCGTCAGTGGCGGCCAGCGCCAGTTGCAGGCGTTCCTCGGTCTCGCGCTGAGCCTTCAGGCTGGCGGCCGAGCGCTGCTCCAGTTCGAGGGCGATGCGTCGGCGTTCGTTGGTTTCGATGGCTGTGACCAGAATCCCGGCGACGTCGGCGTGTTCATCGCGGATCGGGCTGTAGGTCAAATCCAGCCAGAAGTCGGAATCATTCCCGTCGCGTTGCAGGGTGAAGCGTTGTTCGCTGTAAGTCCGCACCTGGCCTTGTAGGACGGCGCTGTAAATCGGGTCAGTAAAGTCTTTGAGTTCTGGCCAGATCTGGTGCGTCGGTTGTCCGAAAGCGTGCGGATGCTTGCTGCCGGCCAGCAGCGCGAAGCCGTCGTTATAGATCTGCGTAAGCTGCGGCCCCCACAGCAACAGCATCGGCATCGGTGAGTGAATCACGATGTCCACCGCTGTGCGCAGGCTCTGCGGCCAGTCACTGGCGGCGCCGAGCGGGGTGCACGTCCAGTCCAGTCTGGCAATCAAGGCCTGGGCATCGCTGCCGGTGGGTACTGCGTTCATCAAGGTGTCCTGCACGTCGGTCGGGGTGACGGCGTCTACTATCCTAGGGCGGTAGACGCTGAATGACCGATTTTTCGGGTCATTTCTGTTCATTGAATGCTTCGCGGGTGTTTTTTGCCATGGAAATCGATGCGCTGTTAAAGACCCTGTCCAGCCAGGAGGGTTCCGATTTGTACCTGTCCACCGGTGCGCCACCTTGCGCCCGGTTTGACGGTGTACTCAAACCCTTGGCCGACCAGCCGTTCAAACCGGGGGAAATCGCCGCGATTGCCGCGTCCATCATGGACGCCGAACAGCGACTGGAGTTCGATCGGGAACTGGAGATGAACCTGGCGATCTCGTTGGCGGGTGTCGGGCGCTTTCGGGTCAATATTTTCAAGCAACGCAACGATGTGTCGATCGTGGTGCGCAACATCAAGCTCGACATTCCGCGTTACGAAGATCTCAAGTTGCCACCTGTGCTGCTGGAAACGGTGATGCTCAAACAAGGGCTGATGCTGTTCGTCGGCGCCACCGACTCAGGCAAGTCGACCTCGCTGGCGGCGTTGATCGATTACCGCAACCGCCACAGCAGCGGGCATATCGTCACCATCGAAGACCCTATCGAGTACATCCACCGGCACAAAAAATCGATCATCAATCAGCGCGAGGTCGGCGTCGATACCCGCAGTTTTCATACCGCGCTGAAAAACACCCTGCGCCAGGCACCCGACGTGGTGCTGATCGGTGAGATTCGCGACCGCGAGACCATGGAGCATGCGCTGGCGTTTGCCGACACCGGGCATTTGGTGATTTCCACCTTGCATGCTCACAACGCCCATCAGGCGCTGGATCGCATTATCAATTTCTTCCCGCAAGAACGGCGGATGCAGCTGCTGCATGACCTGGGCAACAACCTTAAAGCGTTCGTTTCCCAGCGTCTGGTGCGCACTCGTGACGGTCAACGCAGGGCGGCGGTAGAAGTGATGCTGGGATCGCCGACCATTGGCGACCTGATACGGCGCAATGAATTCGACGAGCTCAAAGGGATCATGGAAAAGTCGACCGAACAGGGTATGCAGACGTTCGATTGCGCGCTGTACGCATTGGTGATCGAAGGCGCTATCGGCGAAGAAGAGGCCTTGAAGCATGCGGACTCGCTGAACAATTTGCGCCTGCGGCTCAAGCTGCATGCCGACGCCTCACCGGGACCCAACGCACAACCCGGCGAATGGGGCCTGATGGACTGACACGGATGAAAAATGTGGGAGCGGGCTTGCTCGCGAATGCGGTGTATCAGTCACTAGTGATGTCGACTGACGTATCGCATTCGCGAGCAAGCCCGCTCCCACAGTTGATCTTCATCAGTCCTGGAGTTCCGGCCGATCCCGAAATTGCTCCAGCGCTTCGGGATTGGCCAGCGCGTCGGTGTTTTTCACCGGCTGGCCATGCACCACGTTCCTCACCGCCAACTCGACCACTTTGCCGCTGATGGTGCGCGGAATGTCCGTCACCGCGACAATCTTCGCCGGTACGTGCCGTGGCGTGGTGTTGGCGCGAATGACCTGGCGAATCTGCTGTTGCAGCGCCTCGTCCAGTTCGACGCCCTCGACCAGCCGCACGAACAGCACCACCCGCACGTCGTCTTGCCATTGCTGACCGATGGCCACGCTGTCGGTGATTTGCGGGACTTTCTCCACCTGACGGTAAATTTCCGCCGTGCCGATGCGCACGCCACCGGGGTTGAGCACCGCGTCCGAACGCCCGTGAATCATCATCGCGCCGTGAGCCAATTGTTCGGCGTAGTCGCCCTGGGCCCAGACACCGGGGAACAGGCTGAAATAAGACGCGCGCAGCTTTTCCCCGGTCGGGTCGTTCCACAGGCCGACGGGCATGGCCGGGAAGTGTCGGGTGCAGACCAGTTCACCTTTTTCGCCAATGACCGCACGGCCGGCATCGTTCCAGACTTCGACCGCCATCCCCAGGCTCTTGCCCTGGATTTCGCCGCGACGCACCGCCAGCAATGGATTGCCGTTCACGAAGCACGAAACGATGTCGGTGCCACCGGACATCGACGCCAGGCACAGGTCGGCCTTGAGGTCACGGTAGACGTAGTCGTAGCTTTGCGGCGATAGCGCAGAACCGGTGCACAACAAGGTTTTCAGCGTGCCGAGATCATGGCTTTGCCGAGGCTTCACGCCGTTGCTTTCCAGGGTCGCAAGGTACTTGGGACTGGTGCCGAACACGCTGATGCGCTCGTCGTCGATCAGGTCGATCAAGCGCTCCGGGCCGGGATGAAATGGCGAGCCGTCGTACAGCACCACGGCGCTGCCGACGGCCAGGGCTGACACCAGCCAGTTCCACATCATCCAGCCGCAAGTGGTGTAGTAAAACAAGCGGTCGCCGGGCCCGAGGTCGCAATGCAGGCCGTGTTCCTTGACGTGCTGCAACAGCACGCCGCCGGTGCTGTGGATGATGCATTTGGGCACGCCGGTGGTGCCGCTGGAATAGAGGATGTACAGCGGATGGGCGAAAGGCACGGCAACAAAGTCCGGCTCGCCGCCCGGTTCGTAGAACGCATCCCAAAGCGTCACGCCCGCGTGGGTGCGGAAGTCTTTGATGTGCGCCTGGGGTCGTGCGTAAGGCACCACGATCAGCTGTTGCAGCGACGGCAGGCGTTCAAGGATTTCGTTGACCTTGGCGCGCTGGTCGATGTCTTTGCCGGCATAACGGTAACCGGCGCAGGTGATCAGCACTTTTGGTTCGATCTGGCCGAAGCGGTCGATGACGCCCTGGGTGCCGAAGTCCGGCGACGAACAGGACCAGATCGCCCCGAGGCTGGTGGTGGCGAGCATGGCGACCAGGGTTTGCCAGGTGTTCGGCATGCACGCGGCGACGCGGTCGCCAAGGCCGACACCGACGGCGATCAAGCTGTTTTGAAAACCGGCAACATGCTCGGCCAGTTCGGCCCAGGTCAGTTGTTCGCGCTGGCCGTTTTCGCCAATCGCAATCACGGCGACGGCATCGTCACGACGGCGCAGCAAGTGTTCGGCAAAGTTCAGGGTGGCGCCGGGAAACCACTGGGCGCTGGGCATATGATCGCCTTCGATCAGCACGGCGTCCGGTTGCGTATGGAAACGGATGTCGAAGAAATCGACGATGGCTTGCCAGAAATCGACCCGTTGATCGATGGACCATTGGTGCAGGGCGGCGTAGTCGGCAATGTCGAGGTGGTGGCGCTGATTGATGGAGCGCCGGAAGGCATCCATGCGGGTCTTGGCGATGCGTTTGGCGTCAGGTTGCCAGAGGATGTCGGACATTTTTTGCCTCTTCTTTTATCTTCAGATCCATTCGCGGGCAAGCCTCGCTCCTACAGGTTATCGGTGTTTTCATGAACGACGCATGACCTGTAGGAGCGAGGCTTGCCCGCGAAGAACGATAACGCGGTCTATCGCCCAATCACTGCGCCAACCACCCACCATCTATATTCCACGCCGCGCCCCGCACTTGGCTACCGGCCTCACTGCACAAAAACAACACCAGTTCACCCAGCTGAGGCGGCGTAACGAACTCCAGCGACGGCTGCTTCTCGGCCAGCAAATCGTGCTGCGCCTGCTGCGGATCAACCCCTTTGGCGATGCGGTCGTCAATCTGCTTCTGCACCAACGGCGTCAACACCCAGCCTGGGCAGATTGCGTTGCAGGTGACGTTGGTCGTGGCGGTTTCCAGGCCGACCACCTTGGTCAAACCGATCACCCCGTGCTTGGCCGCGACGTACGCCGCCTTGCCCACCGAACCGACCTGGCCATGCACCGAAGCGATATTGATAACCCGTCCCCAACCCTTGGCACGCATGCCCGGCAAGCTCAAACGGGTGCTGTGAAACACCGACGACAGGTTGATCGCAATGATCGAATCCCAGCGCTCCACGGGGAAATCTTCCACCGACGCCACGTGCTGAATGCCGGCGTTGTTGACCAGAATGTCCACGCCGCCGAACTCGCGCTCGGCGTAGGCGATCATGTCGGCAATCTGCGCCGGGTCGCTGACATCGGCGGGGTGATGACCGACCTTGCCGCCGAACTGTTCAACCTCGGCAATCACTGTGGAGGCATCGCCGAAACCGTTGAGAATCAGGTTGGCGCCGGCCTTGGCCAGGCTGAGGGCGATGCCCAGGCCGATGCCGCTGGTGGAACCGGTGACCAGTGCGGTCTTGCCTGAAAGAGTCGTCATGAATACCTCACACAATGCCAGTGGCGTAGAAAGTACCGATCACCACAAAAACCGCCAGGGTCTTGATCAGCGTAATACAGAAAATGTCTTTGTAGGCTTCGCGGTGGGTCAGGCCGGTCACCGCCAGCAAGGTGATGACCGCGCCGTTATGCGGCAGGGTGTCCATGCCGCCACTGGCCATCGCGGCGACGCGGTGCAGCACTTCCAGGGGAATGTTCGCCGCATGGGCCGCAGCGATGAAGTCATTGGCCATGGCCGCCAGCGCAATGCTCATGCCGCCCGATGCAGAGCCGGTGATGCCGGCCAGCAAGGTCACGGTGATCGCTTCGTTGACCAGCGGGTTGGGAATGCTTTTGAGCCAGTCGGCCAGCACCAGAAAGCCTGGCAAGGACGCGATCACCGCGCCAAAACCGTATTCAGACGCCGTGTTCATCGCTGCCAGCAATGAACCGCTGACTGCACTTCTGCTGCCTTCAGCCAACTTGCCGCGAATCGCCTGGAAGCCGAACACCAACACCATGATGATGCCGACCAGCAAGGCAGCCTGAACCGCCCAGATCGCAGTGAGTTTGGCGACATCGGTGGTTACCGGTGCGGCCATGCCTGGCAGCGCGAGGCTGTGGGTCTTGCCGTACCACTGGGGAATCCACTGGGTAAACAACAGGTTCATGATGCCGACGGCCAACAGCGGCGACAGCGCGATCCATGGATTCGGCAGTTTGATATCGGCGGCGGTTTCTGGTTCGTTGCGCAGGTCGGTGCCGTAGCCTTCACCCGAAATCTGAGCCTTGTTGCGCTGGCGCTGCAGAAACGCCATGCCGGCGCAGACCACGAAGATTGCGCCGATCAAACCCAGCCACGGCGCCGCCCACGCGGTGGTGTTGAAGAAGGTGCTGGGGATGATGTTCTGGATTTGCGGAGTGCCGGGCAGGGCGTCCATGGTGAACGAGAAGGCGCCGAGGGCGATGGTCGCCGGGATCAGGCGCTTGGGAATATTGCTCTGGCGGAACATCTCGGCCGCGAACGGATAGACCGCAAACACCACCACAAACAGCGACACGCCGCCGTAAGTGAGCAGGGCGCAAACCAGCACGATCACCAGCATCGCCTGACGGGTGCCGAGCAGGCGAATCGCCGCCGCAACGATGGAGCGCGAAAAACCCGATAACTCGATCAGCTTGCCGAACACGGCGCCAAGCAGGAACACCGGGAAATACAGTTTGATGAAGCCGACCATTTTCTCCATGAACACCCCGGTAAAAGCAGGGGCGACGGCGGAAGGGTCGGTGAGCAGGACGGCGCCGAGGGCGGCAATCGGGGCAAAGAGGATAACGCTGTAGCCACGGTAGGCCGCGAGCATCAGCAGCGCGAGGGCTGCCAAGGCAATGATCACACTCATGGTGTGTCTCCTGGATTGTTATTTTTGTGGGGTGAAACGGTGTGAGGGAGGGCTTTAGCGAGATTTGTGCCAAGGTGGCAACATATTGAAATATAAGGATATTTATTGTTTTTTCAGAGGAGGATGAGCGTATTTGTCTCTGTTTTGAGATTTTTTGTGGTTTGGAGGCCGTCATCGCCAGCAAGCCGGCTCCTACAGAAGATCGCATCAACACCGAAAACCCTGTAGGAGCCGGCTTGCTGGCGATGAGCGCAAAGCGCTCCAAAAATATGTCTGTAAATAGAGATTAATGTCTCGTTATAGAGACTCTGCAATCCCCAACGCCACCATCTTCTTGTACAACGTCGACCGCCCAAGCCCCAGCCGCGCCGCCGCCTCAATCACTTTCCCCCCGCATTGCGCGAGGGCCGATTCGATCAACTGCCGGTCAAACCGTTCACGCGCCTCACTGAACGTCTCGTGTGCCACCGACTCAACCTTTAAAGGCGCCACACGCTCCACCGGCGTAAACGTACCAATCGCCGCGCGGATATCGGTCGCGTTCAGCATCAGATCGTCACTGAGCAATGCCGCCCGTTCCAGCACGTTGCGCAACTCGCGAATGTTCCCCGGCCAGGCGTGTCGGGCCAGAAGCTCCAGCGCCTCACGGTTCAGCTCGTGCTGACTGCGCAACTCCTCAAGGATGGCTTCACTGAGTGCCGGCAAATCATCGAGACGATCACGCAGCGGCGGCACCTGGATCGGCAGCACATTGAGGCGGTAATACAAGTCGGCGCGAAACTCGCCGCGTTTGATCGCCGCTTCAAGGTCGGTGGAGGTCGCGGCGATCACCCGCACATCGCTCTGAATCACTTCGTTGGACCCGACCGGTTCGAATTCCTTTTCCTGCAGCACCCGCAGCAGCTTGCTTTGCAGCGGCAGTGGCATGTCGCCGATTTCATCGAGAAACAGCGTGCCGCCCTGAGCAATCTGCAACTTGCCGACGCGTCCCTTGCGATCGGCGCCGGTAAACGCGCCGGGGGCGGTGCCGAAGAATTCGGCCTCGAGCAGCGCCTCGGGAATCGCTGCGCTGTTGATGCTGACGAAAGCCTTGTGCGCACGGGGTGATGCGCCATGAATCGCCTGCGCCAGCAGTTCTTTGCCGGTGCCGGTTTCGCCGAGCAGCAAAACCGGAGAGTCAGCACTGGCACTGCGTCGGGCGCGGCGTTTGACTTCGAGGCTGGCCGCGCTGGTGCCGATAAAATGCGCGAAGTTGTACTTGGTCTGCCGCGCCCGCAGCAGCGAGCGGGTGGAGGCCAGTTCTTCCTGCATGCTCATGTAGCGTTTGAGCATCGGCGACAGGCTGCGCAACTCATCGAACAACGCGAAACCGATGGCGCCGATCACCACGCCGGCGTCGTCATGGATCGGCAGGCGCATCACCACCAACGGTTCCTTGGGTGTGTCCTGCATGTCGAGCAGAATCGGTCGGCCGGTGCGCACCACTTCCCGCAGCAGGCTGCCGGGGATCACACTTTCGCAGGCCTTGCCGATGGCCACTTGCGCCGAATCCAGACCGAAGCGTCGGGCATAACGTTCGTTCATCCAGACGATGTTCGCGTCGCGGTCGACAATCACCGTGCCTTCACTGGACTGCTCGATGATCTCGAACAGCGAACGGATCGCCAACAGACGAACGCGCTGGTAATCCTTGAGGCTTTCGGTGGTGTTCATGGGGTCATGTCCAGAATGTGTGTGTCTGTGCGGGCCTCTTCGCGGGCAAGCCTCGCTCCTACAGGGGATCGCGTTCACCTGTAGGAGCGAGGCTTGCCCGCGAAGGCAGCGACGCAATTTTATGCCTGTTGCAGATGCGCCGCCGCCAACAGCTCTTTGGTGTACGGATGCTGCGGTGAATCAAACACGTCGTGGCTGGCGCCGCTTTCCACCACTTTGCCGTCCTTGATCACGATCATGTCGTGGGCGAGGGCGCGCACCACCGCCAGGTCGTGGCTGATAAACAGGTACGTCAGGCCGTGTTTTTCCTGAAGCTGGCGCAGCAGCGCGACCACTTGTTTCTGCACGGTGCGGTCCAGCGCCGAGGTCGGTTCGTCCAGCAGGATCAGCGCCGGTTTCAGCACCAGCGCCCTGGCGATGGCGATACGTTGGCGTTGGCCGCCGGAGAACTCGTGGGGGTAGCGATGACGGCTTTGCGGGTCGAGGCCGACTTCCTGCAGGGCCCGAATCACTTCGGCCTTGCATTCGTCCGCCGTCAACTGGCTATGCACTTCCAGGCCTTCACTGATGATTTGTGCCACGGACATCCGTGGGCTGAGGCTGCCGAAAGGGTCCTGGAACACCACCTGCATTTTCTTGCGCCATGGTCGCAGTTGCTTTTGCGTCAGGCCGTCCAGCGCCTGGCCCTGAAAGCGAATGCTGCCTTCGGAGTCGAGCAGGCGCAGGATCGCCTGACCCAGTGTCGACTTGCCCGAGCCGGACTCACCCACAATGCCCAATGTCTTGCCACGCTGGACATTCAGGCTGATGCCGTCCACGGCATGCAAGTACGTTTTGCGCTGAAACAGCCCGCCACCGAGGGGGAAGCGCACGCAAAGATTGTCCACTTCCAGAACGTTCTCGCGCTCGTCACGGGGCAGCGCCTGGCCTTCCGGTTCGGCGTTCAACAGTACGCAGCTGTAGGGATGTTTCGGCTCGGTGAACAGCGTTTCGCACGGCGCCTGTTCGACGATTTCCCCGGCCTTCATCACGCACACACGCTGAGCGATGCTGCGCACCAGATTGAGGTCATGGCTGATCAGCAGCAATGACATGCCGAGCCGCTGTTGCAGGGACTTGAGCAGGATCAGGATCTTGCGCTGCACCGTAACGTCGAGCGCAGTAGTGGGCTCGTCGGCGATCAGCAACTCCGGCTCGCAGGCCAGCGCCATGGCGATCATCACCCGTTGCCGCTGGCCGCCGGACAGTTGATGCGGATACGCCTTGAGCCGCTCTTTGGGTTTCTGTATGCCCACGAGGTGCAGCAGCTCCAGAATCCGCTCCTGCGCAGCTTTGCCAGTCAGGCCCTTGTGCAGCAGCAGGGTTTCACCGATCTGCTTTTCAATGCTGTGCAGCGGATTGAGCGAGGTCATCGGCTCCTGGAAGATCATGGCGATGCGGTTGCCCCGCAACTCCCGCAAAACCCAGGACGAAGCGCCGAGCAACTCCTTGCCGCGATAGCGGACGCTGCCGCTGGTTTCGGTGCCGGTCTCGGGCAGCAGTTGCAGGATCGAGTGCGCGGTCACCGATTTGCCGGAACCCGACTCACCCACCAGCGCCAGGCATTCACCGGGGCGGATGTCCAGACACAGGTTGCGCACCACGGTCTGGCCGCTGAAGGCCACGCAGAGGTCACGGATTTCGATCAGGTTGTTACTCATATCAACAGTCCGCGTCAGGATCGAGGGTCAAAGGCATCTCGCAACGCCTCGCCGATAAACACCAGTAAAGACAGGATCAGCGCCAGGGTGAAAAACGCAGTCAGCCCCAGCCACGGCGCTTGCAGGTTTTGCTTGCCCTGACCGATCAACTCGCCCAGAGAGGCACTGCCGGCCGGCATGCCGAAACCGAGGAAGTCCAGCGCGGTGAGCGTCGAAATGGCCCCGGTCAAAATGAAAGGCAGGTAGCTCAGCGTCGCGTTCATCGCGTTGGGCAAGATGTGCCGCACGATGACTTTGCGGTCGGTCAGGCCCAGTGCCCGCGCAGCCTTGACGTATTCGAGGTTGCGCCCGCGCAGGAACTCGGCACGCACCACGTCCACCAGTGCCAGCCAGGAAAACAACGCCATGATCCCCAGCAGCCACCAGAAATTCGGCTCGACAAACCCCGACAGAATGATCAGCAGGTACAGCACTGGCAGACCCGACCAGACCTCCTGCAAACGCTGGCCGATCAGGTCGACCCAGCCGCCGTAATAGCCTTGCAGCGCGCCGGCGGCGATGCCGATCAGTGCGCTGACAAAGGTCAGCATCAGCGCAAACAGAATCGACACTCGCGCGCCGAAAATCACCCGTGCCAGCACGTCGCGAGCCTGGTCGTCGGTGCCCAGCCAATTCACATTCGACGGTGGACTTGGTGCCGGTTTGTTCAGGTCGTAGTTAGGCGTGTCGTCGCTGAACGGGATCGGCGGAAACAGCAGCCAGCCGCCGTCCTTTTTGATCAGCTTCTGTACATAGTCACTGCGGTAATCCGCCTGGAACGGCAGTTGCCCGCCGAACGCCTGCTCGGTGTAGCGCTTGAACGCCGGGAAGTACAACGAGCCCTGATAACTGACCACCAGCGGTTTGTCGTTGGCGATCAGCTCGCCACCGAGGGTCAGCAAAAACAGGCCGACAAATAGCCACAGCGACCACCAGCCACGGCGGTTTTTCTTGAATCGGTCGAAACGACGGCGCGCCAACGGCGAAAGCTTGAACATCAGGCATTCCTCGCGGCGAAGTCGATACGCGGGTCGACCAGCGTGTAGCACAGGTCGCCGACGAGTTTTATCAGCAGGCCAAACAGCGTGAAGATGAACAGCGAACCGAACACCACCGGATAATCCCGCGACACCGCGGCTTCATAACTCATGCGGCCCAGGCCATCGAGGGAGAAGATCACCTCGATCAGCAACGAGCCGGCGAAAAATACGCTGATGAACGCCTGGGGAATGCCCGACACCACCAGCAGCATGGCGTTGCGGAACACGTGGCCGTACAGCACGCGACGTTCGCTCATGCCTTTGGCGCGCGCCGTGACCACGTACTGGCGGGTGATTTCATTGAGGAAGGAGTTTTTGGTCAGGATGGTCAATGTGGCAAACCCACCGATGACCAGCGCCGTGACCGGCAATACCAGGTGCCAGAAATAGTCGGCGATCTTGCCCACGGTGGACAGGGAATCGAAATTGTCCGAGACCAGGCCGCGCACCGGAAACCAGTTCAGCGATGTGCCGCCGGCGAACACCACGATCAGGAACATCGCAAACAGGAACGCCGGCATCGCGTAGCCAATGATGATCGCGGTGCTGCTCCAGATATCGAATTGGCTGCCGTGGTGCACGGCTTTGCGAATGCCCAGCGGGATCGACACCAGATAGGTGATCAGCGTGGCCCAGAGCCCGAGGGAAATGGTCACCGGCATTTTTTCGAGGATCAGGTCGGTGACCGTGGCGCCGCGGAAAAAGCTTTTGCCGAAGTCCAGTCGCGCGTAACTGGTGAGCATCAGCCACAGGCGCTCATGGGCCGGTTTGTCGAAGCCGTATTGCTTTTCGATCTCCTTGATCAGTTGCGGGTCGAGGCCGCGACTGGCTCGCGAACTGCCGCTCATGACCTCGCCGGAACCGCCGCCGACGCTGGCGCCGCCGATACCTTGCAAGTGCGCGATCGCTTGTTCGACCGGACCGCCCGGTGCGGCCTGAACGATGACGAAGTTGACCAGCAGAATGATCACCAGGGTCGGAATGATCAGCAGCAGGCGCCGCAGAATATAAGCCCACATCAGTGCGGCCCTCCGGGTTTGCCACGCTTGATCAGTTCGGCGGTCATCTGTTGGTTGGTCAGCGGCGTGGTGCTCACTTCCCACCAACTCTCGATGGCTTCGTCATTGGCTGCTTGCACGCTGGGAATGCCGAAACGGTTCCACCACACGGTCGAGCTGCCCGGCGGGTAGTAGTTGGGAATCCAGTAATAGTTCCATTGCAGTACCCGGTCGAGGGCATGGGCGTAGTGCAACATGTCGGCCTGGGTGGTGGCGCGGACCAGACCGTTGACCAGCGTATCAACCGCCGGGTTCTTCAACACCATGTAGTTGTTGGAGCCCGGATCGTTGGCCGCTGCCGAACCAAAATAGTTATTCAACTCGTTGCCCGGCGACGTGGTGACCGGGTAGCCGGTGACGATCATGTCGTAATCCCGGGACATCAGGCGATTGACGTATTGGGAGGAGTCGATGCGGCGGATGTTCAGGTCGATGCCGATCTGCTTCAGCGTGCGCTTGTAAGGCAACAGCAAACGGTCCATGCCGTTCTGACTGACCAGGAAGGTAAAACTCAGCGGCTGGCCCTCGGCATTCACCAATTGATCGCCATCGGGTTTCCAGCCGGCCTGTTCGAGCAAATCCAGCGCTTGCAGTTGTTTGTCACGGATCACGCCGCTGCCGTCGGTTTTCGGCGCTTCGAAGACTTTGGTGAACACCTCGTCGGGGATCTGCCCGCGCAGCGGTTCGAGAATCGCCAGTTCGGCGGCATCCGGCAGGCTGCGGGCGGCGAGGGCGGAGTTGGAGAAGAAACTCTGCTGGCGGATATACATATCGCGCATCATCTGCCGGTTGCTCCATTCGAAATCCCACAGCATCACCAGTGCCTGGCGGACGCGGCGGTCCTGGAACATCGGATTCTGCAGATTGAACACAAAGCCCTGGGCCGATTGCGGCGCTTCTCTGGCCAGGTGCGCCTTTTGCAGGCGACCGTCGCTGAGGGCCGGGCTTTCGTAACCGATGGAGTAGGCGGTGGCGGAGAATTCGCGGTTGTAGTCGTAGGCGCCACCGCGCAGCACTTGACGCGCCACATCGGTATCACCGAAGTACTCGATGCTGAAGTGATCGAAGTTGTACAGCCCGCGGCTGACCGGCAGGTCCTTGCCCCACCAGTCCGGATTGCGTTCGAAGGTGATGCTGCGCCCGGAGTCGACCTTGCCCACCCTGTACGGGCCGCTGCCCAGTGGCGGCTCGTAACCACCACCGCTGGCGAAATCGCGGGTTTTCCACCAGTGCTCGGGAAACACCGGCAAGGTTGCGATGTCGAGGGGCAGGGTGCGGTTTTCGTTGCTTTTGAAATCGAAACGCACCGTCAACGGGGATTCCACCTCGACGCCTTTGACGTCGGCGAACTGGGTGCGATAACGCAGGCTGCCCTGGGTCATCAGCAGGTTGAAGGTGTAGCGCACGTCTTCGGCGGTGATCGGCTTGCCGTCGGCGTAGCGAGCCTTGGGGTTGAGGTAGAAACGCAGCGATAACCCGTCATCCGAACGCTCCATCTTCTGCGCCACCAGACCGTACACGGTGTAAGGCTCGTCCTGCGAGCGCTGGGCCAGCGGCGAATAGATCAAGCCGTCGATCTGCGTCACGCCGATGCCTTTGTCTATATAAGGCAGGACATGGTCGAAATGCCCGATCTCGATCGCCGAGCGACGCATCGTGCCGCCCTTGGGGGCTTGCGGATTGGTGTAGGCAAAATGACTGAAGCCGGCCGGGTACTTGGGCGGTTCGCCGTAGACGGTCAGCGCGTGTTGAGGCGCGGCGGTTGCGGTTGAAACACCTGACAACACAGTCAGGGTCATGCACAACAGTGAAGAAAAAAACAAGCGCATTGTCGGCCTTGGGGCGTAAGTCTCGATGACGGGTCGTGGTAGGTGAGGCTGCGAGATTATCGGCCAGTAAACCACATTGGACTGTGGTGAGGGGAGACGGAACGTACTGGGTGGTGCACACCTGTCAATTGTGACAGTAGACAGGGTTGAGGCGCTGGAGCCTGATAAGGCGGGGTGACTTCATCGGTAGTCACGGCTGTACATCGTTTGAATGATTTTGATGAAGGAGTCAGGTCATGGAATTTATATCAGGTCCCGTTGCTCGAATTAAGGAAGCTCATGGGGATGTCTTGTTTGGTGTTGATGTGCGTCACCAGTTAACGGTTGTTATTGATCTTTGGGAAAGCCCCAAAGTCAGGCAGTATTATTTCGTCTGGATTAGAGGTGTTTTTGAGGGAGGGGGTGATACAGCTGAAACCAGATTGCTTTTCAAAGCGGGGCTCAGCGGAAAGGAAATAGACGCGGGCAGGGTGGAAGTTGTCGTGGATAGTATTAAGTATGAAGCCCTCGTAAAATATCGAAAGTTTAGCGTTCTGTTTGGCGTTCATCCCGAGATCAATAACGAAAGCCCGGAGGGCGTCATACCTTTCAAGCCTGGCTTCAGTTATTGGCATGCGACTAATTATAAGGACAAGACGTCGTTTGCAGAGGCGGGTAGAGAGGGGTGGTCGACGAGCCCGGAAGTCGATCCGGCAGCTATTTGTAGTGGTCAACTAATCCCGGACACGACGTTAAGTTTTTCCTCGGCCCGCGCTGGTGCCAACCCATCGTTGAATTGATGAGGCCGAATCCAGTTGTAGCGATGCATCAAAAAATGGCTTATATCG
>NZ_JACVBL010000024.1:0-39366 GCF_014852285.1 Pseudomonas sp. PDM02 | reverse complement strand
GCTGGCGATAGCATCACCGCGGTGTACCTGATGCACCGCGGTGATGCGATCGCCAGCAAGCCGGCTCCTACAGGCGATCCATTCACCTCGGTGTGCCTGATGCACTGCGGTGATGCTATCGCCAGCAAGCCGGCTCCTACAGGCGATCCATTCACCTCGGTGTGCCTGATGCACTGCGGTGATGCTATCGCCGGCAAGCCGGCTCCTACAGGTTTTGCATTGCCTTGCGTAAATCCGGATTGGTCCCCTGACCTTCTGCTGAATTGGCTGTTTGATTGCGGTCACTGGCGGACTAACGTTGTTTGCGACAACTAACCCCCCGCAGGTGATGAATCATGAAAGTTTTGCGTTTATTGGCCACCCCGCTTGCCATCCTCGCCCTGAGCGTTTCTGCCTCGGCATTCGCCCACGACCCTTCGGAAAAAGTCACGATTCTGCAAGATGAAGTACTGAAGAACGTCCCGGGCAAAAAGGCGCTGATGATCGAAGTCGACTACAAGCCGGGCCAGTCCTCCATCGCCCACAAGCACGAAGGCACCGCAATGGCGTATGTGATTTCGGGCTCGATCACTTCCCAGGTGAAAGGCGAGCAACCGAAAACCTACAAGGCTGGCGAGTATTGGTATGAAGCCGCCGGTTCGGAGCATCTGGTCTCGAAAAATGCCAGCGCAACCAAGCCGGCCAAACTCCTGGTGTTCATGGTGTTGTCCCCCGACGAGAAAGTGCTGATCCCATTGGAAAACTGATAGCTGGACGTACAGCTATAAATAAACAGGCCCGAATCGAAAGTTCGGGCCTTTTTATTGCCTGACGCAATTAACCGACAACTTTTAAACCAAACAAGACTATTGGTCACCTGACAAGCTCATGAATTGGCTATTTCATTCAGCCGCCACAGGTTTAGTCTGAAGTCACTGCCGACACTGGCAACTTTAACTTCCGACTCAAGTTGTTTCACTGGAGAGACACCCATGAAACTTGCACTTGTCAGCACCTTGTCGTTTGCCGCTGTTTTAACCGGCTGCTCAATTCCCACTGCACCGACGGCAGTTTCTTCACTCGACGGTCTCTTCAGCGCGCCCGTCGGCCGCAGCAGCGCCACCCATGTCGCCAGCGGCGGTCAGGTCTCGCTGGGCATCGTCTACAGCCGCAACACCCAGACCAACCGTGCCTACCTGCAGGACTATCAGGCCAATGCCGGCACCGGTTTCGGCCAGAGCCTGCTGGTGCAACCGATACATGATGCCTATGTCGCCACCTCCAAACCCGATCTGGCGGTGGATTGGGTCAAGGCCTCGCTGCAACGCCAGTTCGGCTCGGTCACGGTGTACCCGGACATGCAAAGCCTCAGGGCGGCGAAACCGGACGTGGTCGCGATAGTCGACACCCGCAGCCAATTGATCACCTCGCGCAGTTCGGATATCAAGGCCGATGTAAGTGCGGATTTTTATGATACCAACTTCAATTACATCGGGACTGCACAAGGGCATGACGCCAAAGCATTGAGCCCGGTGTGGGCGGACTATAAACGCAGCGAAGAGATCGTGGCGGATATTAATGAACAGCAGAATGTGCAAGTTCGGGCATTGCAGAAGTTTGACCAGTCGCTCAGTAATTTATTGACCAGACCGACAGATAAAGTGTCGATGATTGATAACACATCAGTTCAGAAGTTGTATTGATACCAACGCCCCCTTCGCGGGCAAGCCTCGCTCCTACAGGTTTTGTGTCGAACACAGACCTTACAAACGACATAAATCTTGTAGGAGCGAGGCTTGCCCGCGAAGGGGCCCACCCAAACACCACAAAACATTCAGACAAAAAAAAGCCCCGCATCTCTCAATGCGGGGCTTTTTCATTCAGCGACTGATCAGGCCGCCGGTTCCAGCTCGGCACTGGCAGTGACAGCAGCGGCAGGCATCACCGCTTGGCCGCTCAACGCCAGGTCCAGCAACTCACGGTTGGCTACCGCATACATCGCGTAGTCAGTACCGCTCGCTGCACGGATTTCCACCAGCATGGCGCGCCAGCGTTCGATCATGCCTTCGTTCTCTTCCATCCACAGCGCCAGGCGTGTTTCCACATCCTGAGTGCCGCCGCCCTGTTGCAGGACAGAGATGGTGATCGCACGTTGCTGCCAGTCGACGTCATCGCGGAACGCTTCACGGGCCAGGGCCTGCCAGTTGTTTTCAACCGGCAGAGCGCTGATCTGTTGCAGGTACCAGGTGACGTCCAGCGCACTGCCCACGGCGAAGTAAGCTTTCGCCACGTCCGCAGGGTTCTGGCCGGTCACGTCGGAGGCCTCGATGATCGGCAGCAGCGTGTACAGGTGCGAAGTACCAGCCACCATCCGCGCCAGCAACTCCGGCACACCGGCTTCGACGTACGCCTGATAACGGGACTGCCAGTTTTCGTGGATCTCGCCGCTCAGCAGTTCGTCGAGCTTGAGACCCAGCTCCTTCAGGTGCGGACCGAAGTGCGCAACGTCACGGGCAGCGTTCTGCTCGTTGCGGCGGGCACGCAGGAACCAGCGCGTAGCGCGACGGCCCAGACGCATCAGCTCGTCCATCAGCTCCAGTTGCACGTCAGCGGAAACCTGGTAATCCAGGGCTTCGATCTGACGGAACCAGTGCGGGAGATGGAAGATGTCACGCACGATCACATACGCACCGGCCACGTTCGCCGGGCTCATGCCGGTCGACTCTTTGAGTCGCTGAACGAAGGTGATGCCCATGTGGTTTACCAGATCGTTGGCGATCTGGGTGCTGACGATCTCGCGCTTCAGACGGTGACGACGCATGGCCTCGGAGAACTTGCTCACCAGTGTCGGCGGGAAAGCGGTTTCCATGTCGCGGGTCAGGTAGTCGTCGTCCGGTACACGGGAGTCCAGCAACTGCGCCTTGAGGTCGATCTTGCTGTAGGAGATCAGCACCGACAGCTCGGCACGGGTCAGGCCATGGCCTTCCGCGAGGCGTTCGTTGATCGCGTCTTCCGACGGCAGGAACTCGATGGCGCGATCCAGCTTGCCACGGCCTTCCAGATCGTTCATCAGGCGCTTGTATTCGGCAATCCGCACGAAGGCACGGCGGGCCGCCAGGGACAGGGCCTGAGTCTGCTTGTAGTTGTTGCCCAGCACCAGGCTGCCGACTTCGTCGGTCATGCTCGCCAACAACTGGTTACGTTGCTTGTCGGTCATGTCACCGGCGTGAACCACTTCGTTCAGCAGGATCTTGATGTTCACTTCGTGGTCGGAGCAATCCACGCCACCGGCGTTGTCGATGAAGTCGGTGTTGGAACCGCCGCCATTGAGACCGAATTCGACACGACCCAATTGGGTCATACCGAGGTTACCGCCCTCGCCCACGACTTTGCAGCGCAGTTCGTTGCCGTTCACACGCAGTGCATCGTTGGCCTTGTCGCCGACATCGGCGTGGCTTTCGCTGCTGGCTTTGACGTAAGTACCGATACCGCCGTTCCACAACAGGTCTACCGGTGCCTTGAGCAAGGCATTCAGCAGTTCGGTCGGGGTCAGCTTGTCGGCCTGAATGTCGAAGCGCTCTTTCATCTGCGGGGAAATCGCGATGCTTTTCGCGCTGCGCGAGAAGATCCCGCCGCCTTCCGACATGATGCTGGTGTCGTAATCCGACCATGCCGAACGTGGCAGATCGAACAGGCGCTGACGCTCGGCGAAGCTGTTCGCAGGCTCAGGGTTCGGGTCGATGAAGATGTGCAGGTGGTTGAACGCAGCGACCAGTTGCAGCTTGTCGGACATCAACAAACCGTTACCGAACACGTCACCGGCCATGTCGCCGACGCCAACCACGGTGATGCTGTCTTCCTGGACATTGATGCCGCGTTCGCGGAAGTGACGTTGTACGCCAACCCACGCGCCTTTGGCGGTGATGCCCATTTTCTTGTGGTCATAACCGGCGGAACCACCGGAGGCAAACGCGTCACCCAGCCAGAAGCCGTAGTCGATGGCGATGCCGTTGGCGATGTCGGAGAAGGTTGCAGTGCCCTTGTCCGCAGCGACCACCAGGTACGGGTCATCGTCGTCATGACGCACGACGTTGGCCGGCGGTACCAGTGCGCCGTCTTTCAGGTTGTCGGTGATGTCCAACAGGCCCGAAATGAAGATGCGGTAGCAGGCGATGCCCTCGGCCGCGATCTCGTCACGGCTGCCGCCCAATGGCAGGCGACGCGGCAGGAAGCCGCCCTTCGCGCCGACTGGCACGATGACCGAGTTCTTCACTTGCTGGGCTTTTACCAGGCCCAGGACTTCGGTACGGAAGTCTTCTTCACGGTCAGACCAGCGCAGACCGCCACGAGCCACGTTGCCGAAGCGCAGGTGCACGCCTTCGACGCGAGGCGAGTAGACGAAGATTTCGAACTTCGGAACCGGCTTCGGCAGCTCTGGAATCTGGTGCGGGTTGAACTTGAAGCTGAAGTAGGACTTGTTCTGACCGTGTGCATCGGTCTGGTAGAAGTTGGTCCGCAGGGTCGCTTTGATCAGGTCGAGGTAGCGACGCAGGATGCGGTCTTCGTTCAACACCTGGACGTCGTCCAGTGCTGCCAGAATCGCGTGTTCCAGACGTTGCTGCTTGTCTTCCAGATCATCGGTGGCCAGCTTGCGCGCCAGGTAGAAACGGGTCTTGAACAACCGGGTCAACTCGCGAGCGATGTCGGTGTGGTTGTTCAGGGTGCTGGCGATGTAGCCGAGGTCGAAGCCCAGGCGAATCTGCTTCATGTAGCGTGCGTAGGCACGCAGCAGCGCAACATCGCGCCATGGCAGGCCGGCGGTCAGTACCAGACGGTTGAATGCATCGTTCTCGGCATCGCCACGCACGATGTGGACGAAGGCGTCCTGCAAGGTGTCGTTGAGTTGCTGGATGTCGAGTTCCAGGCCTTCGGCGGCGGTGAACGCGAAATCGTGAATCCAGAACTCGCGGCCATTGTTGTGACGCAGGCGATACGGGAACTCACCCAGCACACGCAGGCCGAGGTTTTCCAGAATCGGCAACACGTCGGACAGGGCCAGCGGGGTATCGGCGTGATACAGCTTGCAGTGCAGCTCGCGCTGGCCGGAGACCTGACCCAGTGGCTGATAGAAGCTCATCACCAGTGGATTTTTTTCGTTCAGGCTCAGCAGGTGCTGCATGTCGACCACAGCCGAATGCGCAGCGAAACGCTCGCGGTAACCGGCCGGGAAGCCTTTCGGGAAGTCCGCCAGCACGTTGGTGCCGTGGGCTTCGCCGAAGCTTTCCACCACCAGGCTGGCGTAGTCGTCCTGCCAGCTGCGGCAGGCCTGGATCACTTCGTTTTCCAGTTGCAGCGGGTCGATGTCCAGACGGTTCTTCGGATCGACGCGCAGAATCAGTTGCACGCGGGCCAGTACGGACTCGGAGAAGAAGGTCCAGAACTCGCAGTCCGAGGCTTTCAGGCGATCCATCAGTACTTGCTGGATCTTCTGGCGCACTTCGGTGGAGTAGATGTCACGCGGCACGTAGGCCAGGCAGTAGCAGAAACGGCCGTACGGGTCTTTGCGCAGGAACACGCGAATCTTGTTGCGTTCCTGGATCTGCACGATCGACATCACGGTGCTGAACAACTCGTCGACCGGGGTCTGGAACAGGTCATCACGCGGCAGCACTTCGACCACCTGCGCCAGTTCCTTGCCCAGGTGAGCCTTGGCCTGGAAGCCGGAACGGCGTTCGATCTCTTCGACCTTGCGGCGGATGTACGGAATGACCCGCACGCTCTCGCCATACACCGACGAGGTGTACAGGCCCATGAAGCGGCATTCCTTGATGACCTTGCCGTCGGCGTCGATCTCGCGGATCGACACGTAGTCCGGGTAAGCCGGACGGTGCACACGGCTTGGGTGCGCAGCCTTGGCGAACGACAGCAGGGTCGGTTCGCGCAGGTAGTTCACGGCGTAGTCTTCGATGCGCAGGTCATCGTAGGTCAGGCCGGTGCGCAGCAGTTTGGTCAGGCCGAGGAAGGAATTCTGGTCGTAAACGATGTGGCCGCCATCGGCTTCATCCTGAACCACGAACTCTTCGTAGCCGAGGAAGGTGAAGTGGTTGCCCACCAGCCATTCCAGGAAGCTTTTGATTTCAGCTTTTTCTTCGCCGTCGACCGCAAATTTGCTGTTGTCGAGGCCGGTCAGGATTTCCTGGACCTTGGCTTTCATCGGCTCGAAATCGGCAACCGCGACGCGGACTTCACCGAGAACCTGTTCCAGCTCTTTGCTCAGGACATTCAGTTCTGCGGTGTTCGCGCAACGGTCGATTTCCAGGTACATCAGGGATTCTTGCAGGATCCCTTCGCCCTGGGTGCCTTTAGGCAGGATTTCCAGCAACTCGCCTTTGCTGCCGCGACGCACGCTCAGCACAGTGGTTTGCAGGGTATGAATGCTGTAGCCGCGACGGTTCAGCTCGGTACGCACCGAGTCCACCAGGAAAGGCAGGTCGTGGTGCAGCACTTCGACCGCGGTGTGGGTCGACTGCCAGCCGTGGCGTTCGTAATCAGGGTTGAAGACGCGAACCTGCGGTTGCGCGTGATCGAAGCGCTCAAGCAGGCGCCACGCAGAAAGGGTGCAGCCGGCGAGGTCGGACAGCCGACGCTGGGTCAGCTCGTCAAGGGAAATGATGCCGAAGAATTGTTCAGCGAACAGCGCCACTTGTGGCAGTGCCTGTTCACTGATGTGCTGCGCCAGTGCCGCTTGCAGTTGGTGCTGGAAGTCGGCTTTGCTGGCTGCGGTGAAGAACGCCATCTGTGGTACTCCGCTTGGGCTTGTTATTGATGGAAGCGTCGCGTGCAAAACCCCTTTCGGGGCGATCCGTCACCCGGTTCCTGATTCTCGGGCAGAGGAAACAGGGTGACAGGTGGGTGAAGCTGGACGAGACACTCAGGTCACATTCACCTTCCATGAATGGGCATCTGCAAAAACGACTGGCAGATCGACAGCGCAATGTCTTTACAGGTGCTCATCCGTTGCGCAGCTTAACCAGTGCGGCAAGGCCCGTGCTTGCAGCGCTGCGACATATTCGGTCATCGGCACGCAGCCAACGCCCTGCGCATCGGACAACACTAGCAGCCGTGTAGGAAATTGGGCGTTTTATGCCCGGATTTACAGCACCTTCGTGCCAGAAATGACCAACAGCGCCCCGAATGTTCACGTCACATTCTCTGACAGTCAGCCGAGCAGAAATTCCCGAGGGCTGGCAGAATTGCCTTTTGTTGTGTTCACAACGCTCGCCGAGCCAGGAAATACCCATGAAAATGACCACCGCCCTGTTGATCGTCAACCCGTGTGACGAGGAAGAAGACAACATGGCCATGCTCGCCTGCCACAGCGATCAGGGTGAAATGTTCCTGATGAGCCGCTACCCGGACGAGGACGAGCTGGAGATCACCCTTGATGGCGAACCTTCGACGCTGGACGGCGTGAAAGTGACGCTGAGCCCTACCCGCTTGCTGATCGAAATCGCTGCGGCGGATGCGGATGCGTTGAATGGGGATGATTCGCTGGAGATTACGCACAGCACGAGTGCGAGTGATCTGGCGGAAGTGGAAGAAACGCTGCAGAACATTCTCAAGGGTACCGGTACTTATATCAGCGAGCTTTGATGGTGTTTGAGCGGGCCTATTCGCGGGCAAGCCTCGCTCCTACAGGTTTAGGCCGAGCGCAATATCGCGGCTACCCTGATCCTGTAGGAGCGAGGCTTGCCCGCGAAGGCGTCCGCAAAATCGTCACATTCCCCGAAACAACATCGATAACCCGCCTCCTGCGCACATTTGCACAAAATGCCGTTAGTCGCCGCCCCCCGCGATAGATTAAAGTAACGCCCCCAGCCCTGGCGTTATTCGAACGTCTTCGGTCACCCTTTCCAGGAACAGTCATCGATGGAACATCGTGAAGCGCTGCTCGCGCTGCGAACCTTTCTTTCAACGCAGATTCTCGGCCAGGAAAAACTCATCGAGCGCTTGCTCATCGCCCTGCTTGCCGACGGCCACATGCTGGTCGAGGGCGCTCCCGGCCTGGCCAAGACCAAGGCCATCAAAGAACTCGCCGAAGGCATCGAAGCCCAGTTCCATCGCATCCAGTTCACCCCTGACCTGTTGCCTGCCGACATCACCGGCACGGAAATCTATCGCCCGGAAACCGGCAGTTTCGTGTTCCAGCAAGGCCCGATCTTCCACAACCTGGTATTGGCGGACGAAATCAACCGTGCCCCGGCCAAGGTTCAGTCGGCTTTGCTTGAAGCCATGGGCGAGCGTCAGGTCAGTGTCGGGCGCAGCACCTACGAGCTGTCGCCGCTGTTCCTGGTGATGGCCACGCAAAACCCGATCGAGCAGGAAGGCACTTACCCGCTGCCCGAAGCGCAGCTGGACCGCTTCCTGATGCACGTGAAAATCGGCTTCCCGGACGCCACCGTCGAACGCCGCATTCTGCAACAGGCCCGTGGCGAAGCCCTGAACGGTGAAACCAAACCGGAGCGCCGGGTCAGCCAGCAGGCCATTTTCGCCGCCCGCAAGGAAATCCTCGGTCTGTACATGGCCGACGCCGTGGAGGAATACCTGGTGCAACTGGTCATGGCCACGCGCACACCGGCCAAGTTCGACCCGGAGATGGCCGAGTGGATTGCCTACGGCGCCAGCCCGCGCGGTTCGATTGCCCTCGACCGCTGTGCCCGCGCCCACGCCTGGCTGGCCGGTCGCGACTTCGTCAGCCCGGAAGACATTCAAGCGGTGCTGTTCGACGTCTTGCGTCACCGCATCATTCTGTCCTTTGAAGCCGAAGCCGCTGGCATCGACCAGGACCGGGTGGTCCAGCGGATTCTCGACGTCGTAGCCGTCGCTTGACCCCGATGAACGTCATTCTGCCGCCCGAGCCGGGCATCCGCGTCAGCCTCGCCGAGCTGATCGAGATGCGCCATCGCGTGCGTGAAGTGCAGCTGTTTTCCACGCCGAGCCAGCGCAGCCCGCTGATCGGCCTGCACCACTCCAAACTGCGTGGCCGTGGCGTCGACTTCGATCAGGTGCGGGTCTATCAGGCCGGCGACGACGTGCGCAGCATCGACTGGCGCGTCACCGCCCGAACCCAGGAACCGCACACCAAGCTGTTCCACGAAGAACGCGAGCGGCCGATTTTCATCATGGTCGAACAGAGCCGACGGCTGTTTTTCGGTTCGGGGCTGATGTTCAAATCGGTGCTCGCCGCCCAGGCCGCCAGCCTGATCGGCTGGGCCGCGCTCGGCCATAACGATCGGGTCGGCGGGCTGGTGTTCGGCGATAACGAACACTACGAAATCAAGCCCCGGCGCAGCAAACAAAGCCTGCTGCAATTTCTCAACCGGCTGGTGCGTGTCAATCAATCATTGCACACCGAAAGCGAGCAGAACCGCGATGCCCTCAACCTGGCCTTGCGTCGTGCCCGGGAGGTGCTGCGCCCCGGCAGCCTGGTAATCGTGATTTGCGACGAGCGCGCACTGACTGAGGGCTCCGAGCAGCAACTGAGCCTGCTGTCGCGCCATTGCGACCTGTTGCTGCTGCCACTGTCCGACCCACTGGACCACGCCCTGCCCGCTGCCGGCCTTTTGCGCTTTGCCGAACGCGGCGCGCAACTGGAACTCGACACGCTGAATTTCGACCTGCGCCAGACCTACCGCGCCCAGGCCGAAGCACGCATTGCCCATTGGGAATTGCTCGCGCAAAAACTGCGGGTGTTGTTGATGCCCCTGAGCACCCAGAGCGAGATGGTCGAACAACTGCGCGAGTACCTGAACCCGCAAAAACCGGGGAAATATCGATGAGCAGCCTCGATCAACTGCAACCGCTGATTTCCCCGCCGCCGATTGGCTTTTGGCCACCGGCACCGGGCTGGTGGTTTTTGCTGTTGTTACTGCCGCTGATCGGCTTCGGCCTGTGGAAGGCGCGGCGTTTCCTGCCGAACAAGCGCCCCATCGTGCGCGCCGAACAACCGCTGGACCCGGTGCGCATCGCCGCACTGGCCGAACTGGCGCTGATGCCCAAACCTTACGACGGCGCACCGGCCGGTGCCTGGCTGCAGCAACTCAATGGCTTGCTCAAACGCCTGTGCCGCAACCATTACCCCTACAGCCAGAGCCACACCCTCAACGGGCGCAAATGGCTGGCGTTTCTCGACAACCGTTGCCCGGCCGCCGGGCTGACTCGCTGGATGGTACTGGTCGAAGGCGCCTACAAACCCGAATGCAAACTCGACGACAAGGCCATCGCCGGCCTGACCCAAGCCGTCGACACGTGGATTCGCAAACATGTTTGAGTTCGCCTGGCCGTGGATCTTCGCCCTGCTGCCGCTGCCGTGGTTGATGCGCATCGTGCTGCCGGTGGCCGACAGCGGCGAACCGGCGCTAAAAGTCAGTTTCCTCAGTGACCTCGAAGGCCTGGCCCGACGCCGTGCCCGGGCCAACTTGCCAGCCTGGCGGCAACAAGCGCCGTTCATCCTGCTGTGGCTGTTTTTGCTGATCGCCGCAGCGCGCCCGCAATGGCTCGGCGAACCGTTGCCGATTGCCGCCAGTGGCCGTGATCTGCTGGTGGCGGTGGACGTTTCCGGCTCCATGGATTTCCCTGACATGCAGTGGCAGGACGAGGAAGTCAGCCGCCTTACGCTGGTGCAACATTTGCTCGGTGATTTTCTGGAGCGACGCGAAGGCGACCGTGTCGGCCTGATCCTGTTCGGCAGCAGAGCGTACCTGCAGGCCCCGCTGACTTTTGACCGGCGCACCGTGCGGGTCTGGCTCGATGAAGCGCGCATCGGCATCGCCGGCAAGAACACCGCCATCGGCGACGCCATCGGTCTCGCGCTCAAACGCCTGCGCCTGCGTCCGGCGCAAAGCCGTGTGCTGATTCTGGTCACCGATGGTGCCAACAACGGCGGCGAAATCGACCCGCTGACCGCCGCGCGGCTGGCGGCCAAGGAAGGCGTGAAAATCTACCCGATCGGCATCGGCGCCGATCCCGAGCAAAGCGGCACCGCAGGATTTCTCGGCATCAACCCGAGCCTGGACCTCGACGAGCCTGCGCTGAAAGCCATTGCCGCCGCCACGGGTGGCCAGTATTTCCGCGCTCGCGACGGCAAGGAATTGCAAACGATCAAGGAAACCCTCGACCAACTGGAACCCGTGACCCAGCAACCGACCCAGGCCCGTCCGGCGCAGGCGTTGTATCACTGGCCGTTGGCGATGGCGCTGCTGTTGAGCCTATTGCTGGTGGCGCGCGAACGCTGGCCGGATAACCCGTTGCAACGCCTGTTTACCAAGGATCTGTTCTTGCAAACGCAACTGCCTGACTGGCGTCAGCGACTCAAGCGCCTGCGCCTGCGGAGGCGCCGATGAGTGCGCTGTGGCCTTACTGGTTCCGCCCCTGGTGGCTGCTGCTGTTGCCGCTGCTCGGCTGGTTGCTCTGGCAACTCTGGCATCGACAGAAGCGCGCCGGGCGCTGGCAGATGATTCTGCCGCCGGCCTTTCATTCTGCGCTGCTCAGTGGCGGCAACGGTCGCGACAGCAAATTGCCGTGGGTCGCCCTCGGTGTGGCGTGGCTGCTGACGATTCTGGCGCTGTTGGGGCCGAGCTGGGAGCGCGTCGAGCAAGCCAGCCAGAAACCCGCCGACCCGCTGGTGGTGATCCTTGAGCTGACCCCGGAGATGCTCGCCACCGACGTGACGCCAAACCGACTGGAACAGGCCCGGCGCAAGCTGTTCGACCTGCTGCAAAACCGCAGCGACGCCCAGACCGCCATCGTCGTCTACGCCGGCAGCGCACACACGCTGGTGCCGCTGTCGGATGACCTGTCTACCAGTCGCAATCTGCTTGAGGCGCTCAAGCCGTCGTTGATGCCCCAGACCGGCCATCGCGCCGATCTCGCGGTGACCAAGGCCCTTGCGCTGCTGAATCAGGCCGCGCTGGGTGACGGCCGGATTCTGCTGATCGGTTCGTCCCTGACTGAACTGGAACGCGAAGGCATTCAACAGGCATTGGACGGCAAGTCGACCCGGTTTTTGATGCTCGGCATCGGCACCGCCGAAGGCGCGCCGATCACTCAGGAGGACGGCAGTTTCCTCAAGGATGATCAGGGCGCGATTCTGGTGCCGCACCTCGACGAGCCGAACCTGAAAGCGTTCGTCAACGGCCTCGATGGGCGCTATCGCCACGCGCGCTTGGACGATGCTGACCTGCGCGCCCTCGGCTTGCTCGATGGCCCGCGCAACTTGCGCAATGACGGCCAGACCCTGCGTCTCGATAGCTGGGCCGATCAGGGTTATTGGCTGTTGTTGCCGCTGTTGCTGTTGGCGGCCTGCGCCGGGCGACGCGGCTGGTTGCTCTGCCTGCCGCTGCTGTTCCTGTTGCCGCAGCCGAGCCATGCCTTCGACTTCGAAGACTTGTGGTTGCGCCCTGACCAGCAAGGCCTGCATCTGTTGAAAAAGAAGCGTCCGGCCGAGGCCGCGCAACATTTCGAGGATCGGCAATGGCAAGGCGTGGCGCTCTACGAGGCCGGCGACTACAGTGGCGCCGCCCAGCGGTTCGCCGAAGGCAATGATGCCCACGCCCACTACAATCGTGGCAACGCCCTGGCCAAAGGCGGTGAGTTGGAAGCAGCGCTGGATGCTTACGATCAGGCACTGGAGCGGCAACCGGATCTGCGTCCGGCGCAGACCAACAAGGCCTTGGTGGAAAGCCTGATCAAGCAGAAAAACACACCGGCGCCCGTTGAACCGGACAAAACCGAAGGCGACGAGACCGGGACCCCGCAGGAACCACCGCCGGGCGCAGCCACCCAACAGTCGAACAGTGGCGAACCGAAGTCCGATGCCCAGACCACGGCACCCGATGCAGAACAGTCGGATACGACACCGGCGCGCCCCGGCACCAATGAGGTGCCCGGCAGCGAGTTGGGCGACGAACAAAGCACCACCCCGCCGTTGCGCCCTGCCAGCGATACCATCGATGGCGAACAGCGCCAGGCGCTGGAACAATGGCTGCGCAAGATCCCGGACGACCCGGGCGAATTGCTCAGGCGCAAATTCTGGTACGAACAGCAGCAACATCAGGATCAGGAAAAAACCCGATGACCCGCTTCACCGCTTTCATGCTTGCACTGTTTATCTGGTCCGTTCAGGCCCAGGCTGCGCAACTGGTCGCCAGTGTCGACCGCAGTCGCCTGAACTCCGGCGAAACGGTCGAGCTGACCCTGGAGTCCAACGATGTCACCCAATTCGGCAAGCCTGACCTGACAGCGCTGGAACCGCTGTTTGAAGTGCGCGGCACCCGTCAGGTCAACCAGTTGACGACCCTTAACGGCGGCAACGGCGCCACCACCCGCTGGATTATCACCCTGCTGCCTCGCCAGAACGGCAGCGTGGTGATTCCGTCGCTGCAACTGGGCGATGTGCAGAGCCAGCCGATCACCTTGCAAGTGGTCGAGAGCGAAACCCAGGACAGCACGCAAAAACTGGCCCCGGTATTCATCGAAGCCAGCCTCGATCAAAACAGCGTGTACGTGCAGGCCCAGGCGCTCCTGACCTTGCGCATCTACCATTCCGTGTCGCTGTATGACGACAGCAGCCTGACTCCGCTGCAGATTCCCGATGCGCGCATCGAGCAGTTGGGCGAGTCGCGCACTTACGAAAAAGACATCAACGGCCTGCGCCATGGCGTGATCGAATTGCGCTACGCGATCTACCCGCAACACAGCGGCCAGTTGACCATTCCGGCGCAGGTTTTCAGCGCCACGCTGGTGGACGCGCAGCCGGCCAAGGACGTCGAGTCCCAGGTGCCGAAATCCGGCAAATTGATGCGTGTCAGCTCGGTCGAACTGCCGCTGACCGTCAAGCCGAAACCTGCCACTTACCCGGCTGACGTGCCTTGGCTGCCGGCCCGCAGCCTGACCCTGAGCGAGAGCTGGAATCCGGAACCGGATCACACGCAAGTGGGTGACTCGCTGACTCGCAGCCTGATTTTGGAAGCCGAAGGTTTGGCCAGTTCACAACTGCCGCCATTGCCGGCCACCGATGTCAACGGCTTGCGGCGTTATCCGGATCAGCCGGTGCTGGTCAACCAGAATAGCGAGCGTGGCCTGATCGGCAGCCGCGAAGACCGTGAGGCGCTGGTGCCTGTCCAGCGGGGGAACGTCGAGTTGCCGGCTGTGGATGTGGTCTGGTGGAACACCTTCGAAGATCATCTGGAACACAGCAGCCTGCCGGCGCGGACGCTGCAAGTGGCCAACAACCCGGGCTTGATGGTTGATACCCCGGCCGGCACGCCGCTGGTCATTTCCCCTGCCGACAATGAAGCGCTCTGGTGGTGGAAACTCAGCACCGTCATTCTCGCCTGCACCACCCTGCTGGGTTTCGGCCTCTGGTGGCGTGCCCGCTGGCAACCGGCGATCCTGCGCGCGGCCCAGACCGGCCCGAGCCCGCGTACCGTGCTCGACGACCTCAAGCGCGCCTGTCAGGCCAACGACTCCCACGCCACCCGCCAGGCCCTCGACGCCTGGGCCCGGCAACAACCGGAAACCCTGGCCGACATGGCGGCGCGTTTCGTGCCGCTGTCGGACGCGCTGGATGGTTTGAACGGGGCGCTGTACAGCGAAACCGGCCAGCATTGGCAAGGTGAAGAACTGTGGCGCGCGATCAAGGCAATCCCGATTGCCGAGCGGGTTCAAGACCCGGTCGGCGACAGCGGCCTGCCACCGCTCTACCCGAAGTAACCCCAATCCTGTAGGAGCCGGCTTGCCGGCGAAGCGATCCCGAGTTCCGCGTCGCGCTCAAGGCCGCCTTCGCGGGCAAGCCTCGCTCCTACAAGGCCGGGGGCGGCGCGAATCCCTGTAGGAGCCAGGCTTGCCGGCGAAGAGGCCCTTGAGGTTGTGGTGGCCAGTTCCTGCAGTAGGTTTGGTGTCGCTTTACCCGTAAACTCTCTCCCCTTTCGCCGCTGTCAATTTCCTCGCGGCCATCACCTTATTTCATACGGAGCTCGCCTTGCGTCTGTTTCACACCTCCGACTGGCACCTTGGGCAGAACCTGCACGGCCAGGAACGCGATTTCGAGCACGGCTGTTTCCTCGATTGGCTGCTGCATCAACTGAAACTGGACCAGCCCGATGTGCTGTTGATCGCCGGCGATATCTTCGACACGGTCAATCCACCGGTCAAAGCCCAGGAACGCCTCTACGATTTCATCGTCAGCGCCCACGAACAGCAGCCGAAGCTGACCATCGTGATGATCGCCGGCAATCATGACTCCGGCTCGCGCATCGAATTGCCTGCACCGTTGATGCGCCGTTTGCGCACGCATGCGCTGGGTCGTGTGTTGTGGCTGGATGACGGCCAACTCGACGCCGAGCGCCTGCTGCTGCCGCTGCCGGACGCCAAGGGCAAAACCGTCGCCTGGTGCCTGGCGTTGCCATTTTTGCGACCTGCCGAAGTGACCGGCGCGCACCTGGGCGACAACTACCTGCGCGGGATCGGCCAGGTTCACGAGTGGCTGATCGAAGCCGCCAACGCCAAACGCAAGAAAGGTCAGGCGCTGATTGCCATCAGTCATGCGCACATGGCCGGCGGTTCGGTGTCCGAAGATTCCGAGCGCAGCCTGATCATCGGCAACGCCGAAGCGCTGCCCGCCAGCCTGTTCGGCCCGAGCATCAGCTACGTTGCCCTTGGCCACTTGCACAAACCACAGAAGGTCAACGGTGAAGTACGCATTCGCTACAGCGGCTCGCCGATTCCACTGTCGTTTTCCGAAATCGGTTATCAGCATCAGATTCTCGACGTCCGGCTCGACGGCGAAACCCTGGTCAGCGTCGAACCGAAACTGATTCCCCGCGCCGTCAACCTGCAACGTATCGGCCCGGCGCCTCTGGCCGACATCCTGCTGCAACTGGGCGACCTGCCGAACATCGACTTGCTCGCCGACATTCAGCGTCAGCCGTGGCTGGAAGTGCGGGTGCGCCTCGACGAGCCGCAACCCGACTTGCGCCATCAGGTCGAAACCGCGCTGCAAGGCAAAGCCGTGCGCCTGGTGCGCATCGCCGCTGAGTACGCCGGCAACGGCAGCCGTGATGGCCTCGATGACGGTGCGACCCTGGTTGAACTGGACCAGCTCACGCCTCAGGAATTGTTCAGCCGCGCCTGGCAGGACAACTACGGCAGCGAGGTCGATGAGCAAACGCTGAAGGACTTCGCCGAGCTGTTGCAAGACGTGCAGATGGAGAGCGAGCAGCCATGAAAATTCTCGCGATCCGCCTGAAAAACCTCGCCTCCCTGGCCGGGCCGTTTGAAATCGACTTCACCGCCGAACCATTGGCCAGCGCCGGTTTGTTCGCGATTACCGGGCCGACCGGTGCCGGTAAAAGCACCTTGCTCGATGCCTTGTGCCTGGCGCTGTTCGGCGCCGTGCCTCGGCTGAGCAACGCGCAAGTGTCGGCCAAAGCGCCGGACGCCGACGGCGAAATCAGCACCGGCGACCCGCGCACATTGCTGCGTCGCGGAACGGGCGAAGGCTATGCCGAAGTGGATTTCGTCGGCATCGATGGCCGTCGCTACCGCGCGCGCTGGGAAGCCAATCGCGCCCGGGAAAAGGCCGGCGGCAAGCTGCAACACAGCCGTCAGAGCTTGCGCGACATCGATCTGGATCAACTGCTGGCCAGTCAGAAAGTTGAATTCAAGGTCCAGCTCGAAGCTGTCCTGGGCTTGAACTTCGAACAATTCACCCGTGCCGTGTTGCTGGCCCAGAGCGAATTCAGTGCATTCCTCAAGGCCAACGACAACGAACGCAGCGAACTGCTGGAAAAACTCACCGACACCGCGCTCTACACGCGTCTCGGCCGTCGCGCCTTCGACAAGGCCAAAGAGGCCCGTGAAGCGCACAAGCTGTTGCAGGATCAGGCCACCGGCGTCACGCCGCTGTCACCCGAAGCCCGCGCAGAACTGGATGAACGCTTCAACGAAGCACAGCAGCAATTGAAGACTCAACAGGCGCAACTCAAACAGTTGGAGTTGCAGCACACCTGGCTGAAAGAGCTGCGCCAATTGCAGGACGAGCAGCTCAGCGCCACCGAGCAACTGACCAGCGCCCGGCAGGATTGGGAAAACCTGGCCAGCGACCGCTTGAAGCTGACTCGACTGGAACAACTGGCACCACAACGGCACCAGTTCGCCCGCAAGACCGAACTGACCGCCCAGCTCACGCCGCTGGCCGCGCAGATCCAGCAGCACACCGGGCAAGAACAGGATCTGCAAACCCGTCAGACGCAACTCGAACACAGTCTCAGCGCAGCGCAAACCGCGCTGATCGAGGCACAAAGCCAACACACCTCAAGCGCGCCACTGCTGCGCCAGGCCTTTGAGGCGCAAAGCACCCTCGCCCGCCTGATCAAGGACACCGGCCTCAGCGCCGACCTCAAGCAGCAAGCGGAACGGGCCTGCTCCGAAGGCCAACAGACGATTCAAGGTTTGCTTGAGCAGCAGAATCGGGTTGCCGAGCGTCTGCAACGGATTGCCGCCGAACTTGAGCAAAGCACCCATCTGGCGCCGCTCAGCGATGCCTGGAACGCCTACCGCGACCGCTTGCAACAATTGATGCTGATCGGCAATCGCCTGAACAAGGGGCAGGCGGAACTGGCCTCTCTGGAGCAGAACGCCACCCATGCCGCCGAGGAATTGGCGGCGCAAAAACAGAATCTGGAAGTGCTCTACAAAGAGGCCGGCGCCGAGCCTGATGCGGTGGCCGAACAGATCCAGCTGCTGGGCACTCTGTTGCAGGACAACCGCAAGCAACTGCGCGCCATTGAAGAGCTGACGCGGCTGTGGACTGGCCAGCAGGAACTGGACAAGCGCATCGCCGAATTGCAGCAACGTCAAACCGTTGCCCAGCAGGAGCGCGACCGCCTGACCCAGGACGGGGTGAAAACCAAAAACGAATTGACCGTGGCCGAACAGACCCTGACGGTGACCCGCGAACTGCTGGAACGTCAGCGTCTGGCACGCAGCGCCAGTGTCGAAGAACTTCGCGAGCAATTGCAGGATGATCAGCCCTGCCCGGTCTGCGGCAGCCCGGACCATCCTTATCATCAACCGGAAGCGCTGCTGCAAAGCCTCGGCCGCCATGATGAAAGCGAACAGGCCAACGCGCAAAAAGCGGTGGATTCGCTCAAGGAAAAACTCACCGACCTGCGTACCGAAGTCGGCGGCGTGATTGCGCAACAGAAGGAATTGCTGCAACAGCAGGAGCAACTGCTCGCTCAGCAGCAAAGCCTGGCCCCGAGCCTCGATGCGCACCCGTTATCCGCACAGCTTTTCACCCAGGACAGCGCCAAACGCGATGCCTGGCTGAACCAGCAAAACAGCCAGTTGAACCAAAGCATCACGCAGGACGAACAGCGCCAGACCGCCCTGCTCACCCTGCAGCAGGACGCCACGCGCCTGCAACAGCAACTGCGCAACGCCGAATCCGCGAGTCAGCAGGCGACCCAGCACCTGGCCAACCAGCAACGCGAGTTGAGCAATGACCGTCAGCGCCTGGACGAAGAGCTGATCGCCTTCAGCACCCTGCTCCCGGCCGACACACTGGACGCCTTGCGCAACGAACCGGCTGCGACCTTCATGCAGCTCGACCGGCAGATCGCCCAGCGCCTGGAGCAACTCGACCAGCAACGCGATGAACTGAGCGAACAGCTACAACGCCAGCAGACGCTGGAGAAGGAACAGGATCGTCAACTGACCCGCGTCCAGCAGCTGGAAACAGCTCAGCGCCAGTTCACCACGCTCACCGAGCAGCAACAGGCTTGCCAGCAGCAACTGACGCAACTGCTCGGTTCCCACAGCAGCGCCGAACACTGGCAACAGCAACTGGATCAAGCTGTCGAACAGGCGCGCAATGCCCAGACGACCGTCAGTCAGGAACTGCAATCGGTGCGCACGCGCCTGGTGCAATTGGCAGCGGAACTGAAAGCGCAGCAAGACCGACTGCTTGCCCTTGAAAGCGAAGATCGTGAACTGGGCCTGAAGATTGCCGACTGGCGTGCCTTGCATCCGGAACTGGATGACGGCGGCCTTGAGCAGTTGCTGAGCGTCGACGACCAGCAGGTCAGCGAATTGCGCCAACGGTTGCAGCACAACGAAAAAGCCATCGAACAAGCCAAGGTGTTGTTGCAGGAACGCGATAAGCGTCTGGCCAGTCATCAGGCGCAGCACAACGGCAACCTCGATACCGCGCAACTGGCCACCGCCCTGACCGAGCTGCAAAACCAGTTTGCCGCCAGCGAGCACCGTTGCGCCGAACTGCGCGCCGAACAGGCCGAGGACCAGCGCCGGCAGAACGCCAATCAGGCCCTGGCGCAACAGATCGCCGACGCTTACAGCGAGTATCAGCGCTGGGCGCGCTTGAATGCCTTGATCGGCTCCGCGACCGGCGACACCTTCCGCAAGATCGCCCAGGCCTACAACCTCGACCTGCTGGTGCATCACGCCAACGTGCAGTTGCGGCAACTGGTGCGGCGCTATCGCCTCAAACGCGGCGGCAGCATGCTGGGCTTGCTGGTGATGGACACCGAGATGGGCGACGAGCTGCGTTCGGTGCATTCGTTGTCGGGTGGCGAGACGTTCCTGGTGTCGCTGGCCCTGGCGTTGGGTCTGGCTTCGATGGCGTCGAGCACGCTGAAAATCGAATCGCTGTTCATCGACGAAGGCTTCGGCAGCCTCGACCCCGAATCCCTGCAACTGGCGATGGACGCCCTCGATGGCTTGCAGGCTCAGGGCCGCAAGGTCGCGGTGATTTCCCACGTCCAGGAAATGCACGAACGGATCCCGGTGCAGATCCAGGTCCACCGTCAGGGCAACGGCCTGAGTTCCCTGGAGGTGAAATGACCACGCTGTACTCCTTCCGCCGCTGCCCCTACGCCATGCGGGCGCGGATGGCCCTGCGTTACTCGGACGTTGCCGTGAACATCGTCGAGGTCAGCCTGAAGGCCAAGCCTGCCGAGATGCTCGCGCTGTCGAGCAAAGGCACGGTGCCGGTGTTGAGCGTCGACGGCCAGGTCATCGATGAGAGCCTGGCGATCATGCACTGGGCATTGGCGCAGAACGATCCGCAGGATTGGTTGCTCAAGGATGATCCTGCGGGGCAAGCGCAGATCGCCGCGTTGATCGAAGAGAACGATCAGGTGTTCAAGGTGCATCTGAATCGCTACAAGTACGCAGAACGTTATCCCGAGCAGCCAATGGCGTTTTATCGCAGCGAGGGTGAGGTGTTCTTGCGCAGGCTGGAGGCGTTGTTGGAGGGCCGCGATTACTTGCTGGCGGCGCATCCGAGCCTGGCGGATGTGGCGTTGATGCCGTTCGTACGGCAGTTCGCCCATGTCGATCGCGAGTGGTTCGGGCAGACGCCTTACGTGCGATTGCAGGCGTGGCTACAGCGATTCCTGGAGTCGGACCTGTTCACATCAATCATGAAGAAATAACCGCCCCCCGTGTAGGAGCGAGGCTTGCCCGCGAAGGGGTCATCAAGACCGCCAAAAGCTTCGCGGGCAAGCCTCGCTCCTACAGGGGGTGGTGGCGTATCAGGCGAATACTTCGCACATCTGCAGCACCGAGCAATCGACCTGGAACGGTCCGAAGAAATCGCCTTGGCGTTTGATCGGTGGATTACCGGCCAGCAGGCCCATGGCCTTTTCGGTTTCGATGCTGCGAGCGAGGTTGTGATTGGCTTCGATAGCGCGAGCCACGGAACCTGCCGAGGCTTGTCCGATGCCCAACAGTGATGAGCCATTGGTCATGAACGCCAGGAAGGCGATGACCCAGAGTTTGCCCCCTTTCATGCCCCTGTCACTCCCGCCACGTCTGCTTGATCGATCACGGCGTTTTGTGCGCGGTGCTCGAACTGAATGGCGGGATAAGCGACCTGAATCGGTGCGTCGATTTCGTGTTGCGATTGCGCGGTAATGCTGACAACCAACACCAGCGCCACGTAAAGACCGATGGCCAGGTAGGCGCCGTGTTTGGCAGAAGTGAGGATTGCGCTGGCCATGGTGTTCTCCGTGGGCATGTTTCAGTGCCCACAGAATCGATCAAAAAAGCTGTGATAACCACTCAGGGTTATCCATAGTCACCATCAGCTTCGTTGATCATTAAGCCAGTCTATTTCAGCCTTCGATAAAACTCATCATGCGCTCTCGGGCAGCGTCAGGCTCGCCTGGAACGGGCGTTGCGGCAGATAAAATGGGGGTTGAATAGAGGAACAGGAGTACCACGGCCAGACGCATCGCCATGCTGTCGATCCTTTTTATAGTAGAAGGAGTCAATAAATCAGCGTCAAATTTAAACTCATGGCCATGTGATATCAAGCGCAGCATTAATAGCAATCTGATGCTGTCGTAAACGCGTTATGCAGGAGCGACATCACTCAGGCTTTCTCGAAGCTTTTCAGCTTGATCCGCGCAAGTGACTTCGCTCCTGCATAAAGGGTGCAGGGCTTGGCTTTCAGGCTTGGGTTTTGTGATCCAGGGCTGCGTAGAAGTTGGCGCTCTGTTGCAGGTATTTCTGGGTGTAGCTCTGGGCGTGGGATTTTTTGTCGCTGATTTCAACGTTGGCGCTGGCTGGCAGAGCAACGGTGGCAGAGATAGCGGATGCAGCGATGACAGAGAAGAGATTGAAGTTCATGGCGGTATTCCTCGGATTCAGTTGGCTTGCTTGCCCGGTGGGGCCGTGAAGCAAACTTAACTGCCTAGGCTGACGCCTTGAAATCTTTTGTAGCAGTAGCAGATATCAGCGTCATTAATAGAAGGATGCAGGCCCCATCAACCGGGGCCTGCGGCCTATTGACGCACCAGGAATTTCAGATCGCTCGGGGCATCCATCGGCAGTTTCTGCACGGTTTTACCCAGCAGGCCGCTCTTGGCATCGCGTTCGAGGACGACAATCTGGTTGCTCTTCTGATTGGCGATCAGCACGAACCGGCCACTCGGATCGAGGCTGAACTCGCGGGGGTGATCCCCTTCCACCGAACGGCGTTGCAGCTCTTTGAGGTGGCCGGTCGCCGGGTCAATGGCAAACACCAGCAACTGATTGGCGGTGCCACGGTTGCTGACATAGAGGAATTTGCCATCCTTTGATGCATGCAACGCTGCGGCGGCTTTGTCCGACGTCGGTTGCCCGGCCGCCAGATCGACCATTTGCGTTCGCTCAAGCGTGCCGTCGCGGTAATCGAACACCGCGACCTGCGCGCTCATTTCCATGGTCAACCACGCGTGTTTGCCATCGGCACTGAACAGCAAATGCCGCGGTCCGCTGCCGGGCGGCAGCTGGACCGACGCGGGTGTGGCTGCGATCAACGGCAAGTCCGGGTTGGCCTTCGGATCGAAGCGATAGACAAAGATCTTGTCCGCGCCCAAATCATTGGAGAACACAAACTTGCCATCCGGCGAGGACACCGTCGAATGCACATGCGCCGACATCTGCCGCTCGGGATTGACCCGGCTGGACGGATGACTGCTCATTTGCACCACGGGTTTGAGCGTGCCATCGGCGCCCACCGGCAACACCGCCAGCGTGCCGCCCGGGTCTTCAGCCACTGAATAATTGCTGACGAACAGGTGGCTGGCATCACCACTGAGGCTCGAATGGGTCGGCTCGTTGCCCAGGCTCTGGACCTGATTGATCAGGCGCAGCGCATGGGTTTTGGCGTCGATCGCATAACTGCTGACGCGCCCAACCGGGTCTTTTTGTCCCGGGCCGTTTTCGTTGACCACGAACAGGTGACGCTGATCGTTGGACAGGGTCAACCAGGACGGGTTTTCGCTGTTGACCACTTGCAACGGCTTGGCGTCGAGCTGCCCGGTGGCGCTGTCGAAATTCAGGCGATAAATGCCCTGGCTTTGCCCTGCGGTGTAGGAACCCACGAGCAATTGATAGTCGTCGGCGGATGCGGCGTGAACACCCATTGCGCCGATGCTGCCGGCGATCAACAACGGCCAGAGGTTACGCATCCTCTTGTTCGTCGTCTTCGTTGTCGCCGCTGATGACGTCGCCGAGGCAGACCAGGCGGTGTTCGCCGCCGTCGTCCTTGATCAGCCAGCTCTGCAAAGTCGAATCGAAGGTTGCCGCTTGAACCTGAGCGGGGGTGAATTCCCAGTGTTTGGCCGCTCGACCGTCCATGCATTCGATGTGCAGATTGTCGTCGACATCAAGGGCGAATTCGAAGGCATGCAAGCCGTCGATTTCCACCATTCCGCAGTGTTCGAGGGCGTTGAGCAAGGTGTCGGTTGAGGCAGTCATGGCAGTCAATCTTTGAAGGGGAAAGACGCAATGATAGCGCAATGTGGGAGCAGCCTCGTGCCGGACACCACCCCCTCTAACGACACAGAAAAAAATGTGGGAGCGAGCCTGCTCGCGAATGCGGAGTGTCAGTCGACATAATCCTTGACTGTCACACCGCAATCGCGAGCAGGCTCGCTCCCACAGGGATTTATGTTCAGCCGTTAGAGCGCATCACGCGAAGGCTGTCCATCCACCAGCCGCTGAATACGCAGCGGGTTGCCGTTCTTCAACGCATCCGGCAGCAGGCTGTCGGGGTAGTTCTGGAAGCACACTGGCCGCAGGAAGCGGTCAATCGCCAGCGTGCCCACCGAGGTGCCACGCGCATCGGACGTCGCCGGGTACGGCCCGCCATGGACCATCGAATCGCAGACTTCCACACCGGTCGGATAGCCGTTGAGCAGGATTCGCCCGACCTTCTGCTCCAGCAACGCCGTCAGCTCGCCGAACTGCTCGAAGTCTGCCGGTTCGCCAATGATCGTTGCCGTGAGTTGTCCGTGCAGGCCATTTAAAGCAGCGCTGAGTTGCGCCTGATCCGCCACCTCGACAAACACCGTGGTCGGGCCGAAGACCTCTTCCTGCAGCACTTCATCGCCGTCGAGCAACAGACTGACATCGGCCTTGAACAACTGCGGTTGCGCCTGATTGCCTTGCTGCGGATTACCCGCCAGGTGCGTCACGCCCGGGTGCGCGAGGAGTTTTTGCAGGCCTTGGCCATAACTGCTCAACGTCCCGGCATTGAGCATGGTTTGCGCAGGCTGATCGTTGATCAACCCCGCCACCTGCTGCACAAACGCACTGAACTGCGCCGAGCGAATGCCGATCACCAGACCGGGGTTGGTGCAGAACTGGCCACAGCCTTGCACCACCGAAGCGGTCAGGTCACGGGCCACGCTTTCAGCACGAACGGACAGGGCCTGGGGCAAGACGATCACTGGGTTGATGCTCGACATCTCGGCAAACACCGGGATCGGTTGTGCACGTGCAGCGGCCATGTCGCACAACGCCCGTCCACCCTTGAGCGAACCGGTGAAACCGACTGCCTGAATCGCCGGGTGCTTGACCAGCGCTTCGCCGACCCCGCCACCGTAGATCATGTTGAACACGCCGACCGGCATGCCGGTTTTTTCCGCGGCGCGCAGGATTGCATCTGCCACTTGCTCGGCCGTGGCCATGTGACCGCTGTGCGCCTTGAACACCACCGGGCAACCGGCGGCCAGGGCGGAAGCGGTGTCGCCGCCGGCGGTGGAAAACGCCAACGGGAAATTGCTGGCGCCAAACACCGCAACCGGACCGAGGCCGATGCGGTACTGACGCAGGTCGGGACGCGGCAACGGCTTGCGCTCCGGCTGCGCCAGATCGATGCGTGCGCCATAGAAATCACCACGCCGCAGCACCTTGGCGAACAGGCGCATCTGGCCGCTGGTGCGACCGCGCTCGCCTTGAATGCGGGCGGCAGGCAGCGCGGTTTCGCGGCAGACCACGGCGACAAACTCATCGCCCAACGCATCCAGCTCATCGGCAATGGCATCGAGGAATTGCGCGCGGCGCTCGGCGCTCAGGCTGCGATAAGCGGGGTACGCGGCAGCGGCAGCCTTGGCGGCGGCATCGACTTCTTCCGGCGTGGCCTGATAGAAATCGTGAGGTAACGCCTCACCGGTGCTGGCGTCGACGCTCTGGAGTTTGACGCTACCGCAGGCACTGCGCTGGCCGCCAATATAGTTGTGACCAAGAATCATGGGTTGCTCCTTAAAGAATGCCGATGGTGCCGGGCTCGAAGGCCGCTTCAACCGGTGCAATGCCGTTGATCAACGGCGCACCGAACTCGGCCTGACTGATCTCGAACACGTCCCCCGGCCGGGTGCGAATGCCGTCGGCAAAGGACAGGGTCGCGGTGCCGAAGAAGTGAATGTGCACATCCCCCGGACGCAGGAACTGGCTGTATTTGAAATGGTGGTATTCGAGGTTTTCCAGGCTGTGGCACATGTTGGCCTCGCCGGTGAGAAACTCGTTCTGCCACAGCACTTCGCCGTCGCGCAAAATGCGGCTCGTGCCCGCCAGATGCTCCGGCAGTTCACCGATCCGAAGTTCCGGCCCGTAACTGCAACTGCGCAGTTTGGAATGCGCCAGATAGAGGTAGTTCTTGCGCTCCATGACGTGATCGGAAAACTCGTTGCCCACCGCATAACCGAGGCGATACGGCTTGCCGTCGTGGCCGATGACGTAAAGACCGCTGAGCTCGGGTTCTTCTCCGGCGTCTTCGGCAAACGGCGGCAGCGGGAACGGTTTACCCGGACGCACGACGATGCTGCCGTCACCTTTGTAGAACCATTCCGGTTGCACGCCGGCCTGCCCCGCTGCCGGTTTGCCGCCCTCCACGCCCCACTTGAAGATGCGCAGGGTGTCGGTCATCGTTGCTTCGTCGCCGGCCTGCTGATGCATCTTGTCCCGCGCCGAGGCGCTACCCAGATGGGTCAGGCCAGTGCCGCTGACGAGCATGTGTGCCGGGTCCGGATGGTCCAGCGGCGGCAGGATGCGCAGTTTCGCCAGCAGTTCTGCATAGTCGTGGCTGATGCCCAGGCCCAGGGCGTTCACCTGCTGCTCAAGACTGACACCCGCCTCGATCGCCGCCAACGCCAGATCGCGCACCGTGCGCGCGTCCTGCACCTCGCGGACCAGACCGCCCTCGACCACGCCAACCCGGCGCTCGCCGTTAAACAATTCAAATTGAACCAAACGCATGAATTTTCTCCTGTAAGCAATTCTCAAAAACACCGCAGAACCCTGTAGGAGCCGGCTTGCCGGCGATAGCGATCGGCCTGTCGACAATGATGTTGAATGTGCTGACGCCATCGCCGGCAAGCCGGCTCCTACAGGTCAGCGTGCGCTGGCTGCAAACTGGTCCGCCGGCAGCACGTGTTTGCGCTCCAGCAACCGATACACCACGCCGGTCAAAATCAGCCCGAACACCATCACGCCCGAGAGGAAATACAGCCCCGAAGCCAGGTTGCCGGTGTATTCCTTCAGCGCCCCGATCACGAACGGACCGATGTAGCCGCCGAGGTTGCCCACCGAGTTGATCAGCGCGATCCCCGCCGCCGCACTGGCGCCAGCAAAGAACCGGCCCGGCAAGGTCCAGAACACCGCGGTGCAGGAAAACAGGGCGAACGCCACCAGGCACAGCGCCGCCAGTTGCAGCACCGGCACCGTCAGCCAGGCACTGAGAAACAGGCCGATAGCCCCCAACACATACAGCACCGCCAGATGGCCGTAGCGATCATTCAAACGGTCGGAACTGCGCGGGATGATCAACAGACCGATGATCCCGAAAATGTACGGCACCGACGACACAAAACCCGTCACCAAATCAGTGCCACCGAACTGCTTGATCAGCGTCGGCAACCACAGGCCCAGGCCATAAATGCTCAGGGTGACCGGCAGATAAAACAGCGCCAGCAGCAACACGCGTTTGTCCTTGAGCGCATGCAACGGATTGCCGTGGCGGGTCTGGCCGTATTCCTCAAGGTCCTTTTTCAGTTCGCCAGCCAGCCAGTCTTTCTCGGGCTGATCCATCCATTTCACCTGTTGCGGACCATCAGGCAGCCAACGCAGCACCGGCCAGGTCAGCAGGATCGCCGGGGAGCCGATGACGATGAACAGCCACTGCCAGCCGTGCAATCCGAGGATGCCGTCCATGCTGAGCAGGCCGCCGGACACCGGGCCGGTGATCAGCATGGCGATCGGTTGGGAGAGGATGAACAGGCCGAGGATCTTGCCGCGATGGCGAACCGGGAACCACTGCGTGATGTAGTACAGAACGCCCGGGAAGAACCCGGCTTCGGCGGCGCCGAGCAGAAAGCGCATCACGTAGAAGCTGTGCGCCCCTTGAACGAAGGCCATGCCGATGGTGATGGCGCCCCAGGTGACCATGATCCGCGCAAACCAGCGCCGCGCGCCGAAGCGTTCGAGCATCAGGTTGCTGGGGATTTCCAGCAGGAAGTAACCAATGAAAAACAGCCCGGCACCGAGGCCGTAAGCCGCATCGCCGATACCGATGTCGGCGCCCATGTGCAGCTTGGCGAAGCCCACGGCGGAGCGATCCACATAGGCGATCAGGTACAGCAGGATCAGGAAGGGAATCAGTTTCAGCGTGATGCGACGAATAAGCCGCAGTTCCTGGCTCATGAGATCGGTCTCCGATTGTTGTTGTTATAGAACCTCGGGGGACGCCTCTCGCCAAAAACTGCCAGGGCCTTCCCTCCGTTGGAGCGGACTATATAGTAATACTATTTATGCAACAACACTTCCAAACAGATCGAATTGCGCTTATGTTACGCCTCAGCCAGAACAATATAGTCATACAATAAGAGAATCGATCATGTCTGATAAGAAACCCACCCTGCGCTCCGCCCAATGGTTTGGCACTGCCGACAAGAACGGCTTCATGTACCGCAGCTGGATGAAGAATCAGGGCATCGCCGACCACCAGTTCCACGGCAAACCGATCATCGGCATCTGCAACACCTGGTCGGAACTGACCCCGTGCAACGCGCATTTCCGCCAGATCGCCGACCACGTCAAACGCGGCGTGATCGAGGCCGGCGGTTTCCCGGTGGAATTTCCGGTGTTCTCCAACGGCGAATCGAACCTGCGCCCGACCGCCATGTTTACCCGCAACCTGACGAGCATGGACGTCGAAGAAGCGATTCGCGGCAACCCGATTGACGGCGTGGTGCTGCTGACCGGTTGCGACAAAACCACCCCGGCGCTGTTGATGGGCGCGGCCAGTTGCGACGTGCCGGCCATCGTCGTTACCGGCGGGCCAATGCTCAACGGCAAGCACAAGGGTCAGGACATCGGCTCGGGCACGGTGGTCTGGCAGCTCAGCGAACAAGTGAAAGCGGGCACCATCTCCATCGATGACTTCCTCGCGGCCGAGGGCGGCATGTCCCGCTCCGCCGGCACTTGCAACACCATGGGCACCGCATCGACCATGGCGTGCATGGCCGAAGCACTCGGCACTTCCCTGCCCCACAACGCCGCGATTCCGGCGGTGGATGCGCGCCGTTATGTGTTGGCGCACATGTCCGGCATGCGTGCGGTGGAGATGGTCCGCGAAGATTTGAAACTGTCGAAGATCCTCACCAAGGAAGCCTTTGAAAACGCTATTCGGGTCAACGCCGCCATCGGTGGTTCGACCAACGCCGTGATCCACTTGAAAGCCATCGCCGGCCGCATTGGCGTGGAACTTGAGCTGGACGACTGGACTCGCATCGGTCGCGGCATGCCGACCATCGTCGACCTGCAACCCTCCGGGCGCTTCCTGATGGAAGAGTTCTACTATGCCGGTGGCTTGCCTGCGGTATTGCGGCGCCTCGGCGAAGCCAACCTGATTCCCAATCCAAATGCCTTGACCGTCAACGGCAAGACCCTCGGCGAGAACACCAAGGACGCGCCGATCTACGGTCAGGACGAAGTGATCCGCACCCTCGACAACCCGATCCGCGCCGACGGCGGCATCTGCGTATTGCGCGGTAACCTGGCGCCACTCGGCGCGGTGCTCAAACCGTCCGCCGCCACGACTGAGCTGATGCAGCATCGCGGGCGTGCGGTGGTGTTCGAGAACTTCGACATGTACAAGGCGCGGATCAACGATCCGGAGCTGGACGTGGATGCCAACTCGATTCTGGTGATGAAAAACTGCGGACCAAAGGGTTATCCGGGCATGGCTGAAGTCGGCAACATGGGCTTGCCGGCCAAACTGCTGGCCCAGGGCGTGACGGACATGGTGCGTATTTCCGATGCGCGCATGAGCGGCACCGCGTACGGCACGGTGGTGTTGCACGTAGCACCGGAAGCGGCGGCCGGCGGGCCTTTGGCTGCGGTGAAGGAAGGTGACTGGATCGAACTCGATTGCGCCAACGGGCGTCTGCACCTGGACATTCCGGACGCCGAACTGGCGGCGCGCATGGCTGATCTGCAACCGCCGCAGCAGATGATCCTGGGTGGATATCGCCAGTTGTACATCGACCATGTGTTGCAAGCGGATCAGGGCTGCGACTTCGACTTCCTGGTCGGTTGCCGAGGTGCCGAAGTCCCCCGCCACTCCCACTAACCCCACACCCCTTGTAGGAGCCGGCTTGCTGGCGATAGCGGTGGGTCAGTCGACACATCTATCGCCTAAAAGGACGCCATCGCCAGCAAGCCGGCTCCTACAATTGATCTTCATAGGATTCAGGACCGCTTGCTCTGGCGACCGTCCTCGCCGCGCCTGCTATCATGCGCAGCACCTCCCCCGCACAGGATCGCGCCGTTCCCCATGGATTACCGCAAACCCTCCGACCGCAAAAGCATGCACTCGCGCATTGTCCAGGAACTGGGCATGCAGATCGTTTCGGGACGCTTCAAACCGGACGACAAACTGCCCGCCGAAGCCCTGTTGTGCGAGGAGTACGCGGTCAGCCGTCCGGTACTGCGCGAAGCCACTCGCGTGTTGGTCGCCAAAGGCCTGGTGTATTCCCGTCCGCGTGTCGGCACGGTGGTCAAGCAGCGCAAGGAATGGCACATGCTCGACCCGGACGTGCTGCACTGGCTGATGCAAAGCAGCCCGCAGAATCAGTTCTTCGATCTGCTGACCAGCGTGCGCAGCATCATCGAACCGGCAGCCGCGGCCCTCGCCGCGCAATTCGCCACCGACGAAGACATTGCCTCTATTGGCGAAGCCTACCAACGCATGGAAGCCGCGCCGACGCCTGAAGCCCTGTTGCAACCGGACCTGGATTTCCACAGCCGCATCGCCGACGCCACCCACAACGACCTGCTGGCGAACCTGTGCAACATGCTGTCGGTCGCCATTGCCGAAGCGTTGAAGCATTCCAACCAGCGACCGAACCTGCATGAATTGGCGTTGCCACGGCACAAGGCGATTCTCACCGCCATCGAAAACCGTGATGCGCTGGGTGCCCGGCATGCGACGCTGGTGCAACTGGACGATGCACGCAGTGCGCTGAATGTGGTGCTCGGCGCCGATCCCTCATAAAACACGATCCACTGTAGGAGCCGGCTTGCTGGCGATGGCGTCTGTTCAGACGATAAATATGTTGGCTGACCCACCGCCATCGTCGGAACGCCGCCCGCAGCAAGCCGGCTCCTACAAGGGTTACGTTGATCTTCAGATGTAAAAAGGCCGCAACCCTGGTTGCGGCTTTTTCGTTTCTGGTCTGAACGTCGGCCTTAGCCTATCGCCTCGCCCAATGTGCGGTACCCGGCTACCGCACATCCCTTTCGATTCGGTTTTACGTTGAGGAACCACACATGCAAAGGATTGCATCATGCCCACACCTGCATCACCACCCGCCGCCGCAAGCGACACCGGCATCATCGCGCGGGCGGTTCACACCCGATTCAATACCCGGCCGACCTTACGCTCGCAAACCGCCCGCCTGCTCAAGGACGGCATTCTGGAAAAATACCCGCAACTGGCGTTCGACCCTGAGCGAACCCAAATTGCCCAACCGATCCCGGATGGCGCCTGGCGGCTTACGCTGCTTCTGGACGTGGTACTCGACTACCTGGCCAGCGGCGCATTCCCCGATCTTAGCGAGCAATACGGTCGCAGCTGTTTTTTGACAAACCGTGCCCCCGCGCAACTTACCGTCGACAACACGACATCGCGACTGCCCGACCTGCAAGTGATTGCGCAAGTCATCCGTGAATTACCCGACATTTTCTACATCGGCGCTCAGGAATCATTGACGGCCTGCTGGAACGAACAGGACGACAGCGGCGTCAGTCGTTGGCAATGGTTGGGGAATCTGCTCGCCGGCGTGTTGAAAACATCCGCGACGCGCCTCGCGGCAAGTGATGCCGAGCAGGCCGGGATTCTATTGGAGCTGGCCCGCCAACCCGACAACCGCGAACGCCTTCAGCGTCCTTGGGCCAAAGGTGCGATTGAAGCCTGCACGCTGCAAGTCACGCTGAGCAGGGGCGAAGTGTCGTTCACACTGCAAGCGCCGGATATCCTGGTGATTTGCGGCGAGACCCATTTGTTGTGCAGCGTGACTGGCAACATCGAATCCTTCCCGTCCCTGCAAGCCTTCGGTGCCGCATGGGGCGCTCGATTTCAGCAAGACTTCACGGCGGACTCCATCACCTGGAAACGTTTTGTACCGGACGGCAACATCTTTGATACCCAGGCAGCTCTGCTGCTGAACCGGCAACTGGAAGATTTGGAGTCGCTCAAACTGCCCGCACGCCAAAGCCTGGCTGACCTTGAACAGCGTTTTGACGCGATCACCGATATCGCCGCACTGTTTATCGGCAGCAACAACCACCCAACGCACCTTCACGCCCTACAGACAACGATTCCCGAGTGGTTGCAGGGCGCCAGCGCCACAGAGCGCATGGCGTGGCGTAAACACACGTTGTCGATGGCCAGTGTCAAACAGCAGACACAGGGGCGCTCGTTGCCTGACGACGTCGTTGACCTTCGCACGTTCGCCAGAAATGCGCTGCATGAGCAAATGCTCAAAGACCAGCCCTTGGCGCCCGGCTACAAGTCCGATGAACTGGAACTGACCTTTCACGTGCCTGTCGGCGACTTGGGCAGCGGCTACCTCGAACCCGTCAAAATGTCCCTGACCGACCTGGCGATAATAAACCTGGCCGGCAAACCCAAGGGCCGGATGACCCTGCGCCACACCGAAAACCAGCTGATTCAAGACTGGACCACCGAGGCCTATTTGCTGGATCTGGTGAGCCGGGTCGATGTCGGAAAACATTACCCCGAGTACATAGAAGCGCAGTTGCTTGGCAACAGTCCCGAGGCCAATGAGCGGCTGAGACTCTTCGGCCTGGAACTGAGCCTGCATTTGCCGCTGCGCGCCCTAGAGCATTCGATCAAAGGTGAGCATGGCTTCACCCTCCTGGGCTATCGATATGTCGATGCAGTGTTCCAGCCGTTGGCCGCCGAGCGCATCGTCGAGGAACAGCCCGTTGTCATCAGGCCATTGGCGTTTCAACGCAAGGTCGGGGCCTCGTGTGATGTGGTCAGCAACATGTTCATCATCGAGCCGAAAGACCTGAGCGCAGTCGGCCCGCATATTCTTTACCGACCGCTGTATTCAGAACCCCTGCACCAATACTCCAGCCGTCAGGACTTGCTGAGGGCCATTGCGCAAAGCGGCCCGTTGCAAACCAGCGTGCTGACCTGGCTGCCGGATCGCGCACGGCCGATCTACGACAACAACGGCTTCACCGAACCGCACATTGTCCACTTCCATGCAGGGGACGAATTCACACTGCCTGAAAAGCCCCAACCGGCGATTCTGGCTGGCGACGAAGCGGTTGGCGACTGGCTCACCGCGCTGGAAGAAGGTCGATTGCTGACCAGTCTGTTCGTCAGCAATGCACGCACACTGATCGATCTGGCGGATCGGCAATCGGTGTCGAATGCCGAGAGCCGCTGGGCGATCATCCTCGAGGGTGGCTGGCTGGTGTTCAACAACCTGATTCTGCCGTTGTTGCGCGGCCCTGCCATGGTGGTGGGCTGGATGCTGCAAATCGCCCACAGCCTGATCAACGATCTGCCAGCGCTGGACAGTGATGACCCGAAGGCGCGGAATCAGGCTTGGATCGATGTGCTGTTGAACATTGGTCTGTTGGTTCTGCATGTCGCTCGAGAGGAAGCAGCCCCGGCACTTTCCGACAGCGCAGCGACGGCAGTTCCGGATGCCCTCGCCTCCTTGCGCCGTCCTGCGCAGACATTTTCATGGCCCGCCGAATCGACCATTACCCAGGACACTCCGGGCCTGCCCTCCGAGCCGCCGGGCAGTGGCAAGACCCTGCTCGACTTCAACCAGTCGAGTGCACGCGATTCGGCAACCGCCCGACTGTTCAACACGTTACGGGAGGTTCAAGTGCCATGGCCGACACCTCTGCCAGAGCCCGTTAGCACCGGCGTGTTCAAAGGTTTGTACCGGATCGGCAATCTTTGGCACGCCACCGTCGCCGGCCTGCTGTTTCGCGTGAGTATCGTGCCCGGGTTCGGCGAGGTGTATCTGATACATCCGGAGCACCCGGATCATCCCGGCATCAAGCTCAAGACCAATGGAGCGGGCCGCTGGACTCTTGATCAAGGGTTGAAACTGGTTGGCGGCGGGCGCAATGCACGGATCAACGCCCAGCGAGAAATCACGCAACAACGCATCAACCTGCTGGAACTCAATCGTCAGGAATTCGTGGATCAGCAAGTACGGGTGCAGAAGCGCGTCGACATTGCCGAAAACCTGATGCAGCTGAAAAGGAACGACGCCGCCAGTACAGAGCTCGATCGCGCCACGTACAGGCAACGGTTCGTTGATGAGCTGGACAAACAGACCGAAAGCTACGCCACGCTGCTGGCCGAGAAAAGGGAATTGGCCGAGTTGACCAGATCCGATCCCGATCCTGTGCACTTGTGCAGCCTGTCGGAAAACATCATCAACAATGCCCGCAAACGGATCGTCATCGCTGACTGGGAGCGCGAAGCTGCCGAACGCCAGTATGCGGACTTGAAAAATGGTATCAGGCATTTGCTTGAGGCAATTATCAGCGAGGGCGATGTGGTACTGGATCGCTATTTTGAGTTCATGCGCAAAACCTCAGAAATCAACGAATCCTTGATCAAGTATCTGGATCAGATAGACAGCCGACTACTGGAACTCAAGCAGGTGCCTCGCTTGGGCATCGAGTACTGGAAGCGACTGACCGGCAACAGGCCCGAAGATGAAATGACGGCACTGCGCGTCAAGTGCTATCAGTTGAGTATCTTGCGCCTGCTCAGTCTCAAGGCCCTCGGCACCAGCACCATGGGTGTGCTCGAACACGCCGTCAGCCCCCTGCTGTTGCTATCTCGCTCGCATGCCGAACTGCAAACGGAACACACCTACACCAACAGCGACCGGATCGCCGTTCTGGAGAACCTGGTCGATCAGTACAACAAGTCACAGGACGGTCTTGAGACGATAGGCATTTTCAGCACAGATGAATTGCAGACACACCCCTTCAATCGTCTGCGCGAGCTCATTGACCAGCTGCGTATCGATGCCGAACGACGTCTGGCGGAAGCGCTTCAACTGCTGCCGCAACCGGAGGAACCGTCAACGTCGGCTTCCGGCACCAGGCCGCCGGTGAAACGTCCCTATTCATGGTCCAGTCGCAAGCGGGTGATCAAAACCGCCAAAGGCACATTGATCGGCGATCTTCGCCAACGGGTCGCTCACCAGGAAGGAGACATTGTCGACATCAACCACCCTATTGAAGAAAGGCCATTGGCTTCGTTCCACGAGCATGAACCCAATGTCTGGGTAGAAATCGTCGATGCCAGACCCGCAACTGACAGGGCTCCGCGCCCCTACCAGCTGCTCAAGGGCGATGCCCGCAAGGCGTTGGCCGATGTCGATAAAAACGTGCAGAAGATCGAGGGTTACGCGCAACGCGCCAGTTCTCCCAAGGAAATCGAAGAGCAATTGCAACGCGAGGCACAAAAGCTGATCGGGTACGCCGATGGACTGGAACAGCACGAAAGTCCTCCGGCCAACCGCGAAACAGACGTTTCGCTGATCAGCGGACTCCGCGACAAAGCGCACGTCCTCGAGACCAAGTCCACCGAACTTCGCACCCGCATGACTCTCGCTCGACCGCCCAGTAGCGAGGGGGTGGAGTATCTGTTGCGGCGCAATGAAATTTTTGCGCGAATCAACGGCAACCGGGTTCAGCTGAAAACCGGACGGCGTGACTTCATGCAAGAGTACGCTTTGTTGAATAAAGACAATCAACCCTGGTGGTATGGGCATTTTCACTACGCCAATGCGGATGATGCCAAGGCTGACTACACCCAGGCGCATCTGAAAACCAGAGAGCAACGCTTCGAAACCTACGAATCGGCCATGGCCAAGGCCAAGGATCCGAAGCAGAAAATCGAAATTCATCACGGAATCATCAGCAAGGAACTGGCGAACAGCGATTTTCTACCGCTGCAACCCCGCTGAGTTTTCCAATCACCCATAAAAAAGCCGCAACCCAAGGTTGCGGCTTTTTGGTTTTGCCTGAGGTTTAGTGAGCGAACAACGAGTTGCCCTTCTGCCCCGCCAGTTTCTCCGGTTTGATCAGGAAACGAGCCAACGCCGGCAGCAGCCACAACGCGCCGAACATGTTCCAGAGCAGCATGAAGGTCAGCATCAGGCCCATGTCGGCCTGGAACTTGATGGCCGAGAAGATCCAGGTGCACACGCCGATCGCCAGGCACAGGCCGGTGAACAATACGGCTTTACCGGTGGACTTCAGCGTCTGGTAGTACGCCTCTTGCAACGGCAGACCGGCACGCAGGAAGCTTTCCAGGCGGCTGTAGATGTAGATGCCGTAGTCCACGCCAATCCCCACGCCCAATGCCACTACCGGCAAGGTCGCGACTTTGACGCCGATGCCCATGAAAGCCATCAGGGCGTTGCCGAGTACCGACGTCAGCACCAGTGGCAACACGATGCACAAGGTCGCCGCCCAGGAGCGGAAGGTGATCATGCACATGGTCGCGACGCAGATGTAGACGAGGATCAGGATGGTCAGCTCGGATTCCTTGATCACTTCGTTGGTGGCCGCCTCGATGCCGGCGTTACCCGCCGCAAGGATGAACTCCAGGCCTTCCTTGTTGTTTTCCTTGGCGAAGTCCTGCACCGCATGAACTGCGCGATCCAGGGTGGCAGCCTTGTGATCGTTGAGGAACACCAGCACTGGCGCCAGGGAGCAACTGTTGTTGTACAGGCCGTCAGCGCGGGCGATGGAGTTGTTCAGCACGTCCGGGTTGCGCGACAGGGTTTCCCATTTCAGGTTGCCCTCGTTCATGCCCTTGATCATCTGCTTGGACACGGTCACCAGCGAGATCGCCGACTGCACGCCCTCGGTGTTCTGCATTTTCCACATCAGTTCGTCGATAGGTGCCATCGCTTCATAGCGCGAGCAACCTTCGGACTTGGTCTTGACCATCACCACCAACACGTCGGAACTGGTGGAGTAGTTGCTGATGATGAAGTTGTTGTCCTTGTTGTAGCGCGAATCCGGACGCAGCTCTGGAGCACCTTGATCGAGGTCGCCGATTTTCAGGTTCTGGCTGTACCAGAGGCCGCCACCGAAGGCCAACAGGGCCAACACGATCGATACCGGGGCAACTTTCGGGCTGGCGAAGTTGGACAGCAGGCGCCAGAACGGGTGTTCGCGGTGCGCGTCTTTCTTGCTGCGCTCGACGGCGCGCTTACTGATGCCGACGTAGGAAATCGCCACCGGCAGCAGGATCAGGTTGGTGAACACGATCACCGCCACACCGATGGATGCGCCGATGGCCAGTTCGCGAATCACGCCGATGTCGATGATCAGCAATGTGATGAAGCCCACCGCATCCGCAAGGATCGCGATCATCCCCGGCAGGAACAATTGGCGAAAGGTGCGCCGCGCCGCAGTCAACGCGTTGTCGGCCTCACTGGACTGCAAGGCGATACCGTTGATCTTTTGCACGCCGTGGGAAATACCGATGGCGAAGATCAGGAACGGCACCAGCATCGAGTACGGATCCAGCCCGAAGCCGAAGAAGTGCATCAGGCCGAGCTGCCAGATCACCGCCACCAGCGTCGTGCTCAACACCGCCACGGTGCTGCGCATGCAGTTGGTGAACCAGTACAACAGAATCAGGGTGATGACGAAGGCGACACCGAAGAACATCACCACCATCACCAGGCCATCGATCAGGTCGCCGACTTTCTTGGCGAAACCGACGATGTGAATCTGCACGTTGGGGTTCTGTTTCTCGTACTTGTCGCGGATCTTTTCTTCCAGCTCGTGGGAGAACTTGCGGTAGTCCAGGGCCAGCAACTTGCCTTGGTCCTGCGGGTCCGGGTAGGACTCCAGCAGCGGGATATCGACGATGCTCGACTTGAAGTCGTTGGACACCAGGCGCCCGACCTGACCGGACTTGAGTACGTTGTTGCGCAACAAATCGAGGCTTTGCTGGGAGCCGTTGTAGCTCTGCGGGATCACTTCACCGCCGGCGAAGCCCTCCTCCGTCACCTCGGTCCAGCGTACGCTCGGGCTCCACAACGACTTGAGGCCGGAACGGTCGACGCCGGAGATGTAGAACACCTCGTCGTTGATCTGACGCAGGGTCTCCATGTACTCCTTGGAGAAGATGTCGCCGTCGGTGGCTTCAACCGAAATGCGAACGGTGTTGCCCAGGTTCGCCAGGTCGTTGCGGTGCTCCATCATCTTTTGAATGAACGGATGCTCGAGCGGGATCATCTTTTCGAAACTGGTGGACGGCCGAATCAGCGTCGCTTGCCAGAACAGGAAAATACTCACCAACAGACAGATCACGATCACTGCCGGGCGGTTGTTGAAAATCAGGCGTTCAAGAAACGTCGCCTTGTCTTGGTGATGGCTGCTCAAGGATGTCATAGACCCGCCTTCTTATTATTTGCCCGGCTCATTTGGACGACCCGTTTTTTCCATTCTCTGCACCGGCGCCGGTTGGCGAGGTGACGCGAACGCCACCCTGTCCTGCCAGAACCAGATTGCCGTCGCCCGCCGCAGTCACCGCCGAAACGGAAATGCGATCCGGACGGTTGAACACGCTGAAGGTTTCGCCGTTGTCGTTGCTGCGGATCACCGAGCCACCGTTGCCGACGATCACGATGGAACCGTCGTCGAGCAAGGTCGCACCGGACAGACCGAACTCCAGCGCGCCACGGGTGGCCTTCAACTCGACCGGCTCCCAGGTGGTACCGAAATCGGTGGAGCGAAACAGGTTGCCCCGCAGCCCGTAGGCCAGCAGCGTGTTGGCCTCGGCGGTGCCGATCACGCCGAACAACGAGCCTTCATAGGGGCCTTCGAGTTTTTCCCAGGTCTGCCCCCAGTCGGAGGAGCGGAACATGCTGCCCTGCTCACCGACGATGAACAGCCCGGCATCCTTGATCGCTGCAATGGCGTTGAGGTGGTACTGGTCTTCGTTGTCCAGGCGGTCGCTGGCGTCTTCCCAGGTCTTGCCGCCGTCGGTGGTGGCCACCAGCGCGCCGTAAGCGCCCACGGCAAAGCCGTTGCTGGCATCCTGGAACCAGACGTCGAGCAGGGGCGATTCGCGTTTCAGGTCTTCATATTGTTTGGTCCAGGTGACGCCGCCGTCCTCGCTGGCGAGGATCTGCGCGTCATGCCCGACGGCCCAGCCGTGTTTGTCGTCGACAAAATAGACCGAGGTCAGCAGTGCCCGGGTCGGCACCTTGGCCTGGGTCCAGGTCGCGCCCTGGTCATCGGAATACAGAATGTGCCCGCGATCCCCGACTGCCACTAGGCGCTTGCCGGCGTGCACGACGTCGAGCATCAGGCTTTTGCTGGCTTTGGCGGATTCAACGGAATAGACAACGTCGGTGGCTGGCGCCGCATTGGCCAGCGCAGGTGCCGACAACACGGCACAGCCCAACAGCGAGAGCGCTGTAGCCAGCAATGCGAATTTGCGCAGTGCCGGCGGGCGGCAGATACCCACACCCATGACAGGCTCACTCATAGACCTTCCCCCATTATTATTGTTAGGTCGTTCAACCTTTCAGGGCGCCGTAAGGGGTGCTCATCGGGATTGGATGGTTAGGAGCATAGTCCTGAAACCCGCAATCCAGAGCCCCTTCGGAAGCTGGCTTATCCTATCGGGGTTTGGAAAGGTCTGACAATCGACGCCACGTTATCTTTTGTTAACCTGGGGGGGATGGGGTTTTTCTGAATGTTGGGGTATCAGGTGGGGTGATTTGGGGTTTGTGGTTGGTGTTTTGTGTACATATCCATTTTTGCGGTAACGGCTTCTATTGGTTCCGCTCTTACAGCGGGTCACTTGGAAAAGCGCCAAGTAACCAAGCGCTCTTGCCCCTTTCGTTCGGTGCCTCGCTGTGGCTCGGCATGCCCTCGCTCCGGTCCTGCTCCGTGGGCCCGCCGCCATCGGCCATCCATGGCCGG
>NZ_JACVBL010000023.1:0-48779 GCF_014852285.1 Pseudomonas sp. PDM02 | reverse complement strand
CCTCCACTCGGCCTCTCGAGGGGGCGCTCAGATCAAAAGCTGAAGGCGAGCTAACGCTCGGCCTGATGAGTGGTGGAAATCAAAAGCAAACGCGATTCCCTGTAGGAGCGAGGCTTGCCCGCGAAAAGCGTCGGGACAACGCGTTCATTCAGACAGCCCGCGTTATCGTTGGCGCCCATCGCCAGCAAGCTGGCTCCTACAATTTTGAATCGTGTGAACCCAATCCATTGTAGGAGCCGGCTTGCTGGCGACAGCGGTGGGTCAGTCGACGCATTTATTATTGGCGGGACGGACGCCATCGCCAGCAAGCCGGCTCCTACAGGGGTTTGGTGTACATGTCCGAAATGAGTGAACGCATCAGAGAAGGACAACGCGGACAGCTGAAGAGCCAGGTCGGCTTTCAGGCCGCCTCGGCGGCTGTGGCGGTAGTCGCCCCCTCGAGAGGCCGAGTGGAGGTTCTGCGCAGTGGGCAACCCGGCCAAGGATGGCCGATGGCGGCGGGCCCACGGAGCAGGACCGGAGCGAGGGCATGGCGAGCATTAGCGAGCCACCGAACGAAAGGGGCAAAAGCGCTTGGTTACTTGGCGCTTTTCCAAGTGACTCGCCGTAAGGGCGAAACCAATAGCCGCCATCACCGCAGAAACGGATACACACACGCCCCTAAAACAATACCTATCAGCGAGCACCCTGCGGCTTATACCCCAACCGCAAACCACCCCAATGCCGCCCCTTGAGCATGATCGGCACCGAAAGATCGTGCATCAACTCCCCCGTGTCCCGCGTATAGGTTTGCAACAAAACAGCCTGTTGATGGCTGCCACAACGAATCCCGGTACGGTCGGCAAATTTGCGTTTGGTGCGGTTTTGCAGCGTATCGACCTGCGCATCACCAGTCAGTGGCTGACTGAAAACCTTGTTATGGGTCGGCACATAACCTTGCTGCGTGCAGGCGATGGCAAACACCAGGCCTTCATGGCGCGGCAGCAACGGTTCCTGAATCGCCGGCAAAACCTTATCGGTGTAGCGGTCGAAACGGGTCTGGTACTTGGCCGGACTGGTGTCAGGAATGGCCTGATAACCGCGGTCGAACAAGTCATCGAGACTGACAAGCCCCTGGTCGATATCCGCCTCAAAGCGTGCCGTAATCTGACGCGCGCCTTCGCGGGCCAGGTCATAAATCCGCTGGTGATAGTCATCCAGTCCGACCTCGGCCAGACGCTCGCTGATGGTTTCGGCCTGACCTTCCATTTGCACCGCGGCTTGCGCCAGACGCTGAGTCTGTTGATCGCTGATCGCCAGATCGCTGCGCATCTGCTCGATGGCGTGAAACAGGCTGTCGAGTTGTTCGCGGTTGGTGTCGGCGCCCTTGGCAATATCGCCGACCTGACTTTCGACGCCTGCCGCCAGGCGGGCAATGTTTTCCAGGTGCTGGCCGGTGTGTTCCACCTGCTGGACACCGATGTCGAGGTCGCTGGACAGCTGCCGGATCTGCTCCACCACTTGCGCGGTGCGTTGCTGGATATCGGCGACCATCTCGCCGACTTCGCCGGTCGCCGTCGCTGTGCGCGCAGCCAGGCCGCGGACCTCGTCGGCGACCACCGCGAACCCGCGACCGTGCTCCCCGGCCCGGGCCGCTTCGATGGCCGCGTTCAATGCCAGCAGATTGGTCTGGCTGGCAATGGACTGGATCACCAGCGTGACCCGCTGGATATCGTCGCTGCGCAGGCTCAGGGCTTCGATCAGCTCACGGCTGTTGCTGGCGCGCTGACTGAGTTGATGCATGCGGGTGATGGATTCGACCAGCTCCGTGCGCCCTGCCGCGCTGCTCTGATGCGCTTCGCTGGCGGCACTGAGGGCCGTTCGACTGAGTGTCGAGGTGGCTTGTTCGGTGGCGATCATCACTTCAGCGTTGCTGACAATCTGTGCCGCGGCACCGAGTTGCGATTGCAGTTTGTCGGCCAGTTGCTTGACCGAAAAGGCCACGCCGGCGGCCGACAAGGCGTTGTGACTGGTGGTGTAGGAAAGATCGCGAGTCAGTTCGGCGATGGCGCTGGAGTTGTCGGCAGATGGTTCTAAGGGAATGGCACGAGAACGTAGCCGAGGTAGCCAGATAATCAGGACGGCCAACGGCAAGCCAACGTAAAGCGGCCAGCCACCCAGCGTCATGCCGCACAGCAAGAGCATCAGGGCGATGCTTTGCAGCGTCGGCGTCAGCCAGCGGGTCTTCGGTGCAAACACTGGTGCAGGCAATGCCCCAACCAGAGATCCGTCTCTCGTCATCTTCGTCACCCCATGCGTCTTCTAATTGTTGTGACTGCATTAAACGCCACTAGAGGGCGATTATCCATGGTCCATTAGTAGTGGTCGTTGCAGCAGATCAATAGAAGTGCGCGAGGTTTTTCGCAGACGAAAAAAAGCATCGCGGGCAAGCCTTGCTCCTTCAGGAGTGAGGCTTGCCCGCGATGCGGGGCGCTACGAAATCAGGCCTGACGCTGGTGCTTGTCGATCTGTTCGTGACGCTCTTGCGCTTCGATGCAGTACTTGGTGGTCGGACTGATCAGCAGACGCTTCAGGCCAATGGCCTCGCCGCTGTCGTCGCACCAGCCGAAGCTGTCTTCCTTGATGCGCTCCAGCGCCTGTTCCAACTGAGGCAGCATGCGCTGGTCGCGATCGATCGCGTTCACCAGCCAGGTGCGCTCTTCTTCGACAGAAGCTGCGTCAGCCGGATCGGCCGGGGTGTCCAGGCTCTCGATGGCGATGCGATTCTGTTCGATGCGCTCATGGGTTTCGACTTTCATGTTCTGCAACAGCTCAGAGAAAAAAGCATGTTGCTCGGCATTCATGTAGTCATCCGCCGGCATGGCCAGCAACTTGTCCTTTGTCATTGATATCTCTATAAAAAAACGTGCATTAAGGCGAATTAGGGAGCGTTCCGGCGGACCTGGTCTGGCCATCGGAAAGGCGCCGTTTATTCCAAGCGCCACCCGGCACTCAATTTACGAGGGGCGGCAGTCTAAGGCCGACTTGAGGCCTCAGCAACTGAAAAGACAGCGAATTTGTCCGACAAAGCCCCGAAAGTGCTCTATGTCAGCCTTTACGGTGGTTATCGGAGTGCGTTTATAGCAAGAAATTCAACCGAGCGGCTGTATATAGAAGACAAATGGCCTCAACGGTGGTGTTTACCGAGCACATTTGCAGGGCAATGAACCTCAGCTAAGGTTGTCCTCCCGAAATGGCAAATCTTGAGGAGAGGTTCAATGAAGCTGATCGGCATGCTGGATTCGCCCTACGTGCGACGCGTTGCCATTTCCGCCAAACGCCTGGGCATCGACCTCGAACATCAGTCGGTTTCGGTGTTTCGGCACTTCGAGCAGTTCCAGCAGATCAACCCGGTGGTCAAGGCGCCGACGCTGGTGCTGGATGACGGCGAGGTGTTGATCGACTCGACGTTGATCATCGATTACCTGGAGGCACTGGCCGGACCGGGTAACAGCCTGATGCCAGAGGACCTGAACCAACGCCTGCGCTCGTTACGCTTGATCGGCCTGGCGTTGGCAGCCTGCGAGAAGTCGGTGCAACTTTATTACGAGCGCAACCTGCGGCCCGCGGAAATTCAGTTCGAGCCGTGGGTGGAACGGGTCGAGGGGCAATTGGCGGCCGCGTATTCGGCACTGGAACGGGAGCTGGAACTGCGACCGTTGAAGACTGACGGTTCGATTGATCAGGACGGGATTACATTGGCGGTGGCCTGGAGCTTTACCCGTCTGGTGGTGCCGGATCAGGTGGATGCCTGGCAGTTTCCGCTGATCAGTGCGTTTACCGACTATGCCGAGGGGCTTGAGGCATTTATGAGTACACCGATTGAATAGTGTTGCACCTGACAGCAGGAGAACGCGGTTTACTGTAGGAGCGAGCCTGCTCGCGATTTTTTATGCATTGCAGATGAGCTACTTGCGCTTGTAGCTCTTGTTGCCGCTGGGTGTCAGGCAATACACCCCGCCTCGTGGGCCGGTGCAAAACGAACCTGAGCCGCAGGTGCAACCATCGGAGCTCTTCAATAAGGTTTGCGGGCGAGCCTGGCTTGAACCGCCATAAAGTGCCGAGCAGCTTTTCTTCGAGGCGCTGATAGAGCCGTCATTACACAGAAACAGGTCGCCATCACAACGATCGATACCGCCCTTCTTCCCCGAACACGGAGTGTTTCCCGCCAAGGCACTCCCGCTGATGACACACAGCAACAACACAACAATCGACATCCCGCCACGGCGAATCAAAGTGCGCACAGTCGAACTCCCTTTCAAGGTTGTGGCCAGATGATATCAATGTTCCGGGCCGCTCCATGAGCCACATGAAAGTTAATTTAAAAAGTCGCCGGCATTTCTTGGCAGAATGCCCACACACTTGCCTTGAACTGACTATCAGGTCCGCCCTATGACCCGCATCTTGACCATCGAAGACGACGCCGTGACCGCCCGGGAGATCGTCGCCGAACTGAGCAGCCACGGCCTCGACGTGGATTGGGTCGACAATGGCCGTGAAGGTCTGGAGCGCGCGGTCAACGGCAACTATGACTTGATCACCCTCGACCGCATGTTGCCCGAGCTCGATGGCCTGGCGATTGTCACGACGCTGCGGACCATGGGCGTGGCGACGCCGATCCTGATGATCAGCGCCCTCTCCGATGTCGATGAACGCGTGCGCGGTTTGCGTGCCGGCGGTGACGATTACCTGACCAAACCGTTTGCCACCGATGAAATGGCCGCCCGTGTCGAAGTGCTGCTGCGCCGGCAGAACACCGTGACCGCCCAGGCCACCACGCTGCGGGTCGCGGACCTGGAACTGAACCTGATCAGCCACGAAGCCAGCCGCGACGGCCAGTTGCTGACGCTGTTGCCCACCGAGTACAAGTTGCTGGAATTCCTGATGCGCAACACCGGGCAGATTCTGTCGCGGATGATGATTTTCGAAGAGGTCTGGGGTTATCACTTCGACCCCGGCACCAACCTGATCGACGTGCACATCGGCCGCCTGCGCAAGAAGATCGACCCGCCCGGCAATGTCCCACTGATTCGGACCGTGCGAGGCTCGGGTTATGTCATTGCCGAACCCCTCTAAAGGCTGGCGCTCTTCCAGCAGCCGGTTGCTGGCGCTCTACAGTTCGCTGTTCGTGCTCTGGAGCGGGATTCTCATGGGGGTCATGTATTACGAGGTGTCCGCCTACCTGGACAACCTGGCCAAGCACTCGCTGATGCAACGTCAGCATTTGTTTTCACGCTTTTCCGGCGAGCAACTGCTGGACGCCCTCGCCGTCAGCATGACCTTCGATATTCGCGGCATCGATGCCTACGGCCTGTTCGATGCCGAGCATCGCTACCTCAACGGTGCCCTGCGCCACATTCCTAAAGGTTTGCCGCTGGACGGCAAGATCCACATGCTCAGCGACTGCGCCGACTCCGATGACCCGACGCTGCCCGCCGACAGTTGCGACGCCGTGGCGACCCAGACACGGGACGGTCGCTGGCTGATTCTGGTGCGCGACAACGGTTCGCTGTTCGCCGTGACCCGCATCATTCTGCACGCGCTTTTCTGGGGTGTGACCCTGACTATTTTGCCGGGCATCGTCGGATGGCACCTGTTGCGCCGTCGACCGTTGCGACGCATTCGTGGGATTCAGGCCAGCGCCGAAGCGATTGTTGCCGGTGACCTGACCCGACGTTTGCCGCTGTCCAATCGCCGCGACGAACTGGACATGCTCGCCGCCATCGTCAACGCCATGCTCGAACGCATCGAGCGTTTGATGAACGAGGTCAAGGGCGTGTGCGACAACATCGCCCACGACTTGCGCACGCCGCTGACCCGCTTGCGGGCGCAGTTGTACCGCATGCAGCAACAGGCTGGCGAAGGGTCGGCAGAAGCGACACAACTCGATTCGGTGCTCGCCGAAGCGGATACGCTGATGGCGCGTTTTCGCGGGTTGCTGCGAATTTCCGAGCTGGAGGATCGCCAGCGGCGTTCCGGTTTTGTGCAGCTGGATCCGGTGCCCTTGTTGCAGGAGCTGCACGACTTTTATCTGCCGTTGGCGGAAGAAGGCGAACTGACGTTCAAGCTGCAATTGCCTGGCACCCTGCCGCCGCTGAACGGCGACCGGGCGTTGTTGTTTGAGGCGGTGGCCAACCTGTTGAGTAACTCGATCAAATTCACGCCGCCGGGGGGCGAGGTGATTTTGCGTGGGATCAACGAAGGTCGGCATACGCGGATCGAAGTGCTCGACTCCGGCCCCGGCATTGCGCTGGCCGAGCGCGAGGCGGTGTTTCAGCGCTTCTATCGCGCCGAGGGCGGCAATCAGCAAAGCGGCTTCGGGCTGGGCTTGTCGATCGTCGCGGCGATTGTCAGCCTGCATGGGTTTACGCTTGAAGTGGCTGACAGCGAATCGGGCGGCGCACGGTTGGTGCTCGATTGCCGACAGAGCCTGATTGCCCAGACTTGACACAGCCCCCCCTGTAGGAGCCGGCTTGCCGGCGATGGCGATCTTGCGGACGCCATCGCCGGCAAGCCTGGCTCCTACAGAATTGGGGGGATGTTCGAGATGTTGGGTTAACACAAAACCTGTAGGAGCCGGCTTGCTGGCGATGGCGATTTTGCGGGCGCTATCGCCAGCAAGCCTGGCTCCTACAGAATTGGGGGGATGTTCGGGATATTGGGTTAACACAAAACCTGTAGGAGCCGGCTCGCTGGCGATGGCGATTTTGCGGGCGCTATCGCCAGCAAGCTGGCTCCTACAGGATCGGGGGATGTTCGGGATGTTGGGTTAACACAAAACCTGTAGGAGCCGGCTTGCCGGCGATGGCGATTTTGCAGACGCCATCGTCGGAACGCCGCCCGCAGCAAGCCGGCTCCTACAGGGGATCGGGTTTACACGGGGTAGTTGGCCCGCAGGGCTTGGAGGCCACCCTGGTAAATTCCGGCAAACAACGCCGCCACTTCATCTTCGGTCACACCGACCGGTGCAAACCGCCCCGACCAGGTCACCCGGGCGCCCTCGCCCTGCGCTTCAACGCGGATCGTCGCCAGGTAATCCGTCGCCGGAAACGGTGCCTGCAAAATCGAGTAGCTATACGTCTTCCCGGCGTTATCAAACGACTCAAGCCGTTCCACCACTACCGCGCCATCGGCGGTTTGCAGACTGCGCACCCGCCCGCCTTCGCTCAGTTCGCTTTTGGGAATAAACGGCAGCCAGTCCGGCAACGAGTTGAAGCCGCCGATCAATTGCCAAACCTTGTCGGCCGAAGCCGGGATGTCGATAAACGCTGATGCAGTTGCCATGCAGTCCTCTCTCCTCAATAAAAAAATTCAGATCGCCAGGCTGTCGACGACACCGCCGTCGACTCGAAGGGCGGCACCGGTCGTGGCCGATGACAGCGGTGAAGCGATGTAAGCCACCAGGTTGGCGACTTCCTCGACGTCTGCCACGCGCTGGATGATCGACGTCGGCCGGGCCTTGCGCACGAACGCATCGGCTTCTTCGCGCACACTGCGCCCCGATTCAGCCGTGGCTTCCTTGAGCATCTGCTCCAGGCCATCGGTCAACGTCGGGCCTGGCAGGATCGCATTCACCGTCACGCCCGTGCCCGCCAGCCGTTTGGCCAGGCCATGAGACACCGCGAGGTTGGCGCTTTTGGTCACGCCGTAGTTGAGCATGTCCGCCGGGATTGCAATCCCGGATTCCGAGGACAGGAAAATCACCCGGCCCCAGCCCTGCTTGACCATGTCCGGCACGTAATGCCGCGACAGGCGCACACCGGAGATCACGTTGACCTCATAGAACCGCGTCCACTCGCTGTCCGGCGTGTCGAAGAAATCCACCTCGTTAAAGATCCCGAGGTTGTTCACCAGAATGTCTGCTCGCGGCTCGGCGGCGAACAACTGCTCGGCACCTTCGGCGGTGCCGAGGTCGGCGGTCAGGCCACGCAGTTGCGCGCCCGGCACACTCTGGCGGATGCTCGCCAGCGCCTGCTCGACCTTGGCCGTCTCGCGGCCGATCACCACCACCGTCGCACCGGACTCGGCCAGTGCCTTGCTGATGCCCAGGCCAATGCCGGCGGTGCTGCCGCTGACGATGGCGAGTTTTCCAGTCAGATCGATCTTCATGCTCAAACTCCTGCGAGGGGTAATGGAGCGCGTTCGGACACCAGTTTCGCGTCGCGCATGGCTTGCCAGAATGCAGCGGGAATGGCGGCTGACAACGCAGCCACATCTTCAGCAATCCGGTCCGGACGGCTGGAACCTGGAATCACGGCGGCAACGGCCGGGTTAGCGAGGGAGAACTGCAATGCAGCGGCCTTGATGTCGACGCCATGAGCCGCCGCGATACGTTTGATCTGCTCGACTTTATGGATGATCGCCGGGCTGGCCTTCTGGTATTCGAAGTGCGCGCCGCCGGCCAGAATCCCCGAGCTGTAGGGACCACCGACCACGATCTCGACGTTCTGCGCCAGCGCGGCATCCATCAGGCGTTGCAGGGCACGGTCGTGATCAAGCAGCGTGTAGCGGCCCGCCAACAGAAAACCGTCCGGCTGGGCTTCGGTCAAGTCGAGGGTCAGCTCACACGGTTCGACCTTGTTCACGCCCAGGCCCCACCCCTTGATCACGCCTTCTTCGCGCAAACGGGTCAACACTTTGAACGCGCCGGTGCGGGCCTGGTTGAAGTATTCCAGCCATTGATCACCGTAGAAGTCCTGCGCGATGTCGTGGACCCAGACGATGTCCAGACGATCGGTTTGCAGGCGCTTGAGGCTGTCTTCGATGGAACGCATCGTCGCGTCGGCGCTGTAATCGTTGACGATCTTGTTCGGGCGGCCGTGTTCGAACACGCCGCTCTTCTCACCCAGATCACGGGCGGCTGCGTCTTCGACTTCATCCAGAATCACCCGCCCGACCTTGCTGCTCAGCACATAATCGTCGCGGTTGTATTGGGACAGCGCGGCGCCCAAGCGAATTTCCGACAGGCCCGAACCGTAAAACGGTGCGGTGTCGAAGTAACGCACGCCGGCATCCCAGGCCGCGTGCACGGTGGCCAGCGCTTCTTCTTCAGGGATGGCGCGGAACATATTGCCCAATGGGGCGGTACCGAAACCCAGCGCGCCGGACAGTTTGTCTTTCAAACTCATGAAAAAATCCTCTCGAATGTCTCGTAAACCTGTAGGAGCCGGCTTGCTGCGGGCGGCGTTCCGACGATGGCGTCCTGTCAGGCACACCTCGTCGCTTCAATCGCCAGCAAGCCGGCTCCTACAAAGAGCGGTGTTTGCTTTACCGTTGAGCCAATCCTAGATTGCGAGGATCGGACCGTCCAAGACATAATGCGCAGCACTTGAGTCCCTATAGGTCTGACATGATCGACATCCGCCAATTGCGCTACTTCGTCGCCGTCGCCGAAGAAGAACACGTCGGTCGCGCCGCCGAACGCCTGCATATTTCCCAATCGCCCCTGAGCCGGCAGATCGCCCAGCTTGAGGAACGCCTGGGCCTGACCCTGTTCGAGCGCAGCCAGCAACGCATCCGCCTGACCCGCGACGGCCAGACCTTTCTCGCCGAAACCCGCGCCCTGCTGACCCACGCCAATCGCCTGGAATCCCTCGGCAAACGCCTGGGTCGCGGTGAAGAAGGCGGCCTGTGCATCGGCTACATCGAAAACGCCATGCACGCCGGCGTCTTGCCCAATGCCCTGCGCGTGCTGCGGGTCGACCGGCCGAACGTGCACGTCGCGCTGTACAACCTCAGCTCCGCCGAACAACTCGAAGGCCTGCGTCAGCGTAGTCTCGATATCGCACTGGTCAGCGAACCACCCGTCGCCGACGATCCGGACCTGCTGGGTTTTCAGGTGCTGGACGACCCGATGCTGCTGGCGCTGCCCGAGCATCATCCGCTGGCCTTGCAAGCGGAACTGACCCCCGCAGATCTAGCCGATCAGGAGTGGATCGGCGTGCAACACCGTCAGAACTGCGCGAGCCGCGACGACTTCGTCAGCGCCTGCATCCGCGCCGGTTTCACCCCGGACATCCGCATGGAGGCGACTGAGCCGTTCACTGCGCTGGGGCTGGTGGCGTCGGGGCTGGGGATCGCGATGATTCAGAAAGGCTTGAGCCGCAATGCGCCGCCGGGTGTGGTGCTGAGAGAGGTGCCGTGGATTTCATTTACCACGCCGCTGTGGGCGGCGTGGCATCGGGTGAATTTGCGGCCGTTGGTGGAGACGTTCAGGAAGGTGCTGACTGAGCCATAAGCAAGGGGGGATGATCAGAATACCCGTCCGCCAAACGCGACCCATGTAGGAGCCAGGCTTGCCGGCGAAGGCGATCTCATGAACGCCTTCGCCGGCAAGCCTGGCTCCTACAGAATCGCGGGATGTTCAGGTATGGGGGCTCACTCAAACCTGTAGGAGCCGGCTTTCCGGCGATGGCGATTTCACGAACGCCTTCGCCGGCAAGCCTGGCTCCTACAGAATTGCGGGATGTTCAGGTATGTGGGGTTCACACCAAACCTGTAGGAGCCGGCTTGCCGGCGATGGCGATTTCACGGACGCCATCGCTGGCAAAGGTTTGGTGCTTTACTGGAAAGACCCCGCCCCCTGCGAGTAGCCCCGCCATGAACCGCAACGACCTGCGCCGCGTGGACATGAACCTGCTGGTGATTTTCGAAACCCTGATGTTCGAAAAGAACCTGACCCGGGCCGGGGAAAAGCTGTTCCTCGGCCAGCCTGCCGTCAGCGCTTCGCTGGCCAAGTTGCGTGATCTGTTCGATGACCCGCTGCTGGTGCGCAACGGTCGTGTGCTGGAGCCGACCCAGCGCGCTCTGCAGATTCTCAAGGAGTTGCAGCCGGCGATGGACACCATTTCCGGGGCGGTCAGCCGGGCCAAGGATTTCGACCCGGCCACCAGCCGCGACGTGTTCCGCATCGGCCTGTCCGACGACGCCGAGTTCGGCCTGTTTCCGCCGCTGCTCAAGCAGATCCGCGAAGAGGCGCAGAACGTCGTGGTAGTGGTGCGGCGGGTGAATTTCCTGCTGATGTCGTCGATGCTCGCCAGCGGCGAAATTTCCGTCGGGATCAGCTACACCACCGAATTGCCGGCCAACGCCAAGCGCAAGAAACTGCGCGACCTGAGCGTGAAGATCCTGCGCGGTGACAGTCGACCCGGTGTCCTGACGCTGGATGATTACTGCGAGCGGCCGCACGCGCTGGTGTCGTTTTCCGGGGACCTGACCGGGGCCATCGACAATGACCTGGCGCGCATCGGCCGTTCACGCCGCGTGGTGTTGGCGGTGCCGCAGTTTGCCGGGCTGCGCGCCTTGCTGGCCGGCACCGACATGCTCGCCACGGTACCGGATTACGCCGCGTGTGCGCTGATCGAAGGCAGCAGCCAGTTACGCGCCGACGACCCGCCGTTTGACATCAACCTGTCCGAACTGTCGATGGTCTGGAACGGGGTCAACGATAACGATCCGGCAGAACGTTGGTTGCGCGCGCGAATTGCCCAACACATGTCGGCGCCACTGCCGGGGGGGTGAGCGAATTGAAATCCGGATCGGTCTCGCGCAGGAAGATCGGCAGGTCCGTCATCGGCGGCATGGCCGGAATGTCGAAGTACATCTGGATCACCCAGCCACGGTGATAACTGGCGTGGTTGACCACGTGCAGCAGCATCGCGCCGGCGCTCATGGTCCCGCTTTCGCCCGAGACGAACGTGAACTCCAGGGGTTTATCCAGCGAGGCGTCGGTCTGGCGTTCGCTCCAGTCGCAGTACCAGTGATCGATGTCTTTTTGTGCCATGCGCAGATCGGCGAGATCGGGATGCAGCAGATCGTGCGAAGTCTTGAAGCCGTGCCCCCGGCCTTCGAGGTGGGCCTGCCAGATGCAGTCCACGACGTAGATGTGGTTCAGCGTGCCAATCATGTTCTTGAACACCGAGACCCGTTCTTTGTTGACCTCGCCCGGTGGCAAATCGGCCAGGCTGTCAAAGAGACGTTGATCGGCCCAGCGTTTGTAATCGGCCAGCATGCGGGCTGTGCGTACGTTAATCATCAGAGGTCTCCCATTGTGATGGGCGCACTGCAAAGCATAGTCCTCGTGAGGCGTGGCAGCTCAAACGCTGATCATCGGTCGCCCAGTGCCTGCGCTACCCGCTCGGCCAGCGCCAGGCAACTGGTCAGCCCCGGCGATTCGATGCCGAACAGATTGACCAGCCCGGGCACGCCATGCGTGGCGGGGTCGCTGATGATGAAGTCGGCGGCGGGTTCTGTCGGGCCGGTGATTTTCGGGCGGACACCGCTGTAGGCCGGTTGCAGGCTGTCATCGGGCAAGGCGGGCCAGTAACGCCGAATGGCCTCGTAGAAACCATCGGCACGGCGCGGATCGACGCGGTAATCGATGTGATCAACCCACTCGACATCCGGTCCGAAACGCGCCTGACCACCCAGATCGAGGGTCATGTGCACCCCCAGCCCCGCGCTCTCCGGTGCCGGATAAACCAGGTGCCGGAACGGCGCGCGGCCGCTGAAACTGAAATAGCTGCCCTTGCACAAACGAGCCGTTGGCACGTGCTGCGACGACAGGCCCTGAATGCGGCTCGCCACCTGCGGGGCGGACAACCCGGCGCAATTGATCAACTCGCGGCAGCTCAGGGTCATCGGCTGGACGCCGCCCATCTGCAATTCGAAACCGCGTTCACTGCATCGGGCCGACATCAGTGGCGTATGAAACGCCATCGACGCTCCGGCGGCCTCGGCATCCGCCTGAAGCGCCAACATCAGGGCATGGGAATCGACAATCCCGGTGGAAGGCGACCAGAGCGCGGCGACGCAGGACAGCGCCGGTTCAAGGTCACGGGCCTGGTTGGCGTCCAGCCATTGCAAGTCTTCGACACCGTTGCGGGCGCCCTGCTCCAACAACTTCTGCAACGCCCCGCGCTGGACATCATCAGTGGCGACGATGAGCTTGCCCAGTCGCTGATATCCGACGCCACGCTCATCACAAAAGGCGTAAAGGCGCTGTTTGCCCTCCACGCATAATTTCGCCTTGAGGCTGCCGCTCGGGTAATAGATGCCGGCGTGGATCACTTCCGAGTTGCGCGAACTGATGCCCACGCCAATGCCCTCGCCGGCTTCGACCAGAATCACTTCGCGCCCGCTGCGGGCCAAAGCTCTGGCCACCGCCAGCCCGACCACGCCGGCCCCGACCACCACGCATTCGATATCGACACTCACCTGCCCTGCGCTCCTTTTAAACGATCAAAACGTGCCGGGATAACTGCCGCCGTCCAGCAACAGATTTTGCCCTGTCAGGAAACCAGCGTGGGCGCTGCAGATGAATGCGCAATAGGCGCCGAACTCATCGGGCTGGCCAAAACGCTGGGCCGGCACATTTTTGCGCCGCTGTGCGCTGATGCTCTCAACGCTGGCACCATTGGCCTCGGCGGCGGCGCTCAGGGTTTTGTGCAGACGCTCGGTCTCGAACGGGCCGGGCAACAGATTGTTGATCGTGACGTTGTGCCCGGCCAGCCGCGACTGCCGCGCGAGCCCGGCGATAAAACCGGTCAGGCCGCTGCGGGCGCCGTTGGACAGGCCCAGCACATCGATCGGCGCCTTCACCGCACCGGAGGTGATGTTGACGACGCGTCCAAAACCACGCTCGGCCATGCCATCGACACAGGCCTTGATCAACTCGATGGGCGTGAGCATGTTGGCATCCAGCGCCTTCAACCAGTCTTCGCGTTGCCAGTCGCGGAAGTCTCCCGGCGGCGGGCCACCGGCGTTATTGATCAGGATGTCCACCTGCGGGCAGGCCGCCAATACTTGTTCGCGGACCGCCGGTTCGCTGATGTCGCCGGCCACCGTGCGCACTTCGATGCTCGGCGCCAGGCCACGTAATTCTGTGGCGGCAGCTTGCAACGTTTCGTCGCCACGGGCGTTGATCACCAGGTTCACGCCCTCCTTCGCCAAGGCTCGCGCACAGGCCAGCCCCAAGCCTTTGCTGGCGGCGCAGACAATCGCCCAGCGACCCGATATGCCCAATTCCATGACGATGCTCCCGACGGTTCGAAAACCTAACGTTACCACCGTGCGCCGTCGGGATACTCCAGGGAATCGGGCTTGTTCGGCAATTCAATTGTTCCGGATTATCACGAGTGGATCGCCCAGAACCTCAACCACGACAACCTCACGGTTGAAGTAGTGGCCCAACAGGTGCAAATGAACCCGCGAAACTTTGCCAGGGTCTACACACCCAAGACCGGTCGCACCCCGGCCAAAGCGGTTGAAGTGCTGAGGCTGGAAGCGGCCCGGCGGTTGCTGGAAGAGTCAGAGCGCAATATTGAGCAGATTGCCCGGGGGGCGGGTTGGGGATGAGGAGCGGATGCGGTTTACGTTTCAGTGCAATTTGGGGGTTTCACCTAGGGAGTATCGGAGGCGGCTTTCGCGGTGATGAGGGAAGTCTGGGGCAAATCCCTTTCGTACCGGCACGGCTATCCCCCGGGGTGAAAGCGTCGCTGATGTCGACGCATATTGCCGAGATCCGCAAAACGAATGTTGCAAATCGAGCAGTCATAAGGCTTTTCTCCGGTGTGGGTTCGCTCGTGGATCGTCAAAGGACCCCTTTGCGCAAAACTTTTGCCGCAAAAGTCGCAGGCGTACGGCTTTTCTCCGGTGTGGATTCGTTCGTGGAGCGTCAAAACACTGCTTTGCACAAAACCGATGCCGCAAAAGTCGCAGACGTACGGCTTTTCTCCGGCGTGGGTTCGTTCGTGCGGCGTCAAATGAGATCTTTGCGTAAACCTTTGTCCGCAAGTCTTGCATTGGTACGGCTTTTCTTCGGTGTGGGTTAGCACATGTACCTTTAAAACGTATTTGCGCGCAAAACCTTTGCCGCAGTGCCCACAAAAAAATTTTTGAAGAGTGCGCACTTGCTCCATGCCGGTCCCATAAGCCGCAGCAGAGGTCGAGGGCTGGGGTTCGGCCTGACTCGGGACATGCGCTGGTTGACTGGGGCCGGGAATGGCTGATGCAGAAGTGTAATCCAGGGGCTGAGCAGGCAATGACAAAAACGGGGTTACGGGCCTCGGACCAGGTAGGCCTTCCATCAGCTGAAACAGCGGCGGCAAGAACACATCCGCATCTGGCTCCGACAGGCTCTCCATCAGCTGCAATAGTGTTTGTTCGCTTTGTGGCGCGAACAAATCCGGATCCGGTCCCGGGAGGAACTCCATCAGGTGAAGGAGATCCGGTTCGCCTGCAGAAAGTCGGTTGCCGCGCCGCGTGTGCTGATCGAACGGTTGCCCCTCGTCCCCGACCCGCCCATCCCGATCGAAATACCGCAGCGGCGAATCCCCGACAAACCCATACCGATTCAACCCGTCCACCTCCCCCGCAGGGTCCGGGTTGAGCCAGCCGTGTTGCCACGGCGCGTAATACCGATAACCGTAGTAATACAACCCAGTGGCGTCACGCCCCTTGCCCGAGTAACCCTTGGTTTTATACGACGCCTTGGCGGCGTGATGCGCCACCCACCACGCCCGGCCACCAAACGGCAGATAGCCTTCTTCACTGATCACCGCGCCCTGCTCGTCCAGCTCCAGTTGGCTGGAGCGCAGGTGATCGGTGACGCTGTAACTCAAATGATCGTTGTCCACCCCGGTCGGCGGTGAGCCGACCCAATGCCGCAGCCGCACCGTGTTGCGCCCGGCTTCGATCTCCAGCACATGCCGCTCGGCGCCATCGGCGGTGCGGTGGATTTCCAGACCCGGCAGGTAGCGGACGTCGGCGATCAAGGTGCGGCGTGAGGTCAGTGCGCAGCGTACTTTGCGCAGGCGTTTGCCACCGCCGCCGTAGCGATAGAGTTCACGGTCATCCGGGACGTCTTTGCGCACCACCGGGGACACCATCGCCAGTTGATTGCGCGCATCCCAGCGTAGCGTTTGCCCGCGCAGCAGGTGCAGCTGATTGCCGTTGCCGTCGAACTCACGGGTGAAATCCGGCGGTGGATCACCGTCGTGCTGGATCACGCGACGGTTGCTGCTCACATCCACGGCCCAACGCCGGGTGAACGGTTGCGCGCCAAGGTGCCGCAATTCCAGGGGGTTACCGCCAGCGTCGTAATCGTATTCTTCGCGGTAGTTCACCAGCGCGTTCGGGTCGTTGGCGGCGCGGTAGACCTCGCGGCCAGTGGCGCAAATCAACCGGTACAGACTGTCGTAGGCGTAGGTGCTGACAGGGTCGACGCGTTGGTTTTTGAAGTAGGTGGTGGTTTTGGCCTGGTCATCGATCCGCACCGGATTGCCGACCGGATCGTAGGTGTAATGCAGCTTTTGCAGCGGCGGTTGATTGGGCAGGCCGGAACTCAAGTCCACCAGCCGCGCGTCTTCCGGGCGGAATTCGGCACGGGTGACCACGCCGTTGCCCGCCGTTTCCTGCTCGACCAGCCGGCCAGCGTTGTAGCGGATCTCGCTGACCAGCGTCACCTCGGCCTCGCCCTGACGCTGCAAGGAAACCGCGCGCAATTGCCCGGCGCAGGTGCGGCTGAACCGTCGGCGGTTGAGCATGGCATCGGTTTGCGTCGCGACCTCGCCCAAGGCGTCGTAGGTCCAACGACTGTCGAAGCCGGATGTGGGTTCGAGTAAGGCATTGCGCGCTTCAATTTCCAGCGGCCAGTGCACGGGATCGAGCGACGCCAGAAAGTGGCTGCTTTCCAGCAACGGCAGGCCGCGCAGGTTGTAGTCGGGCATGTACCGGGTGGTGCTCGGGTCGTCGTGGCGGATCAGTTGTCCGCATTGATTTTTGGGACTGCCGCTGGGACCGCCGTATTGAAAACGTTCGACCACCCGTGGTACGTCGTCCTCAAGTTGCTCGGTCACCGCGATAGGGCGCAATTGTTGGTCATAGGCCCGTTGCCCGGTGCTGCGACTGTCCCAGCGTTGCAGCATTTGCCCCGCCGGGCCGTGCAGCAACAGGGTCCAACCTGAATCGACGCTGACGCTCAGTAACTCGGTGCCGGACAACCCACGGAGGGAACTTCGATTCGGTCCACGCCCCGCAGCCCCCAATCGCGGATCCACACGCGCCACTTCCCGCCCCAACGGATCAAACACCTGCCGGGTGATCTGCGGCTGCGCCGGTTGCCCTACCGCAGAACGGCAATAAGCCACCGCGCGCACCGCCAGACGTCGCGGGTCAATGACCGCGAGATCGGGAGTGTGGGTGTCCACGTCAAGGCTGTTCATTCAGGTTGAATACCATGCGACGCAAACGGCGACTACTGACAGAAACAACAGGTCAATCCATGCCGATGCCAACAGCGGAGCGGATCCAAACCCGCGCATTGAAGTGTTTGTGTGTGCGGCAAGGAACTCCTGACGGCCGCCGCGCATCCTAAATTATGTGGTACTTCCATTACGCTTTCAGAGGACACCGTCATGCGCCGTCTGATCATCATTTCTTCCCTTGTGTTGTGCGTACCCTTCGGCTCGGCTTTCGCGGATGTGGATGCGGGCGATGTGGCCACCTCGGCCGGGGTTTCCGCTTCGCTGTACTCGACGTTCAAGGACGACAAACTCATGATTCCCGCCCGGGATGATGCCTCCAGCTTCGTGGCCAGTGGCGGTGCGATTCGTGGGGTGTATCTGGAGTCGGTCATGCAGCAGATCCGCCAGGACAATCCCGGACTGAACGCCAGCGATGAAGACCTGGCCAGAGCGATTCTGATCCAGGACGGTGCCGCTGCCGGGCAATGAAGGCTGAAACATTCGCGGTGGGGCTTGTGACACCTGACCAGGCGTTTACGGCCCTGCTTCGCTTGCCGGCTACTTTGCGCTTTCAGCGGATGAACGCGCCCATCCGGCAACGAGTTGTGCGTTGATGCTGACGCCACCGCACACCACGATCACCACGTCATGGGCATCGGCAATTGCCGGGTGGTCCAGATAGCCGATTGCCAACGAAACACCGCACGCCGGTTCAACCAGCTGGCGCAAATCGTTGGCGTAACGCACCACGCCCATGATCGCTTCGTCATCGCCGAGCACCACGCATTGGTGAGGAAAATCGAGGATGTGTTGCACCGGCCAGGCGGCCACTTGAGCCGCGCCGAGCGAGGTGGCAACGGTGTCGATGCGCGAAAGCCTGACCGGATGCCCGGCCTTGATCGCGGCCGAAAAAGACGCCGCACCCATGGTTTCGCAGGCGATGATGCGGCAATCCATACGGCCATGCCGAATCAATCCCGTAAGAATACCTGCCAGCAAACCACCGCCCCCCACCGACGTCACCAGCGTATCGACTTGAGGGCAGTCCTCGAGAATCTCATCGATCATCGTGCTGTGCCCTTCCCACAACACCGGATGATCGAAGGCCGGCACGTATTCGGTGTCTGCCCCTTTAGAAAGTTCCTTCGCCCGCTGATTGGCGTCGTCCCAGACCTTGCCGTGAACGATCACTTCGGCACCGGTTTTGCGAATCCTCGCGCGCGTGCTTTCCGGGGTGGTGTGTGGCACCACGATGCAGGCTTGCAACCCCAGGCTGGCCGCCGCCACAGCGGTGGCGAAACCGGCGTTGCCACCGGAAGGACAGACCACCTTGCGCTTGCCCTCGGCCTTTGCCTGGCTGCACAACAGCCCCATGCCGCGCAGTTTGAACGAGCCGCTGGGTTGCAGGTTTTCCAGCTTGAGCCAGATCCGCCGAGTGGGGGTCGACAAACCCGGGTGCAGGATCAGGGGTGTTCTGATGTGAAGCATGTTGGGTTCCTCGGGCGCACACCGACGGGTCGAGTTCTTCAACCAACCGGTGTTGCACGGTCCTTATCCAAGCTTAGATCACCCTGGCCCGAGCTTGCTGTTTCAACGATAACGCGGTGCCGCCGTGGAGTTGCCGAACAAGCCCGACAAGGTTTTGCGCTGGGCTTCGTAACGATCCCACTGCTCGCCATCGTGCAGGCCCGGAATGGTCACCACTTCCCCGCTCGCAAGCCCCACCAATGCGGCGTCGACCATGTCCTCAGCGGACATCACGATCTCCTGCGGCAGGTTTTCCACCGGGTTGCCGGCCTCGCTCCAGAAGTCAGTCGCAGTGGCGCCGGGCAGCACGGCCTGAATACGGATGCCTTTATCCGCCAATTCGTGGTGCAGCGATTGGCTCAGGCCCAACACAAATGCCTTGGTCCCGCCGTACACGCCGTTGAGGATTTCCGGCGCAATTGCGACGATCGAGGAGATGTTGATCACGGTTCCAGTGCCACGGGCGACGAAGCCTGGCACAACCGCGTAGGCCAGGCGCATCAGCGCGGTGACGTTGAGGGTGATCATGTCTTCCATGTCATCCACCGGGCTGCCCAGCAGCGGCATCACGGCGCCGACCCCGGCGTTGTTGACCAGCAATGTAATGCTGGCGTCGTTACGCAGAATGCCTTCAACCCGGCGCAGATCGGCCCGGTTTTTCAGGTCGGCGGCGACCACCTCCACGGCGCGCCCGGTTTCGTTGCTCAGGTGATTGGCCAAGGCGTTCAGTTTGGCCTGGCTGCGGGCGACCAGAATCAAGTCATACCCCTGACGGGCGAGACGGTCGGCGTAGACCGCGCCGATGCCGGAAGAAGCGCCTGTGATCAGGGCGGTGCCTTTGGACGAGAGAGCCATGTTCAGTTTCCTTCACAGTGAGGCGAGGTGTTCGCCGGGTGTGAACAGTTATAAATTGACTGACACTTGTCTCAAATGACGTTTAAAGTACGTTTTCAGGACATATCCTTTTGAGGAGCCGGCAATGACTTCCGTAGCGTTTGTGGTGTTTGAAGGCTTCCAGTCCATGGCGCTGGCGGCGATGCCGGTGTTCGAATACGCCAACTTCAGCGCTGGCGAGACGCTTTATACGGTGAGTGTGGTGTCCGAAGACGGCCGCCCCCTGCGCGCCTCCGGTGGTTTGAGCGTTGGCACCGAAGCGTTTGGTGAACGGGTGTTCGACACGGTGATCGTGGTCGGCGGCGATGCCATTCTCGAGCAGGCGCCCGAGGGGGTATTGAATTACCTGCGCGGCAGCATCAAGACCGCACGGCGCACGGCGTCGATCTGTTCCGGTGCCTTCGTGTTGGCCCAGGCGGGTTTGCTTGAAGGACGGCGGGCGACCACGCATTGGGCGTACGCACGGGAACTGCAGGCGCGGTTTCCGTCGATCAAAGTGGAAGAGGATCGCATCTACGTGGTCGACGGTTCGATCTGGACGTCCGCCGGGATGACCGCCGGTATCGACCTGGCGCTGGCCATGGTTGAAAAGGATCACGGCGCCGAACTCGCCCGCGCCGTGGCGCAGAAACTGGTGATGTACCACCGGCGCGCGGGCGGCCAGTCCCAGCACTCGGCGCTGCTGGAACTGGAGCCGAAATCCGACCGCATCCAGACCGTACTCGGTTATGCCCGCGAACACCTTGCCGAAGCGTTGTCGGTGGAACACCTGGCGGACGTGGCGAGCCTCAGTCCGCGCCAGTTCAGCCGGGCGTTTCGCGCCGAAACCGGGCAGTCGCCAGCCAAAGCCATCGAAAACCTGCGCCTGGAAGCCGCTCGACAGATGCTGGAACGCGGACGGTTGACCCTCGATCAGATCGCCACCGAAACCGGTTTTAGCGACCGCCGGCGCATGCGTGAAGCCTTCCTCAGAGCCTTCGGCCAACCGCCGCAAGTAATTCGCCGCAACGCCCGAGCCGAGGTTCTGTAGGAGTCGGCTTGCTGGCGATTGGCCCTTGAGGCAGATGGTGATTTTGAAAATGCCATCGCCAGCAAGCCGGCTCCTACAGGGTCCGGGACAATCCCCGTGTCCTCCGTCATATGCACCATTTGTAGGAGCCAGCTTGCTGGCGATTGGCTCTTGAGGCAGGTGGTAATTTTGAAAATGCCATCGCCGGCAAGCCGGCTCCTACAGGGTCCGGGACAATCCCCGTGTCCTCCGTTATATGCACCATTTGTAGGAGCCGGCTTGCTGGCGATTGGCCTTTGAGGCAGGTGGTGATTTTAAGAACGCCATCGCCAGCAAGCCGGCTCCTACAATGAATGGTGTATTCGTTCAATGTGCGGGGTGACTATGAAGATCTCGGCCAGACTGGCGTTTTTCGCCATTGTCAGCACCCTCGCCTACCTCGGGCTCGCCGTATGGGGGCTCGGCGGGTGGGCCGCTTTTTTTTCTCACGGGGCGCTGCTGGTGGTTGTGTTGGCGACGCTGCTGATGACGGTCGCAGTGCTGTTCACCGAGGTCAACCTCAGCTCCGGCGAACGTGAAGACCGGGCCAATCGCTGGGTGCTGCCGGCCTTCGGGGTGATCGGGATAGCGAGCGGTTTTCTACCCGCCTACACCGACCGGATCGACTTCTGGACCTTCGGCGGTGAAGGCGTGCGTTGGCTCGGGGCGTTGGTGTTCATCATCGGCGGTGCGTTGCGCATGTGGCCGGTGTTTGTGTTGGGCAAGCGTTTCAGCGGACTGGTGGCGATTCAGCCGGGGCATAGCCTTGTGACAGAGGGGATTTATCGCCGTTTGCGTAACCCCAGCTATTTGGGGATGTTGGTGATTGCGGTGGGTTGGGCGCTGGCGTTTCGTTCGGGCGTTGGCCTGTTGCTGGCAGCGTTGACGGTGATCCCGCTGATTGCCCGCATCCACGCGGAAGAGGCGCTGCTGCGGGCGCAGTTTGGCAGTGAATATGAGGCGTATTGCAGCCGTAGCTGGCGGTTGATTCCCGGCCTCTATTAACGACATCGTTCCTGTAGGAGCCAGCTTGCTGGCGATGGTGTGTCAGTCGACATCGATGTGGCGGATAGACCATCGCCAGCAAGCCGGCTCCTACAGGGGAGGTGTTGTTACAAAGGAAGCAGGCGGAGATGGCCGTCGGGGTCAACCTGGACGGTGACCGAGTCATAATCGACCATCGTCGCATGCGGCGTTTCGATCGGATGGTCGTGAGTCGAGGTAATGATCATAAGGTCTGCCCCAGCGGCTTGCGCGGCGAGAATGCCGACCGTGGCATCTTCGAAAATCAGGCAATCAGTCACTTCGACTCCTAAGCGCCTGGCCGCCAATCGATAACCCGCCGGATCGGGTTTGCCGGCGCTGACGTCTTCCGCCGTGACCATCACCGCAGGCTCGGGAATCCCCGCCGCCGCCATCCTTCGCAGCGCGAGCGCTTTGGGCGCAGAGGTCACGATGGCCCACTGGCTGGCTGGCAGCGACGTCAGGAAGCCCGCCGCTCTGCGCACCTCGACAATTCCCTCGACATCATCGATTTCCGCTTGGGTAATCCACGCTGCTTCAGCCTCGGCATCGACGCCCGGCAATGCCTGACGGTTGATGGTGTCGATGGCCCGGACGCCGTGAATGGTCGGCAGAAAAGACTCCACATCCACGCCATGGCGCAAGGCCCAGACGGTCCAGATGCGCTCGGCGGCGGCGATGGAATTGAGGACGGTGCCGTCCATATCGAACAGAAAAGCGCGATAAGGCTTGTTGAAAACCGATGGTTGAGCTGACAAGGATGAGCGTCCTTTTGCAAGAGCCGGGCGAGTTTTGCCGAGCAATGTAGCATTGGCTTGTCCGCCGCGTGTTGTTTCAGCCAACCGTCTTCGACTTCAACGCACCTTCCACGCAATCGAGCAACTGCCCCAGCGCCCAGGGTTTCTTGATGAACGACACCTCATGCCGCACGCCGGAAGTCTGCGGCGTTTCGAAGCCGGACATGATCATGATCGGCTTGCCCGGCCAGCGGTCGCCGAACTGATTGGCCAGATCGGCACCGTTGAGTTTTCCGGGCATGGTGATGTCCGTCAGCAGCAACACCACCTTGTCTGCGTGCTGCTCCAGGTAGCCCGCCGCAGCATCCGCACTGATCTGAGGTTCGACGGTGAAACCCTCCTCCTGAAGAACTTCGCAGAGAAACTCCAGGATCAGCGGGTCATCTTCAACCACAAGAATCAACCCGCCTGGAAGGTTCCCGCCCGCCGTCGATACTGGACACATGACTTTGCCACTCCCTGATTACCGAATGAATTCGCGGGCTCAAATCCGCTGCCTACAGGTATGAGCAGCGGACTCGGCGGAAATTCATTTTTGATACAGGGAGTCGACGAAATCAGGCGTCCTGCAAAATCAGATCGGCGCCTTTCTGGAATGCAAAAACCTGTAGGAGCGAGCCTGCTCGCGAAGACGGCTTAAAATTCAACATCACTGTTGACTGACCTGACGCCTTCGCGAGCAGGCTCGCTCCTACAGGGGATCGGGTTGTTTTGGCTTACTGCGACATGTTGTCCTTTTTCATGGCGTCCTTGGACATCTCGTCTTTTTTCATCCCGTCCTTGGACATGGCATCTTTTTTCATCGCGTCCTTGGACATGGAATCCTTTTTCATCGCGTCCTTGGACATGGAATCCTTTTTCATCATCGAGTCTTTTTTCATGGCGTCCTTGGACATCGAATCTTTGCTCATGCTGTCCTTGCTCATGCCATCACTGGTTGTCGTCTCGGCGGCAAACACGCTGGCGGCGCCTACGGCGAGGCACATGGACAATACGACGGTGGTCAACTTTTTCATGATGAAACTCCTTGAAGCACAGGTTGCGATTGAACGCAGCGTGAGCCGCGCTGTGAAGTTGGCGGGTGCCGTCAGCTGCCACCGAACCAGTTGTAGCCCTGGTCTTCCCAGTAGCCACCGCTGTAGGTGTTGCTGACGAAAATCGCCTGAATATGTTTGGGGTTTTTGTAGCCGAGCTTGGTGGGCATGCGCAGCTTCATCGGAAAGCCGTATTCGCGCGGCAGCACCGCGCCGTCATAGGTCAGCGCCAGCAACGTCTGTGAGTGCAGCGCGGTGGCCATGTCGATGCTGGTGTAGTAATCGTCGGCGCATTTGAAACCGACATATTTGGCATCGGTGTCGGCTCCGACCCGCTTGAGGAAATCGCTGAACCGCACGCCGCCCCAGCGCCCGATCGCGCTCCAGCCTTCGACGCAGATATGCCGGGTGATCTGCTCGTTCTGCGCCATCGCGCGCAGCTCTTCGAGGCGCCAGCTGCGCTTGTCGGCGACCAGGCCGGTGACTTCCAGTCGATAGCTTTCTTCCTCAACGATGGGTGCCTCGTCGATGCCATAGAAAGCGTTAAAGGGAAACGGCCGGGTGATCATCGACGCCGGATAGGTCGGTGCCAGTGCATCGGGATTGAACAGCCAGCCCTGCACCCGATCGTTGAACCGCGACATGGATGACAACGCGGTCTCGACGCTTTCGTTGTCGGTCAGGTTGCAGCCCGACAACATGGCCACGCCGCCGAGGGTCAGCCCACGCATCAGGAACGAACGGCGCGAGCGGTCTTCGATCTGTGGCGCAATGATTTTCCGGGCGTCTTTGAGGATGGATGACTCATCTAGGCCTGCGATGGGCTTTTTCATACGGGCTCCTTGCGACCGATAATCATGGCCAGCAGCGTTTTGGGAACGAGTGCGACCATCACCAGATGCACCGCGACAAACGCCACCAACAGCGCCATCGCGATGAAATGCACATGCCGCGCGGCTTCGTAACCGCCGAGTAATTCACGCAACAGCGGAAACTGGACTGACTTCCACAACACCAGCCCGGAGACCACCAACAGCGTGATATCGAGCATCACGAACAGGTAAGCCAGCCGCTGCACCTGGTTGTAATGACTCAGCTCGGCATGCCCCAGCCGCCCGCGCAATGCGGCCCACAGGTCCTGCAGAACACCTTTGGGCGACACCGGGAAAAAGCGTCGAGAAAGACGACCGCTGACGAGGTTGATGATCAGGTAGACAAGGCCATTGATGGCGAGGAACCACATCGCCGCGAAATGCCATTGCAACGCCCCGCCGAGCCAGCCGCCCAGCGTGATGCCTTTCGGGAAACTGAAGTCGTAAAGCGGCGATGCGTTGTAGATGCGCCAACCGCTGGTGACCATGACCAGCACCGCCAGGGCGTTCAGCCAATGGGTCAGGCGCAGCCAGCGCGGATGGGATGAAGCAGGAATCGGCGACATGATCGGCTCCCGGCGGTTGTTGTTATTCGTTGGAGCCGAGTATGGGAGCCGACAGATCGCCAAATCCTCACGTAAAGTTAAATTAACCGTGATAACTCAGGCCCCTGCTCCTACAGGGAATTGGGTTGTCAGCCCAAGGAGTGCATTTGTGGTTAAAATGCCGCCCCCTCAAATGACCGACACCGCCCGATGAACTCAGACGCGCTCACCACCCTCCACGACCATCTGCTGACCGCCCTGGCCGCGGCACCCGCAGAAACCCGCCGACTGTTCCACGGTCGCGGACGGTGCTGGCCGGGGCTGGAGCAATTGACCGTCGACTGGCTGCAAGGCGTGGTGCTCGTGTCATTGTTCAAGGAACCGGAAGCGGCGCAGCTGGAAGCGCTGAAACAGGGGTTGATGGCGCTCACTCAATCGCCGGCGTGGGCGACATCCGGCGCGCATACGTTGGCGCTGCAACATCGCTACCTGCTGCAAAGCACCACCGAATGGCTGGTCGGGGAAGTCATCGATGACATGACCATCACCGAAGGCGGCCTGCGTTATCGCGTGGACCTTGGGCGCAAGCAGAACACCGGGCTGTTCCTCGACATGCGTTACGGCCGCGATTGGGTGCGCGCCAATGCCGAGGGCAAGCGCGTGTTGAACCTGTTTGCCTACACCTGCGGTTTTTCCGTGGCGGCCATCGAGGGCGGTGCCGAACATGTGGTCAACCTGGACATGTCCAGCCCGGCCCTGAACCGTGGTCGCGACAATCACCGGCTCAACGGCCACGACATGAGCAAGGTGAGTTTCCTCGGCCACGACCTGTTCAAGTCCTGGGGCAAAGTGATCGGTAAAGGCCCTTATGACCTGGTGATCATCGATCCGCCGTCCTTCCAGAAAGGCAGTTTTCTGCTGACCAAGGATTACCAGCGCGTGTTGCGTCGGTTGCCGGAGTTGCTCACGCCACAGGGCACGGTGCTGGCCTGCATGAACGACCCGGCGTTTGGCGCGGATTTCCTGATTGATGGCGTCATGCGCGAGGCACCGAGCCTGCGGTTCGAGCAACGGCTGGAGAATCCGCCGGAGTTTCCGGATGCGGATGTCGAGTGCGGGTTGAAGGCGTTGGTGTTTCGGCAGTAACACCGAGTTGCTTCCATCGCGAGCAGGCTCACTCCCACATTGGAATGCGGTCAAATGTGGGAGTGACGGTGCGACGATTCGACCTGCTCGCGATGGGGGCCTGACAGGCAACAAATCTCTTTGATTGGCCAGTCAACGCGGCTGCAACACCAACGCAAACAACTCTCCATGCCCGTTCACGTTGAGCTTGTGATAGACGTTGCGCCGATGCACTTTCACCGTTTCCGGCGAGATCCCCAATTGCTGGGCAATCGCCTTGCTTGAAAAGCCCTGAAGAATCAGGCGCGCCGTTTCGATTTCGCGCACCGTCAAACGCGCATCGAAGCGATCCAGCAACGTCGCCAGATCCCCGGCCACGGCTTCGGCAACCGGGCCTTCTGGCGGCATCAATTGCAGGTGACGGCGCATCGCCGCCAGCACCCAGTCACGCACACAAAGCAGACGGCCCTGCTCTTCCAGGGTAAAACGCGTCGAACGGCCGAGTGACAAACCGAGCACGGAATCTTCGACGTTGATCATGAACTGCAACTCGTCGTCGCCCACCACCGAGCGGAAGTAACTCAGGTAGTACTCGCTTTGCTGAAACTGGTCTGGCGCCAGCGACTCTAGGCTGTGCAAGCCATCGGCAATGCCTGCACACGCGGCCTGATAAAACGGATCGAGCAGGTACATGCCGGCGCTGTAACCGGCCAGTTCCTCATGCTCGTCGGCGCTGCCCTTGGCGTCGAAATCGATCAGCAGGCGCGGCACTCGCCCCGGCCGCAACACCGCAACCAATGCGTTGTCCAGCGGCACCAGCAACCGCAGCGTGTCGACCAGTGCGCGCCAGAAACTGTCCCGGCCCAACGCGCCAAACACCCGCGCCAGGCCCTGGTGCACCGGCAACTCTTTCAGCAACGCGTCCACGCTCTACCCCTTTCGAGTAACCCATGATGGGAATGGGTGAGTCCCCGGCCTGCCGATACGCTGCAAGCACCTGTTCATCACCGGCCTGCAGCAGGCCAGGAGTGCCGCATCATGAGTCGTCGCCTTCAACAGATCAATCTCGGGTTGAGCGCCTGTTTGTGCGTTTCGCTGTCGGCGTTGGCTGCCGAAAGCCCGACGGTTCACGTTTACAACTGGTACGACTACATCGGACCCAACACCCTGCACGACTTCAAGCGCGACACCGGGATCGAGCCGGTTTACGACACTTTCGACAGCGCCGAAGTGCTGGAAGGCAAACTGCTCACCAGCCGCAGCGGTTACGACGTGGTGGTGGCCAGCAACTTCAGCCTGCCGACCCTGATCAAGGCCGGCGCCCTGGCACCATTGCCCCACGCGCAGATGCCTGACTTCAAAAACATGGATGCTGACCTGCTGGCGAAACTGGCCAACAACGATCCGGGCAATCAGTACGCCGTGCCGTACCTGTGGGGCACCAACGGCATTGGCTACAACGTCGATAAAGTCCGCGCCGCGCTGGGCGACAAGGCACCGGTGGACTCCTGGGAGCTGGTGTTCAACGAAGCCAACCTGGCCAAGCTCGGCCAGTGCGGCGTGGCCATGCTTGACTCGCCGTCGGAGATGCTGCCGGTCGCCCTGCACTACCTCGGCCTGCCGCCCAACAGTACCAATCCCGAGGACTACAAGAAGGCCGAAGCGCTGCTGCTCAAACTGCGTCCGCACATCGCCTATTTCAACTCGTCGAAATTCATCAGCGACCTGGCCAACGGCAACATCTGCGTCGCGGTGGGTTGGTCCGGCGCGATGCTGGAAGCCAAGACCAACGCCGAGCAGGCCAACAACGGCGTGAAGATCGCCTACTACCTGCCGAAGGAAGGCGCGCCGGTGTGGTTCGACACCCTCGTGTTGCTCAAGGACGCACCGCACCCGCAGCAGGGTCTGGCCTTCATCGACTACCTGATGCGCCCTGAAGTGATTGCCCCGGTCAGTGATCACCTCAACTACCCCAACGGCAACCGTAGCGCCACGTCGCTGGTGGCCGAAGCGACTCGCAATAACCCGGCGGTGTACCCGTCCGCGCAAGCCTTGGCCACGTTATTCACCCTCCAGCCGCTGCCGCCGGCTACCGAACGCGTGCGCACGCGGATCTGGAGCAAGGTCAAAAACGGGCAGTGAACCCGCTTTTGTAGGAGCCGGCTTGCTGGCGATGGCGTCCTCAAGAGCGCTTCGCCAGCAAGCCGGCTCCTACAGGTTCGAATGCCTCCAGTTATTTTTCTGCCAGGAATTGAAGATGAGAGAAACAATGAAACCACGTGCCCGCGACCTGAACCTCCAGTTCGGCCAACTGCAACCCGGCCCGCTCAATGCCATCACCGATGTGCCCGGCGTGCGGGTCGGCCACAGTGATGTGCGAGGTCGCACCGCCAACGGTCGCGACATCCTGACCGGCGTCACCGTGATCGAGCCGCGTGCCGGTTCCACCAGTCAGCAACCGTGTTTTGCCGGCGTCCATGTGCTCAACGGCAACGGCGATGCCACAGGCCTGGAATGGATCCGCGAAGCGGGCCTGCTCACCAGCCCGATCGCCTTCACCAACACCCACAGCCTGGGCGTGGTGCGCGATGCGTTGATTGTGCTGGACCGCGAACAGCAACCGGATGACGGGCGACTTTACTGGAACATGCCGGTGGTGCTGGAAACCTTCGACGGCTTGCTCAACGACATCAACGGTTTCCACGTCAAACCCGAGCACGTGGCCCAAGCCCTGCGCACGGCGACAAGCGGGCCGGTGAAAGAAGGTGCGGTGGGAGGCGGCAGCGGCATGATCTGTCACGAATTCAAAGGTGGCATCGGCACCGCTTCGCGACGTTTGAATGCAGTCCAGGGTGGTTGGACAGTGGGCGCCATCGTCCAGGCCAACCACGGCATCCGTAACGAATTACGCGTCGACGGTTACCCGGTCGGGCGCTATATGGAAAAGGCTGACTCGCCATTCCTCAAGGCATCGTTGCCGCATCCGGGCATGGGTTCGATTGTGGTGTGCCTGGCCACCGATGCACCGTTGCTGCCACATCAATGCACCCGCCTCGCCCAGCGCGCCAGCCTCGGTCTGGCGCGGACCGGTGGCGGTAACGAAGACCACAGCGGCGATATTTTCATTGCCTTTGCGACCGGCAACGATGTGCCACCCGCTGCTTATGAGAGCAAGAAGGCGCCGACAACCGAGAACCTGAGCATGGTCAACAACGACCACATCAGCGAGTTGTTCCTTGCCGCTACCGAAGCCGTGGAAGAAGCAATCATCAACGCTCTGCTGGCCTGCGACACCGCCGAGGGCAATGGCCATGCGGTGCCGGGGCTGGACGCCGAAACGCTGCTCAACGCCTTGCGTCGTGCGGGCTGGCCGGGACGCGACTAGCGGTACTTGAGTGCCAAACTCCATCTTCCTACGATGATTCTACGCAGCCGTTTGTTTGCTCAACTCGAGCGGTTGCGTAGGTGGTGAGTGATCTGAACCCCTACCAAGCTCACCGCCTGTTTCACGTGCATCTTGAGCCTCAAGGGCTCTACTTTTTCCCCATCAAAGAGCCTTGAGGCTCTTTTTTTTTGCATGGGTGACAGACCAGAAAAAGCCCGGCATCTGATCGTAGTCATGCTGTTTAATTGTGATTTTTTGGATTGGGTGGGGGGCATATCCGTTGCTGCGGTGATGCTGCTATTGGTTTCGCTTTTACAGCGAGTCACTTTCGAAAAGCCTGCGCGGCCCGGCGGAAAGTAACCAAAGCGCTTTTGCCCCTTTCGTTCGGTGCCTCGCTGTGGCTCGGCATACCCTCGCTCCGGTCCTGCTCCGTGGGCCCGCCGCCATCGGCCATCCATGGCCGGGGGCGGCTAACCCGGCATCCTTGCCGGGTTGCCCACTACGCAGAACCTCCACTCGGCCTCTCGAGGGGGCGACTACCGCCACAGCCGCCGAGGCGGCCTGAAAGCCGACCTGGCTCTTCAATCCTGCGTGCACTCCTACACTGTGCTGGCCCCGCTAATTTTGGATGTTTGCACATTCCCCCTGTAGGAGCCGGCTTGCTGGCGATGGCGTCCTTTCAGGCGATAAATGCGCGACTGACCCACCGCTATCGCCAGCAAGCCGGCTCCTACAAGGGATTGGGTTCACACGATTCAAAATTGTAGGAGCCAGCTTGCTGGCGATGGACGTCAACGATAACGCGTACTGTCTGAATGAACGCGGTGTCCAGACGATTTTCGCCGGCAAGCCGGCTCCTACAGGGATCTGCGTACGCTTTTGATTTCCACCACTCATCAGGCCGAGCGTTAGCTCGCCTTCCGCTTTTGATCTGAGCGCCCCCTCGAGAGGCCGAGCGCAGGTTCTGCGTAGTGGGCAACCCGGCATGGATGCCGGGTTAGCCGCCCCCGGCCAGGGATGGCCGATGGCGGCGGGCCCACGGAGCAGGACCGGAGCGAGGGCATGCCGAGCCACAGCGAGGCACCGAACGAAAGGGGCAAAAGCCCTTGGTTACTTGGGGCTCTTCCAAGTGACTCGCTGTAAAAGCGAAACCAATAGCCGCCGTTACCGCAGCAACGGATATGCCCCCATTCAAAACCTCCCGTTAGCGCATGCCCTCCGAACAGCATTGCGCAATCAGGCCAGGCTTTTTTGCAGGTCAACCGCCGGAAATCGACCGCCACGCCGCCTGTGCAAGCTCGTCCCTGTACACCTTCGGACTGCCCTTCACCCGGCCCGACAACCACGTCCTGCAATAGTTGTCTGCCTGACCAATAATCAGCGACAGCATCAATTCAGCCGGAAAACATTTCAACTCATCGCCTCTGGCCGAATCCGACAGCCATTCCAGCAATTGCTTGTTGCGCATCTTGTTACGGGTAGCCAGTTCGTCCTTCAAAGGCCCCTTGGTGACAGCAAATCGCGCGTGGTACTGGAACCGCGCCCATTCGGGTTGGCTGTCGACCCAATCCACGTAACTGTGCACCAGCGCATACACACCCTCTTGCGTGGTTTTCGCCTCGCTCAAATAGCTGTCGCGCAGCCTGGCCTGATCATCCAGGGCGGTGAAAAACAGCGCGGCCACCAACCCTTCCTTGTTCCCGAAGTGGTGATAAATCGCACCCACGCTGGTGTCGCATTCGGCGCGGATCATTTCAATGGTCGTGGCCTCGATCCCCTGCTCGTTGAACAGGGCGAGGGCCTTTCGAAAAATATCGCGCTTGAGTTCGGCACGTCTTCCGGGGTAGCAGCGCTCGAGTAAATCTGACGTTTCCATGCTCAACACAGTCCCAAAAAATCGATGGTGAAGGCAGATGACTGCCATCGGACACGTGGCGACAGGTTGACAGATTTCCCGCCGACAGAATACTGTTCCGTTACAGAACATTATTCTGTAACGGAACACCATTCTGTTTTAAGCCCCTCAGCGAGGTTTCAAATGAGTCAGTTTCTCAGCATGTTCAACAGCGTGGGCCCGCAAGCATTCAGCAAAATGGCCTGTCAGGTTGCGCCCTACTTCAGCACCATCAACCCGCTGGTCACGGAGTTGCGCAAAGGCTGCGCGACGGTGCAGGTGCCGTTCGCCAAGGAAATCACCAACCACTTGGGCACCGTGCACGCGATCGCGATGTGCAATGCGGCTGAACTGGCGGCGGGAATGATGACCGACGTGTCGATTCCCGAAGGCGCACGCTGGATTCCAAAAGGCATGACGGTGGAGTACCTGGCGAAGGCAAAAACCGACGTGACGGCGGTGGCCGATGGGGGTTCCGTGGACTGGACCACGGAAGGCGACAAACTCGTGCCGGTGGACATTCACGACGTCGAGGGGAAGAAGGTGTTCACGGCGCGGATCACCATGAACGTGAAGCTTTCCTGAATTTTGCCATGGCCCAATGTGGGAGCGGGCTTGCTCCCACAGTTGATCGATTTGACTGGTGGGGCGCAGTCAGCGCGGCGACTCGCCCAACCGCTCGCGGACAAATTCATTGGCCTTGTGCGTCAATTGATCCAGATGCCGGTCACGCTGCTTTTCCGCATCGAGCATCGCCCGCTTGCCGTGCTTTTGCAGCAGGTACGTATGAATCTGCCGCACCTCCAGCGAGCTGTAGATCGACGCCACGTCGAGCAGCCCCATCAACCCGTCAGAGCGATGATCGCGGGTGTTCATCAACACCTGCGTGCCGCGCGTGCCCAGCACCTGAAAGCCCATCGATTCAAACCACGGCACCTTGGCCACCGCGCAGGTCAGCTCGGCATGCGGATAGCGGCCGACCATTTCCCGCAGCATCCGCCGCGCCACGCCCTGACGCCGATGGCCGGCCTGCACCGCCATGTATGCGACGCCGCACGCCTCGGGATCGTCCTTGATCGGCAGGTACAGCAAGAAGCCGATGACCTGTTCCGGATCGTCCACATCGGTCGCGACCAGCAACTCCACCGCCACCCCTTTCGCCCCGTTCAGCGCCTCCAGATAGAGGTGAACCTCATAGCCGATCGCGTACTGGTAAACGTTGTACAACAGGTTGCTCGGCGGGATGGCGACTATGCTGATGTCGGTCAGGTTATCGACCACCATCTGCAGAATCTGGCTGGTGAGGTGCTCGGGGCACGAGGTTTTGAAATGGGTAATCTGGGGCATTGAGGCTCTGCTCTGACTCTGGCGGCGGACGCGCCTATCATAACGCGCCGACGAGACCGGGGTGGCGTGTCAGTTGGCAGTCATGTCGAGTGACTATGGAAATCAACTGCAGGAGCCGGCTTGCCGGCGATGGGGCCAGCGGCAACACCTCCTCACCGGGCGGGGCAATGGGGAATAACACCCTCCCCAAGACTGAGGAATATCCCCCAACTGTTAACTCTCGTTAACACTTCCCACGCATATCACTGAACCTAACGCGATGATTTATCTGACAATCTCGTTAGTGGCTCAGCTTTTGCGTCGATTTTTGCGCATGTGCCGACACCACGACACGCCCCCAGAGAACCACCATGAAAAGCTCAGCTCCTGTGAACAAGTCGCCCGGCTTTTTCCGGACGCCGGGCATTACTCTGGTGATGCTGATGACTTTCAGCCTGTCTGCGGTGAATGCCGCTCCGCTCGATGATTTCGGGCCACCGCCTCCGACCGATCCGTCAGCCTTCCATAACCCGCCTGCCGACCCTAAGGCAGCCCTGGAAGCACTGAAAAATCTTCCCCCGGCCAATCAAGGTGCCCTGGCCTTGCCCAACGGCGAGTTCGGCGACCGAAACACGCCGCGTGCCGACAACGTACTGCCGCCCGCCGCGCAGACGTCGTTCAACTACCCCACCAACGGCAAGCCCAGCCCCTTGTTCGGAGCCGAACCATTCACTCAACAACTGCTGCTGTTCGAAGAGTTCGGCTCGGAAACACTCGACCCGACTACCCCGCCGCAGACGATAACATTCCCCGTGCCAACCCTCGGCCCGGCGCCCCAGCAGGATCCGAACAACGTCGCCCGCAGCGGCCCGTCGAGTGCAGCGCTCGAAGCCTTCCTGCGCCAGCCGGGGTTGTCCCCGTTTCCTTCGCAGTTTTCCAATGTACTGGACCGCAATCCGTGGAAAGCGCAGATCGAAGCCTTCCTCAACCGGCATCCGGTAGGCTCGCCGGCGGAGGGTCGGCCACCGGGAAAAGGCCGGTCGCATCAACGCTGGAACGAGTTCTTCCCGCAGGTTCAGTTCAAGACTGTTCAAGCCGGTGCCAGAACCAACCAAGGCCTGCGTGACGCCCAACAATTGCACCACTACAACAAGGGTGAATTCGCCCCCGGCGGGCTCTACTACCAAACCTCGGACATCCCGGCGACAGCGGGCACCACTCGCGGTATCGACGTGCGTTTTCATTCAAGAATGCCGGTGCAGAATCACAACTCGCTGTGGACGTTCGACGGCACCGTGCCGGCCAAACTGCTAATGGTCCGCTACGGTCAAGCGTTGCTGATGCGCCATTACAACGCCCTGCCAATCGACCCCGCAGCCAACGCCGGTTTTGGCCTGCACACCCTGAGCACCCACGAACACAATGGGCACTCGCCGGCTGAAAGCGATGGCTTTACCAATGCATTTTTCTTTCCGGGGCAGTTCTACGATTATCGCTGGCCGCTGCAACTGGCCGGCTACGACACGATCAACACCAAGGCGCAGGATCCGCGTGCAGCCTTCCCCTGCTCACCGGGCGAAAAACTCTTCGTCAACGATGTCAGTCCGGGCCTCAAGACCTGCGAAAACGGCAGCATAAAAATCCGTGGCGACTGGCGCGAGACCATGAGCACCCACTGGTTCCACGACCACATGCTCGATTTCACCGCGCAGAATGTCTACAAGGGCAATGCGGCAATGATGAATTACTACAGCGCTGTGGATCGCGGCAACGAAGCGATCGAGGACGGCGTCAACCTGCGTTTTCCCAGCGGTTCGGCGATGCCTTGGGGCAACCGCGACTACGACGTGAACCTGCTGATCTCCGATAAGGCCTGGGACGAGAACGGCCAGTTGTGGTTCAACCCGTTCAACACCGACGGCTTTCTCGGGGATCAGATGCTGGTCAACTGGCAGTACCAGCCGAGCCTGAAAGTCCGCGCACGCAGCTATCGTTTCCGCATTCTCAACGGCTCGGTGTCGCGCTATTTCAAGCTCGCGCTGGTACGGGAAATCAGCGGCAATGGCGGTGAATTTCCGGGGCCTGCCGGTTCTGGGGTTTCCTATAATCGGGTGCCGCTCCACCTGATTGCCAACGACGGCAATATCATGGAACACGCCGTGCCGTTCGACGGCAGCATGGACCTGGATGGTGACGGCGATAAGACGAATAACAATGCGATCCTGCCAACCATGGGCATCGCCGAACGTTTCGACATCATCGTCAACTTCTCGAAAAACGGGATCAAGGTCGGCGACAAACTGTACTTCGTCAACCTGCTGGTGCACGAAGACGGCAAGGGCCCGGAAGAACCCGCCCCCCTGGCTGACGTGCTGTCCGAGAAGTACAAGGCCGTCCTCAAGCAAACCAGCAAAGGCCCGAAATGGGACAGGGGCGACCCGGTGGTTGGCAAATTCCTGCAACTGTTGGTTCAGCCCTACAGCGGTCAGGACGTGGCCATGGACCCGGCAGCCTTTGTGCCTGGCGGCAAGACGATGATCCCGTTGCCCATCGATCGCGACAACCCGAATGACCAGGCCAGGCTCAACGTGGCGCGGCATCGTGAGTTCATTTTCGGTCGCTCCGATGGCACCGATGAAGCACCGTGGACGATCAAGACCGATGGCGGCCCCGGCTTTCCCATGGACCCGCGCCGCATCAGTGCCGCACCGCAACTGGCCAGCGGCCCCACGGACGCCGGGTTCTCCGGCGACGGCACCCTCGAAGTGTGGAAAATCAAGAACGGCGGCAATGGCTGGAACCACCCGGTGCATGTGCATTTCGAAGAAGGCGTCATTCTCAGTCGCGACGGCAAGGCACCGCCGGAATGGGAAAAATGGGCACGCAAGGACGTCTTTCGCATCGGCGAAGGCGTCGACAGTTCAGTGGATGTCGACGTGGCGCTCCACTTCCGCGAGTTTGCCGGCACCTACATGGAGCACTGCCACAACACTCAGCACGAGGACACGTCGATGCTGCTGCGCTGGGATTCCGAGCATCCGGGGCAGTTCCAGTTGATGCCAACGCCGATACCGGGTTGGGACGGCGTCACCTTCGTCAACTCCGTGGCACTGCCGACTTTCCGCACTGGCGTTGACGGCGATGATAATGAAGGCCCGAACAAAAAACCCGTGGCCAACAATGACAGCGCCACGAGCAGTAACGGCCTGCCAGTGACCATCAGCGTGCTGGCCAACGACACCGACCCGGACGGTAACCTGCCGCTCAAGGTTGTCGGCCTGACCCAGCCGGATTCGGGTCAGGGCTCCGTGAGCACCGACGGCATTCGAGTGTTCTATATGCCACCGGCCATTGTTGCGGCGCCGTTCACTGCGGTGTTTACCTACGAAGCCAGTGACAACCTTGGCGCCGTCTCGGACAAACCGGCGACGGTGTCCGTGGCGGTCAGCGCTGCGGCGGCGGTGAATGAAACGTTGTTGGTCACCCGCGCTTCCGTCAACGTGCGCAGCAACAATCGCTATACCTGGGACGTGACCGGGACGACCTCGCGGGCGGCGGGCAACAGCATCACCGTCAGTGCGTCGACCACGGGCGGCCAGCTCAATCTGGGAACCGCGACGCTCACGCCGAACGGTACGGGTGCACGCTGGAGACTGTCCGTTACCACCACCGGCAACGGCCCGACACCGAGCCCGACCATCACCGTTCGCTCAGCGCTCGGGAAGACCGTTACAGCGCCAATTGCCGTGCATTAAAACGGCCACGCCTTGACGTCTGGCCAGCCACACCGCGTCGCCTGAATCGCCAGCAAGCCGGCTCCTACAGGTTCGGTGGTGTGTCAGGTGAATACAGATCCTTGTAGGAGCCGGCTTGCTGGCAATGGGGCTTGCGCGGTGTATCAGATACACCGCCATCGCTGGCAAGCCAGCTCCTACAGGTTCGGTGGTGTGTCAGGTGAATACAGATCCTTGTAGGAGCCAGCTTGCTGGCGATGGGGCTTGCGCGGTGTATCAGATACACCGCCATCGCTGGCAAGCCAGCTCCTACAGGTTCGGTGGTGTGTCAGGTGAATACTGATCCTTGTAGGAGCCGGCTTGCTGGCGATGGGGCTTGCGCGGTGTATCAGATACACCGCCATCGCTGGCAAGCCAGCTCCTACAGGTTCGGTGGTGTGTAGGAGCCGGCTTGCTGGCGATTCAGGCGACGTGGTGTGTCAGCTCAGCGTGGTGTTACCACTGATACGTCGCGCTCGCCTGAACGGTGCGCTGTGCGCCATACCAGCACCACGAATAGGAATAGCACGACGCCACGTACTCTTTGTTGGCCAGGTTGCTGGCGTTCACCGCCAGGCGCAGGTTGTCCTTGAGGCTGTTGATGTGCGGGATGTCGTAGTGCACTGCCGCATCCAGCAGCGTGTAACCCGGCACCTTCAGCGTGTTGGCAGTGTCGCCCCAGGAGGAACCGACGTAACGCGCCCCGCCGCCGACACCGAAGCCTTTGGCAACGCCGTCGTGGAAGGTGTAATCCGCCCAGACCGAGGCCGTATGACGCGGCACGCCATAGTTGGTGGTGCCTTTCGCCGGCACTGCCGGGCCGACGGCGATGTCGGTCAGCGGCGCGTAGCTCACGGTGCTGTTGGACTTGGTGATGCGGTTGTCCAGATAAGCGTACGCGGCGGTGATGTCCAGGTTGTCATTCAGGCTGGCCTTGCCTTCGAGTTCGAAACCACGGGAGCGCACTTCACCACTCTGTTCCTGGCAACGCCCGGTGCCGCACAGGTGCGTCGGATCCGGATCAAGCGTCGGCACGTTGCTTTGGCGCAGGTCGAAGACCGACGCAGTGATAAAGCTGTTGCTGCCCGGTGGCTGGTACTTGATCCCCACTTCGTATTGCTGGCCCTCGGTCGGCTTGAACACCGAACCACCGTAGCCGGTGCCCGACTGCGGTTCGAAGGATTCGGCGTAGCTGATGTACGGCGACAGGCCGTTATCGAACAGATAGACCAGCCCCACGCGACCGGTGAACGCCTCGCTGTCCAGAGAGGTTTTGGTCTTTACGTTGTTGCGCAAGTTCATCGAGCTGTTGTTGTTGGTCGCCCAGTCGTAGCGCCCCCCCATCAGCAACACCCACTTGTCCCATTTGATCTGGTCTTGCAGGTACAAGCCCTTCTGCTGGTTACGCTGCGTCGCGTCGGTGGTGAACGCCGGTGTGACGACCGGAACACCATAGACCGGGTCAAAGATATCCAGCGTCGGCCCCGTGCCGAAACCGGACTTGGTATCCGTGCTGGTGTTCTGATAATCGCCACCCAACAGCACCGTGTGTTGCACCGGTCCGGTGTCGAATCTGGCCTGTACCTGGTTATCCAGGGTGTAGGCATCCAGGTCGACGTCTGTGGCAATGGTCGACCGGTTGGAGGTGCGGTAATCGGCGCGCAGGTTGCTGTTGTAGAGGCTGCGATAAACGCCCTCGCTGCGCAGGTAACGCGCGTTCTGACGCAAGGTCCAGACGTCGTTGAGGTGATGTTCGAACAAATAACCGATGGAGAAATACTCGCGGTCACTCTTCTCGAAATCCTTGTCGCCGTCATAGAAATCGACATCGATGTCACGCCCGGTCGGGCTGTGCAACACCGAGCCCCACGCCGGTGTCGAACCGTACGAAGCCGCCTTCGGGTCTTTCTGGAAATGCCCCAGCAGCGTCAGCGACGTGTCATCGCTCGGGCGCCAGGTGAATGCCGACGAAATGGACTGACGTTGGGTTTCGGTGTGTTCCAGTTGACCATCGGCCTCGTCGTACAGACCGGCCAGGCGATAGGAGTAAACGCCCTGGTCGTCGAGCGGGCCGCTCAAATCGAAGGTCGTGCGTTTCTTGTCGAAGGTGCCGTACTCGACGCCGATTTCATGGAACGGCGTATCCAGCGGCCGCTTGCTGACCATGTTCACCACACCGCTGGGGCTGGCCTGCCCGTACAGCACCGACGACGGCCCGCGCAAAACGTCCACGCGCTCCAGATCAAACGAGTCTTTTTGCGGCGAGGCATCGCGACTGCCCGGCATGCGCAAGCCGTCCAGATACACGGCCGGGGAAAAACCACGGATGGTCATCTGATCCAGTCGCGAGGCGGTAGAGCCACGGGTTTCGGGAATCACACCGGCGGTGTAACGCAAAATCTGGTTGAGGTTCTCCGCGCCCTGGGCCCGCATCTGGTCCTTGGTGACCACGGAAATCGACTGCGGTGTTTCGTTCAGCGCCGTATCGGTCTTGGTCGCCGACAGCGCGCGTGTCGCGACATAACCCGCCACCGGGCCGGTCGGACTTTCGCTCGCATACGCGCCGTTGATGTTCGTGGCCTGCAACTCCAGAGAACCTTCGACCGCCTCAGGTGCAGGTTCGATGCGATAACGCGTGGCCGACAGCGCGATGGCGTTGAGGCCGCTGCCCTGGAGCAATTGGGCAAGTGCGTCGCCGGTGCTGAATGGTCCGCTCAGGCCATTGCTGCGTTTACCGCGCGTCAAGGCCGGGTCGAAGGCCAACACCAGGTCTGCCTGCTCGGCCAGGCTGTTCAGCGCCTGACTCAAATCCCCGGCCGGGATCGAAAAACTGCGGACAGCACTGGTGTGTGAACCCGCGACCGGTGATTCGGCAGCCAGCAGCGGCGCCGCGACAAAAGCCATCGCCACTGAAAGCGCCAGTGGGTGCAACGGACGAGCAAAGCGAGACATGAGAAATCCTGCGAAATGGAAGGCGTTACTAACCATGACGGCCATGTCGGAAAAACAGACAATGAATGCGAGCGATTTGCATTAATATTTTTTTGGATAACCCAAAACCCTGTAGGAGCGAGCCTGCTCGCGATGGCGGTGGGTCAGACAGACCGTATCGTCTGGATCGCCAGCAAGCCGGCTCCTACAGGTTGGGGTGAAACGGTATTGATGCCTTCCTCAACCTTGTAGGAGCTGGCTTGCCAGCGATGGCGGTGGGTCAGACAGACCGTGTCGTCTGGATCGCCAGCAAGCCGGCTCCTACAGGGTTGGGGGGTTAGAGGGGTTTGATCACCACCAGCAGATCGGTGAAGTGCTCGACCTGGATCGGCAGGTTGTCCGCCAGTGTCGCGAGCGCAGCATCGGTGTCGTCGAGGCGGAACACGCCGGAGACGCGCAGCCCTTGCAGCGCCTGTTCGTCGTAGCGCACCAGGCCCCGTCGGTAACCGGCGAGGGCCTGAAGCACTTCGCTCAAGGGGCGGTCATCGACTTTGAGCAGGCCCCGGGTCCAGGCATCCGGGTGGGCGTTGCCGATAGGTTGCGGTGCTTGCGCCCGGCCCTCTCTGAGGGTGGTTTGCTCGCCCGCCGCGACGTTCACCGCCTCGGCGCCGTTGGCTTTGGCGGCAACGACAGACTCCAGCACACTGACCACGGTCGAACCATCGGCTGCGCGTTTCACCAGATAGCGCGTGCCCAGTGCCGTCGCCGTCCCCTGATCAGTGCGCACCACAAACGGACGCCGGGCGTCCTTGGCCACCTCGACCCACATCTCCCCTTCCAACAACTCGATGACGCGCTGCTGGCCGTCGAACTTCACGTCCAGCGCCGAATGACTGTTGAGCTGAATATGGCTGCCGTCCGAAAGCACCACCTCGCGCCGCTCGCCCACGCCGGTACGTTGATCGGCGAGCCAGACCGGCATGTTGTCCAGGCCGATCCAGCCACAGACCAACACACCCAGCAGCGCAATCGCCTGGGCGCCACGGCCCGACACTCTCGGGCCCGGCCGGGCAAAGGCATGCTTGAGGGCAACGCGTGCGGGGGCGGCAGGCAGCTCATCAAAACCGCCCCACAAAGCCCGCATGCGCTCCAGGGCGAGCGCGTGTCGCGGGTCGGCTTCGCACCAGACATCGAAAGCCACGCGTTCGGCGTCGGTAGCCAAATCGTCGTGCAACAACGTCAGCCAGTAAGCCGCCTCAAGAATCATCTGCTCGGAGGGTGGTTGGATGTTCGTCACGACGGCTGTTCCGCCCCGTACAAGGTGTTGTAGCAATGGACGAGCGCACCAGCGACGTAGTTTTTGACCGTGCTGGCGGACACTTTCAGTTCAATCGCGATCTCGCTGTAGGTAAGGCCGTCGAGCCGGCTGAGCAGGAACGCCTCGCGGTTCTTGTCTGGCAACCCGGCGAGCATCACGGCGATTTTTTCCAGCGCTTCAAGCGCCACATGGATCGCTTCGGGGTCAGGCATGCCGGCGTCATGCGCCTGGATCGCCAGCGCCTCAAGGTACGCCTGCTCGATCCGCCGGCGTCGGGCGCCATCAATCAACAAGCGCCCCGCCATGGTCGCCAGAAACGCGCGCGGCTCTTTGATGGTGTGAGGCTCGGCGAGGGTGAGCACGCGAATGAACGCGTCATGGGCCAGATCGGCCGCACGTTGCGAACAGCCGAGTTTTTTCCGTAGCCAGCCATGCAACCAGGAATGGTGATCGCTATAGAGGTCGGTGAACGTCCGCTGACGACGGGCAACGTCGTCATCAGCCACGGAAAAATCGCGCATACGCAAAAATTTCTCAAATAAGAAAGATTACCAGTAGCGCGAACGATGACAGCAAAACCATGGCAGAGCAAGCGACGAAAAGTCGCTGTGATTCAGAACACTGCGCAGCACGCTGAACAGCTATTGCTCCGGCGCAACCATCCGGAACCTGATGTTGATATCGTCGGAAACCACCGTATCCGCCCACTCGCCTTCACCGATTTTGAAGTCGCTGCGCTTGAGCGTCAGCTGGCCATCGAATATGCCGATGGCTTTCTGGGACTTCAGCAGGACCGGCACTTGCACCGTGCGCGTTATTTTCTTGAGGGTGAGATTGCCGGTGATCAAGTAACGGTTGTTGCTCAACGCTTTTACAGCGGTCGATTCAAACGTTGCCTGCGGATAAGTGGCCGTGTCGAACCACGCGGGCTTTTTCAGCTCTTCGTTGGCGTCACTGCTTCCGGCATCGATGCTGTCGAGTTCGATCGTGAGCACAGCGTGGGCTGCCGAGGGGTTCGCCGTGTCGAAATCCAGCTTGCCTTCGAACTTGCCGAACGTGCCGTAGACCCGTGAGCTGAACTGTTTGTAGGTGAAAGAGATCGTGCTGGCGGTCTCATTCACCTGTTTGTATTCGATGGCATCGGCGCACGGCAACACGCCGAGCGTGAGCGCGACAAGCACGGCGGCGGAACGCGGGAAACGAAGGTTCATGGGATTCTCCGGCAGGACGCCCTGGTGCAGTGAGGTGCTGCACACAAAGGCCAGCCATAGGTGGACTAAAGCAAAAAATCGCCGTTTGTGCCATGGGTGCACCGGCGGCCCGACCACCTGTCGCGCAACCTCGTTACCCGCCGGATGCCTGAGTCATGCAGGTGTTTAATGAGTGTTCCATTCACCGCAACGGGAGGCGGGTCATGAAAATCGTCGTCATCGGAGGGACTGGACTGATCGGCAGTCAACTGTGCAAAAACCTGCGGGCACTGGGGCATGAAGCGCTGGCAGCGTCACCGAGTACCGGCGTCAACGTCATCAGTGGCGAAGGACTGAAGGAAGCCTTGAAAGGCGCAGACGTGGTGGTGGACGTGGCGAACTCGCCCTCATTCGAGGATCACGCGGCGTTGCACTTTTTCGAAACGGCCGGGAAAAACCTGTTCGCGGCGGAGAAAATCGACGGCGTCAAACACCATGTTGCACTGTCGGTGGTCGGCACCGAGCGCATGCTCGAAAGTGGTTACTTCCGGGCGAAAATGGCTCAGGAAAAACTCATCAAACACTCGGGCATTCCCTACACGATCCTGCGCGCCACGCAGTTCTTCGAGTTCATCGGGGCCATTGCCTACTCGGGTCGCGAAGACGGCAACACCATCCACCTGCCCCCTGCCGCACTGCAACCGATTGCCTCGCTCGATGTCGCCACGGCGCTGACCGATATTGCCTTGAAAGCGCCAGACAACCGAACCCTGGAAGTCGCCGGGCCGGATCGCAAGCCAATCGTTGAATTCGTGAGCCAATACCTGCGGCACATCAAAGATCCGCGCGAGGTCGTCGCGGATGACACGGTTCCTTACTTCGGTGCGCCCATCAACGATCAGTCACTGACGCCGGGAGCGAATCCGATCGTGGGCGCGACACGTTTTGAACACTGGCTGAAGAGCACATTGGCGCCCAATTGACGCTTATCGATGTTGCCCGGGCCGGCGGCCGGTTCGACTCGCCTGGCGAAGTCGAACCGGTCGTGCGGTGCATCACTCGGTGATGACGTTCAACGTCACGTCGATGTTGCCGCGGGTGGCTTTGGAGTACGGGCAGATCTCGTGGGCGCCATGCGCCAGTTTCGTTGCGACCTCGTTCGACAGGCCCGGTACGCGCAGGGTCAATCGCCCCTGAATGAAGTACGCCTGGCCGGTCTGGCCCAAATCAACTTCGATGTCTACCGCTGTGTCGGCCGGCAGTGTCACGTTCAACTCCTTGGCCACCAGGCCGACGGCGGCGCTATAGCAGGCCGACCAGGCGCCGGAGAACAATTGCTCGGCGGTCGGGTGCGGCAGAATGTTCGAAAACTGGTGCGCCGGTTTTGCGCTGCCGGGCGAGGACAGCACGATGTCGAGGTTGCCGTTGTGGCCGCGCGACGTGTTGCCGGCTGCGCTAGGGGTGGTGTGGGTTTTGCCGGTTGCCAGGACTTTTTCGATCTTGCTCATGATGAATGCTCTCAATTGGGGATTTGTTTTTCGCGTGCGCTTTTATCGCACGCGATGTTTTAACAATAATTAAGCGGTGAGTACGTTCAGTGCCACATCAATATTGCCGCGTGTTGCTTTCGAGTACGGGCAGATCTGATCAGCGGTGTGCGCCAGCGTAGTGGCGATGTCGTGCGGCAGGCCAGGTACGCGCAGGGTCAAACGAGCCTGAAGGAAGTAGGCCGGGCCGGTTTGCCCCAGATCGACTTCGATGTCGACGGAGAAGTCCGCTGGCAGCACCACGTTCAAATCATTGGCCACCAGACCGACGGCAGCGGTGTAGCACGCCGACCATGCACCGGCGAACAATTGCTCGGCAGCCGGGTGCGGCTGGGTGCCGGCAAACACATGAGCAGGTTTGGCGCTGCCGGGTGTCGACAGGGTGATGTCGAGGCTGCCGTTGTGGCCGCCGGATGTATTGCCGGCAGTGCTGGCGGTGGTGTGGGTTTTGCCGGTGGCCAGGACTTTTTCGATCTTGCTCATGGGGTGAATCCTCGATGTTGCTATAGGTTTTATTTAGTGTCGCATTCGATTGTGTCGCATGCGATGGATGAATATTCACGCAGATGCCGGTGGGTGTCAATAGGTGGTTAGCGAGTTCTGCGACGAACGGTGTAAACCGTGAGGCCGCTATCGCCGGCAAGCCGGCTCCTACAATGTGCGCGTGCAAATCCGATCCTTGTAGGAGCCGGCTTGCCGGCGATAGCGATCTCAAGATCAACGCAACTTCCAGCCAAAAAAATGGGCCACCCTGCAACGGATGACCCATTTCTCAAACCCCAAATGTTTACGCCGCCCCACTCCCCTGCCGCTGCCACGCCCGCGTCAACAAACCGATGACCTCGGCATCCGCAGTCTGGGAAAAATCCATGTACCAATGCCCGATCGACATAAACCAATCAGCAGTGATCGGGCACACCAATTCATCCACCTCACCGCGCAGCGCCTCCGCCGTTTCAACCGGCGCCACCGGCACCGCGACGACAACGCGCGCCGGCGCCTGTGCGCGCACCGCGTCAATCGCCGCCCTCATCGAAGCGCCCGTCGCCAGGCCATCGTCAATCAGAATCACCACCTGATCCTTGAGCTGCACCGGCGCGCGCGTTCCGCGATACGCCTGCTCACGCCGCAGCAGTTCGCGGGTTTCCCGTGCGACCACGGCCTCGAACGTTGCCTGATCAATCGGGTGTGCCCGCAGCGTATGCTCATTGAGGATTTGAATACCGCCGCTGGCAATCGCGCCCATCGCCAGCTCCTGATGGGTCGGAACGCCCAGTTTGCGCACCAGCATCAGGTCGAGGCGAACGTCCAGCGCGGTCGCCACTTCATACGCCACCGGCACACCGCCACGGGGCAAGGCGAGGACGATGACATCGGGGCGATGCGCGTACTTGAGCAACGGCGCCACCAATCGCCGACCGGCATCGGCGCGGTCTTGCAGAATGGTTGTCGATGAAGGACTCATGTGGAAAACCTCCCCAGGCGATCACGCCTGTCGGTTTACATCACCGTCACTCTGGATTGTCAGTCCGAAGGTGGACGACAGCAAGCCCACCGGCCTACAACCACCACTCGACTTTCTGGAGCAACTTTTAACGCAAAAAAAAGAGCCACCCTGTTACGGGTGGCCCTCTTTTTAAAACCGGAGGTATCCGGGAAGTTCAGCGAACGTTACAACTTAGCAAGCACTCGCAACAGCCCGCTGCGGCACCACATCGTCGTTCTGTTTTATCACTCGTTGAGTCAATGCCAGCATTGCCAGGAAACCCAGTGCAATCAACAGCGGATACGCCATCAACAGTTCAGAGAGTGAATACTTCCAGGCCAACGGGCGTCCGACACCCAGCAGGGCCGCATACATCCAGGACACCGCTGACAGCGAGCCGCAGAACAGCGCCAGCATCCGCGCACTAAACTCGAGCTTGAGCAGCGATCCGGCCTTCTGCATAGCCGGCAACACCAGGCGATGCAACAAGATGCCGTTGTACGTCAGCAACATGACAATGATCACTTTGGCTTGAAGTTTCGGGTTCATGAAGTACTCGACTCCCTTCTCCAGATAATCAATACCCACAATTGCAATACCGGTGACCCACAAAGCAATCAATGCAACAACGACAGACGTCTGGAGACTTTCCAGATGCGCATTATCGTGCTCCGACAACACCTTGCCCTTCAACAAGTTCTTAACCATGGCTACATCACTGGTCAACACCAAACCAATGGCAACACAACAGGCGACCAAGTGAGCATAAACAACACCCAACCGCACAAATTCCATACACTCTTTGTTTTCGACCAGACTCATAATTGTATTTATAGACACGGTACTTCTCCAACTGATTATACAGTGCGAATCATTAGTTCAGCGGGGCTCTAATCGAGTTACAGGCCCTACGAGATCCGACTGATAAAAGACAAGCCAAATCAGTGATTTGGCGCGGCTGAACCGATTAATTTGCCCGGCAAATCAAGTTCGGCTATTTGTTGGCTCCTGAATTTCAGGTAAAAAAATCCTCATTTGCATTCAATGCATATGAGGTTCGGGATCCACTTCTCTTTCTGCAGCTGCAGGGGCAGGTCATGGCGACGTGCTGAAGTATCAGAGGGCATTAAAGCAAAAATGTTCATTTTTCGTGCAAACCACCGACAAACGGTTAGTTCAGAAGAAACAACTCGCCTCGATGGATAATACCCAACTTCCCTGAAAGCCACGTGATAACTGGCCTGGTAAATTACATGGAGCCTTAGATTCTTCTATTGGATCCATTAGTTGTTACCTCACTAACGATATCTGCAATAGAGACCAACTCGCATTCAAGGCCCCTCCAACTAAAACAGTCATACTTATTAGGGCCAGGATTGAAATAAAGGATCCAATCTACACCAGCCGTTCAATCTTCTGATGTTGCCACACTAGTTTGTAATACAGCGTCTGCAACATCAACATCCCCAAATACGCCACCGGAAACGCCATCCACACACCCTGCAATCCGAACTGCCCGTCCAGCACATACGCCATCGGCAACTGCACGCCAAGCACGCACACAATCGAAATCGCCATCGGCACCAACACCGTGCCGCTGGCCCGCATGATCCCGCCGACAATCGCCTGAAAGCCAAACACCAACAGGCTCCAGAGCATGATGTGCAACAAGTGCTCGGCCTTCGCCCGAGTCAAATCGTCCGTCAGAAACAACCCCAGCAACCAGTGCGACAACAGGTAACCCAACACCACCAAACCACCGGTCAGGCACACATTGATCAACAACCCCGTGCGCAGAATCGGCCCCATCCGCTCAATGCGCCCTGCCCCAATCGCCTGCGCCCCGAGAATCGACGCCGTGATCGCAATCGACAACGCTGGAAACTGCACATAATTGACGATCTGCGTCACCGCCCCATACGCCGCCGTCGCCTGAGAACCGTGCTGATTCACCAGCGCCAGAATCACCAACTCCGACACCGACAACACCACCATCTGCAACCCGGTCGGCAAACCGATGCGCAACACCTTGCCGAGAATCACCCGATCCAGGCGCATCGCCGCGAACATCTCCCGATCCGGCGCCAACGGATGCCCCCGCCGAATCAACCGCCACGCCAACCACCCCATCGCCGACAAATTCCCCACCAACCCCGCATACGCCGCACTCTGAATCCCCAACATCGGCAACCCGAACCAACCGCGAATCAATGCGGGCGTCAGCGCCAACCCGATACACGTCGACACCACCAATGCGATCAGCGGCGACACCGTATCGCTCACCCCGCGCAGCAGTTGGGTGAACAGGACATAGACCAACAGCGACGGCATGATCCACATCATCACGTGGGCGTAGGACACGGCGTCGTCCAGCACGTCAGCCGGAGTACCCAAGCCTTGCAAGGCTGGCCTTGCGAATACGCTGCCCAGCACCGCCGCTGTCAGGCCGATGATTGCTCCCAACAGCAACGTGGTAGCGGCAATAGTTTTCACCAGATGCGGTTCACGTGCACCCCAGGCTTGTCCGATGAGCACGCTCGCACCTGCGCCGAGGCCGATGACCAGGGCGATGAAGAAGAACACGATGGGGAACATGCCGGAGACGGCGGCCAGGGCTTGGGTGCCGAGCATTTGGCCGATGTAGATGCTGTTGACGGTGCCCGACATGGATTGGAGGAAGTTGGAGAGGACCATGGGGGTGAGGAAAAGGAGGTAGGTTTTCCAGAGGGGGTTTGGGGTGGTCGGGGTTTGCATTGAGGGTCCGTCTCGGGTGTGGGCTCGTGTTTTGGAAATTCTACGCTAGGGGGCTGGGTACCTTCCGATTCGATTTCGCAGATTTGGATAGGATGAGTAATGTCTGCTATCGGCCAAAAGCAGTCTGTCACGAACGGCAGTCACCGACCCGTTGCGGGCATTGGCTAACGTAGAGCTAACGGACCCGCCAAAGCGTAGCTTTGGCGGGTACAGCGACCGACGGGTGCGAGTTGAGCGCAATGTGAGATGTGGTTTTAGCGCGACTGATAATCACCGCTTAAGGAGACGCTGCAAAAATAGCCAACCGTCCCCACCCTTGGCGCACTGAACACCTTCAACCAACCACCATCTCCGTGAGCCTTGTTACGCGCGTGCAGAAGACCTTTTCTGAACTTAACGCTAAGTTGAGTGGACGCGTTTAGCGCCCCCTCTCGAATACGCCATATCAGGCATGGTTTTCAGATTGAAACCAGCTCTCATTTTTTCTTTTTCGCAATAGCCTTTTTGCCGCTAGGGCTCTTTTTACTGCCCGATGCTTTTTGACTTCCAGAGGTTTTAAGTCCGAATGAGGCGACAAGCGGGCCATCAAGTGCGGCTTTAAGTACATCTCCTTTGGTTGGCTTCTCCCAGAACAACACATAGATACCAAGTGGCCTGAAATCAACAACCAATGCATGGGTTGATTTAATACTTGAGTGGTCATGACCGCCTTTGTCACCTTCAACGCCAATTTTATTGATGGTCGTTGTATCTGTTATGTCTTTAAACTCTTCGAGAGTCTTAAGGGTTTCCACGGGGTATAGCGAAAAAATGGCAAGTTCACCTTGAGTATGGTCGAACTCCAGCATGTATATCTTGTGGGGTGCATGTTCCATTTGTGGAACGATATTATTAAGGCACAGTATGTAGTGGTCAACTAATCCCGGACACGACGTTAAGTTTTTCCTCGGCCCGCGCTGGTGCCAACCCATCGTTGAATTGATGAGGCCGAATCCAGTTGTAGCGATGCATCAAAAAATGGCTTATAT